>DIHE01000207.1:1082-42990 GCA_002420005.1 Holophagales bacterium UBA5704 | reverse complement strand
TTCAGCGGGGGAGGGGCCAGGGGGAGGGGGCTACGCCACGAAATACGCGCTCGCCCGGATCTGCAGCCGGGCGCGCGATTCGAAGCCGCTGCCGAAGAGGGCATAGGCGCTCACGGTGCCCAGGACGGGCAGGACGATCCAGCCGTCGAAGCTCTCGCTGCCGGCATAGGGCGGGACCACCGGCTCGATCTCGGCGATCTTGGTCCAGTGCTCCTCGTCCGGATCGAAGCAGGCGCGCAGCTCCACATAGGCGCGGTCGAGGTCGATGGTCTTCTGGCCGGACGGATGCCAAAGCGAGACCACGAAGCGCACCTCGTCGAAGGTGCTGGTGGGGAGGAATCCCTTGCCCTGAGCCACGAGAGGGAACGAAAACGAGCCCGAGGTATCGGTCGCATAGATCTCGGGGGTGTGGTCGAAGACCACCTGGCGCGGCGGCGTTTGCGACGGCGAGCTCATCAGCCCTCCTGCCGGCCCTGGCGGGCCAGCTCCAGCCCGCGGGCGATACGCCGGCGGGTTTCTTCTTCATCGGCTCCCAGCAGGGGGCCACCCATCCCGAACGCCCGGGCTCCGGCGGCGGCATAGGCCGGGATCTCTTCGACCCCGAAGCCGCCGGCGGCGAGCATCGGGATGTCCCCCAGCGGGCCGCGGACCACCGAAAGATAGGCGGGCCCGCCCACCGGCGGAAGCGGAAAGACTTTCACGATGTCGGCGCCCAGCTCGTGCGCATGGACGATCTCGGTCGCCGTCAAGGCTCCCAGGACCAGGAAGCGATCCGCCTCCCGGGCGATCCGGGCGACGCCGGCGCTGACATTGGGGGTCACCAGGAACTCGGCCCCGGCGGCCAACGCCTCGCGGGCGCGGGCTTCGGTGGTCACCGTTCCCATGCCGATCCAGGGGGGGCCACCCCCGGGGCGGCCGGCGAGCAGCTCGCGGACGAGCCCGGACGCTTCCGGAACGGTGAAGGTGATTTCGATCAGCTCGATGCCGGCCTCCGCGAAGAGCCGGGCCTGGCGGGCCGCCTCCTCCCGAGAAGGGGTGCGGACCACGCCGATCAGCGGCGCCGTACGCAGGCTTTGGGCCACGAGCGGGCGGGATGGAACGGTTGTAGTCATGCGGGCGGGAGTTTATCATCCTCCTGCTTGACGGCTCGACCAGAGGCACCAGACCCTTGGTGGCAATCCATGCAGACCGCGCTATGATGAGCCTCCGAGGAGGATCGACCAGCTCGTGCCAGAAAGCGAACCTACGAATGGCTGTGTCTGACCAACCGATCGGCCGGGAGTCGCTCGACGACCTCCTGCGGCGCGTCCGCCCCAGGCTGAAGCAGGTCCTTGCCCGCTACCGTGTCCCGGCCCATGACGCAGAGGATCTGGTGCAGGATGCGTTGATCACCACGATCCAGAAGTGGGAATCGATCCAGGATCCGGAAGCCTGGATCGTGGTCACTCTGCGCAACCGCTGTGTGATCTATTGGCGCAAGCGGCGCAACAGCGTCTACAACTCGGTCGATAGCGCCATTCTGGAGCTCCTCACCGAGCCGGTGACGGCGCCGCAGGAGCGCCAGGAGCTGCTCTGGGATCTGAACAGCCTGCTCGACGAGCTGCCGGATCGCTGTCGCAAGCTCTTGCAGCTCCGCTACGGTCTGGGATACGACTCGTCGGAGGTGGCCCGGGAGATGGGCTATCACCCGTCCAGCGTACGCAAGGTCGCCCGCCGGTGCTTGTCCGCTCTCACCTATCAGCTGATCGCCAACGGCTTCGCCCTCGGCGAGCCGATCGACTTCGACTAGCGTTCACAACCGCCCGGCGAGACCGCACATGCAGCGGCCGGATGCCAGTCTCGCCGAAAAGCGGCGGATTCTCCAGCTCGAAACCCTGTACGACCTGGCGCTGGCCCTGCACGCCCAGCGTCCGGAGGGAGAGCTGGTCGAAGAGCTCCTGCAGCGGGTCTGCGCGGTGCTCGATCCGGCGGCGGCGGTGGCGGTGACCCGGGACGGCTATGGCGGGGTGCGCGGGGTGGCCACGGTGGGCTGGCTGGAGGACGCCCCGACGGGGGAGGCCCTGCTCGCGGCGCCGATCTGGCGCGAGCTGCTGGCGGAGGGGCACATGCTCTCCCGGCTGCGTGGCATGCTCGCCGGCCGGGCCTATGAACAGCTTCTCGCGGCCCCTCTCGCCTACCGCGGCGTCTTCCTCGGCTACGTCGGTCTCCTCGACAAAGAGGTGCGGGGCGGCGCCGGCTCCGCCTTCACCGAGGACGACCGCCGCTTCCTCGACTCGGTCACCACCCTGGCCGGCGTGGCCCTGGACGCCGCCCGCCAGGTGGAACGGCTGGAGGCGCAGCGCGAAAAGCTGGAAGAGGAGAACAAGGCGCTCAAGGGCACCCTCACCGGCGAGGTCGCCGGGCGGCGCATCATCGCCCAGTCGCCGGCCATGCGGCGGGTGTTGGACCTGGTGGAGCGGGTGGCCCCGCGCGGTGTCAATGTGCTGGTGCGCGGCGAGAGCGGGACGGGCAAGGAGCTGGTCTCCAAGCTCCTGCACCTCCTCTCCGGCCGCGACGGCGCGCTCATCGCGGTCAACTGCGCGGCGCTTCCCGAGGCGCTCCTCGAAAGCGAGCTGTTCGGCATCGAAGGCGGGGTGGCCACCGGCGTCCAGGCCCGCCCGGGCAAGTTCGAGCTGGCCGACCACGGCACCCTCTTCCTGGACGAGATCGGCGACATGCAGGTCTCCCTCCAGGTCAAGCTCCTGCGCGTCCTCCAGGAGCGGGAGGTGACCCGCATCGGAGGCCGCCGCCCCCTCCCGGTCGACGTGCGGCTGGTCGCCGCCACCCACCAGGACCTGGAGGAGCTGGTGCGCGCCGGGCGCTTCCGCGAGGACCTCTACTACCGCCTGAAGGGCGTCGAGATCGAGCTGCCGCCGCTGCGCGAGCGCCGCCAGGAGATCCCGCACCTCGTCCGCGTGTTCACCGAGGAGTTCTGCCGCCGCGAGGAGATCCCGCTGCCGCAGTTCCGCTCCGAAGCCCTGGCCCTCCTCCTCGCCCACGACTTTCCGGGCAACGTCCGCGAGCTCCAGAACCTCGTCGAGGGGGCGGTCTCCCTGGCCGAGAAGGAGATCGACGCCGGGCTCATCCGCTCCCTTCTCGGCTCCCCGGCCGTCGCGTCTCCCGAGCCGCTCGACCTGGAGAACCTGGAGAAGCGCCACATCGCCCGCGTCCTCAAGCTCACCGGCGGCAACAAGAGCGAGGCGGCCAAGGTCCTGGGGATCGACCGCAAGACCCTGCAACGCAAAGGTTTCTGAGATGAAGCCACGGACACCAGAACCGCCGAGGGACATTTTGGTGCACATGGGTCTTTTTGTCTCAAATCACCCGGAAGTTGTGGCGGAGTGGACAGTTGAGGCGGGCGAAGGGCGCGCGCCGGGGTTCTTCTGTGGCAAAATGCCCCACGAAGGTCCGGGGCAGGTTGTCGCAGGATGTTTCATGAACAGGGCAAGGCCTTTTGAATCAACAGGTTCCTGGATTCCGCGGGAGGCGGAGGCGAGTTGGCAACAAGCTTGCGACAGGGGAGCGGCGAGGATGAGGAGACAACCCTATGCTCGAATCGGTTCGCAAGCTCACCGTTCCCTACGTACCGGGGAAGATTTTGTTGTCCGCCGCGACGATCGCCAGCTTCGCCTGCCTGCTGGCCGACGACCGCATTCATCCGCTGGTGGTCTGGGCCCTCCAGCTCTATCTCTCCTTCTGACCCGGGATCACCGTCTTTCCGGCCGTCCAGGAACCCATGACAGGTGATACCGTCATGAGGAAGGTCACGCTGGCTCTCCCGATGGTGCCCGAGATGGAGATCGAGGCCAGCAAGACGGCCATGGCCATCGCCGAGTCCATGCGGATGAGTCCGGATAGAATCGACGAGGTCCGGATGGCGGTGGTCGAGGCGTGCATCAACGCCCTCGAACACAGCCATGCCTCCGCCAAGGAGGTCTTCGTGACCTTTGAAGTTCTGGGCGGGCAGGACCCGGAGACGCTCCGCATCACCGTCCGGGACACCGGAGTCGGTTTTTCTCCGGGGGAGATCGAGGAGCCGTCGATCCAGGAGAAGCTCAAGTCGGCGCGCAAGCGCGGCTGGGGCTTGAAGATCATCCGGGGGCTCATGGACGACGTCGAGATCCGCTCCGGCTCGGAGGGGACGACCGTCGTGATGAGCAAGATGCGATGAAAGGCGGGGATGCGCTGATGACCGAGAGCTTGAACGTGAACGTGGACCGCCGGGAGGGCCTGGCCGTGGTCTACACGGAGGGGTACATCAACAACCAGGGCGGGGAAGAGATCGCCCGGGTGGCCTACAAGCTCATCGACGAGGGCTACAAGGTGCTCCTCCTGAACCTCGGCGGCACCAAGATCGTGAATTCGATCGGGATCTCCATCCTGATCGAGATCATCGAGAAGATGATCGAGATCGGAGGCAAGCTCGGCTTCTGCAGCCTGACGCCCACGATCGAGAAGACCTTCCACATCATGGGGCTGGCGCAGTATGCACCCATCTTCCCCGACGAGCCCGCCGCCGTCTCCCAGCTCCAGCCCTGAAGCCGGCGCTCGACCGGCGGTGACTCCCGAGGTCTGGCAGGAGCTGCTGGCGCTGCTGCAGGACGAGGCGGGCGACCGGCCCGCCATGGAGCGGCTGTTGGAGCTTTGGCGTGCCACCCGGGGAGCCGCGGCGGCGGCGCTGTATCTGGAGCGCCAGGGTGTGTTCGAGCAGCAGGCCACCGTCGACGACGCGGACCTCCTGCCGGAGTGCTTCGAAGCCGGGGCGCCGGGCCGCGTGCTCTCGGGCCTGGGGAGCCTCGCGCTGCCCGGGGGCTGCCTTCTCTGGACACCGGCCGAGCCGGGGGCCTCCGTGCCGGTCGACGATCCCTTGCCGGTCCTCCTGGCGGCGGCGCTCAAGAGCTGCCGTCTGCGCCTGGTGCTCAAAGAACAGCAGTTCCAGGTCAACTACCGGGTCGTCGAGCTGGAGAACCTGTACGACGTGGGGCTCGCGGTGGCCGGCACCCTCGACCTGAACCGCCTCTCGGAAGAGATCCTGCTGCGCGCCGCCGCCCTGCTCGATGCCCGCCGGGGTGCGCTCTACATCCTGGATGACCAGCACTATCTCCTCGACCGCACGTTCGGCGGCGAGGCCGGCCCCTGGTTCGCCGCCGGCGAGCCCGGCCTGGCGGACTTCCTGGAAGGCGGCGGCGAGCCTCCGGCCGGGCTGCTGCCTGGAGCGGTGCACCTGCTGGGCGTGCCCATCCTGTTTGAGAACAGCCCGCGGGGCCTGCTGGTGGTCGGCGACAAGGAGAGCCGCCGCGGCGTCGGCCCGTTCCTTCCCGGCGACCGCCGTACGCTGGGCCTTTTCGCCAACCAGGCGGCCATCGCCCTGGAGAACGCCCGGCTCCATCTGCGCGCCCTGGAGCAGGAGCGCCTGGAGCGCGAGATGAACCTCGCCGCCGAGATCCAGCGCCAGATCCTGCCCAAGGGGGCGCCCTCGCTCCCCGGCTACCAGCTCGCCGGCTGGAACCGCCCGGCCCGCGAGGTGGGCGGCGACTACTACGACATGTTCCCCTTGCCGGCGGAGCGCCTCGGCCTGGTGGTGGGCGACGTTTCCGGCAAGGGCATCCCGGCCGCCTTGATGGTGTCGACCCTGCACTCGGCCCTGCGCCTGCTGCTCGACCAGACGGGGATCGGCCCGCCGCTCCTGGAGAAGCTGAACCGGCACATCCTTGAATCGACGATGCCGAACAAGTTCATCACCATGTTCCTGGCCGAGCTCGACCCGGCCACCGGCCGCCTGCTCTATGCCAATGCCGGGCACAATCCGGCGCTCCTGCTGCGCGGTGACGGCCGGGTGGAGGAGCTGGGCTCCGGCGGGGTGCCGCTCGGCCTCCTCCCCGGCAGCCGCTACCAGGCGCGCGAGCTCACGATCGAGCCGGGCGACCTGCTCTGCGTCTACAGCGACGGCATCACCGAGGCGGAGGCGATGGACGACGAGGAGTACGGCACCGAGCGCCTCGGGAGCGTCCTGCGCGAGCACCAGGGCGATCCGGCCGCCGCGGTGCTCGCGGCGATCTGTGCCGCCGTCGAGGGCTTTTCCCGCGGGCGGCCGCAGGGCGACGACCAGACGCTCCTGGTGGTGCGCCGGGAGGGGTAGGGGCTCGCCGCTCAGGGTGTCATGGCGTTGGCGGTCGCGGTGGTGGGGAGCGGCTCGATCTTGCGAAAGCGCAGGGTGCGGACGGTCGGCCAGGGAGCATCCGCGACGTCGATCACGGTGCGCGAGGTCGGCAGCCAGACGCCGCCGATGCGGTCGTAGTGGTCCCGATAGCCCTCGATTTTCTGGATCGCTCCGGTGGCTGCGTCGCGGTAGGCGACGAGGAAGTGGTTCGCCAGGTACTTGCCCTCGTCGGCGCTGATCGTCTCGATCACCGAGATGGTGAAGCGCGAGCCCTCCGTGGTGCGGGTCACCTCCGTCACCTTGTCGTCGCGCACCCGGTAGCTCGACCCCAGCCCGTCGTTGACCAGGATCAATGGGCCGTAGGGGCTGCCGTCGGCAGGGCCGAGCTGCAGCGGATGGCGGCCATCCCCCTGGGCGAAGTCACCGCCCCGCCGGTGTCCGACGAGGTTCAGGATCTGGTTGCGCGCCCAGGTGAGCCGCGCCTCTCCGATCCCCGGCAGCTTCACCTCGGTCTCGCCCTGGCGACGGTAGACCAGCTCACCGTGGAAGACCTCCCCGCCTTCCTGAAAGGTCAGCTCACAGCGGAAGCCCGCGAAATCGGCGGGCATCACCTGGCGGGCGTCGTGCGCTTTCTTGAGCAGGGCATAGGCGGTGGGATCGGCCTGCTGCGGCTGATCGGCTGCGCTCGCCGCGAAAGCCGGAAGGGCGAGCAGGAGGAAGAGCAGGAGGGTGCTGCAACGGTTCGTCGTCTCGGTCGTCATCGTCAGATTCTCCTTACCAGCGAAGGCGCACCGCCGCGACGGCGGAACGGCCGGGGCTCGTGAAACGGTCGAGAACGGAGGAGCTCGCGGTGAGGCCGCGCACATTCGCCCATTCCCAGAAGGTCGCATCGGTCAGGTTGAGAACGCCGGCCTGCAGGCTGAGGCGTTCGGTGACGTCATAGAACGCCAGCAGGTCGAACAACTCGTAGCCATCCGGCCTGAACTGGACGACCACGGAGCGGTCCACCTCGTCTGCGTCTTTCGCCGCGACGGCGGTGCCGATCAGCTCGGCACCGTAGCGGCCTCCGGGCGCGGTGAGCTGGAGGCCGAGCACGAGCTTGGCGGGGGCGACCGAGCTCAGCGGCGCTCCGGTCGTCTCGTTCTCTCCGTCGAGAAGGGAGAAGGCTCCCCGCAGGCGCAGGTGGCGCGGGAGGGCGACGTCGCCGGACAGCTCCACTCCGGAGATGCGGGCTCCGGTCAGGTTCCGCGGCTGGAACTCGATGAGGCCCGCGGCATTGATCCCCAGGGTCACGGTTTCGATGAAGTCGTCGTAGCGGTTGTCGAAGACCGCCAGGGAGAGGCCCGCCTTGCCCAGGCGCGCCCGGGCTCCGACCTCGTAGCTGTCGCTCGTCTCCGGCGCCAGATCCGGGTTGGGGAGCGTGAGGTAGCCCCCCGAGTGGTTGGTGAAGCCGTTGTTGACGTCCGAGAAGGGGGGCGCCCGGAAGCCCC
Organism: Holophagales bacterium UBA5704; assembly: GCA_002420005.1. Lineage (GTDB taxonomy): Bacteria > Acidobacteriota > Thermoanaerobaculia > Multivoradales > UBA5704 > UBA5704. The sequence goes on along the minus strand of DIHE01000207.1, from coordinate 35,301 downwards.
TGGCATATTGCAGGTAGACGGCGACCGGCGGAACCGGTGACCAGACCAGCGAGATCCGGGGCGACAAGGCGTCGTCGGTCAGATCCGCGGGCGAAGCCGTGCCGGGGTTGCCGGAGAGGAAGACCGCGTCGGTCGCGTCCGCCTCGAGGCCGAAGCGGTCGTAGCGCAAGCCCGGCACGAGCTTGAGGCGCCCGCCCGCCAGGGTCAGCTCGGCTTGCGCATAGGCGCCGAGCTCGGTGACCGTGCTGGCCGGGAAGTATTTGGTGGGGAAAGGCAGCGCCGACGGCACCGGGGCGCCGGTGTCGAGGCGGGTGTCCCGCCGGTTGCGCAGCTGGTCGAAGCGGTCGCGGGCCGCCGCGAGGCCGTAGGTGAGCAGGACCGGAACCCTCCCGTCGAACGAGCGGATCGCCTGGGCTTCGGCGCCCAGCTTTTCCTGGTCGAAGGTGAGGAGCCCCTCGCGCAGAATGGGGCCGGAGGTGATCCGCCGCTCGACGCTCCTCTGCTCGGTCGAGGCGTCCTGCGCATGGAGCCGGACCAGCAGGGTCTCGAACAGGCCGCCCACCTGCTGGCTCGACCGTTCGAGAGAGAGCCGGCGGCGGCGGACGTCGTCGACGGCCCGGGAGCCGGTGGTGGTGAGGGTGCCGGTGACACCCTGGGCGCTCAGCACCCGGGTGGCGGTGGAGCCGTCGAGGGTCTCGAGGCCGAGCTTCCAGGAGGCCGACGCGCCGGCGGCATAGACGAGCTTGCCCAGCACGTTGGTCGTCGCGCGGTCCTGCGGGTTGGGAGCGGTGCGTGTCGCGTCCGCGGTCTTCCGGCCCCCCTGGTTCGCCATTTCGTGTCCGTCGCGGCGGGTGAGGAGCAGCGAGCCCTGCCAATGGGTGCCGCCGAACGCGCCGATGACGCTCTCGGAGGCTTCCCGGTCGCGACTGTCGTAGCCGGCCCGCAGGCGCAGGGCGAAGCGCCGCTCCCCCAGGTAGTCGGAGGGGTCCTTGGTGAGCACCGAGACGACGCCGCCCAGGGCGTCGCTGCCGTAGAGGGAGGAGCCGGCGTTGCGCACGATCTCGACCGAATCGACGGCGTCGAGGTCGAGGAACGTCGGGTGGACGGCGAGCGGGCCGAAGCTGAACTGCTCGGCCGTGGGCACGCCGTCGATCTGGGTGAGCACCCGGTTGCCGCCGATGCCCCGGACGTTGAATCCAGAGAGGCCGAGGCGGGTGGGGTCACCTTCGACGTAAATCCCCGGCTCGTAGCGCACCAGGTCGCGCGAGCTCATGGCCAGCTCCCGCTCGATCCGGCCGGCGTCGATCACCGAGACGGAACCCGGGGCTTCGCCGACGCTCGTCGGCGTGCGGGTGGCGGTCACCGTGATCGCGTCGAGGAAGGTCTCCCGGGCCTCTGGGGCGGCCGGTGGATCGGTCTGCGCGAGGAGCCCGGGGGAAGCCGTCAGGGCGGCCCAGGGGACGAAGAGACAGGTGAGGAGGGGAGGGAGCGCGCGCCACCAGGCGCACGGGGGCCGTGTCTTCCGGCAGGCCGGAAGGGAGGCGAAGGCCGTCATGTATACTTCCTCCGCGCCAGAAGACGCGAACCGGCGGCGACGCAGGCGCGCGCCCTTCTGGTCGTCTGGTGGCTCGGCGCCGCTTTCCCGAGTGAGACCGAGCCACCGGTTTTGTGTGTGTCCGGCCCCCTGCGACACCGCAGAGGCCGGAGCCCTTCTTCTTATTGAGACAGCGTCTCAATCGATGAGAAGGATTCTGTACCCCGACGGTACGGATTGTCAAGACGAGAGGATGGCGTCGGCTCCTGCGCGGCACCGCGCTACAATCTCCCGCCATGAGACCCGCCCGCGTCCAGCTCATCCTTCTCGCCGCTCTTTTCTTTGTCTGTCCTTTCCTCGCCGCCGCCCGGCAGGCACCGCCGGTGGTGGAGGTGATTCCTCAGACCGGAGAGGCCGAGAAGGGGGCGATCCGTCCGTGGTCGCTCGCCATCCACGGCGGAGCCGGCACGATCCCGAAGAACATTCCGGAAGAGGAGCGCGACCGGTATCTCGCGTCGCTCCGCGCGGCGCTGGAGCTCGGCCGCGACCTGCTGGCCAAGGGGAGCTCGAGCCTCGACACGGTCGAGGCGGTCGTCCGCTTCCTGGAGGACGATCCGTTGTTCAACGCCGGCAAAGGGGCGGTGTTCACCCACGACGGCACGCACGAGCTCGATGCGGCGATCATGGATGGCCGCGACCTCTCCTGCGGCGCGGTGGCGGGGCTGACGACGGTGCGCCACCCCGTTTCGCTCGCCCGCCTGGTCAAGGAGACCTCGCCGCACGTCTTCCTCGTGGGGGATGGCGCCGAGGCGTTCGCCACCGAGCGGCAGGTGGAGCGGGTGGAGAACTCCTGGTTCGACACTCCGAAGCGCCGTGCCCAGTGGCAGGAGGCGCTGGCCCGGGAGGAGGCGGCGAAACCCAAGGGCACGGTGGGGGCGGTCGCCCTCGACCAACAGGGGAATCTCGCCGCCGCCACCTCGACCGGCGGGATGACCAACAAGCGCTGGGGCCGGCTCGGCGACGTGCCGGTGATCGGCGCCGGCACCTATGCCAACAACAAGACCTGCGCCATCTCGGCCACCGGCTGGGGGGAGAAGTTCATCCGCCATACCGTGGCGCACGACATCTCGGCGCTGATGGAGTACGCCGGCCTCACGCTGCAGCAGGCGGCGGATCGGGTGATCCACGAGAAATTGGAGAAGGACGACGGCGGTGTCATCGGCGTCGCCCGCGACGGCTCGATCGCCCTCGTCTTCAACTCCGAGGGGATGTACCGCGGCGCCGCCGACTCCAAGGGCCGGTTCGAGGTCAAGATCTGGGAGTGAGATCGACGTCGGCGAACGCCAGCAGCGGTGCGGTGGTGGCGCCGAACAGCGGGTCCCCGGTGGCCACGGCGGTGACCGGGGTGTTGCCCACGGCGGTCACTCGAAGCAGCAGGGAAGGCAGATGATCTTCCCAGAGCAGATCCGGCACCGGTGCGCCGAGCGCTCCGTTCTCCAGGCGGCGGACGCCGCGCAGCCAGCCGCGGAAGCGCAGCGCGGCCGGATCGAACGCCCGGGGCCGGTCGAGCCAGGTCACCCACAGTCCTCCTTCGGCGCGGCGCAGGATCTCCTCCTCCGGCGTCTCCCCGGGAGCAAGGACGAGATGGGTGGCGAGCGCTTCCTCGGGAGTGACGAGGTGGGCGGTGGGAGGCAGGCCGAGCCCCGCGGCGAGCCCCGCGTCGACCGCCGGAGTGCGCAGGATGCCGCCGTCGATCAGAACGGTCGCCCGTTTCGCGGCCCCGAGGACATCGAACGGAAAGGGCAGGCCGGGCACCGTGCCTCCCAGGGGCTCGTCGCGCAAGGTGAAGAGCGGCGGGGCGACCTGTTCGCCGAGACGGGTGCGGAAGGCGCCGTAGCGGAAGGTGGCGGAGCCGAGGGCCTCGCGGTTGAGCAGGTCGAGGAGGGCCGCCGCCGCCTCCGGGGAGAGGATGAGCGGCACCGGCCGTGTGGGTGGGTCGGCCACCGGCCCCGGAGCTGCGTGACGGCTCCGGGCGCGCTCGAACACGGCGGCCAGGTCCACGCCTGCGAGAGAGCGCGCGGCCGCGGCGGCGCGTCCGGCACCGGCGGATCGGCCGCAGCTCGCCACCAGCCAGGCCGCGGTCGCCTCGGTGGCGCAGCGCAGTCCGCGGCTGGTGACCACGGCCTGCCGCCCTTCGGCCCAGCCGAGCCAGCCGACCTCACCGCGCCCGGCGTGCTGCTGCACCAGATCGCGCGCCCGCCCCTGGGCGATGCGTGCGATCTCCGGGTCCGCCAGGCCGGGGAGGGTGGGGGGCGCCGCCGTTCCGCCGATGCGCTCCGCAGGCTCCTCGGGCCGTGCGAGGCGCGCCTGGCCGAGGGCGTCGCGAATGGCGTTTTCCAGGTCGGACGCGCCGGCCGCATGCGTGCGGTGCTGGCCGATCCGGCCGGCTTCCCGAACGCGCACCAGCACGGTGCGCTCGGGTGCTTCGTAGCTGTCACGCCGGTGCTTGCCGTTGCTTTCCTGGCCGCGCCGGGCTTCGATCCACACCAGCTCGGTCTCGTCGGCCGGCGAGCTCGCCAGCGCACGATCGAGCCGGGCCAAGATCTCTTCCAAAGGAACCATGGGGGGAGGCGGCATGGGGCGAGAGTGTAGCAAGGACCGTTGGTCCACCCTTTGCAACCAGGATCCAGGGGCCAGGAAGGAATGCAGCGGAGACCCCACACCATGACACGCCGACAGACTCCTCTTCTCCTGCTTGCGGCCCTGCTGGCCGCCGGTTCCGGGCCCTCCTTTGCAGAGGACGGTGCCGACCTCCTCCTGCAACACGGCGTCTTCTATCCGGTGCAACCCGCCGGCCGCGTCGAAGCGAGTCTCGCGGCGCGGGACGGTCGTATCGTCTTCCTCGGCTCCGATGCCGAAGCGGCGCGGTTTCGCGGCCCGCGCACCCGTGTCGTCGATCTCGCCGGCCGGACGGTCACGCCCGGGCTGATCGACGCCCACTCGCATCTTCTGGGGCTCGGCCGGGCGCTGGCGGAGGTCGACCTGACCGCTGCGCCCACCTATGACGAGGTGATCCGCCGGGTGCGCGACGCGGCGGCCCGGGCACCGCGCGGGAGCTGGGTGTTCGGCCGCGGCTGGGATCAGAACCTCTGGCCCGGGCAGGTGGTGCGCGTGCAGGACCTGGAGCGCATGGCGCGGTCGCTCTTCCTCGAAAAGGAGGTAGGCTCTCTGGAGGTGGGGAAGCGCGCCGACCTGGTGGTCTTCGCCCGCGACATCATGACCGTGCCGGAAGCCGAGATCCCGCAAGTGGCCATCGAAATGACCGTTGTGGACGGCGAAATCGTCCATGAGAGGGGGCGGACGCCTTGAGACGGCTGGTGTCCTCTGTGCTCGCGCTGCTCCTCCTCGGCGGGACTCTGCCCGCCGGGGCGGAAGACCTGTGGGCGGCGCAGCGCCGCTCGATGGTGGAAAAGCTGCGCCAGCGTGGCACCAACCTCCAGCCGGAGGTGCTCGCCGCCATGGAAAAGGTGCCCCGGCACCTCTTCGTACCGTCGTCCGTCCAGTCCAAGGCCTATGACGACGAGCCCTTGCCCCTGGGGGCGGATCGGGCGATCTATGAGCCCTATGTGGTGGCCTTGATGACCTCCTTGCTGGACCTGCAGAAGGGGGACAAGGTCCTGGAGGTGGGCACCGGCTCCGGTTACCACGCCGCCGTTCTCTCCCGCCTGGCCCGCGAGATCTATTCGGTGGAGATCGTGCCGCCGGTGGCGAGCCAGGCGCGCCAGCGCCTCCAGGCCCTGGGCTTCCAGAACGTCGAGGTGCGCACCGGTGACGGCTACCAGGGGCTGTCCGACGAAGCGCCGTTCGACGCCATCCTCCTCTCCGCGGCGCCGCCGCACATCCCGAAGCTGCTGATCGGCCAGCTCCGCGTCGGCGGCCGCATGGTGGTGCCGGTGGGCGGGCTCCTGCAGGACCTGCTGGTGATCACCAAGACCGCCGAGGGGATCGAGAAGCGGACGGTGATCCCGGTCGTCCTCGCCCCGATGAAGGGCAAACCGCGCGACGGCGAGTGAGCCGGTAACGCTCCCCGCGCCTCCGACGCCTGTGGAGAGGCCGGTGTATGATGCGCCGGTCAACCATCGGAGGTCCTCGCACCATGCCACGCCTGAGCCGATGCAGCTTCATCCTGGGTTCACTTCTTCTTCTGGGCGGCGCGAGGGCTTCGTCCGCGCAGCCCTTCGGGCATTGGCTGTCGTTCGGCCCCGGCTACCCGACGGCCCACGGCTACGTGGAGATCCCCCACGCCGCGGCGCTCAATCCGACCGACCGTTTTACGTTCGAGGCCTGGGTTTCCTTGAGCAGCGCCACGTCCGGCGAAGACTGCCGCAGCATCGCGGGGAAGGGCTATCGGCAGGCTTGGTGGATCGGAGTCTGCCTGGAATCCGGCCAGCCTGTCCTGCGGTCGTACCTGCAGGGGGAGGCGTCGCGACGCGACGGCGGCATCGTGCCGCGCGACGTCTGGACGCATATCGCCGTCACCTTCGATGGCACCACCCGGCGTCACTACATCAATGGCGAGGAGGCGGCTTCGTTCACCGAGTCGGGTCCGCTGGGCACCGGCAACGCTCCCTTGCGCCTCGGCAGTGACGTCTCCTGGGAGCATACGCCGACCGGGTTGATCGACGAGGTGCGCCTGTGGAACGTGGCGCGGACGACCGGCGAGCTGCGGGGCGCCTTGAACACCCCGATCACGTCGGCGCAGCCCGGCCTGGTGGGCCTCTGGTCGCTCAACCTGACCACCGACGACAGCGTGGGAGGACACCACGGCGCGTTGGCGGGAACCGGCCCCCGCTATGACGGGTTTCCGGGGGGAATCCCCGATTGCGGGGCCTCTACCGCCACCACGTTGTGCCTGAATGGAGAGTTCCAGGTGCAGGCGTTCTGGCGGACCAACCCGGTGCCGGGCTCGCCCACGGACGGCCAGGCTCAGGTCGCCGGATGTCCGAACACCGGCTCCGGCCTGTTCTGGTTCTTCAGCGCCGACAACTGGGAGGTGATGGTCAAGGCGATCAATGGCTGTGCCCTGAACAACCGGAATTGGATCTTCTCGGCCGCCACGACCAACGTCTTCTACCGGCTGGAGGTCCTCGACGTCCTGGCGGGCCTCCAGAAGATCTACTTCAACTACCCGGGTCCACCGGCGCCGGCGGTGACCGACACCTCGGCGTTTGCAAGCTGCCCGTAGGGCGCGAGGAGACTTCCATGCAACGAGTGTTTCGCAGAGCCCTCCTTGTCATCGCCGTTCTCCTCGCGGGGGCCGTCGCTTCGTCCGCGCAGCCCTTCACCGCCTGGCTGGTCACCTCTCCGGGCTATCCGACGACTCATGGCTACGTGGAGGTTCCGCACGCCCCGGAGCTCAACCCGACGGGCGCCTTCACGTTCGAGGCCTGGGTCTCCGTGACCAATTCGACGACCGGCCAAGACTGCCGCACCATCGCTGGGAAGAACTATGTGCAGGCGTGGTGGATCGGCGTCTGCACGGTCTCCGGTCAGCCGACTCTGCGGTCGTACCTGAAAGGCGGGGGTTCGGCAAGGGACGGCGGCGTCGTGCCGAGCAACGTCTGGACCCACATCGCGGTCACGTTCGACGGCGGCACACGGCGTCACTACATCAACGGCGAGCTGGCGGCGTCTTTCGCGGAGACCGGCCCGCTGACCACCAGCACCAGCGAGATGCGCATCGGCAGCGACGTCTCCTGGGAGCGCTCGCCCACCGGCTACATCGAGGAGGTGCGCCTGTGGAACGTGGCGCGCACGATGGCCGAGATCCGCGACACTCTGAACAAACGGATCACCGCCCAGCCTGGCCTCGTCGCTTACTGGGAGCTCGATTCCAATGCCAGGGACGGCGTCGGCGGGCACGATGGAGAGCTCGGCGGCACCGGCCGAGGCTATGCCCTCTTCGCCGTGGGGCCCGGTTGCTCGCCTCCTGACGGCTTCACGCTGTGCCTGAACAACCGCTTCCGGGTCCGGACCTACTGGCGGACCAACCCGGCGGCCGGCTCGCCCACCGACGGCCGCGGCCAGGTGGCGGGCTGTCCGAACACCGGCTCCGGCCTGTTCTGGTTCTTCGCCGCCGACAACTGGGAGTTGATGGTCAAGGAGATCGACGGCTGCGGCCTCAACAACCGGCACTGGATCTTCTCGGCCGCCACGACCAACGTCTTCTATCGGATGGAGGTGCTCGACGGCCTGGCCGGCATTCAGAAAATCTACTTCAACTACCCGGGTCCACCGGCCCCGGCGGTGACCGACACCTCGGCCTTTGCGACCTGCCCGTAAAAAAACTGCGACTCGGAAGGAGGCTCTTCCATGCGACGTGCTCTTCTCAGGACCCTCATCTGCACCGCCATGCTGCTCGCCGGGGCGGCGGTCTCGCAGGCGCAGCCGTTCGGCGTCTGGCTGGTGTCCAGCCCGGGCTACTCGACCTCCAGCGGCTGGGTCGGCATTCCTCATCACGCCTCGCTCAACCCGACGGCCGCCTTCACGTTCGAAGCCTGGGTGTCTGTGAGCAATTCGACCACCTCGGAAGACTGCCGCAGCATCGCGGGGAAGAACTATTTGCAAGCGTGGTGGATCGGCGTTTGTACCGTCTCCGGGCAGCCGACCTTGCGGTCGTACCTGAAGGGCGGAAGCTCGGCACGCAACGGCGGCATCGTGCCGCGCAACGTCTGGACCCACATCGCGGTCACGTTCGACGGCAGCACGCGGCGTCATTACATCAACGGCGAGCTGGCGGCGTCTTTCCCGGAGACCGGCCCGCTGACCACCAGCACCAGTGAGCTGCGCATCGGCAGCGACGTGTCCTGGCTGCACTCTCCGACCGGTGCCATCGACGAGGTCCGGCTGTGGGACGTGGCCCGCACAATCACCCAGATCCGCGAAGAGCTCAACAAGATCATCAAATCGGCGAGACCCGGCCTGGTCGCGGTCTGGGCGCTCGAAGGCAACGCCGACGACGACCTCGGCGCGCACGACGGCACGCTGAGCGGTACGGGGGTCGGCTATCTCACGGCGCCGGTTGCGGTGAGCTGCGGCGCCTCCACGGCGACCGCCCTCTGCCTGAACGGCCGCTTCGTGGTGCGCGCGTACTGGCGGACCAATCCGACCCCGGGAGCGCCGACCGACGGCCAGGCCCAGGTGGCCGGCTGCCCGAACACCGGCTCCGGCCTGTTCTGGTTCTTCGCCGCCGACAACTGGGAGGTGATGGTCAAGACGATCAACGGCTGTGGCCTCAACAACCGCTGGTGGGTGTTCTCCGCGGCCACGACCAACGTCTTCTACCGGCTGGAGGTCACCGACATCACCTCCGGTGTGCAGAAGATCTACTTCAACTACCCGGGTCCCCCGGCCCCCGCGGTCACCGACACCGGCGCCCTCGCGGTCTGCCCGTAGGGTGGGTCTCTCCCGGACGTCTCCCCTTCCCGGACCCGGGAGGGGAGACGTGGAATCGACGCGGCAGCCTCATCCGGCATAGACTCTCTGCTATGAATCCCATGGAAGACGGCGAGGCGCAGCGGCTGCTGGAGCTTCTGGACAAGGCGATTCACGACACGCGGCGGTCGCGGCGCGAGATCGAGCGGCGCCTCGGTCTGGGACAGGGCTATCTGGGGAGCCTGTTTCGCGGGCGGATCGAGCTCAAAGTCTGGCACGTCTACCGGCTGGCCCGCGAGCTGAAGGTCGATCCGCTGACCTTCTTTTTCGCGGTGTCGCCGCCCGAGGACCCGAAGTGGGTGCTGCGCAAGCTCGGGCTCGATCCCGACAAGGTGCTCGCCCTGAAGGACGAGGCGCCGATGGCGGCCGCCGCTGCGAAGGACGCGGCGCCACCGGTCGGGGTGGCGAAGGATTCCGATGCGTTGACCTCCGAGCAGGTCGAGAAGATCGTGTTGCGGACCATTCGCAGCGAGCTGAAACGGCTCGGCCTCGGGGAGCCCGGCGAATAGTCAGTCCGCTTTCGGTTCCCCTTTGAGGGATTGGAGAAGGAGCGCGGCCGTCTCCAACAGATCGAGCGTGAGCTCGTCGCGCTCGGCCGCATCCCGCAACAGGAGCAGGGTGGCGATGGCCTCGCGGGCGATGTAGCGGGCGCGGAAGGTCTCCAGCATCTCGTGCAGCAGCCGGCGGACCTCCTGCCGCTTGCCGCCCCGCAGCCAGATCGCCGCGAGGTCGAACGACACCAGCGCCGCGTCGTAGCTCAATTCCTCCTCCAGGAAGCTCTCCCGGGCTTGCTCGAAAGCCCGCGCCGCGCGATCGACCTCGCCCAGGCCCAGAAAGACCTTGCCCTCGACCCAGCGCAGCTTGACTTCGGCGAGCCGGTCGTCGTGGACCCGGTAGAGCGGTCGCATTTCCCAGATCTGCCGCCGGGCGGCCTTGAAGTCTCCGCGCTCGACCCGGAAGAGGAGGATGTTGTGGAGGGCCTGGAAGATCAGCTTGGGGTCGCGGTCGCGGTCCAGGAGCCGGAGGCCACGCGCCAGCAACTGGATGCCCTCCTCGGGGTCTCCGGTGTACCCGCTGTGCAGCCCTTTCTGGATCAGGGTCCGACCGGCGTCGTGTCGCGCCTTGTGCTTCCGGTAGAGCCGGCAGGACAGGTCGAGGGCGCGAAACGCCGCGGGAAACTGGCGTTGATCGCAGAGGAGCGAGGCGGAGATCTCTGCCAGGCGGGCGCGCAGCAGGGGGGGGCGGGACCCGCGGTGAAAGGCGGCGAAGGCCTGCTCGAGAGCGGTCTCTGCCAGAGACAGTTGATCCGCGATGCGGTAGGCGTTGGTGAGCCCTCCCCAGGCGCGGGCGAGGAGATCCTCGACGTTGTAGGCGCCGTGCCGGTGGGCGTGCAGGCGCTGTGCCGTTTCGACGGCGTGCCGGGCCATGGCGAGCATCCGGGCGGGGTCCTTGTGGCGCAGGTCCCAGCTTCTCTCCAGCAGGCGCTCGCAGAGACCCCAGGTCCAGAAGGCGCTCTTCTTCGCGATGGTCTCACCGGCGAGGAGCCGGTCGATCTGGGCGTCGGCGCCGGCGCGCTCGCGTTCCAGGCTCCTCCACCGGCGCAGAGCCGCCGTGACGGCGGAGGTGATCGCCGGGTCGTAGAGATCGTCGCCGTCCGGGGAGGGGGCGGCCTCCGGCCTGCCCGGGTGGAACAGGACGGCGGCGGTGGGGGCGATCTCCTCCCGGCAGCGCGGACAGCCGGCGAGCAGGTGGGTGATCGCCTGCCGCTCGTCCTCCGCGGAGAGACGGCCGAGAAGTAAATCCTTCATGATCAGAGGTGTAGGGTGCTCGTCCATGCTCTCTCCCGCGTTCCCTCTGCAAGGAACGTCGGCATATTCTGTCACACGCGCTGGAATGGAGAGCCGGGAAAAAGCAGGGGCGATGCACTTTCGCCCCTGCTGTGCCGTCCCGGTTCAACCGTTGGGATCCGCTCCGGTTCCGGGCGGGGTGGTTCCTCCATTGGGATCGAGCCCCGCTCCCCGGTCCCGGTTCGTCGTCGCTTCATTGGGGTCGGCTCCGAGCCCCCGGTCGGAGGTGAGGAAGCTCACCAACCAGTCCCGGACCCCTTCCCAGAGCCCGGGAGCCGGAGACGATGCGGCGGCGGGGGCGGCCGCCGCGAGCAGGAGGGTCACGATGAGAACAGGGATACCACGACGAAGCGTCATGCGGAACATAGATCTCCTCTCCACCGCGGAATGACGGAAACCTTCATGATTTCCCACGCCCGCGGCGCGCCCTTGTGGGCTGAGGGACCCATTGTCGCAACTAATCGCCGTGGAGGGCCATCCTCCAGAAGAAGAACCTCCTGGAACATGCCGTGGTTACGCCGTCACTGAACGCTCCGTGCCTCCAGAGCAGGCTCGCCGCCCACTTCCTTCGCCCAGACCGTTGACACATGTCCGTCACTAGAGAACAATGTTCCCCGTTGCGGTCAAGGAGGAGCGATGCGATGAACCATCCGAAACCTTCGGTTCTGCGCCATTTCCTGCATTCCCTGGCGGTGTCCGATGCCGGGCTGGTGCTGCACATGATGGAGTGTCCACGGTGCGCCCGGCAAGGGTGGGACCTGTTGACGCCGCGATCCAACCGGCGGCGTCCGGACGATCCGGGGTTCCCGGCCGGGCGGGCCGACGACGCGGAGCGCGCCTTCGCCCGGATGGGCGAGAGGGTGGGCCGGGCGGCGTTGCGGCTGGAGGAGGCGCGCCGGCAGGCAGGTCCTCTGGTGCAGGAGCTGATACTCCTGTCGAGAGACCTGCGGCAGGCCCGGTTGGCGGCGGACGCACGGTTCCGCACGTTCTTCGTCGCCTGGGGCCTGCTGGAGCGCAGCGAAATGGAAGGCGATGCGGAGGAGGCCGAAGCCTTGGGCTCTCTGGCCGCCGGCATTGCGGAAGGGCTGGCCGGACGCGGGCCGGGCCCGGGGTTTGCGGAGGGCCTGGCGGCGGCGGCCTGGTGCGCGGTGGGTACGGCGCGGCGCCGTCAGGGCCGGCTGGAGGAGGCCGAGGCCGCCCTGGTGCGGGCGGTGCCGCACCTCGACCGCAGTGCCGATGCCGGAGACAACGCCGAATACTGCCGGCGCCTCGCCGGACTGCGCCGGGTGCAACGCCGGTTGGACGAAGCGCTGGCGCTCCTCGAACGGGCGATCGCCCTCTTCGGCGGCGTGGGACAGGCGCGCGACCAGGCCATGGCGCTCGCCGATCTCGCGGCGGTCTCTCTGGATCAGGAGGACATCGACGGCGCGGTGCTGGCACTCGACCGGATCCTCGCGCTGGGACCTGCGGCGGTCGATCCCGGTCTCTCCGCCGGTGCCGCCTGGGGGATCGCGGGGTGCCTGTCGACCCTGCAAGACCCGCTGCTGGGCCGCCGCCTCCTGGCGCTCCTGGCCGAGCGCCCGGCGCGGCGGCGGACGGCGGTCGACCGGGCGATCCTCGTCCGCACCGAAGGCCTGGTCGCCGCGTTCGGCCGCCAGGAGCACTTGGCGGAGACTCTGCTGCGCGAGGCGTGGAGTGCCTTCCACCGGATCGGCGCCGCCGGCTATGCCCTGCTCGTCGGGCTCGATCTCGCGGCGCTCTTCCTGCGCCTGGGAAAGGCCGGCCACCTGCGCGGGCTCGGCGGCGAGATCCGTCTCGCCTTCCAGCGGCGCGACCTGCCGGAAGGGATCCAACGCGCGCTCGACGACCTCCTGCGCACACTCGAAGCCGGCTCGATCGAGCCCGCCGTGCTCGCCGGCATTGCGCGCTATGTCGCCCGAGCCATGGCTCAGCCGGAGCTCTCCTACCCCCTGGCGTCCTGAACCGTTGCACGGAATAGGCGACATCGACTTCCTGTTTTTGTCGGCGAAGGAGGTTGGTGACGATGTTCCACTTCGATCCTCTGTATCTGCTGTTCGTGGGGCCGGCTCTGCTCCTCTCGGTGTGGGCGAGCTTTCGGACGCGATCGGCGTTCAATAAGTATTCGCAGGTGCGGACGATGCGCGGCTTGACCGGAGCGCAGGCGGCGAAGGCGATTCTGGACCGGGCGGGCATCTATGACGTGCGGGTCGTCCCCACCCACGGGATGCTGACCGACCACTACAACCCGGTGGACAAGACGCTCGCGCTGTCCGAAGCGGTCTATGCGTCGAATTCTGTGGCCGCGGTCGGCGTCGCCTGCCACGAGGCGGGGCACGCGCTGCAGCATGCGGAAGGGTACAAGCCGATGTGGCTGCGCTCGCTGCTGGTTCCTACCGCCAACATCGGCTCGACCCTGGGCTACGTGATGATGATGCTGGGGCTCTTCCTCATCTACCTGCGCAGCTCGTTCGGCCCGGAGGTGGTGCTGATCGGGGCGGCCTTGTTTTCCCTGGTGCTGCTCTTCCAGGTGGTGACGCTGCCGGTGGAATTCGACGCCTCGGCGCGCGCCAAGCGGCTCGCCGCGGAGTACGGGATCGTGCTGTCGCAGGAGCGCGAGGGGGTCGACCGGGTGCTCAACGCCGCGGCCCTGACCTACGTGGCGGCGGCGGTCTCAACGCTGATGACGCTTCTCTATTACCTGTTCCGCGCCGGTCTGCTGGGTGGGCGGAGGGAGTAGTCCGGCCTTCTGCCGTCCTTGCCTGGTCCCCCTCTCCCGCTTGCGGGGGAGGGGCTAGGGGAGGGGGGCGAGCGTCTCCACGTCGCGCATCAGCTTCGCGACCGCCTCTTCATCGAAGGCTTCGTAGTAGCCGCGGATCTTCCCCGCGCCGTCGACCAGCACGAAGCGGGTGCTGTGGAGGATCGGTTCGTCCGGATCGACCGGTGATGTGTCGTCCACCGGCAGCTTGAAGCCGTCTTTGGACAGGCGGAAGAGGTCGTCTTTGGCGCCGGTCAGGAAGAGCCAGCGGCCGGGAGCGCCGAAGGAGACGGCGTACTCCTCGAGGACCTGCGGCGTGTCGTGGGCGGGATCGACCGAGAAGGAGACGAAGCGCACGCCGAGGTCGCGCGGCAGATCGCGTTCCAGCTTGGCCATGCGCAGCGACATCATCGGGCAGGTGGAGCCGCAGCGGGTGAAGATGAAGTCGGCGATCCAGGGCGCTCCGGCGAGGTCCGCCTTGCGGACGCCCCGGCCGTCCCGGTTCACCAGGGCGAAGTCGGGGACCTCCCCGAGCACCGGCGGGGGCTCCGGCCGGTGCCATCGCTGCCAGGAGGCGGCGCCCGCCACCGCCAGCAGGGACGTGACCAGGGCGCCCCACAGGAGGACGCGGCGCAAGGTCATTCCAGCCGCCCCCGGCGCAGCACCAGCAGGTCGGCGGCGAAGGCGAGGGCGCCCACCGCGGCGAGGATCAGCAGCGAGACACCGGCCCCCGGCAGGCCGTCGGCGGCCGGCGCCGCGGCAACGTAGAAGGTCTGGCGCAGGGCCGCCACCCCATAGGTGAGGGGGTTGAGGCGCATCAGGGCGGCGAGCCAGACGGGCGCGCCGGTGAGCGGGAAGACGGCTCCCGAGAGCAGCCAGAGGGGGACGAGGAGCAGGTTCATGATGGCGTGGAATCCTTGCACCGAATCGACCGACCAGGCGCAGGCGAAGCCGAGGGCGGTGAGCGCCACGGCGAGCAGGGCGAGCACGCCGGCCGCCGCCAGCAGCGAGGCGACGGACACGTGCAGGCCGGCCACCGGGGCGAGGAGCAGGAAGGCCGCGCCTTGCAGCCAGGCGAGCGTCGCGCCGCCGAGCACCTTGCCGGCGACGATCGCCGCGCGCGACACCGGCGCCGCCAGGACGCCCTGCAGGAAGCCCTCCCGGCGGTCCTCGATGATCGAGATGGTCGAGAAGATCGCGGCGAAGAGGACGACGAGGACGAGCGTCCCGGGGTAGAAGTACTCCAGATAATCGACCCCTGCCGCGCCGGGCAGGCGGAACGAGCTGGAAAGGCCGCTGCCGAGCAGCAGCCAGAACAGCAGCGGCGAGCCCGCCGCGCCGGCCACCCGGCTCGGCTGGCGGAAGAAGCGCACCAGCTCGCGCCGCCAGAGGCTCCACAGCCCGGTCATGCCGCGTCCTCGCCGCCGTAGAGGCGGTGGCCGGTGCGGTGGAGGAAGACGTCCTCCAGGGTGGGCCGGGCCACGGTGACCGCGTCGATCCGTCCGGGGAGGGCCTCGACCAGCCGCGCCACCCATTCGTGCGCGCGCTCCCGTTCCAGGCGCACGCTCCCGTCGCGCACCGTGGGCGCCAGCTCGGGAAACCGCGCCGCGAGGTCGCGCGCCAGGGCCTGCGGATCCGGCCCGGTCACCGTCACCACGTCGCCGCCGATCTCTTCCTTGAGCACGGCCGGCGTCCCTTCAGCCACCAGCCGGCCGCGGTCGAGCAGCGCCAGGCGGTCGCAGCGGTCGCCCTCTTCCATGAAGTGGGTGGTGAGCAGGACGGTCACGCCGTCCTGGCGCAGCGCGGTGAGGGCGTCCCAGAGATCGCGCCGCGCCGCGGGATCGAGGCCGGTGCTCGGCTCGTCGAGCAGCAGGAGGCGCGGGTCATGGAGGAGCGCCTTGGCGATCTCGGTGCGCCGCCGCAGGCCGCCGGACAGCTCACGTGCCCGTTGGTCGCGGCGGTCGGTGAGCCCGAAACGCTCCAGTTGGCGGTCGATCCGGGTGGCGAGATCGCGCCCGGAGAGGCCGTAGAGCCAGCCGTGGTGGGTGAGGTTCTCGGCCACCGAGAGCTGCAGGTCGAGGCTCGGGTTCTGGAACACCACGCCGAGGTGGCGGCGCACCTCGCGCGCCTGGCGCACGAGGTCGGCGCCGAGCACGGTGAGGGTGCCGCGCTGGAGCGGCAGCAGGGTGGCGAGCAGGCGGAAGAGCGTCGTCTTGCCGCCGCCGTTCGGCCCGAGGAAGCCGTAGATCTCGCCGCGCGCCACCCGGAAGTCGAGACCGGCGAGGGCCCGGCCCCCAGGGTAGCTGTACTCGACCCCTTGCGCCTGGACCGCGGGGAGCCCCTCTTCGGAAGGCTGCGCGGTCACATCCGCGAGACCACCCGGTCGAGCAGCATCACCAGGAGCACGGCCGGGAAGTAGAGGATGGAAGAGAACATCAGCCGCCGCGCGGCCGGGGTGGTGCGGGAGCGGGCGAAGGCGAGGCCGAAGGCCAGATAGACGAGCCCGAGGACGAGCGCGCCGACGAAGTAGAGGGTGCCCATCAGGCCGAGCGCCGACGGCATCAGGCTCACCGGCACCAGCGCCGCGCCCCACAGGACCGCCTGGCGCCCGGTGCGGGAGCCGTCCTGGTCGCTGACC
Organism: Holophagales bacterium UBA5704; assembly: GCA_002420005.1. Classification (GTDB taxonomy): domain Bacteria; phylum Acidobacteriota; class Thermoanaerobaculia; order Multivoradales; family UBA5704; genus UBA5704. The sequence goes on along the minus strand of DIHE01000207.1, from coordinate 19,012 downwards.
GTCAACAGCGGGAAGCCGCCTTTGGCGTAGTCCTCGCGGCAGAGCCAGGCGATGGCGAGAAAATGCGGCATCTGCCAGAAGAACAGCAGGCCGAAGAGCACCCAGGCGGCGAGATCGATCTCGTTGCGCACCGCGCTCCATCCCATCATCGGCGGGATCGCGCCGGGCACCGCGCCGATGATCGTGGCGAGCGAGCTGCGCCGCTTGAGCGGGGTGTAGACGAAGACATAGCCGGCGAGCGCCGCGACGCCCAGGAGGGCGGTCAGCGGATTGACCGCGAAATAGAGGACGAGCAGGCCGGTCACGGCCACCGTCACCCCGAACAGCAGCGCGACATCGGGATCGACGCGGCCGGTGGGCAGCGGCCGGTTGGCCGTCCGCAGCATCAGGGCATCCGTATCCCGTTCGAGCACGTGGTTGAGCGCCGAGGCGCCGCCGGAGACCAGGCCGGTGCCGAGCAGGGTGAAGACCAGCAGGGTGAAGGAGAAGGTCTCCCCGCCGGCGAGCAGATAGCCGAGCCCGGAGGTGAGCACCACCATCAGGGTGATGCCCGGCTTGGTCATCTCCTTGAAGTCGGCGATCCGCCAGGCGGTGGGCCGGGCATTGAGAGATGCCGCCGGCGGCGGGCTGGTGTTGGTCAGGTCGCTCATGGTTCGCGGTCAGGCTCCGGGTCGGCGGGCTCCCGGGGGGAGAGTCTAGCGCGACTCACCGGGTGATTGCACGCGCCGCCGGCGTCTTCAGCGCCGTGCAAGGCGCCAGGCGTGGAGCGCCAGGGCGAGGCTGGCGGCGAACAGCACCGGGCCGATCACGGTGTGCAGGATGTTGGGGCCGACCGCACGGCGGGTGACGACGACCAGGATGCCGAGGGCGATCTGGATGCCCAGCAGCCCTCCCAGGGACAGCGCGGCGAGCACGAGACCCCGGTCGGAGCAGCGGCGCACCACCCGCACGACCAGCAGGGCGATGGCGAGCGCGGTGATCAGAGCGCCGATCCGGTGGGCATAGCTCAGGCCGATCGGCAGGGTGAAGGTGGGAGGGACCAGGCGTCCGAACACCAGAGGGAAGTCCGGGATGGCGAGACCCGCGCCGGTGTGGCGCACCGCGACGCCGAGGAGGATCTGCAGCACCAGGACCGCCGTGGTCGCCACCGCCCACCACCGCAGGCGTCCGGCCGCCTGCTCCGTGGGAGTGTCCCACCAGTGCGGCGAGGTGGCGACCGAGAGGGTCAGGAGGAGCCCCAGGAAGATCTGCACCAAGAGCGCGAGGCCGAGGGCCACCGGAAGCGGCGCCGTGAGCCCCTGGTCCAGACCGAGGAGGAACGGAAAAGGCACGGTCGCCACCGCCGCCCAGGAGACCCGGCGGAGCCAGCGCCGCGAATCTTCGCGGTGGATCCAGCGGGCGAGCACCACGGTGAGGACGGCCACCGCCCCGGCGAGGCCGCGATACACAACGGCCGACCCGGGCAGCCGGCCGGGGGCGGCCTGCGCCTCCATCAGTCCGCCGGCCGCGATCAGCGCGACCGCGGCGAGGGCCAGCGCCGAGGCGAAGCGGTGCATTTCGCGCGACACCGGAACGGAACCGGAGAGATGGATCTCGGTCATCGAAGGGTGGTGGGAGGCGATGGGCGTCCCCCGGTGGAGAGTCTATCCCACCCTCTGCAACACCCGCTCCGCCGCCGCCTCGCCTTCGGCGATCGAATCGGGCACGCCATAGGCCCCCAGCGGGCCGCCCGCGAAGGCGAGGCCGGGATGCTCCGCGAGCCGGGCGCGCAGGTGCTCCACCAGCGCGGGGTGGCCGACGCGGCGCTGCGGCATGGCGCCAGGGTGCCGCCAGACGCGGCTCCACGCCGGGGGCTCCCGCACGTCGAGGAGAGGAGCGAGCAGCCGGGCCGCCAGGTCCACGAGGTCGGCGTCGCTTTGGCCGATTGCCTCGGGATGCAGGGCGCCACCGAGAAACACGCGGACCACGAGCTGGTCCGCCGGCACGCGCTCGGGGTATTTGACGCTCACGAAGCTGGCCGCCACCACCGCCGAGCCGGCGGTGCGCGGCACGAAAAACCCGTGGCACCGCGGCGGCCGGCCGACCGCCCGGTGCGGCCAGGCGAGATGCGCCGTCACCGCGGAGGCATAGGGGATGCGGCCGAGCACGGCGGAGAGCCCCGGGTCCAGGTCGGCCACGAGCGCCGCGGAGGCCGGAGCCGGCAGGGCGAGGAGGACCGCGTCGGCGGCGAAAGGTGGCCCGCCGGGCGTCTTCAGAAGGAAGCCTTCGCCTGTGCGGGAGATCCCTTCCACCCGTCGGCCGAGCTGCAGCGTTCCGGCGGGCAGGCGGGCCACGAGAGCCTCGACGATCTGGCCGAGCCCGCCGTCGAGCGTGGCGACCGGAGGCGGTGGCGGCGCGGTGGCCCCTCCCGAGGGCCTGGTGAGCCGGCCTCCCCCGGCCAGGCGGGGAAAGCTCGCGCCGAGGCTCAGCTCCTCGGTATCCGCCATGAACAGCCCGCCGACCACCGGCTCGGACATCCGGCGGTACAGCTCGTCGCCGAACCGCCGCCGCACATAGGAGGCGACGCTCTCGTCCGCGTCGAGGGGCCGTGCCGCCCGCCAGGGCTCGGCGAGCGCGCGCAGCTTGCCGCGCCAGGAGAGCAGAGAGGACGCGAGGAGCGACCGGGGTCGGGTGGGCACCGCGAGCGCAAAGCCCGCCGGCAAGGAGAGCAGCCGGCCGCCGTCGAGGACGTCGATGCGTCCCGCCGGCTTGTACACCAGGCGTCCGGCCAGCCCGAGGCGCGCGCACAGCGCGAGGCCGGCCGGCTTGTGGGTCACCACGGTGTCCGGCCCGCGTTCGAGCAGGGCGCCTTCAAAGCGCTCGGTGCCGAGCCATCCGCCGGGGGTGTCCGCGGCTTCCAGGACGACGACGTCCAGAGGGAGCCCGCGCGCGGCGGCCTGAACGGTGAGATGGTGGGCGGCGGCGAGACCGCCGACCCCGGCTCCGACGATGACCACCCGTGCCGGCATGGTCAGGCCGCGGCCAGCCAGGTCGAGCCCTGGACGGCGATCTGCGCCACCGCGGCGGCGAAGCGGTCGTCGGCATTGAGCGCCGGCACCACCTGGAGCGTTTCACCACCGTTCTCGCGCCAGATCTCGGCGCCACGGATCGCCAGCTCTTCCAGGGTTTCCAGGCAGTCGGTGACGAAGGAGGGCACGATCACCGCCCGCCGCACTCCCCGCCGGGCTTCGGAGGCGAGCACCTCCTCGGTCGCCGGAGCGAGCCACGGTGCACGCCCCAGGCGCGACTGGAAGCACACGCTGCGCCGCTCCTCCGGCACGCCGAGGCGTTCGGCCAGGAGCCGCGCCGTGGCAAGGCATTGGGCGCGGTAGCAATGGCGGTTCGCCGGCCCCACCGCGGCGCAGCAATCCGCCTGCACGAAGCAATGCTTGCCGGAGGGGTCGCTCTTGCGCACCTGGCGCTCGGGCAGGCCATGGAAGCTGAAGAACACCCGTTCGGGGAGAGGATCGAGGAACGGCCGCACCATGGCGGCGCGCGCGTCGAGATAGGCGGGGTGGTCGTAGAACGGCGGGATGACCTGGACATACGGGGTGTTCCACCGTGCCGTGGCGAGCCGCAGGACCTGTTCGATCGACGAGCCGGTGGCGGCGGAGCTGTACTGCGGATAGAGGGGGAACACCACCAGCCGGCTCACCCCGGCCGCCGCGAAGCGGTCGAGGGCGTTCGCGATGGCCGGCCGGCCGTAGCGCATCGCCAGCTCCACCTGCACCCCTTCGCCGAGCAACGCCTGCACCTTCCCGGCGAGAGCCCGGCCGTGCACCAGGAGCGGCGAGCCCTCCGGACCCCAGATCTTCCGGTACGCCGCCGCCGAAGCCCGCGGCCGGCGCGGCAGGATCACCAGCTCGAGAAGAAGGAAGCGCAGGAACGCCGGCAGGTCCAGCACGCGGGGGTCGGAAAGGAACTCGCGCAAGTAGCGCCGCACCTCGCGCGGATGCGGGGCATCCGGCGTTCCGAGGTTGACGAGCAGCAGTCCGGCGGGTTCCTTCATGATGGCAGCGGCGTATCGTACATGAACCCGCGACGCGGCGCCCGGGAAGACGGGGGTGAGGGTCTTTGGGCGAGGCGCCGCCCGGTTGCCGCGCCGCCCCTTTCGGTACCTTCCTGCGCAGGGGCGCATCGATCGTCGGCTTTCCAGCTTGACCCCGCGAAACTCGCCACGGTAGACTCTGCCGGCTTAAAAAGTCCGATCATGCGCCGCTCTCATCGGAGGTGCGCTGAATGTCGAGCAGGGTCTGCAGGGTTGTCCAAACCGCTCGGGTGGGAGGTTAGCGCGTGGCGCAGATCTTCCCGCGCTGGACCAACGAGCTGCCGTTGCGCATCGCCTTGGGCGGTGCGGTGCTGGCTGTCGCCGCGACGGCAGGAGTCTGGTATTACTTCTCCCCCCGGTACACCGACGTCGGCTATCAGCCGGTGCAGCCGGTGGCCTACAGCCACAAGCTGCATGCCGGCGATCTCGGCATCAACTGCCTGTACTGCCATGCCACCGTCGACCGGTCGCCGGTCGCCGTGGTCCCCCCGACGCAGGTCTGCCTCAATTGCCACCGTGTCGTGAAGCGCGACTCCCCGGCGCTCGCCGCCATCCGCGAGAGCGAGGCGAAGGGCCGGCCGGTCCAATGGGTGCGCATTCACAACCTGCCCGGCTACGCTCATTTCGACCACCGGCCGCACATCCGCGCCGGGGTCGGCTGTGCGACCTGCCATGGGCGGGTCGACCAGATGGAGGTGGTGGCGCAGGCGGAGCCGCTCTCGATGAGCTGGTGCCTGGACTGCCACCGCAACCCCGATCCCTACCTGCGTCCTGCCCACGAGGTGACCAATATGGACTGGAGCCCGCCCCGCGACCAACTCCAATCCGCGGCGCGCATCAAGAAGGCCAAGCAGATCCGGCCGCCGCTCGATTGCACGGGGTGCCACCGGTGACCGCGCCGATGCCGCAAGGATCCTCGTCGCCGTCGGTGCGCCCGCGCGAGCACTGGCGCAGCCTGGAGCAGCTCGCCGATACGCCGGAGGCGCGGTCGTTCCTCGAACGCGAGTTCCCGGTCGGCGCCTCCGAGCTGCCGGAGGGCATCGACCGCCGGTCCCTGGTGCAGCTCCTCGGCGCCTCCCTGGCGCTCGCCGGGCTCACCGGTTGCCGCAAGCCGGTCGAGAACATCGTGCCGTACGTGACGCCGCCCGAAGAGCTGGTGCCCGGCATGCCCCGGCAGTACGCCACCACCATGCCGTTCGGCCTCGGCGGCTACGGCCTGCTGGTCGAGAGCCACGAAGGACGCCCGACCAAAATCGAAGGCAACGAGCTGCACCCCGCGACCGCCGGCTCGGCGAGCGCGCTGATGCAGGCCTCCATCCTCGGCCTGTACGACCCGGATCGCTCCACCCAGCCGCTGCAGAAGGCGGCCGGCGCCGCGGCGCCCGAGAAGAAGACCTGGGCCGATTTCGTGGCCGCGTGGAAAGCTCTGGAGGGCGATCTCGTGGCCGCGGGCGGTGCGGGCCTGGCGGTTCTCCTGCCCCCGGCGGCCTCGCCCACCCTGTTCCGGATCGTCGCCGCCCTGCGCCAGCGCTTCCCGGGCCTCCTGCTGGCGGCCTGGGAGCCGGTGCATGAAGGGAATGCGATCGCCGGAGCCGCTCTGCTGGCCGGCCGGCCTTTGCGTCCGAGCTATGACCTGGGCGCGGCGCGGGTGGTGGTGAGCCTGGACGCCGACCTGTTCCTCGGCGAGCAGGACGCGGTGGCCAACGCCCGCGGCTTTGCCGCCGGCCGCCGGCTCGCCACCGAGAAGGACGAGATGAACCGGCTGTGGGTCGTCGAGAGCGCCTTCACCACCACCGGCGGGATGGCCGACCACCGCCTCGCCCTGCCGAGCGGCCGGGTGGGCGCCGTCGCGCTCGCTCTCGCACAGGCGCTGGGCGTTCCCGGCGTGGCGGGGGCCGGCGAGGTCCCCGGTGTGCCGGAGAAGTGGCTCGCGGCGCTGGTCAAGGACCTCCAGGCCAACCCCGGCCGCGGCCTGGTGGTCGCCGGCCGCGACCAGCCGGCGGCGGTGCATGCCCTGGCGCTTGCGATCAATACCGCGCTCGGCAACCTCGGCACCACCGTCACCCTGCGCGAGCCGGCTGACGTCCTCCTGCCGAGCCCGGCGGACCTCGCGGCGCTGGCCGCGGCTCTCCAGGGCGGCTCGGTCTCGACCCTGGTCGTCGTGGGCGGCAATCCGGCCTACGACGCACCGGCCGACCTCAAGCTGGCGGCGGCGCTCGCGAAGGTGAAGAACGTCCTCCACCTCGGCCACGCGGTGGACGAGACCGCGGCGTTGGCGCACTGGCACCTCCCCGAGGCCCACTTCCTGGAAGCCTGGGGCGATTGCCGGTCGTCCGACGGCACCGCGAGCGTCGTGCAGCCGCTCATCGAGCCCCTGTTCGGCGGCAAGAGCGCCATCGAGCTGCTGGGCCTGCTGGCGACCGGTGAGGACAAGGCGGGCTACGACCTGGTGCGCGAGACCTGGCAGACCTTGCTGGCGGCGGGCGACGTCCCCGGCGCCTTCGACGGGGCCTTCAACAAGGTGCTCCACGACGGCCTGCTGGCCGGCAGCGCGGCGCCTGCGGTGACGGTTGCGCCGGCCCCGTTGGCCCCCGAGGCTCTGGCGGGTCTCGCCGCCGCGGCGGCCACCGGGATCGAGCTGGTGTTCCGGCCGTCCTCCGCGGTGCACGACGGCCGCTTCGCCAACCTCGGCTGGCTGCAGGAGATGCCCGATGCGGTGACCAAGATCACCTGGGGCAACGCCGCCCTCCTCGGCGTCCAGACCGCCAAGAAGCTCGGCCTCGCCAATGAGGACGGCGTCCGGCTCACCGCGGGCGGCGCGACGGTCGAGCTGCCCGCGTGGATCGTGCCCGGGCAGGCGGAGGACACCGTCGTCGTCCACCTCGGCTATGGCCGGCGTGCCGCGGGCCGGGCGGGGACCGGGGTCGGCGTGGACGTCTACCCGCTGCGCACCTCCGCGGCGCCCGGCTTCGTGGCCGGAGCCACCCTCGCGAAGTCCGGGGGGCGTCATCCGATCGCCCAGACCCAGGACCATGGCGCGATGGAGGGGCGGCCGATCGTGCGCGAGGCCTCCCTCGCCGAGTGGCGCCACGAGCCGCACTTCGCCGCCGAGATGGTCGAGATGCCGCAGAGCGAGCCGCTGTGGGAACAGCACCAATACGACAAGGGCCCGCAGTGGGGCATGGCGATCGACCTGAACGCCTGCACCGGCTGCAACGCCTGCCTGATCGCCTGCCAGAGCGAGAACAACGTCCCCATCGTCGGCCACGAGCAGGTGCGCCGGGGCCGCGAGATGCACTGGCTGCGCGTCGACCGCTACTTCTCCGGCACCCCCGAGCAGCCGGAGATGGTGTTCCAGCCGATGCCCTGCCAGCAGTGCGAGAACGCGCCCTGCGAGCAGGTCTGCCCTGTGGCGGCGACCACCCACACCGAGGACGGCTTGAACGCGATGGTCTACAACCGCTGCATCGGCACCCGCTACTGCGCGAACAACTGCCCGTACAAGGTGCGGCGCTTCAACTTCTTCAACTTCACCAAGGACACGCCGGAGCTGCTCAAGATGGCGGCCAATCCGGACGTGACCGTGCGCTCGCGCGGCGTGATGGAGAAGTGCACCTACTGCGTGCAGCGCATCCAGTCCGCGCGCATCGACGCCAAGATGGCCGAGCGTCCGCTGGCCGACGGCGACGTCCGCACCGCCTGCCAGCAGACCTGCCCGACCCAGGCGATCACGTTCGGCGACATCACCGACCCGAAGTCCCGGGTGAACGAGCGCAAGCAGAACAGTCGCAATTACGTCCTGCTCGCCGAGCTCGGCAACAAGCCGCGCACCAGCTACCTGGCGCGCATCCGCAACCCACATCCCGAGCTGGCCGAGGGCTGACCACCGTGCGACGAACCCACTACGCGCTCGCGCTCGTCCTCCTCTCCCTCTCCGGCTGTGCCCGTGGCTGCACGTCCAGCCGGCCGCCGATCCATCTGAACCCGAACATGGACGTCCAGCCGCGCTATGAGCCCCAGGCCGGCAGCGCCTTCTTCTATGACGGCGCGGCGATGCGCCCGCCGGTCCCCGGCACCGTCGCCCGCGGCGAGCTGCGCGATCTGGTCAACGAGGCGCCCTACTGGACCGGCAAGGACACCGCCGGTGCCTTCGTGGCGTCGGTCCCCCTGGAGGTGACCGACGCCGTGCGCGAGCGCGGCCGGCAGCGCTACGACATCTATTGCGCCACCTGCCACGACAAAGGCGGGGACGGCAAGGGCATCCTCTTCGAGCGCGGCAAGGTGCCGACGCCGTCCTTCCACATCGACCGCCTGCGCCAGATGCCGGACGGCCAGATCTTCGACACGGTGACCAACGGCCTCGGCCTGATGCCGTCCTATCGCTATCCGATCCCGGTGGCCGACCGCTGGGCGATCATCGTCCATCTCCGCGCCCTCCAGGCGCGCCGGCTCGAGCGCATGGGCGGCGCCGCACCGGTCCAGGCGGCGGTTCCTGAAGCTGCGCCGGCCGCCGAGACGCCGTCCCCGCAGGTGACGCCATGATCAAAAAAGGACTCGCCGCCGCCCTTCTCGCGCTGCTCGGATTGGCGGCGATCGTCGGCACCTCCAAGTTCCTGATGGATCGGGAGTACAAGTCTCCCGCCCTCACCCCGCCGGGGCAGACGGCCGAGACGCCGCGCGACCGGGGGCTCGCCGACCAGCGCGCCGAGCAGGAGAAGGCCGACAAGGAAAAGCCGTACCAGGAGGCCGAATACCGCCCGTTCCCGAAGGTCGGCAGCCGGGTGGCGGTCTGGGTCGCGGCGCAGCTCCACCTGCTGTTCGCCGCCTTCGTGCTGGCCGTGCCGCTGTTCGCCCTGATCATCGAGTTCATCGGCTACCGCACCAAGGACCCGCGCTACGACCGGCTGGCCCACGAGTTCACCAAGCTCCTGTCGGTGTCGTTCTCGCTGACCGCCACCTTCGGCGCGATGCTGACCTTCGGGCTGATCATCCTCTACCCGAAGTTCACCAACTACCTGGTGAGCGTCTTCTCCCCGACCTTCCTGCCGTACGTCGGGCTGTTCTTCTTCGAAGCCTTCTTCCTCTACACCTACTACTACGGGTGGGGGAAGTTCTCGCCGCGGGTCCACCTGCTGCTCGGCCTGGGTCTCAACGTGGTCGGCACGGCGATCATGCTGATCGCCAACGCCTGGCTCACCTTCATGACCTCGCCGTCGGGGATCTCGGAAACCGGCGCCTTGATCAGCACCTGGGATGCGGTGCGCAACTTCACCTGGATGCCGATCAACATCCACCGCATCATCGCCAACGTGGCGTTCGGCGGCTCGGTGGCGGCAGCCTATGCCGCCTTCAAGTTCCTCGGCGCCAAGACCGACGAGGAACGCGCCCACTACGACTGGATGGGCTACATCGGCAACTTCGTGGCGATCTGCGCCTTCCTGCCGCTGCCCTTCGCCGGCTACTGGCTGGCCAAGGAGATCTACGCCTATTCCCAGACCCTCGGTCTCACCATGATGGGCGGCGCGTTCTCCTGGCTGTTCATCATCCAGGCGGTGCTCATCGGCAACCTGTTCCTCGGCGCCAACTACTACCTGTGGCTGGGCATGGGGCGCATCCAGGGCGCGCAGCACTTCCAGAAGTACATCAAATATCTGCTCATCCTCGTGGCCCTCTGCTTCATGGTGTGGGCGACGCCGCGCTCGATCATCTCGACCGTCTCCGAGATCCGCGCGATGGGCGGCTCGTCGCACCCGGCGCTCGGCTTCCTGGGGGTGATGTCGGCCAAGAACACGGCGGTCAACATCCTCATCCTCACCACCTACGTGAGCTTCCTGCTCTACCGCCGCGGCGGCAAGACGCCGACGGTCAAGTGGGCGAAGACGGGGAACCTGGCCCAGCTCGGGATCTTCCTGGCCGCCGCCTCGATCGTCCTCTTCCTGGGGGTGTACGGCTATTTCGTCGAGGCCAGCGTGCGCATCGCGTTCTCCATCCCGCAGGTGCTGTCGGTGCTGTTCGCCATGGTGTCGGTGACGGTGATCGACGTCTTCTTGTACAAGAACGCCGAGCAGGCGGGAGAGCCGCGCTGGGGCCAGATCGCGCCGATCTCGCAGTACGTGCTGATCTTCATCGCCGTCACCTTCACCTGGCTGATGGGCCTGATGGGCTACGTGCGCTCCGGCCTGCGCCAGCACTGGCACGTCTACGGCGTCATTCGTGACACCTCGGTGGATGCGTTCACCCCGACCCTCGGCTTCGCCACCAAGGTCGTCTCGGTCACCGTGCTGATCTTCTTCCTGCTGATCAGCTTTGTGTTCTGGCTCGCCAGCCTGGGCGGCAAGAAGGACTGGGAACCCCGGGTGAAGGAGGGCGCGAAGAACAACCTGCCTGAACCCGAAGACCTCGGAGCTGCCGTATGAACGTGCCGGTGAGCCTGCGCATCGCCGCTCTCGCGATCGCCACGACCGCCTTCTACACCTACGTCGGCCAGCTGGTGCCGCAAAAAGAGGTGCAGCCGCCGGTCGAGGTCGTGATCAGCAAGGACATGAAGCCCGAGGAGATGGCGAAGGTCGGGCGCGAGATCATGGATGGCAAGGGGCTTTGCTTCACCTGCCACACCGTGGGCAAGTCCGGCGCCCTGCGTTTCCCGGACCTCGACGGAATCGGCGGCCGGGCCGCATCGCGCGTGCCGGGCCTCTCCGACGTCGAGTATCTGGCGCAGTCCTTGTATGAGCCCGACAAATACATCGTCCCCGGCTTCAACCCCGGCATGCCGGTGATCAGCAAGCCGCCGATCGGGTTGACCGACGACGAGATCCTGGCGGTGATCGCCTACCTCCAGACCCTCGGGGGAACGACGACCGTCACCATGCAGACCAAGATCAACGGGTCGGCGGGCGGCGCGGAGGCCCCGGCCGCCGCGCCGGCGGCCGCCGCGAGCGAAGGTACCGCAGCCGAGCCTGCCGCCGATGCGGCCGGGTCGGCCACTCCGGCCCAGGAGCCCGGCCAATGAGCCATGGACCGTCAAGGGAGATGATGCGATGAGCCTGCCGATCATCTGGTGGGTCGCCCTGCTGCTCCTCGCGGTGCAGCTCGTGCTGTGGAAGAGCCGCGCCGGAACGTTCCTCTGGACTCTGGTCAGCTGCTTCTCCTTCTGGGTGTTCCTGCGCTTCGGGTTCACCGTACCGGTGCCGCAGTCCGTGATCTCGCTCTACATGGGCATTGCCCTCCTCGCCGCCGCGGCCTACGTCACCTCCAGCCGCGACCGCCTGGAGGGTTTCACCGGCCCTCTGGTGCGCCTGTGCACCGAGCCCGCCCGGCGCCCGCTGCTCTATGCCGTGGTCCTTCTGCTCCCGGCGCTGGCGGCCTTCGCGGTGTACCGGCAGATGAACGTCAAGCTCGAAGCACCGGCGTTCGGGCGGACCATCCATCCGGCACCGCCGGACTCGATCACCGTGCACGACAAGGCGCTCAACCTGACCACGCTCGACAATCCCTACCGGACGCTCGAGAAGAGCGATCCGCCCGCCTTCGCCTCCCACGTCGCGAACGGCCGCCGGGTCTACTATGAGAACTGTTTCTACTGCCACGGTGACGCCCTGCGCGGGGATGGGATGTACATCCATGGTCTGAACCCGATCCCCACGAACTTCGCCGATGCCGGCGCTATCGCCCTTCTCCAGGAATCGTTCATTTTCTGGCGTATCAGCAAGGGCGGCCCCGGGTTGCCCGAGGAGGGCGGCCCTTGGGACACCGCCATGCCGGCCTGGGAGAAGTTCCTCACCGAGGAGGAGATGTGGGACGTGACCCTGTTCCTCTACGAGTTCTCGAACCAGCGCCCCCGGGCTCGCGAGGGGGTGCACGAATGAGCGCCCGGGGTGTCCTCGTCCTCCTGACGGTGCTCGCCGCCGGGGCCGCGCCAGCCGCCGCGCAGACGGAGCCTCCTCCGGGTGGAGCGCTCTACCAGAAGCTCTGCTCCCAGTGCCACGGGGAGAAGGGCGACGGCAACGGCATCGCCGCGCCGCGCCTGATGCCGCGGCCGCGCGACTTCACCACCGGCAAGTTCAAGATCCGCCATACGCCGAGCGGCGCCCTGCCCACCGACGACGACCTGCGCAAGATCATCCGCGAGGGCATGCCCTATACCTCGATGCCGCCCTGGCCGCAGCTCTCCGACCAGCAGGTCGACGAGCTGGTCGCCGCGGTCAAGTCCTTCTCGCCGGACTTCGCCAACCCGGAGCGGAAACCGGTGCCGATCACCATCCCGAAGGCACCGGCCTACTCGGAGGAGTCGGCGAAGAAGGGCAAGGAGGTCTACGCGCGTATCGGCTGCCCGGCCTGCCATGGCGAGATCGGACGCGGCGACGGTCCCTCGGCCCCGGGCCTCAAGGACGACGCGGGCTACTTCATCCGGGCCGCCGACCTGACCAAGCGCTGGACCTACCGCGGTGGCCCGACGCGCGAGGATATCTACCGGACGTTCACTACAGGCGTCAACGGCACGCCCATGCCCTCCTTCGCCGAGTCGCTCACCGACGAGGAGCGCTGGCAGCTGGTGGACTACATCGTCTCCCTCGACGGGCGCGAGGATCCGGGCTATGCCGAGCTGGTCCAGGTGCAGTGGACGACCGACGACATCGCCCTCGAGGCTCCCGACAAGGCGCGGGAGCTGTTCGCCTCCGCCGCGGCGGCTTATTTTCCGGTGGTCGGCCAGATCACCGAGCCCGGCCGCGCCTTTCATCCCTCCGCCAACGGGGTGACCGTCAAGGCGATCTACAACGCGCGGGACATCGCGTTTCTCGTCACCTGGCACGACATGCGGGCCGATGTCTCCGGCCACAACGCGCCCGACCTCCCGGTGCCCCCCGAGGAAGACAAGGGGGAGGTCGCCGCCGATCCGGCCGACGAGGGAGGAGGCTTCTTCGGTGAAGAGGAGGTGACCGAGGAGGCGTCCGCGGACGACTTCTTCGGCGAAGAGGAAGGCACGGCGGACGCGGGCACCGAGAGCGAGTTCTCCGACGCCCTCGCGCTGCAGTTCCCGGCGACGCTTCCCACCGGCGCCCGCAAGCCGTACTTCCTCTTCGGCGACGCGCAGAACCCGGTCGACCTGTGGTTCGTCGACCTCGCCAAGAAGGTTGCGACGCGCTACAAGGGAGCCGGCAGCGACAGCCTGACGCTCGAAGAAGGCGAAGACGTCACCGCCGTTGCGAGCTACGACAAAGGCGAGTGGTCGGTGATCCTGAAGCGGTCGCTGCGCGCCACCGGCGGCGTGACGTTCGCGGAAAGCCAGTACGTCCCCGTCGCCTTCTCCCTCTGGGACGGCGCGCAGCGGGAGCGCGGCAACAAGCGCGGCTTGACGCGGTGGATGTATTTGTACACGATGCCTCGGGAGACTCCCTCGCCCCTCTGGCCGATGCTGCGGGCCGCATTCATCGTCCTGGTCGTCGAGATTCTCCTGATCGTCTGGGTCCGGCGGCGGCAGACCCCGGTGAGTCCCGTTGGTCAAGAAGGATAGAGAGGTTCCACTCCATGTATAGCAAGATCTATGTTCCGGTCGACAACTCCGACTTCTCGAACCGGGCGATCGTCAATGCGGTGGCCCTCGGCAAGGCGTTCGACGCCTCCCTGGTGGGGAGCCACGTCTACGCCGCCCGGATGCACGACTACCGCTTCAAGCAGATGGAGTACACGCTGCCCGAGGAGTACCTCGACGAGGTCGAGCTCGAACGGCAGCGCAAGATCCACGACAGCCTGATCACCCTCGGCCTGAAGCTGATCTCCGAGAGCTATCTCGACCAGATGCAGAACCTCTGCCGGGACAACAACCTGCCCTTCGAGCCGCGGATGATGGACGGCAAGCACCACACCGAGCTGGTGCGCGACATCCAGTGCGACAACTACGACCTGGTGATGATCGGCGCCCTCGGCATCGGCCGCGTCAAGGACAGCGAGATCGGCTCGGTCTGCGACCGCGTGGCCCGCTCCGCGACGAAGGACGTCTGGGTGGTCAAGCACCTGCCCACCCAGGACGAGCCCGAGCGCGACACCATCCTGGTGGGCATCGACGGCAGCCCGCAGTCGTTCGGCGCCTTGCAGACCGCGATGGACCTGGCCGCGCGCTTCGGCAAGAAGATCGAGATCATCGGCGTCTACGATCCCTACCTGCACTACTCGGTGTTCCACGGCATCGTCGGCGTGCTCTCCGAGAAGGCCTCGAAAGTCTTCCGCTTCGAGGAGCAGAACCAGCTCCACGAAGAGATCATCGACACCGGCCTCGCACAGATCTATCAGTCGCACCTGGACGTCGCCGAGCGCATGGCCCGCGAGGCCGGCGTGACGGTGACCAAGACGCTGCTCGACGGCAAGGCGTTCCAGAAGATCCTCGACCACGTGCGCAAGATCAACCCGTGGCTGCTGATCGTCGGCCGCATCGGCGTCCACAGCCCGGCGGACGAGACCGGCCTCGGCAGCAACACCGAGAATCTGCTGCGCCGCTGCCCGTGCGACATCCTGCTCTCCACCCGGCTCGACTACCCGGACATCGACGCCCGCGCCGAGGAGAGCATCAAGTGGACCCCGGAAGCCGAGGAGCGCATGCAGCGCGTGCCGCCGCAGGTCAAAGGCATCGCGCGCACCGGCATCCTGCGCCTGGCGCTCGAACAGGGCCACAGCGTGATCACCAACTCGGTGATCGACGAGGCGATGGACCGCTTCATGCCCAAGCAGTCGAAAGACCTCACATTCCAGCTCGCCGAGCGCATGGCCCTCGACCTGGCCGAACGCCAGCCGGTGGCGATCTGCAAGAGCTGCGGCGTCGCGGCGAGCGAGCCGGACGCCGTGCGCTGCGGCGTCTGCGGCGGCACCCAGCTGGAGCGCATCGACCGCGAGATGCTGGAGCGCATCGCCCGCGCCGAAGGCGCCCTGACCGAGGAGGTCACCTACGACGGCCGCAAGCTGCAGTGGACCGCGAGCGCGAAGAAGGCCCTGTGGACCCTGAAGGACGCCTACAAGCGCCGCCGGGCCAAGGCGCGGATCGAGAAGACCGCCCGCCTGCGCAAGCTGCCCACCATCACCCTGGAGCTGGCGCAGCAGGTGGTCGAGGAGGAGACCGGCGTGCCGCTCGAAGCCGGAGTCGCCGAGGCCGGCCATGCGATCACCACCGAGTCGCTCGACGAGGCGCCGGAGGGCGAGGCCCGGGTGGCCGCCGCCGAATCCGCGGTGGCTCCTGCGGTGGACGGAGACAAGAAGCTGATCGCGCGGGATCCCAAGAACGTGCCGCTCCTGTCGGCCTACACCTGGCACGGCGAGGCGGTGGAGCGCATCTTGCGCGTGCCGTCGGGCTTCATGCGCAACCGCACCCAGGACCGCATCGAGGCCCTGGCCGCCGAGCGCAAGCTGCAGGCGATCAGCCTCGCCCTGGTGGAGGAGGGCATCGCCATCGGTCGCCAGATGATGGAAGAGATGCTGAAGAACCAGGAGGCGGCGAAGGGGGCCGTCCAGGCCGGCTCGGCCATGCCGGTCGACGTGACCCACGCGGCGGTTCTCGAAGAGCGCCGGCCACCGATCAACGAAGTCGGCTCGCCGTCGGCGCTCCAGGCGCGCCGGGCGGGACCGCATCCGGAGCTGGACGTCCGGCCCGGCACCTCCCCGGCTTGACCGCCTACCGCTTCTGCCGGAGCGACGACATAGGCCTCCTGGTGGAGGCCTATGTGCGTTGCCGGGGCCCCGAGGACGAGGGCGAGCCGGTGCTCGACCGGGAAGGCTTCAAGCGTCTCATCCGCGATTTGGACCTCTGGTGCAGCAGCTGCATGGTGGCCTCGGAAGGGCGCGAGCCGGTGGGAGTGCTGCTCGGGGCGAAGCGACCCGAGGCCACCTTGGTCTACGCCCTGCGGGTCCATCCGGCCCACCGCCGCCGAGGGCACGGCCGGCATCTCCTGACATCGCTCAGCCAGAAGCTCGCCATCCTCGGCCCCCCGAACCTGGTCGCCGAGGTCCCCGCCGGCCGCGCGGCGGCGGAGGCCACCTTCGCCGCCTGTGGCTGGCAGCGGAGCGTCTCGCTCACCGACTGGAACCGAGGTGCCCCGGTCACCGGAAGCGCCACGAACGAGGCGCGCGAAGCCTTGGAGCCGGTGTGGGTCGAGGATCTCGCCTCCGCCGGCCTCCTCACCGCCTGCTGCTGGCACCGCGACGCCGCGGCGCTCCTCAAGCAGAGCGAGCGCCTGTCCGGTCTGGCCTTCCACTCCCCGGATCGCATCGAAGCCTGGGCGCTCTGGGACGCCGAGGGCACCCTGTGGGCCCTCGGAGCCACCCCCGGCCCCTTCGGCCGCCCCGGTCTCTCGGTGGTGCTGGACGAGATCGGCACTCCCCTTCATCTTGAGAAGGCGGCCCCCGGAGAGGTGGACGCGGAGCTGCTCACGGCGCTGGGGTTTGTGCGCGGCGCGGAACATCTTCTGTTCACCAGCCAGGCACAGGCGGCATAATCGAGACCATCATGCGGACCTACTCCCAGATCGAAGGAGACGGCGGCTCCAGGGTCGTCGAGCAGATCTCCGACCTGAACGCCGCGATTGCGCGGCGGATGGCGGACATCCGGCACGTGGTGGCGGTGGGCTCGGGCAAGGGGGGCGTCGGCAAGAGCACGCTCACCCGGCAGCTCGGCGCCGTGCTCGCGGCGCAAGGCAAGCGCGTGGGGATTCTCGATGCCGATCTGAACGGGCCGAGCCAGGCCGTGCTCGGCGGCGTCCAGGGCATTCCGCCGTTGCCGGGCGAGGAGGGGCTGCTGCTGCCGGTGAGCCGTGACGGCCTGAAGATCCTCTCCGTGGGCAGCTTGCTCGCCGCGGGTGAAGCCCTCGCGTGGCCGAGCGCCTCGCCGCGGCACACCCATGTCTGGCGGGCCACCCGCGAGCTGGCGAAGCTCGCGGAGCTGCTCGCCGCGGTGTGCTGGGGACCGCTCGACGTGCTCCTGGTCGACCTGCCGCCGGGACCGGAGCGCACCGCGCAATTCGCCGATTTTCTCGGTCCCCAGGCGGCTCTGCTACTGGTCTCGATCCCCTCCGCCCTGGCGCGTGGGGTGGTGGCGCGCTCGGTGAGCGCGCTCGCCCCGCTGCCGAACCGCCTGCTGGGGTACGTCGAGAACATGAGCGGCTATGCCTGCGCCGGCTGCGACACCGTCCGCCCGCTCTTCCCGGAGAGCACGGAGGCGGCCGGTCTCGGCGTGCCCTGCCTCGGCCGCATTCCTTTCGACCCACAGCTCGCGGCCCTCTCCGACGAGGGCCGCGCAATCACCGAGATGGCCGACGCCGGCCCGGTCGCCACGGCGCTCACCGCGGCGGCCGGGGCCTTGATGCTTGCTCTGGAGGAGCCATGAAATTTCTCTGCGTCCCTTGCGACAGCCAGATGCGCCTGCGCGCCACCGAAGAGAGCGAGCCCGGCTCCCTCTCCGTCGTCTACGAGTGCCCGGAGTGCGGCTACGAGATGGCGATGCTGACCAACCAGCACGAGACCGACATGGTGCGTTCCCTCGGCGTGCGCATCGGCCCGGCCGCCGCAGCGGCGATCGCCAACCCCGGCATGCCTGGCTCCTCCATGATGTCTGCGACAGGGGGGGAGGCCACCGCCGGGAAATGCCCCTTCTCCGCCATGCTCGGCGGCACCACCCAACCCGCGGCGGCCGCCGTGCCGGAAGGACCCGAATGGACCCCCGGCGCCCTGACCCGCCTGGAGGCGATCCCCGAGATGGTGCGCCCGATGGCCCGTGCCGGAATCGAAATGGTCGCCCGTGAAAACGGCCACCGCGTGATCGACGAGGAAGTCCTGGCCGCCGCGCGCTCGCGGTTCGGGATGTAGG
>DIHE01000207.1:424-834 GCA_002420005.1 Holophagales bacterium UBA5704 | reverse complement strand
CAATCCCTGGTGAGAGCCGGGCACGATCGACCCGCCGCAACCCACTGGACGCCGCCGCAGGTCTGTGGCATACTCCCCTTCCTTCTCCTCGGGACTCCTCCCGAGGTCCCTCGCAAGGGCTTTCTTAGGAATGAGGACGTAACCGGCGAGCGAAGGGGCTTTACACGGACTCGGTGAGGCTGTACCATCTTTCGGCTTCGCCGCCGGGTCCGGGCTACCGCCCGGGCGAAAGCATCGCTGTCTCAACTAGCCCACGTGGCTCAGGGGTAGAGCACTTCCTTGGTAAGGAAGGGGTCACCGGTTCAAATCCGGTCGTGGGCTCCATAAGTAGTTCAACGAGTTGTGTCTTCGACAACAACAGAGCATTCGGGAGGCATTTGAACCGCTATGGCCAAGTCGAAGTTCGAGCG
>DIHE01000207.1:0-125 GCA_002420005.1 Holophagales bacterium UBA5704 | reverse complement strand
ACGACGCTGACCGCGGCGATCACGCGGGTCCTGTCCGCCAAGGGGTGGGCTGATTTCGTCGCGTTCGACCAGATCGACAAAGCTCCCGAAGAGCGCGAGCGGGGCATCACGATCGCGACGGCGCA
>DIHE01000206.1:35186-35862 GCA_002420005.1 Holophagales bacterium UBA5704 | reverse complement strand
CGGCCCGCCCTGCGGCTCACCGTGCGGCAGATCTTCGAGCACCAGCCCGGGGCCGGCCTCCCCCGCCAGCCCACGCGCGCCGAGCCCACGGACGCCGCCCCGGCCGGGCAGGGTCCGGTGGCGGGAGAGGTGCCTCTCACCCCGATCCAGCGCTGGTTCTTCGCACAGCGATTCGCCGATCCCCACCACTTCAACCAGGCCCTGGTGCTGGAGCCGCGCGAGGCCCTCGACCCCGCGGCCCTGGAGCGCGCCCTGGCGGCGATCGTGGACCATCACGACGCCTTGCGCCTGCGGTTCGAAGAGTCGGCCGAAGGCTGGCGGCAGGAGAATGCGCCGGCCGAGCCGGTGACGCCGTTGTCCCGCATCGACCTGTCCGGCCTGCCGGCGCCGCGCCAGGGGGACGCCTTCGAGCAGGCTGCCGCAGCCCTCCAGGCCGGCTTCGACCTGGGCGCCGGCCCTCTCACCCGCCTCGGCCTGTTCGATGTCGCCGGCGGGGACGCCGGGCCGCCGTCCCGGTTGCTGTGGGTCACCCACCATCTGGTGGTGGACGGCGTCTCGTGGCGCCTGCTGGTCGCCGACCTGGACGCGGCGTACCGCCAGGCCGAGCGGGGGCTGCATCCCACCCTGCCGCCCAAAACCAGCTCGTTTCAGGACTGGTCCCGTCGCCTGGCCGCTC
>DIHE01000206.1:338-34894 GCA_002420005.1 Holophagales bacterium UBA5704 | reverse complement strand
CCGAAGAGACCGCGGATCTGCTCCAGACCCTGCCGGCGGTGTACCACAGCCGCATCGACGAGGCGCTGCTGAGCGCTCTGGCCCGGGCCGTGGCGGGCTGGACCGGGTCTGCGCGCCTGCGGGTCGATCTGGAAGGGCATGGCCGCGAGCCGCTCTTCGACGATCTCGACGTCTCGCGCACCGTGGGCTGGTTCACCTCGCTCTTTCCCGTCGTCCTGGAGGCGGGCGACGCGGGACCCGGCGAGGCCCTGGTGAGCGCCAAGGAGCGGTTGCGCGCCGTGCCCGAGCGCGGCATCGGCCATGGGCTGTTGCGCCCGCGGCTGCCGGAGGCTCCGGCCGCCGAGATCAGCTTCAACTATCTGGGCCAGGTGGATGCCGCCCTCGATGCCCACCCCCTGTTCCGGGCGGCCACGGATTCCGCCGGTCCGATGCAGAGCGCGCGCGCCCACCGGGCCTACCCGTTGGAGATCAACGGCCTGGTGGCCGACGGCCGGCTCCGGATGGTCCTGACCTACGGCACCCGGACGCACCGGCCGCAGACCATGCAGCGCCTGGCCGAGGCCTATGCCGGCGCGCTGCGCGAGCTGATCCGGCACAGCCGCGACAGCGAGGAGGTGTTCACTCCCTCCGACTTTCCCAAAGCCGGGCTCGATGCCCACGGCTTCGCGGTGCTGGCCGCCCGGCTCCCCCTGAAGGACGTCGAAGACCTCTATCCCCTCACGCCGCTGCAAAACGGCATGCTGTTCCACAGCCTGATGGCGCCCGACTCCGGGGTCTACGTCACCCAGGTCGCCTGCACCCTGCCGGAGGACCTCGATGCGGGGCGGTTCCGGCAGGCCTGGGAGAGACTCGTCGAGCGTCACGGCGTGCTGCGCACGGCGTTCCTCTGGGACGGCCTCGACGAGCCCGTGCAGGCGGTGCGCAGGAACGTCTCCCTCCCCTGGCAGGAGCTGGACTGGCGCGGCCTCTCCGCGGACGAGCGGGACCGCCGGCTCGAAGAGCTGCGGCATCGCGAGCGGCATACGCCCCTGCCCCCGGGCGAAGCGCCGCTGATGCGCTTCGCGCTGATCCGCCTCGGCCCCGGGCACGGGTTCCTGTGGACCGCCCACCATCTGCTGATGGACGGCTGGTCGCTGCCTCTCCTGGTGCACGAGCTGCAAGCCCTCTACCCGGCGCCCGCTTCCCCGGTCCTGCCGCCGGTGCGCCCGTTCAGCGACTACGTCGCCTGGCTGCGGCAGCAGGACACCTCGGGGGCCGAGCCGTTCTGGCGCGCCGAGCTCGCCGGGTTCACCGCCCCCAACTCCCTGGGCATCGACCACCCGGGCAGGGCTCCCGAAGGGGCCCGCCACGCCGAGCACGAGCTCCGGATCTCCCGCGAGGTCACGGCGCGCCTCCAGGCTCTGGCGTCGCGGCACAAGCTCACCCTGCCCACCGTCACGCTCGGCGCCTGGGCCGTGCTCCTCGGCCGCTACAGCGGCGAGCAGGACGTGGTCTTCGGCAACGTCGTCTCCGGCCGGCCGGCCGCCCTGCCCGGCGTCGAGACCATGGTCGGCATGTTCATCAACACCCTGCCGGTGCGGGTGTGGGTGCAGGGCGCCGAGCCCCTCGTCCCCTGGCTGCAACGCCTCCAGGAGCGCCAGCTCGCCCGCCAGGGCTTCGAGCACACCCCGCTGGCGCAAATCCAGCGCTGGAGCGAGGTCCCCGCCGGCTCGCCGCTGTTCGAATCCCTCCATGTCTTCGAGAGCTACCCCCAGGCCGGAGACGGCGGCTCCAGCCACCTGCCGGTCGGAAACCTGCGCCTCTTCGAGACCACCAACTACCCTGTCGGTCTGGTCCTCGGCGGGACGGACCGGCTCCTGCTGCAACTGAAATACGACCGCGCCCGGATCGACGCCGCGGCGGCGCTGCGCCTGCTCGGCCATCTGAACGCTCTGCTCGGCGGGATCACCGAACGGTCTGAGCAGCCGCTTCGGGATCTGCCGTGGCTCTCGGAGGCCGAGACCCACCAGGCGCTGCTGGAATGGAACGACACCGCGGTCGCCCGCGAGGAAACGACCCTGATCCACGAGCCGTTCGAGGCGTGGGCCGCGAGGACCCCGGACGCGGTCGCGGTGGTCTGGCAGGGCGCGGAGATCACCTACGGCCGGATCGAGGAGCGGGCCAACCGCCTCGCCCATCACCTCGTCTGCCGTGGTCTGCGCCGCGGCGCGATGGCCGGCATCCACCTGCGCCGCGGCCCGGACATGATCGTGGCCCTGCTCGCCGTGCTCAAGGCCGGTGCGGCCTACGTGCCGCTGGAGACCGGCCATCCGCCCGCGCGCCTGCGCCGGATCCTCGCGGCGCTCGACGTCTCCTGCCTGCTCACCGAGACCGCGCAGCTCGGCACGGTGCGCGACCTCCAGGAAGGGCTGCCCGGGCCGCTCGCCGCCGTCTGCCTCGATCGCGTGGACCTGGAAGGCTGCGCGGCCTCGCCGCCGCCGCGCCGGGCCACTGCGGACGATCTGGCCTACGTCATCTTCACCTCCGGCTCCACCGGCGCACCCAAGGGGGTGATGGTGCGCCATCGCCCGGTGATCAACCTGCTGCGCTGGGCGTACCGGACCTTCTCGTTCTCCCCTCTCGACCGGGGGCTGTTCGTCACCTCGCTCTCGTTCGACCTGTCGGTGTTCGACGTCTTCGGCCTGCTGGGGGCGGGGGGCTCGATCCGCATCGCCACGGAGGAGGAGGTCCGGGATCCAGGGCTCCTGCTGCGGGCGCTGGCACAAGAGCCGATCACCTTCTGGGACTCGGCTCCGGCGGCTCTGGAGCAGACGGTGCCCTTCCTCGCCGGGCCGGCTCCCGGCGGCCGGCCCGCCCTGCGGCTCGTCTTCCTGAGCGGCGACTGGATTCCGGTCGCTCTCCCGGACAAGATCCGTGGCCGGTTCCCCGCTGCCCGGGTGGTCTCGCTGGGCGGCGCCACCGAGGCGACCGTCTGGTCCAACGTGTTCCCGGTCGAGGAGGTGGCGCCGGGCTGGACCAGCATCCCGTACGGGCGGCCGATCGACAACGCGCGCTATCACGTGCTCGACGCGGAGCTTGCGCCCTGCCCGGCGGGCCTTGCCGGCGATCTCTACATCGGCGGCGATTGCCTGGCCGACGGCTACGCCCGGGAGCCGGAGCTGACGGCGGCGAAATTCGTTCCGGATCCGTGGAGCGCCAGGGCGGGCGGACGGCTGTATCGCACCGGCGACCGCGCCCGCCATCTGGCGGATGGGAACCTGGAGTTCCTGGGCCGGCTCGACCACCAGGTCAAGATCCGCGGCTTCCGCGTCGAGCTGGGCGAGATCGAGGGGGTGCTCGCCGCGCTGCCCGGAGTCCGGGACGCGGTGGTGATGGTGCGCGAGGACCGATCCGCAGGGGGACCCGGTGACCGCCGGCTGGTCGCCTATGTGACCGGAGACGCCTCCGGATCGGCGATGGACGGGCTGCGGCGGTCGTTGCGGGAGCGGCTGCCGGATTACATGGTGCCCTCCGCCTTCGTCAAGCTCGCGCAGCTCCCCCTCACTCCCAACGGCAAGGTGGACCGGCAAGCCCTGCCGTCTCCGGAGGCCCCGGGCGTCGAAGAAGGCCGGTTGCCGCCGCAGACACCGGTCGAGGAGCTCCTCGCCGGCATGTGGGCCGAGATGCTCGGTCTCGACCGGGTCGGGGCGAACGCCCACTTCTTCGAGCTGGGCGGCCACTCGCTCCTCGCCACCCGGATGATCTCGCGCCTGCGCAGCGCCTTCGGCGTCGAGCTGCCGCTGAACACCCTCTTCCTGGCCCCGGTGCTGGCCGACCTGGCGGCGCAGGTCGAGACCGCCCTGCGCCAGGCGGACGGCCGCGGCGGAGGGGGCATCGCGCCCCTCGCGCCGGCCCGGCGCGAGGGACCGCAGCCCCTGTCCTTTGCGCAGCAGCGCCTCTGGTTCGTCGATCAGCTCGAGCCCGGCAGTCCGCTCTACAACATCCCGGCGGTGCTGCGGGTCGAAGGGCGGCTGGATCCGGCGGTGCTGGCGCTCTGCCTGGGTGAGATCACGCGCCGCCACGAGGCTTTGCGCACCACCTTCGCCGTACGGGACGGCGCGCCGGTGCAGGTCATCGAGGCGGCGGTGCCTTTCGTGCTGCCGGTGGTCGACCTGTCGGGATTGCC
Organism: Holophagales bacterium UBA5704; assembly: GCA_002420005.1. GTDB lineage: Bacteria > Acidobacteriota > Thermoanaerobaculia > Multivoradales > UBA5704 > UBA5704. Next base: position 30,729 of record DIHE01000206.1, on the reverse strand, counting down.
GGAAAACCGGCGTGAGGCGGTGGCCTCCGCGCTGGCCGGCGAGGAGGCCCGCCGGCCGTTCGATCTCACCCGCGGGCTGTTGTTGCGCGGCGTGCTGCTGCACCTGGCCGGGGAGGACGGCCTCCTGGCGCTGACGCTGCACCACATCGCGAGCGATGGCTGGTCCATGGGCATTCTGGTGCGCGAGGTCGCGGCGCTCTATGCCGCCTTTGCCGAGGGCCGGCCGTCGCCCTTGCCCGAGCTGCCGGTGCAGTATGCGGATTTCGCCCTCTGGCAGCGCTCCTGGCTGCAGGGGGAGGTCCTGGAGCGCGAGATCGCCTTCTGGCGGCGGCAGCTGGACGCCCTGCCGCCGCTCCTGGAGCTGCCCACCGACCGGCCGCGGCCGGCGGTGCAGAGCTTCCGCGGCGCGGCGCGGCCGGTGCGGCTGCCGGCGGCGTTGGCACGGCGGGTCGAAGCTCTCGCCCGGCGCGAGGGGGCGACGCTCTTCATGGCGCTGCTCGCCGGTTTCCAGGCTCTTCTCGCACGCCACAGCGGGCAGGACGACCTCGCGGTGGGCTCGCCGATCGCCGGGCGCAACCGGGAGGAGGTCGAGGGGTTGATCGGGTTCTTCGTCAACACCCTGGTGATGCGCGGCGACCTGAGCGGCCTGCCCACCTTCCGCGAGCTGCTCGGCCGGGTGCGGGAGACCGCCCTGGCCGCCTACCTGCACCAGGATGCGCCGTTTGAACGGCTGGTCGAGGAGCTTGCTCCGGAGCGAAACCTCGCGCACTCCCCCCTGTTCCAGGTGATGCTCGCTCTGGAGAACGCTCCTTTCGCGAGCCTGGCGATCCGGGATCTGCGGCTCCGGCCGGCGGGCGGAGCCGAAACGACGGCGAAGCTCGATCTCGTGCTCCGTCTCGAGCCGCTGGAGACCGGGCTCCTCGGAGCGGTCGACCACGCCACCGACCTGTTCGACGCGGCGACGATCGACCGCCTGATCGCCCGGTATGAGCGGCTGCTCGAGGCGGCGGTGTCGGGGGAGGACCGGCCCCTGGCGGACCTCCCGCTGCTCTCCGCGGCCGAACAGCACCAGGCCTGGATCGAGTGGAACCCGCTCGGCCCTGCCGGGGCGGCACCGGACGCCTCGGTGGTGGAGATGTTCGAGAGCCGGGCGGATCGGACGCCGGACGCCATCGCCGTGGCCGCGCCGGGCGAGGCGTTGAGCTACGCCGGGCTCGACCGCCGCGCCAACCGGCTCGCGCGCCGCTTGCGGGCGCTCGGCGCGACCGCCGACTCCCGCGTGGGGCTGTGCGCCGAGCGTTCCCCCTGGATGATCGAGGCCGTGCTGGGCGTCCTCAAGGCCGGCGCGGCCTACGTGCCGCTCGATCCGGCCTATCCGCGGGAGCGTCTCGCCTTCATGGTCGAGGACGCGAAGATCCTGGCGCTCGTCACCGAAAAGCACCTGCTGGGCTCCCTGCCCGAGACCCCGGTGGCGACCGTGCTGCCGGAGCCCGGCGCGGCGGAACGCCTGCCGCGCACGGCAACGCCCGAGAGCCTGGCCTACGTGATCTACACCTCGGGCTCGACCGGCCGTCCGAAGGGGGCGATGATCCCGCACCGCGGGTGGAGCAACCTGGCGGTTGCCCAGCGGGGCCTGTTCGGTCTCGGGCCGGACGACCGCGTGCTGCAGTTCGCCTCGCTCAGTTTCGACGCCTCGGCCTGGGAGATCGCCATGGCGTTCGGCGCCGGTGCCACGCTGGTTCTCGGGCCCCGCGAGCGGCGGCTCTCCCGCGAGGAGCTGACCGCCCTGCTCGCGGAGAGCACCGCCGTGCTCCTGCCGCCGACCGTGCTGGCGACGCTGGCGCCGGAGGACCTGCCCGGACTCGCGACACTGATCGTGGGCGGCGAGGCCTGCCCCGTGGAGCTGGCGCGGGCGTGGGCCGGCGGGCGGCGCCTCTGGAATGCCTACGGCCCGACCGAGGCCTCGGTCTGCGCGACCGTCAAGCTCTACGGCGGTGGAGAGCGCCTGCCGATCGGCCGCCCGATCGCACGCATGCAGGCCCACCTGCTGGACTTCCGGGGGAACCCGGTTCTCCCCGGCGTTGCGGGCGAGCTCTGCCTGGGCGGCCCGGGCCTCGCGCGAGGCTACCTCGGCCGGCCGGATCGCACGGCCGCGAGCTTCGTGCCCCACCCGCACGCCGCGTCTGCGGGGGAGCGGCTCTATCGCACCGGTGATCTGGCGCGCACCAGGCCGGATGGCGAGATCGAGTTCCTGGGCCGCCTCGACCACCAGGTGAAGGTGCGCGGGTACCGCATCGAGCTGGGTGAGATCGAGGCCACCCTGGCCCGCCATCCGCAGGTTCTGGAGAGCGTCGTCGTGCTCCGCGAGGACCGGCCGGGCGACCGCCGCCTCGTGGCGTACGTGGTCACCGGCCCGGGCTCGCCGGCTCCGTCCTCTGCCTTGCGGGCCTTCCTGCGCGACCGCCTGCCGGATTTCATGGTCCCCGCGGCGCTGGTTCACCTGGCCGCTCTGCCGGTCACCGCCAACGGCAAGGTCGACGTCAAGGCGCTGCCCCGGCCGGCCGAAGGAGCGGAGCGCGGTGAAGACCCTCTCGCGCCACGCACGCCGGTCGAGGAGCTCCTGGCGGGGATCTGGAGCGACCTTCTCGGAGTCCGGGAGGTCGGGAGGAACGACGATTTCTTCGCGCTGGGCGGGCACTCTCTCCAAGGGATTCGCCTGTTGGCCCGCGTCCGGGAGGTTCTCGGAGTCGACCTGGCGATCCGTGCTCTGTTCCTGACGCCGACCCTCTCGGCGTTGGCCGCCGTCATCACCTCCGAGAGGCTCCGGCAGGGAGAGCAGAGCCCGGGCGCGGCGCGGATCCGGCCGCTCGAGAGGCGGGATGGCCCGCTGCCTTTGTCGTTCGCCCAGGAACGGCTCTGGTTCCTCGAGCAGCTCGAGCCCGGCAGCGCCTTCTACAACATCCCCGCCACACTCCGGCTGGAAGGCGCGCTGCGCCACGAGCCCTTCGTCGCGACCCTGGAGGAGCTCACGCGGCGCCACGAAGCCTTGCGAACCACCTTCGGGGATCTCGCGGGCCGGCCTTACCAGCGGATCGGTCTGGAAGCACGGGTTCTCGTGCCGGTCATCGACCTCGCGGCGCTGCCGCCGGCGCGACGCGAGACCGAGCTTCTTCAGCTGGCGACCCTGGAGTCGCGGCGGCCCTTCGACCTTGCGCGTGGCCCGCTGATGAGGGTCGTCCTCTTGCGCCTCGCGGCGGACGACCAGGTGCTCGTCCACACGACGCACCACATCATTTCGGACGGCTGGTCGGCGGTGATCTTTCTCCGTGAGATCGCGGCGCTTTACGCAGCGTTTTCCACCGGCAGGCCGGCCCTGCTCCCGGCGCTGCCGATCCAATATGCGGACTACGCAGCCTGGCAGCGCTCGTACCTCGAAGGTCCGGTTCTCGAGAAGCATCTGGCCTACTGGCGCGACCGCCTGACCGGCACGCCGGGGCTGGAGCTGCCCGTGGATCGGCCCCGCCCGGCCGTCGAGAGCTTCCGCGGCTCCAGCCTTTCCGTGCAGCTGCCGCAGGAGACCGGCCGCGCCCTGATCGCCCTCTCCCGGCGCGAAGGGGCGACGCTGTTCATGACCCTTCTGGCCCTTTTCAAGACGCTGATCCTGCGCTACAGCGGGCAGACCGATCTCGCCGTGGGGTCACCGATCGCCAACCGCAACCGCCCGGACGTCGAGGGGGTGATCGGTTTCTTCTCCAACACCGTGGTTCTGCGCACCGACCTGGGCGGTGATCCGACCTTCCGCGAGCTGTTGCTGCGGGTGCGCGACGTCGCGCTCGGCGGCTATGCGCACGAAGATCTCCCCTTCGAACGCATCGTCGAGGAGCTGCAGCCCGAGCGGGACATGAGCCGGAACCCTCTTTTCCAGGTCATGTGCGTCTTGCAGAACCAGCCGCGCGAAAGCTTGCCGGCCGGCGACCTCCGGATGAGCCCCTTGTCGATCCAGCTGGGGATCGCCAAGTTCGATCTCACTCTCTTCTGGTACGAGGAGCAGGGCTGGCTGTCGGGACTGCTCGAATACAATACCGACCTCTTCGATCACAGCACCGCCCGGAGGTTCTACCAGCACTACGAACACCTGCTCGTGTCCGTGCTCGCCGACCCGGATCGGCCCCTGACCGCCCTGCCGCTCCTCAGCGCCGCCGAACGCCATCAGATCGTGATCGAGTGGAGCGACACCGCCGCGAGGGAGGAAGGCCGGTGCATCCATGCCTGGGTCGAGGAGCAGGTCGAGCGGACCCCGGAGCTTGTCGCGGTGGTCTTCGGCGACCTGCGGCTCTCGTACCGCGAGGTCAATCGGCGGGCCAACCGGCTGGCGCACGGGCTCCTGCGGCGGGGCGTCGGTCCCGAGTCGCTGGTCGGAATCTGTGTCGATCGCTCCCTGGAGATGGTGGTGGCGGCCCTGGCGGTTCTCAAGAGCGGCGGTGCCCTGGTGGCCCTCGATCCGGCCTATCCTCGCGAGCGGCTCGCCACCATCATCGAGGATGCAGGCCTGGCGGTCCTCCTGACTCAAGAGCCGCTGCTGCAGCACTTCCCGCGGCACCGTGAGATCGCCCTCTGCCTGCCGCCGGGGGTCGAGCCGTTCCCGTTCGAGAGCGGTGAAAACCCGCAGCGGATCGGGTTGACCCCCGACCATCCGATGTATGTCATCTATACCTCGGGTTCCACCGGCCAGCCCAAGGGCATCGTGGTCACCCACCGGGCCTTTGCCAACCTCGCCTCCTGGCAGCTGAGCCGTTCGCCGTCGGGCGAGGGGATCCGGACGGTGCAATTCGCCACCTTCGGTTTCTGCGTGAGCTTCCAGGAGATCTTCTCGGCCTGGTGCTCGGGGGGAACCCTGGTCGTGGTGGATGAGACGACCCGGCGGGACGCCGAAAGGCTCACCGGGCTCCTCGCTTCCGAGAGCATCGAACGCCTCCACCTGCCGTTCGCCGCCCTCAAGCTGTTGGCCGATGTGCGGGAGCGCTCTGCTCTGCGACCGATGCGCCTGCGGGAGATCATCACCGCCGGCGAGCAGCTGCAGGTCACGCCCGCCGTGCGCGACCTGCTGGATCGGCTCCCCGGCTGCTCCTTGCACAATCAGTACGGCGCTTCCGAGACCCATGTCGTCTGCGAGCTCGCCCTGGAGGGAGCAACCGCCTCCTGGCCGGCCATCCCGTCGGTGGGGCGCCCGATCAGCAACGTGCGCATCCATCTCCTCGATGCCCGGCTCGAGCCGGCGCCGATCGGGGTCCGCGGCGAGCTTTACGCCGGTGGCGCGTGTCTGGCCCGCGCCTATCTGAAGGATCCGGTGTTGACGGCTCAGAAAATGATCCCGGACCCCTTCGCCATGGATTCCGGGGCGCGGCTGTATCGGACGGGAGACCTGGCGCGCCGCCTGGCCGATGGCCAGATCGAGCACCTGGGCCGCGCCGACGGCCAGGTGAAGATCCGTGGCTACCGCGTCGAGCTGGGAGACGTCGAGACGGCCATGGCGAGCTGCCCCGGGGTCCGAGACGCCGTTGCGGTCGCGCAGCCGCTGGAATCCGGCGGCCTCCACCTGGTGGCTTATGTGGTGGGCACGCAGGGTGACTTGCGGGTCGAAGGGCTGCGGAGCCATCTCAAACAGCGGCTGCCGGAGCACATGGTTCCTTCCGCCTTCGTGCAGCTCTCCGCGCTGCCGTTGAACGCCAACGGCAAGCTCGACCAGGCCGCCCTTCCCAGGCCGGAGGCGGGAGCCGGTTCGGCCGGTCCTGTGGCACCGCGCACGCCGGCCGAGGAGCTGGTCGCCGGTCTCTGGGCCGCGGTGCTGCACCGTGAGCGGGTCGGCGCGACCGACAATTTCTTCGATCTGGGGGGCCACTCGCTCATCGCCACGCAGTTGATGTCGCGCCTGCGCAGCGCCTTCGGCGTTGAGCTGCCGCTGCGAACCTTGTTCGAGCGGCCGACCGTGGCAGGCTTGGCGGCGGCCGTCGAGGAGGTCCGGCGCGGAGACCTGCAGCCGGCGGCTCCCCCTCTGGCGCGGGCGCCCCGCAGCCAGGATCCGCCTCTCTCCTTCGCCCAGGAGCGCCTCTGGTTCCTCGACCGGATCGACCCGGGAACGCCCACCTACAACATGCCGAGCCGGGTCGGTCTCACCGGCCGCCTGAACGCGGCCGCCCTCGCCGCCGCGCTGCGCGGCCTGGTGGAGCGTCACGAGGTGCTGCGCACGTTCTTCCGGATGGTGGATGGCATCCCCCGGCAGCAGATCCTGGCGGAGGCGCAGACCGCGATGCCGGTCGTCGATCTCGCCGCGCTGCCCGCGGCCGGCCGCCGCGCGGAAGCGGACCGGCTCGCCGCGGACCACGCGCGGCACCGTTTCGACCTGGCGTGCGGCCCGCTGCTCAACGTGGTGCTGGTGCGTCTGGAGCCCGACCGCCACCAGCTCTTCGTGGTGATCCACCACGCGGTCTGCGACGGCTGGTCGCTCCACCTCCTGGTCCGCGAGGTCGCAGAGCTCTATGGCTGCTTCGCGGCGGGCCGCCCGTCTTCCCTGAGCGAGCTGCCTGTGCAGTACGCCGACGTCGCGGTCTGGCAGCGGGAGCTCGTCGCGGGAACGCGGCAGGCGGAGCTCGCCTGGTGGCTGGACCTGCTGAGCGGCGAGATCGCTCCGCTGGACCTGCCCACCGACCGCCGGCGGCCCGCCGTACAGACCTACCGCGGCGGGCAGGGCTCGCTCGCTCTTTCCGCCGGCTTCGCGGCCCGGCTGGCCGCCTTCGGCAGGGCGCAAGGCTCGACGCTGTTCATGACCCTGCTCGCCGCGGTCAAGGCACTGCTGCACCGTCACAGCGGCCAGGACGACCTCCTGGTCGGGGCTCCGGTGGCCGGCCGGCGCGCGGTGGAGACCGAGGGTCTCATCGGCTGCTTCCTGAATACCCTGGTCCTGCGCACCGGCCTGGGGGGCGAGCCCGGGTTCCGCGACCTGGTGGCGCGGGTGCGGGAGGTGACCCTGGGAGCCTTTTCGCACCAGGACGTGCCCTTCGAGGCCATCCTCGCCAGCCTGCCGCAGCCGCGCGACCTCTCGCGCACGCCTCTGTTCCAGGTGATGGTCAACCTGCTCAATCTCCCCTCCACGGAGTTGCGCCTGCCGGGCCTGACCCTCGAGAGCCTGGCGACCGCGGAGCCGCTCTCGAAGTTCGACATGACCTTCTATCTCCGCGAGGGAGACGGGGTGCAGGTCGATCTGGTCTACAACGCCGACCTGTTCGACGCCGCGCGCATGGCGGACCTCCTCGCGCAGCTCGAAGCGTTCCTCGATCAGGCGCTCGACCATCCTGGAGAGCCGATCGGCGCGCTCTCCCTGGTCACCGCCGCCGCTCACGCGGCACTGCCCGATCCGGCCGCGCCCTTGCCGGCGGTCTGGCCGGGAGCGGTCCATGAACGCTTCGCCGTGCAGGCGCGGCGGCACCCCGGGCGGCCCGCGTTGATCGATCGCGACGGCGTGTGGAGCTACGGAGAGCTGGAGGCGGTGGCCAACCGCCTGAGCGCCTGGCTGCAAGGGCACAGGGTCGGGCCGGGCGACCGGGTGGCGGTCTATGCACATCGCAGCGCTCCCCTCGCCCTCGCCCTGCTCGGTATCCTCAAGACGGGAGCCGCGTTCACGATTCTCGATCCGGCCTATCCCGCCGCGCGGCTGACCGCAGCTCTCGCGGCGACGGCACCCCGTGCCCTCCTGCGCCCGGAGGCGGCGGGAGAGCTCCCCGGGGCGGTGGAGGACTGGCTGCGGGATGCCGGCTGTCCGTCCCTCGCGCTGCCGGCCGGCGGCTCCGCCCCGGCACTGGAACGCTTCGCCGGTCTGCCTCTCGGCTCTCCTCGCGCCGCGGGTCCGGACGATCCGGCCTGGGTGAGCTTCACCTCCGGCTCGACCGGGGTGCCCAAGGGAGTGCTGGGCAGCCATCGCCCGCTCTCCCATTTCATCGCCTGGCACAGCGAGCGGTTCGGCCTCACCGCGACCGACCGGTTCAGCCTGCTCTCCGGCCTCGCCCATGACCCGCTGTTGCGCGATCTGTTCACTCCGCTCTGCCTGGGTGCCCGGCTCGCCATCCCAACGCCGGAGGATCTGACCGGGCCCGGCCGCCTCGCCCGCTGGATGCAGGAGCACGGCATCACCGTCGCCCACCTCACGCCCGCGCTGGGGGAGGTGTTGACCGAGCCCCCCGGGATCACCCTGGAGACGCTCCGCCTCGCCTTCTTCGGTGGGGACGTGCTGACCCGCCACACCGTCGAACGGATGCGGGGGATGGCTCCCGGCTGTGCCTGCATCAACTACTACGGCGCCACCGAGACGCCCCAAGGCATGGGCTTCCATGAGGTCTCCCTGCCGGATCGCGAGCGCATCCCGCTGGGCCGGGGGATCGACGGGGTCCAGCTCCTGGTGGTCAACCCTGCGGGCCGGCTCGCCGGAGTCGGCGAGCTGGGAGAGATCTGCATCCGCACGCCTTATCTCTCCCTCGGCTATCTCCAGGACGAGGCGCTGACCCGCGAACGCTTCCTGATCAATCCGTTCACCGGCGGGCCGGACGACCGCCTGTACCGCACCGGCGATCTGGGGCGCTACCTTCCGAACGGCTCGGTCGATTACCAGGGGCGCCGCGACAACCAGGTGAAGCTGCGCGGCTTCCGCATCGAGCTGGGAGAGATCGAGGCGGCGCTCTGCGCCCTCTCCGGGGGAAGCCCGTCCGTCGCCGTCCTGCGCGAGGACACCCCCGGTGTCCGGCAACTGGTCGCCTATGTGGTGGGGGAGGCCGCGCACGGACAACGGAGCCTCTCCTTCCGGGAACAGTTGCGGGAGCGGCTGCCGGACCACATGGTGCCGGCCGTCATCGTGGTGCTGGCCGCGCTGCCCCTCACGCCCAACGGAAAAGTGGACCGGAAGGCCCTGCCGGCGCCGGATGGGCGAGGAGCCTCGGAGAGCCACCAGGCGCCGCGGACACCGGTCGAAGAGGTCCTCGCCGGCATCTGGGGGGACGTGCTCCGGCTCGAACGGATCGGGATCGCCGACCGGTTTTTCGACCTGGGTGGCCACTCGCTGCTCGCCACGCAGGTGCTCTCGCGCGTCCGCACCGCGTTCGGGGTCGATCTGCCGCTGCGCGAGGTCTTCGAGGCACCGGCTCTGTCGGATCTCGCGGCGCGGATCGAGGCGGCCCTGCGCGCCGGTGGCGGGGCCGCGGCGCCGCCCCTGGTCCCGGTACCGCGGGAAGGCCCCCTGCCCTTGTCGTTCGCACAGCAGCGTCTCTGGTTCCTCGATCAGCTCGAGCCCGACAGCCCGCTGTACAACATGCCGGTGGCGCTGCGCCTCGAAGGGCCGCTGGACGCTGCGCTGCTGACGCTCTGTCTCGGAGAGACCGTGCGCCGCCACGAGGTGCTGCGGACGAGCTACGCCGCACCGGAAGGCTCCCCCGTGCAGGTGATTCAACCGGCGGCGCCTTTCTTCCTGCCCCTGGTGGATCTGGCGGGGCTGCCGGAGAGGGAGCGCGAGGCGCAGGCTCTCACCCTTGCGGAGGAAGAGGCCGCCCGCCCGTTCGACCTCACCCGCAGCCCGCTGCTGCGCTGTGTCCTGCTGCGGTTGGCTCCGCAAGACCACCTCGCCGCGCTGACGATGCATCACATGGCCGGCGACGGCTGGTCGATGGGCATCCTGGTGCGCGAGGTGACCGCCTTCTATGCGGCGTCACCTTTGCCGGAGCTTCCGGTGCAGTACGCGGATTTCTCGGTGTGGCAACGCTCCTGGCTGAAGGGCGAGGTCCTGGAGCGGGAGATCTCCTTCTGGCGCAACCGGCTCGCCGGCTTGCCACCGCTTCTCGAGCTGTCCACCGATCGCCCGCGGCCGGCGGTGCAAAGCTACCGCGGCGCCTCCCGCCACCTGTGGCTGCCGGCGGAGCTCCTCCGGCGGATCCGGACGCTCGGCGGGCGTCACGGGGCCACGCTTTTCATGGTTCTGCTGGCGGGGTTCCAGGCCCTGCTGGCGCGCTACAGCCGCCAGCAGGATCTTGCCGTGGGCACGCCCGTGGCCGGACGCAACCGGCTCGAGATCGAGGGGCTGGTCGGGTTCTTCGTCAACACGCTCGTGCTGCGGGGTGACCTTGCGGGCGCTCCGTCGTTCGGGGAGCTGCTCGGCAGAACCCGTGAAACCGCGCTGGCCGCCTATCTGCACCAGGACGTGCCGTTTGAGAAGCTCGTGCAGGAGCTTTCTCCCGAACGAAGCCTCGCTCATTCCCCCTTGTTCCAGGTGATGCTCACCTTGCAGAACGCTCCGGCCGAGAGCCTCGCGGCCGGGGGCTTGCGCGTGCAGCCCGTGAGCGGTGCCCGGAGAACGGCGAAATTCGACGTGGAGCTCATCCTCCAGGAGCACGAAGGCGGGCTTGCCGGCGTGGCCGAATATGCCACCGACCTGTTCGACGCCACGACCATCGACCGCTTGATCGTTCACTACGAGAGGCTGCTCACCGCCGCCCTGGCAGAGCCGGAGAGCGTCTGGTCCGAGCTGCCGCTGCTCTCTTCCATCGAGCGCCACCAGACGCTCGTCGAATGGAACGATACGAGAGCGCCCCTGCCGCAGCCGGCGCGAGGGCTCCTCCTGCACAACCTCTTCGCGGCGCAGGTGGCGAGCACGCCGGATGCGCCGGCCGCCACGTGCGAAGGGGAGACGCTGACCTACGCCGAGCTCGACGCCCGCGCCGGCCGCCTGGCGCGCCATCTGGCCGGGCTGGGCTGCGGTGCCGAACGCCGCGTCGGTGTGGCCCTGGAGCGCAACCTCTCCCTGCTCGTCGCGTTGCTTGGCGTGCTGAAGGCCGGGGCCGTGTACGTGCCCCTCGACGTCGAGGTCCCGCGGGAGCGCCTGGCCTGGCTGCTGGAGAGCTCCGGCCTGGCGGCTCTCCTCACCGAGAAGGAGCACCGCCACCGCCTGCCCGTCCCGGACGGCCTGCCCGTGGTGGAGCCGTCGGCGCTGCCGGAGACCGACCCGGGGAGCGCTCCGGGAGGGCTCCCGGGGGGCGACGGCCTGGCCTACGTCATCCATACCTCGGGCTCGACCGGCCGGCCCAAGGGGGTCATGGTGTCCCACGCCGGCATGATCAATCATCTCCGGGCCAAGGTGGCGGACCTCGGGCTCACTGCGGGCAGCCGGGTCGCGCAGACCGCTCCGCAAAGCTTCGACATTTCGATCTGGCAGCTCCTGGCTCCTCTTCTGGTGGGCGGGAGTGTGCGCATCGCCGGCCGGGCGGCCGTCCAGGACCCTGCGCTGCTGCTGCGCTTCGCCGCCCGGGAGCGGATCACGGTGCTCGAAGTGGTTCCCTCCCTGCTGAGCGCCCTGCTCGATCCCTCGGCATCCGGCGCCACGATCGACCTCCCCTCTCTGCAATGGATGATCGTGACCGGCGAGGCCTGCGCGCCGGATCTCGCCGACCGCTGGCTCGCTCGCGCACCGCAGACCCGCCTGCTCAATGCCTATGGCCCGACGGAGTGCTCGGACGACGTGACGCACTACGAGCGGGTGAGGTCCGAGTCCGGCTCGTCGCTCACACTGCCGATCGGGCGGCCGATCGCCAATACCTTCATCTACGTGCTCGACCCCTCGCTCCAGCCTGTCGCTGCGGGAGCTGCAGGCGAGCTCTGCGTGGCCGGTCACGGCGTGGGGCGGGGTTATCTCGGCCTGCCGGCGCGCACGGCGGAGGTGTTCAGGCCGGATCCTCTGACCGGAGAGCCGGGCGGGCGCCTGTACCGCACCGGCGATCTGGCGCGCCGGCGGGCGGACGGCACCCTCGAATACCTGAGCCGCCTGGATCACCAGGTGAAAGTGCGGGGGTTTCGCATCGAGCTTGGCGAGATCGAGGCGATCCTGGTGTCCCTGGCAGGCGTCCGCGAGGCGGCCGTGGTGGCACGGGAGGACCGGCCCGGCGACCGGCGGTTGGTCGCCTATGTGGCCGGCGAGGTCGAAGCCGACGGGCTTCGCCATGGTTTGCGCGAACGGCTGCCGGACTACATGGTGCCCGGCATCTTCGTGCTGCTGCCGGCGCTGCCGCTCACCCCCAACGGCAAGGTGGATCGCCGAGCCCTGCCGGTTCCCGGCGCGCCGCGCTCCGGCGAGAGCTTCGTGGCGCCACGCACACAGATCGAGAAGGTCCTCGCCGAGACCTGGGCCGAGCTCCTTGGCCTCGAACAGGTCGGAGTGGCCGATGACTTCTTCGCACTGGGCGGCCATTCGTTGCTGGCCGTGCGGCTGATGGCACGGATCGAGCACGTCTTCGGTGTCAAGCTGCCGCTCTCTCTGCTGTTCGAGGCGCCGACGCTGGGCCGTCTGGCCGGAGCCATTCAGTCGGCTCCCGAGAGGCGCTCTGCCCTGGTGCTTCTGCAGGCGGGAGGCGCAGGCCGTCCCCTGTTCCTGGCCCATCCGGTGGGGGGAGGGGTCTTCGCCTACGTAGACCTGGCGAAGAGGCTCGCACCGGAACGGCCGGTCTATGGCCTGCAAGCGGTCGCAGAGGGCGATGGCCGTCCGGCCACGCTGGAGGATCTGGCCGCGCAATACCTGGCGAGAGTGCGCGAGGTCCAGGCCGAAGGACCCTGGCTTCTGGCCGGATGGTCGGATGGTGCGGTCATCGCCTACGAGATGGCACGGCAGACCGAAAGCCCGGGCGGCGCCCCCTCGCTGGTGGCTCTGCTCGACCCGCCGGCGCCGCCGAAAGGGTGCGGCGTCGACGTCACCACGCTCCTGCTGGGTTTCGCGACTCTCGCAGGCGGGTATTCGGAGCAGAAGAGGGAAGCGGTTCGGGCGCTGCTCGAAGGGTTGGACGTCGAAGCCGGGCTCGACCTTCTGATCGAGCTGGCGCAGGCCGACGGGGAGCTGCCGGCGGATGTGGGCAGATCCTGGATGCGCGAGCGTTTCGATCTGCACAGGCGTACCTCGATCGCCGTGGAGACCTACGTCCCGCGCCCGTACGGCGGATCGGTGATCCTGGTGCGGGCCGACGCCTCGCTGGCTGCGGGAGCGGCGGATCTCGCGGCCGGTTGGGGCTCTCTCGCCAGGATCGATGCTCATCTCGTCCCCGGCGCGAATCATTTCTCACTGCTCCAGCCGCCGGTCCTCGACCGCTGGGTGGAGCATCTGAAGAGCTCTCTCGCCGCCTTTGAGGGCAAGTCCTGAGTGAGCCGCCGGGCCGAACGCCTCGGTCCCCGCGGTACAATCACCCCCGCCATGGTGCAGCTCGGACCCCACCGCATCGCTCCCCCTCTCTGGCTGGCCCCCATGGCCGGGGTGACGGATCGCGACTTCCGCCTGATCGTGCGGCGGATCGGCGGCGTCGGCGTGGTCTCGATGGAGTTCCTCTCCTCCAAGGCGATCGTCAACGGCAACAAGAAGACCCGCGAGCTGATGTATTTCAGCCCGGAGGAACGGCCGCTCGCCATCCAGATCTACGGCTCGGACCCGGTCGCCATGCGCGAAGCCGCCCTCGTCGTCCAGGAGCTGGGTGCCGACATCTGCGACATCAACATGGGCTGCCCGGCCAACAAGGTCCTCAAGGGCTGCGCCGGCGCGGCCCTGATGGGTGACCTCAAGCTGGCCGAGACGATCATCCGCACCGTGCGCAACGCCATCTCGATCCCGCTCACCGTCAAGTTCCGCCTCGGCCTCGACAACGACCGGCGCAACTATCTGGAGCTCGGACGGATCTGCGAGGCGAACGGGGTGCAGGCCGTGGCGATGCACGCCCGCACCGCCCGCGAGATGTTCTCCGGCGCAGCCGACTCCTCCTGGCACCACCTCGCCCGGCTCAAGGAGAGCCTGTCGATCCCGGTGATCGGCAACGGCGACGTCCGCGAGCCGGACGACGCGCTGCGCCTGCTCGCCGAGACCGGCTGCGACGGCGTGATGGTGGGCCGCGGCGCCACCCGCAACCCGTGGATCTTCCGGCAGATCGCCGCGCGCCTGGCGGGAAGCGGTGTCTCCGAGCCGACGCTCGAGGACCGCCGCGAGCTGGTGCTCAGCCACTTCCGCCTGGTCGCCGAGCGCGAGCCGTCCACCTTCGCGCTGCACAAGCTGCGCAAATTCACCGGCTGGTACACCCACGGCCTGCCCAACGGCCGCCACCTGCGCCAGGCGATCAACCAGATCCCCGACGTCCCGAGCTTCCTCGCGACCGTCGAAGCCTTCTTCGACGGCACGGCGGTCGAACAAGCCGCCTGAGCCCCGCCTGGAATGCGGCTCCGCCCGGCCTGGTTTATACTGGTGTCTGGCGAGAGGTTCTTTGCAAACCCGGGGGTGTACCGGTCTCGACGGGGAACACAGCGGATCGCGGGTCGCGTGTCGAGTTTCCGCTCGGTCAAACGGAAAAAACATAACTGCGAACGACAACTTCGCTCTCGCGGCCTAATTAAACGGCCGTGACGTCCCCCAGAGTGCCCTGATCTACGGCGCTCTGACGGGATGCCACTTGAAGTAGATCAAAAGGTGCGGGACGCCCGGTGCCGCACCCGGATTGAACCGGGCTGGCCGCCCGCGCCGGTGGCCTTCTTCCAAAGCGCGGGCGGTGAGATTGCAAACAGAGGGCTACGCACGTAGAAGCTCTCGGACGCGTTTCTCGGACGTGGGTTCGACTCCCACCACCTCCACCATCCTGCTCTCTCGCAAAAAGACTCAGCCTTTCTTCTCCTCCCCGAACGCCGCCGCGATGCTCTGCTCATACGGCGCTTCGAGCACCCCCGCCTCCGTGATGATCGCCGCGATCAGATCGTGCGGCGTGACGTCGAACGCCATGTTGAACGCCTCGATCCCCGCCGGGGCGATGCGGCGGCCGAACACGTCGGTCACCTCGTCGGGGTTGCGCTCTTCGATGGGGATCGCGTCGCCGTGGGGCGTCGCCCGGTCGATCGTCGAGAGCGGCGCCGCGACGTAGAACGGCACGCCGTGCCGGTGCGCGAGGACCGCCACCGTGTAGGTGCCGATCTTGTTCGCCGCGTCGCCGTTGGCGGCGATGCGGTCGGCCCCCACCACGACGCGGTCCACCAGGCCGCGCTTCATCAACGCTCCCACGCTCGAATCGGTCACCAGCTTGAACGGGATGCCGAGCCGCTGCATCTCCCAGGCGGTGAGGCGCGCCCCCTGGAGCAGCGGCCGGGTCTCGTCCACCCAGACCATCGCGACCTTGCCCGTCTCCCAGGCGGACTGGATCACCCCGACCGCCGTGCCGTAGCCCGCGGTTGCGAGCGTCCCGGCGTTGCAGTGGGTGAGCACCCGCACCCCCGGTGCGAAGAGCGCCGCGCCGTGCTCGCCGATCTTCTGGTTCACCCGCACGTCCTCGGCGTGCAGCGCGTCCGCCCAGGCGAGGAGGACCCGGGTGACCTGCGCCGGGCTCGCACCGGCGTGGCGCTCGAACACCTCCCGCCCCCGGTCGAGCGCCCAGCGCAGGTTGACCGCCGTCGGCCGCGTGCCTCCGAGCAGCTCGGACACTTCGGAAAACCGGGCGGCGAGCGCCGCGCCCGGCTCTTCCACCGTGCGCACACCGAGCACCAGACCATACGCTGCGGCGACGCCGATCGCCGGGGCACCGCGCACCGCCAGGCAGCGGATGGCGGCGGCGACCTCCTCGGGGTCGGTGCAGGCGAGCCAGGTTTCCATCTCGGGCAGACGGGTCTGATCCAGCAGCTCCAGGCGGTCGTCGCGCCAGCGGATGGGAGAGAACGGAGACGAAGGGAGGGAGGAAGAGATGCTCATGGGTCCGGTATCTTAACGGGCCGGAGGGCTGCGCTGATACAATCCGGCCCGTGAAAGGCGATCCCTCCAAGCTCGGTTTCGCGACCCGCGCCATCCACGCCGGCCAGCCGCCGGACCCGCGCACCGGCGCCGTCGCAGTTCCCATCTATCAGACCTCCACCTACGTGCAGAGCGCCCTGGGCGAGCCCGCGGAGTTCGAATACGCCCGGGTGCAGAACCCGACCCGCTTCGCGCTGGAAGCCCTCGTCGCCTCGCTCGAAGGAGGCGCCACCGGCCATGCCTTCGCCTCCGGCATGTCGGCGATCGCCTGCTTGATGACGCTGCTCAAGACCGGCGACCACGCCGTGGTCTCGCAGAACGTCTACGGCGGCACCTGGCGCTACTTCACCCATCTGCTGGAACCGTACGGGCTCACCTTCTCCTGGGTGGACACCACCGATCCGGCGAACGTCGAAGCGGCCCTCAAGCCGGAGACGAAGCTGGTCTACCTGGAGACCCCCACCAACCCGGTGATGGATGTCTGCGACATCGCCGCGATCGCCGCGATCGCCCACCGCCACGGCGCCCTGGTCGCGGTGGACAACACCTTCCTCACACCCTTCCTGCAGAGGCCCCTGGAGCTGGGCGCCGATTTCGTCCTCCACTCCACCACCAAGTACCTGAACGGCCATAGCGACTCGATCGGCGGCGTGCTCATCCCGAAGAGCGCGTCCCATGGCGAGCGCTTCTATTTCGTGCAGAAGTCGCAGGGCGCGATCCTGTCGCCGTTCGACTCCTTTCTCACCATGCGAGGCATCAAGACCTTGCCGGTGCGCATGGAGCGGCACGAGACGAACGCCCGCGCCCTGGTCGACCACCTGCTGCGGCACCCGAAGGTGCAGAAGGTCCTCTGGCCGGGCCTGCCGGAGCATCCGGGCCATGCCATCCAGAAACGGCAGGCCTCCGGCTTCGGCGCCATGATCTCCCTGGAGATGGGGAGCTTTGCGGCGGCCAAGGCGATGCTCGACCGGGTGCGGCTCATGGCCTTCGCCGAGAGCCTGGGCGGCGTCGAGACCCTCATCTCGCACCCGGCCTCGATGACCCACGCCTCCGTGCCGGCCGAACGGCGCGCCGCGCTCGGCCTGACCGACGGGCTGGTGCGGATCTCGGCGGGCATCGAGGACGTGGAGGACCTGATCGCAGACCTGGATCAGGCGCTCGCTGCGGTGTGAAGGGCTACTCCGGCGAGGTCTTGTCGACTCCGGCGGCGATCCAGCGAAGAAACGCCGGCTCGCCGTGGTCGGCCTGGAAGCAGAGGATCTCGGGCAGCTCGTAGCTGTGCAGCTCCCGGATCGTCGCCTGCACCCCCTCCAGATCCTCGCGGAGCGTCTTGACGAGGAGCAGGACCTCCTGCTCCTCGCAGACCTTCCCCTGCCAGCGATAGACGGAGCGGATGCCCGGCACCAGGTTGACGCAGGCGGCCTGCCGGCGCCCAACGAGCTCCCCGGCGATCCGGCTCGCCTCCTCCGCGCTCCCGGCGGTGGTCATGACGAGGAAGGCCTGCATGCCCGCGAAGCTACCGCACTCCTCGCCGGGGCGTCAATCAACCGACTACTTCCAGATCTCCCGCTCGAAGTCGTAGACGATGATCTTCACCTTCCCCGTGCGGTTGAACAGGCGCACCGCCACCAGCCGGTCTTTTCCGTCGGTCAGGTAGACCGAGCCCGCGGTCGACTGCCCGAGCGGGGTGAAGGAGGCGAGGTCCGACTCGTTGAAGCGGATGGGGTCCCGGGTCGGCAACCATCTTCGCGGCGATCCGGGATCGCGCACCCGGCGGCCCGGCGGGAATCCGACCCGTACCTGGCTGTCGAGGTACTGCACCGGGCGCGGAGTGGAGAACGCCGGATCGACGCCGCGCTCGATGTCGCGGTTGAGCACCCCGTCGCCATCCCCGTCGCGATAGAGCGTCCAGGTGGCGTTCCCCTCGGCGCCGGGCCGCAGCTTCACCGCCACGTTCTGGCCGCGGCGCGCCGCTTCGGAGCGCGCCAGGCGCAGGGTTCCACCCAGCTCCTGCGCCGCCAGAGCCAGGCGCAGGCCGCCGGAGAGGTCGAGGAGAGGCGGCACGGCGATGGCTGCCGCCAGGGCGGCGAGAGTCAGGACGAAGGTGAGCTCCAGAAAGCTGAATCCGTTCTCGTTCCATGGCATGACGGTCCTCCCGCGCGGGGAGGGGGACGCAACGGCCGGTCGCCTCGGCCGCTGCGTCCCCCGGGGCGCGTTCAGCGCTCCTCCCCGGTTGCGGCGGCCGGCTTCTTCTTCTCCGGCTCGGGTTTGCCGCTTCCGGCTCCCGGCTTCCCGGCCTTGACCTTCTCCTTGAGCGTCGTCTCGCCGGCAACCGCCAGGTAGGGCTTCAGCAGCTGGAACGTCTTTTCACCGACCCCCTGGACCAGCATCAGGTCTTCCGGAGCCTTGAACGGCCCGTTCTCCTTGCGGAAGGCGAGGATCTTCTCCGCCAGGCTCGGCCCGACGCGCGGCAGCAAGGCGAGCTGGGCGGCATCCGCGGTGTTGACGTTGACCACGCGGCGGCCCTCCGCGGCCAGGGCGGGCAGGGCGGACAGGACCAGGCTGGTGACGACGACGAGGCCGGCGATACGGTGCATGCGCTTCATGACTTGATCTCCTTGGGTTTCGGTTGCTGCTTTTCGGTTTCGCTTCGCGTTCTGTCGGTTGTTCCGGACCCCTTTGCCGGGGGTCCGGTCCCTTGCCATGTCGGATCTCTGCGGTCGGTCTGCGTCGCCACCTCCTCTCCGGTTGACGCGGAGCAGAGAGTTCAAACCGCGGACCAACTGGGCCGACAGGCGGAAAACACTGATTCGAAATGGTTTAGGAGATCGGGGCGGCGACGGCGGGAGCGCGTCGCGTCCGGAACGCTGGACTCCCGGGCCGGCCGAGAGGGCCCGGAGGCCGCAGCAGGATTGGTTTTCGGGGGGTTGTCAGGAATCCAGGACGGCGTCTCGCTCTTTTGCCACGGCGTCCTTTCCGGTACAGTAAGCGGCCATGGAACGCTCGATCTTTCGCGAGTACGCCGAGGCGTTCA
This sequence comes from Holophagales bacterium UBA5704, assembly GCA_002420005.1. Taxonomy (GTDB): domain Bacteria; phylum Acidobacteriota; class Thermoanaerobaculia; order Multivoradales; family UBA5704; genus UBA5704. The sequence continues at coordinate 11,875 of DIHE01000206.1, read as the reverse complement.
TCATCGCGATCATCTTTCTGCGCTTCACGCAGATCTTCATTCTTCAGACCTTCTTCATCCCCAGCGGCTCGATGGAGAACACCCTGCTCATCGGGGATCACCTGTTCGTCAACCGCCATATCTATGGCGCCACCGCGACCGACCTCGAGCGCAGGCTTCTGCCGATGCGCGACGTCGAGCGGGGCGACATCGTGATCTTCCGCTCGCCCGAGAACCCGAACATCGATGTGGTGAAGCGCTGCGTCGGAGTGCCCGGCGACACGGTCGACGTGCAGGCGAAGCAGCTCTACATCAACGGCAAGGCCGTGCAGGATGCCGGCTACGCCATCCATTCCGACCCCATCTCCTATTCCGAGGACGGTACGGCGTATCTCGGTGATCAAGCACTCTCTTTTCGCTCTGATGAGGGACGGGTGCGCGACAACTTCGGCCCGAAGACGGTGCCGGAGGGTCACTACCTCTGCATGGGCGACAACCGCGACAAGTCCTACGATTCGCGGTTCTGGGGCATGCTGCCGCGCCGCCTGGTGAAGGGGCGGGCGCTGTTCATCTACTGGTCCAACGGTGGTCCCACCGATGACGGCGAGTGGCGGGGGCTCGGGTCTAAGCTCGGCCAGCTCGGCCGCACCGCCCTGGGTTTCTTCTCGAACACCCGCTGGGAACGCACCTTCCGGCTGATCCGCTGACCGGTTCGACGATGGAAACGGAGAAGTCGCTCACCCGCGAGTACCTGGAGGCGCTCCTCATCGCGGTGATTTTCGCCACTTTCGCGCGGACCTGGATCGTCCAGGCCTTCAAGATCCCCTCCGGCTCGATGGAGCAGAACCTGCTGATCGGCGATCACATCCTGGTCAACAAGTTCGTCTACGGCCCGACCGCCACCGACCTGGAGCGGCTCGTGCTCCCGGTGCGCGACCCGCGGCGCGGCGACGTTGCCGTTTTCAAGTACCCCGAGGACCTCACCCGCGACTTCATCAAACGGTGCATGGCCGTGGGAGGGGACACCGTGGCGAGCGTGGACAAGGTCCTTTCGATCAACGGCGAGACGATCGACGACTCGGCCTACGCCTGTCACACCGACCCGGAGGTCCTGACAGGACGCGGCTCGTACCGCCAGGACAGCAAACGCGACACGTTCGGCCCGCTGACCGTCCCGGAAGGTTCCTTTTTCTGCCTGGGCGACAACCGCGACAACTCCCACGACTCGCGGTTCTGGGGTCCGGTGCCCCGCGCCAACCTCAAAGGCCGGGCGTTCCTGATCTACTGGTCGAAAGACAGCGGCGAGCCCTATGGTTGGAACGGGGTCTCCAGCAAGCTCGGCTCCCTGTGGCGAACCGCGGTGAGCTTCTTTCCGAAGACGCGATGGGAGCGAACGTTCCGCGTCGTGAGGTAGACTGGTGCATAAACTTTCGGGCAAGGAGGACGTCATGGCGCGCAGGTCGGGCCAACGAGGGGAAGGAAAGGCGGGCTGCATCTTCTGGGTGGCGGTGCTGCTCATCACGGTGCTGGCTTGCTGGAAGCTGATCCCGGTCAAGATCAACAACGCGGAGCTGGTGGACTACATCACGGAGGTGGCCCAGTTCCAGTCGCAATCCAAGACGCAGGCACAGATCGCCGATCTGATCATCGCGCGCGCCATGGAGCTGAACATCCCGGTGACCAAGGAGAACCTCGTCGTGGTCAGGACGGGAGAACGGATCCGGGTCACGCTCGATTACGTTCACCCGGTACGCTTCCCGGGGTACACCTACAACTGGCACTTCCACCACGAGCTGGACCGGCCGATCTTCATCACCTGAGGCCGGTCTCATGGCGGCCTTCGTGAAGGACGTCCCTCCAGCCGCGCCGGCCCGAGGCCGGCTCCCGGGATGGGCGGACGTCCTCGCCGCGGGCCTGGCTCCCGGAGCCCTCCTCGGCCTGCATCTCGCGGGTCTTCTCTTCTACCTGAATCCCGGGCTGCCGTTCCGGCCGGCGCCCGTCCTGCGCGCCATGGCGGTCTATGGCGCCCTCCTCGGCACCGCGGGCCTGTGTCTCCAGTTGCCCTTCCTCTGGGGCCGGCCCCACCGCGCCCGGCGCTGGCTCCCCGGGGGGGTGACCGTCTCCCTCGCCTTCGCGGGCACGCTCAGCGGGGCGCACGCCTCCTACTACGCCTGGTATCTCCCCGCGGCGATGAATGACCGGCTGCTGCGCACCTCCCTGTGGCTCGGGCTCGCGGCGCTGATCTTCTTCTACACCGTGCTTCTGCACGCGCTCCACCGCCGTCCCTACGGCGTGCGCAGCCGGGTGGGCTTGACCCTTCTCGCCGTGCTGTCCCTCTACGCCATGCTCGAGCGGCGGGCGACGTTCCTGCCGCGGGCCGCCGCCGCGGGACGGCCACCCGCGGTAGAGCCGAAGGGGAGCCCCCGGCTCCTCGTCGTCGGCCTCGACAGCGCCACCCTCGACGCGGTCCTTCCCCTCGCCGGAGAGGGAAAGCTGCCGTTTTTCGAAGGCATCCTGCGCGGAGGTGCCTACGGACGCCTCGAATCACTCTCCCCTCCCCATCGCGATGCGCTGTGGATCACCTTGGTGAGCGGCAAGCTGCCGGCCGGGCACGGTGTGACCGGGACGCGGTTTTCCCGCTGCAACTGGCTGGCGCCGGGCGCCGCCCTGGAGCTCGTACCCCGCGGCATCCAGTTCGGTACCTGGGGCCTCCCCGGCTGCCGCCTGGACAACCCCCGCGTCTACACCCGCAAGGCCCTGACCCTCTGGGAGATCCTGCCGCGCCTGGGGCAGCGTGCCGGCGTCCTGGGGTGGCCGGCCGCGGCACCGGCGCGGGACGCAGAATTCGCTCTGTCGGATCGCTTTTTCAGCGGTTTTCCGGAGCCGCACAGCGTCTGGCCCCTCGATCTCGCCGAACGCGCCTCTCTGTTCCGGCCCTCTCCTCAAGAGCTCGATGCGGCCGGGGGGCGGTCCCGCTTCGGTGCAGGAGCACCCGCATCCCTTCTGCGCGCCGCAGCCGACGACACGTGGCGCCAGGCCCTCGCCATTGCCTCCATGCAGGAGCATCCCGAGGCCGCGGCGGTGTTCGTGGCGTTGCCGGGTCTCCGCGAGGTGTCCCGGCAGACGTTCGGGGGATTCGTCGCGGTGGAGTTCGAAGGGATTCGCGAGCCCGAGGCGGCCCGGGCGACGCAACGGCTGTCCACCTACTACAAGATGCTCGACGAGCTCGTCGCCGGTCTCTGGGCCGAAGGGGAGGAGCGGAGCGGCCCGCGGCTGCTGGTGGTCGTATCGCCCGCCGGGGTGGAACGGCGCAGCGACGGGTGGACGCGCGGCGGGAGCGGCCGGACGGAGCTGCGAGGCTCTTTGGAAGAGGCGTCGGACGGCATGGTCGCCCTCTATGGAGAGGGGATCCGCCCGGGTGCGCTGCTCACGGGCGCACGGCTGGTCGATCTCGCTCCCACGGTGCTCTATGCGCTCGGCGTGCCGGTGGCGCGGGACCTCGAAGGCCAGGTGATCACCGCCGCCTTCGACCGCTCGTTCCTGGCCAGCCACCCGCTGACCTTCCTGCCTTCGTATGAATCGCTGGCCCCGAGCCGCCGGCCCTCCTCCTAGCCGGCCTTCTGGACCAGCCGGGGCGCGGGGGAAGCGGTCTTGCCGTCCTTCCCCGCCTCCCGGGGCATCGTGCAGTGCCCCTGGAAGAATCCGGCGTCGTCAATGATCAGGACGGGGGTCTCGATCTCGGCAAACAGCTTGCCGGTGGCGGTGAGATGAATCCTGCGCCCGGCGGTGATGGTGCCTCGCACCGTCCCCGACACGACGACCTGACCGACCCGGACATCGCCCTCGACCTCTCCGCCTTGGCCGACGATCAACTCTCCATCGGAGATCACCGTGCCGGAGAACTTTCCGTCGACACGGAACGACGTCTGAAAACGCAGCTCACCCGTCACGTGGCTGCCGCTGTCGAGGAAGCCGTTCAAGTCGCTTTGCTTGCCCTCGGATCTGAACATCTTCAGTCGTCTCCCCGGTCCATCAGGACCTCGTAGAGGCGCATCAGCTCCTCTTCAGAGTGGAAAGAGATCTGCAGGAGCCCCCCTTTTCCCCGCCGCCGGATCTCCACCTTCGTCTGCAGGCGGCGGGTGAGCTTCTCCTCCGCAGCCGCGGTGTGGACCTCGACGGTGCGGACGGGCTTCTTCTTCGCCGCCGCAGCAGCCCTGGGCTCTCCGGACAGCCGTTCCATGTCGCGCGCCGAGAGTCCCTCACGGACGGCGCGTTCGGCGAGGGCGACCTGCTCCTCGGCAGAGGCGAGCCCGAGAAGCGGGCGCGCCTGGCCGGCCGACAGATGGCCGCCGCGCAGGAGGTCCAGCACCTCTTCAGGGAGGCGCAGAAGGCGCAGCGCATTGGTGATCGTGGTGCGCGCCTTGCCGACGCGCGCCGCGATGTCCTCCTGGGAGAGGGAGAACTTCTCCTGCAGCGCCTGGTAGGCCTCCGCTTCCTCCAGCGGGTTGAGATCGGAGCGCTGCAGGTTCTCGACCAGCGCCAGCTCGAGAAGGTCGCGGTCGCCCGCCACCTCGCGGACGACCACCGGAACCACCTCCAGCCCGGCGCGGCGGGACGCCCGCCAGCGGCGTTCCCCTGCGACGATGAGCCAGCCGTCCCCTTCCGGGTCCGCCGCCACCACCAGCGGCTGAATGACTCCCTGGGCGCGGATCGACTCGGCGAGCTCCTCGATCGCGGCTTCGTCGAAGGTCACGCGCGGCTGGAACCGGTTCGGCCGCAGGCTCGTCACCGGCAGGGTCTGGATCGGCCCGGGCGGCGGGGCTTCCTCCTTTTGCAGCAGGGCGTCGAGGCCGCGGCCGAGGCCGCGCTTCCGGGCGTTCATGCCACCCTCCGCAGGACTTCGCGGGCCAGCGCGAGATAGGCGTCGGCGCCCCGCGACTTGATGTCGTATTGGAAGATGGGAAGCCCGTGGCTGGGCGCCTCCGCCAGACGGATGTTGCGCGGCACCACCGCGTCGAACACCTTGGAGCCGAAGTGGCGCCGGATCTCGTCGGCGACGTCGCGGCACAGGTTCGTGCGGTCATCGTACATGGTGAGCAGGATGCCGTGGATCACCAGCTTCGGATTGAGCGTCTTCTGGACCCGCTGCACGGTGGAGACGAGCTCGCTCACCCCTTCGAGGGCGAAATACTCGCACTGCAGGGGGACCAGCACGCCGTGGGCGGCGGTCAGCGCGGAGACGGTGATGTGCCCGAGAGACGGAGGACAGTCGAGGAGGATGACGTCGTACCGCCCCGCCACCTGCGCGAGGAGATTCTTGAGACGCCCCTCCCAGCCCTCCTGCCCCACGAACTCCACCTCGACGCCGACGAGGTCGCGCTGGGCGGGAAGAAGGTCGAGATTGGGGAACCCGGACGGAAGGATCGCAGCGGAAGCCTCCACCTCTCCGGTGAGCGCCTGGTAGAGGTGAGGCGGCGACGCGGTCGCGCCGAGCCCCCGCGTCGCGTTCCCCTGGGGATCGCAATCGACGAGAAGAACCCGGCGTTCGAGGGCGCCCAGGCCGGCGCCGAGATTGATGGCGGTGGTGGTCTTGCCGACTCCGCCCTTTTGATTGGCGATCGCTAGAATCGTGGTCATCGAGTCCTTCATGCGTGTCTGGTGCCACGTGCATCACGCGAATCGAACGATCCGCAGAATGCGCCGGCGTTCGCTTCCGGAAAGCCGAACCTCCCCATCCACCACCAACCCGCCGGGCAACGCGGGGGCCTCGCCTCCCACCCAGAGGAGAAAGCAGCCGGAAGGGTTGAGACGCTCGGCGAGAGCCGCCAACATATCGGCGGAGAGCTTCAACGCCCGCGAGGTGATCAGGTCCAGGCGTGCCGGCAGGCCGGCAGGCGGCGGAGCGGCGACTCTAACATTGAGCGCCGCGCAGGGCAATGAAGCGCGGCGGCTCGCCGCCAGGAGGAAGGCCCACTTCTTCTCCCGTGCCTCGACGAACGTCATCGCCAGCCCGGGGCGGGCCGCCGCCAGCACGAAACCGGGAAATCCGGCGCCGGAGCCGAGGTCCAGGCCACAGCGAGCCTCCCGGGCAACCAGAGGTAGCGCCGCGAGCGACTCGGCGTAGTGGCGCTCCACGATCTCACCCGCGGTACCCGGCCCCACCAACGAAAGGCGCCGATTCCACAGCGAGAGCTCCTGGTAGTGGGCGAAGAGGGCGTCGACGGCACCCGCCCCCAGGGGCTCCGGGGAGTGCTTCGCGAGCTCGGCGGCGAGCTGCTCTCGGGAGATCGGAGGGAGGGCGAAGGGCATCCCGCGCAATGGTAGCGGAGGATCGTTCCACGTGGAACAGCGGGGGGGGAACGGAGAGGGGGGAGGGAGAGGGAGAAGGGAGAAAGGGGGGTTTCACGTGAAACCCCCCTGGGGGGGCCGGCCTTCAGGCGAGCCGGATCATGACCCGCTTGAAGTAGCCGTCCCCTTCGCTCTCGGTGACGACGTGCGGATCGTCCGCGAGGGTGACGTGGACGATGCGGCGGTCTGCCGGGTTCATCGGCTCCAGGGTGCGCGGCTTGCCGTAACGCCGCACCTCCTCGGCCATGCGCTGCGCCAGGCTGCGCAGCCGCTCCTCCCGGATGTCCTGGAAGTTGTCGCAGTCCACCCGCACCAGAACCGCCTCTCCGCACAGGGTGCGGATCAACCGGGGCAGCAGGTGTTCCATCGCGAGCACCAGCTCGCCGTCGTCCGCGAAGCACCAATCGACGTCCGGGCCGGTCAGGTCGATCTCCAGCCGGTCGTCCCCTTGCAGGACCCGCGGAACCAGCTCGAGGCCGGCGATCCGCAGCAGCAGCGCCACGCCCTGTTTCGCCGCCTCGGCTTGGGAACCGCTGGCCTCGGGGTAGCGCTCGGAAACCCGCCGCGGTGCGTCGGGCAACGTGACGAGGGCCTCCCTGCCGGGCGCACCGGGATCTCGCCTTGGCGGGGCCTCCCCGTGCGCCCGGCCTCTCGCTTCCCTCAGCCCACCCTCGTGGGAGCCGCGCGCCGGACGCTCGCGGCGATCATCGCGGTCGTTGCGGCGCCCCCTCCCGGAGCCCCCGCGATCGTGCCGGCCGTGCGCCTCCCGCTCCTCGCGCCGCCCGTATCCGCGCGGCTCTTCGGCCTGCGGCGGAGCCGCCGGCCGCTCGGCGGCGGCGTCTCGCGGCGCCTCGGGCCCACGGCTTTCCGCAGGCGGCGCGAGGGCCGGCACGCGCACCGGGGCGGGAGCAGGCGGCGCCTTCTCCCGCTTCGGCGCATCGGGGTTCACCTCGATCATCACCTTGCGCCGCGTCTTGATGAAGCCGTGCTTCTTCTCGATGCTGCGCCAAGCGATCTCTTCCGGGTCGAGATGGAAGTGGTTGGCCGCCTGCACCAGCGCCTGCTGCAGGCTGTCGCCGGAGAAGAATCGTCTCTTCGGTTCGTTCATCGGTGTTCGATCACCCTCTCTGGAGCCCGGTCTTCGATCCTCCGGCCGGGCTCCCCTGCAGGCGGTTGTAAACCCACTGTTGCAGGATGGTCAAGATGTTGTTCGTCAACCAGTACAGGACCAGGCCGCTGGGAGACGGAAGGAACAGGAACGTGAAGATGACCGGCATCAGCAGAAAGAGCCGCCGCTGCATCGGATCCCCTGCCTGCGGTGCCAGCTTCACCTGCAGGAACTGGGTCGCCCCCATCAGGATCGGCAGCACGTAGTAGGGATCGTGCACCGCGAGGTCGTGAATCCACAGGATCCACGGTGCGCCGCGCAGCTCGATGGCGGTGCTGAGCAGGCTGTAGAAGGCGAACAGGATCGGCAATTGCAGCAGCATCGGCAGGCAGCCACCGGCCGGATTGACCCCGTGCTCCTTGTACAGGGCCATGATCTCCTGGTTCTGCTTCTGCTGCATCTCGACGTTCGGCCGTCCCTGCTTGTCCTTGAGCTTCGTCCGGTACTTGTCCCGGATCGCCTGCATCTTCGGATTCAGGTCCTGCATCTTCTTCATCGACTTCATGCTCATGTGGGTGAGCGGCAGCAGGAGCAGGCGGATGAGCACGGTCATCAGGACGATCGCCCAGCCATAGTTGGGAACGATCGTGTCGTAGATCCACTGCAGGCCGACGAGAAGCCCGCGGGCGAGGAAGCCGAACATGCCGAGGCGGATGGTGGTTTCCAAGCCGTACGGCATCTGCGCCAGGCGGTCGTACTCCTTGGCGCCCAGGAACGCCAGGATGGAGAGCGACTCGCCCACCGGCTTCAGCACCACCCGGTAGTCGCGGGCCATGTCCTTCTGCGCCGAGGACAGCTTCTCGGGCAAGGGAACAAACCGGGCGTCCGTGCCTCCCGTGAAGTCGAGGAGCCCCGGTTCGAGAACCGCCCGGTCGAGGCCTTCCACGGGGATCGCCACGCTCAGGAAATAGGCGTCCTCGACACCGACGAAGCGCAGGGCGTTGCCCGCCAGGGCTTTCACCTCGTCCTCGTTGGGCGGCAGGAGCTTCACCTTGTCGGTGAAATACACCGCGCCCCGCTGCGCCTGCTGGATGCGGCCCTTCAGCTCCTCCACCGACTCGTTGCGAACCCCCGGTCCCAGAACCATGCCCCAGCCGCGCTGACCGGGAAGGTCGACCGTCACCTGCAGCAGGCCCTCCGCGGTGAAGGAGATCTCCTTGGTCGCCGCGCCCAGGGGGCCGTTGTAGCGAAACGTGACGCCCGAGCCGTCGCTGGAGCGGGTGACCGCGAAGAGGGCCTCATTGAGAGGATGCGGCCGGCGGTCGGCCGTGGTCAGCCCGAACGGCCACGGTCCCTCGCGCCGGCGGCGGACCAGCTCGATCCGCCCTTGCCCCCGCGCGCCGCCGACTTCCAGCGAGTGAAGCTGGCCGCCGCGGTTGCTGAGCACGGCCTTGGTCTCCCCGTGCTCCAGGACCACCGACTCCTCGGCCTGCGCAGCCACCGGCTGGGCCGGCGGCCGCGGGGCGACGCTCGCGGCCGGTGGCTGCGACTCCGCAGGGAGGGCGGGTTGTGAGGCGGACGGCGCCTCGGACGTCTCGACGGTCTCGGCCGCCGGGGTGTCGCCGCCCGGGCCCTCTTCGGGTTTCGGCGGCGGAAACAGAATCGACCAGACGACGACGAGCGCCATGCAGAGGAAGGCGGCGATGAGCAAGCGGCGATTGTCCAAGAGCTTCGAGTCCTCTCTAAGGCAGATCGACCCCTCCCGGATGGAGGGGCTGGCAACGGAGCAGCCGCCCGGCGGTCAGCGCAAGACCGCGCACCAGGCCATGCTGCAGCAGGGCGAGACGGGCATACTCCGAACAGGTCGGGGTGAATCGGCAGGACGGAGGCAGGAGCGGTGAGATCCACCGCTTGTAGAGGCCGAGCAAGGCGACCAGAAGGCGGATCATGCGCCCCCTCGCCGCGGCAAGAGGCTCCCCAGCAGCCGCTCGAGCTCGGCTTGCAGAGCCTGAAAGGTCGTGGTTCCCGCCTCATTCTTCAAGTGGACCACCAGATCCAGAGGGGGGAGCTTCGCGCGATCCGTCCATCTTCGGTAGATCTCCCGGATCCGGCGCTTGAGGCGCTGGCGCACCACCGCGTTGCCAACCTTGCGGCTGGCGGTGATGCCGAGTCGCGGATGCCCGAGTGGGTTGGGTGCAAAGTAGATCAGGGCCGCCGCGCCGTGGCGCCGCCGTCCTGTCCGATAGCACCTGAGATAATCGGCCCGCCGCCGCAGCCGCTCTGCGGGGAGCAGGCGCTCCCCGGCACCGGGCGCGGGCTCCGGCATCAGACGCTCAGACGCTTGCGTCCCTTGGCGCGGCGCCGGCCGATGACCGCTCGCCCGTGGCGCGTGCGCATCCGCACCAGGAATCCGTGCGTCCGCTTGCGCTTCCGGTTGTTCGGTTGAAAGGTCCGTTTCACGATGACCCGCCTTCTCCAGTGATTTCAGGGTTTGCGGGGGATGGTCCTCCATGGAGAGCCTGCCCCTGTCCGTTCGACACGAATTGCCTACGATAGCCCGTCCGCGGCCATCCGTCAATCGGACGGCTCCCGCGGGAACCAACAACAAGCGAAAAATGGCGGAGAGGGTGGGATTCGAACCCACGGACCGGTTGCCCGGTCAACGGTTTTCGAGACCGCCCCATTCAACCGCTCTGGCACCTCTCCGAAGCTCTTCTCGAATCTGGCGGAGAGGGTGGGATTCGAACCCACGGTAGAGTTTCCCCTACACACGCTTTCCAAGCGTGCTCCTTAAGCCACTCGGACACCTCTCCGGACACTGCTTGCAAAGAACCGGCGCATCCTACCGCGCGGAGGTTTTGCGCCGCAACCGGGCGAAGAAGCTCCGCAGCAGAGCCGCGCTCTCTTCCTCCAGGACGCCCGCGGTCACCTCCAGCCGGTGGTTCAACCGCGGATCCTGGACGAGATTGCCCAGTGTCCCGCAGAAGCCCGCCTTCGGATCGGCCGCGCCGTAGACCAGGCGCTCGATCCGGCTGTTGACCAGGGCACCGGCGCACATCGCACACGGCTCCAGGGTGACGTAGAGTGTGCAGCCCACGAGGCGCCACCCCCCGACCTCCCCTGCCGCCCGCCGGATCGCCAGGATCTCGGCATGCGCCAGAGGGTCCCCGTCGATCTCCCGCCGGTTGTGCCCGCGGCCGACGATCCCGCCCTCGCGGACGATCACGCACCCGATCGGCACCTCCCCGATCTCCCCGGCCCGCCCCGCTTCGACGAGAGCCTCCGACATCCAGAGCCGATCGTCCGGTCTCTCCACGTCGGTCCCTCCTCCGCGCAAGGCACAGCCCGGGCAGGCGCGAGATGATAACCCGAAGGGCGCGCCGTGGCAAATCCGGCCTCGCCACCCGCCACCCCCCTCCTTTACAACGCCCTCCTCAGCACATAGCATGGGGTTCCGCAGTGGTGCACGAAGGGTTCGGGTCCTGTGCATCGGCCGTTCTCGAACCGCGTCAGGCCCGGAAGGGAGCAGCGCTAAGGGATCCGGCCGAGTGCCGCAGACCAACCGGAACCCTTCGTGGACCACCGCCCGTCACCACCCGGCCATCAAAAATCTCATGAGCTACCAGGTTCTCGCCCGCAAGTGGCGCCCGCAAAGCTTCGCGAGCCTCGTCGGCCAGGAACCCATCGTGACCGCGCTGCAGAATGCGCTGCGCGAAGGCCGCATCGCCCAGGCCTACCTCTTCTCCGGCATCCGCGGCGTCGGCAAGACGACCGCCGCCCGCGTGCTCGCCAAGGCGCTCAACTGCGAGACGGGCGCGGCGGGCCGGCCGGTCGCCGATCCCTGCAACGAGTGCCGCGCCTGCCTCGACATCACCCGCGGCTCGGACCTCGATGTCATCGAGGTGGACGCCGCGACCTATTCAAAGGTCGAGCAGGTGCGCGAGCTCACCGAGAGCCTCAAGTACGGACCGGCCAAGAGCCGCTACAAGGTGGTGGTGCTCGACGAGGTGCACCGCCTGTCGCGCCAGGCGTTCGACGCCCTCTTGAAGATCGTCGAGGAACCGCCGCCGTTTCTCGTCTTCATCTTCGCCACCACCGAGAT
>DIHE01000206.1:0-145 GCA_002420005.1 Holophagales bacterium UBA5704 | reverse complement strand
TCATCTTCGCCACCACCGAGATCGACGCGGTGCCGGCCACGATCCTGTCGCGCTGCCAGGAGTTCCATTTCCGCCGTGTGCCCTCGCAGACCCTCGCCGCCTACCTCGGATCGATCTGCGCCGCCGAGTCGATCGCCGCGAGCGA
>DIHE01000126.1:71857-155521 GCA_002420005.1 Holophagales bacterium UBA5704 | reverse complement strand
GGCGCCGCCGGCTGGCCGGGCTGCATGGCCTGCTGCATCATCTGGGGGAGCATCATGCCGACACCGGCTCCCATGCCCAGGCCGACGCCGGCCCCCATGGTGCCGCCGGGCTGCTTCGCCGCCTCGCCGATGCCCTGCGCCGTCTTGAACTTGAGATAGGCGTCCAGGTTGCCGAGGGCCCCCATGCCGGTGCGTTCGTCGATGAGCTTCTGCACCTCTTCCGGCGGGGTGATCGCGCCCATCAGCAGGTCGACCAGCTCGATGCCGTACTTCGCGAAGTCGTCGGCCACCCGGCTCTTCAAGCCCATCGCGAGCTCGTCGTAGAGCCGCGGCAGGTCGATGATGGTGGTCAGGTTCTCGCCGAGCACGTCGGTCAGCCGGGCGACGATGGCGTCGCGAAACCAGTCCTCCACCCCTTCGGTCGTATAGAGGCCGCGCGTGCCCACCACGGTGTTGACGAAGAGCTGGGCGTTGGTCACCCGCACCGCGAACTTGCCGAAGGCGCGCAGGCGCACCATGGAGAGCTCTTTGTCGCGGAAGAGGACGGGCTCCTTGGTGCCCCACTTCAGGTCGAGGAACGTCTTCATGGCGACGAAGACGACCGCCGCCTGGAACGGGGACTCGCCGCCGAACGGCAGGCCGAAGACGCTCGCCAGCACCGGGATGTTCTGGGTGGCCAGGGTATGGCGCCCCGGGCCGAAGGTGTCGAGGGCCTTGCCGTCGCGGAAGAAGACGGCCTGCTGGCTCTCTTCGACGATGAGCTGGCTGCCGAGGCGGATCGCGGACGTTCCCTGCGAGGGAACCCGCGCCACCAGGGTGTCGCCGGATGGATCGTGGAATTCGATGACTTGCATTGGTCTGGCCTCCTACCCGCGCACCACGTTGCTGATCACCCGCTCGCGCCCGTTCCACTTTTCGTCGAGAGCCCGGACGTGCTGCTCCAGCCGGTCGAGCGCCGCGGAGGCGTCGGCCTGCCCGGGCGCAGGGATGCCCGCCACCTCGGCGCGCAGCGCCGCCAGGTCCTCGAGCAGGGAGAGGTCGAGCTCGTACAGCCGCTGCAGCTCCGCCTCACCGATCTTCACCGCGTCGAACAGGCCGCTCGCGCCGTAGTCGGCGAAGCGGACGGACTGGCCGAGCCCGTCGAGCCGCCGGTCGAGCCGGTCGAACGGCCCGAGGAGCGCGATCTGGCCACCATCGGTGTACGCCCGCGCTTTGTCGCGCAGCTGCGCCTTCACCCGCCCGATCTCCCCGGCGATGTGCTCCCGCTGGAGCTTGTCGACGTCGCGCCGCAGCTCACGGTCCTGGAAACCACGGAAGCCCGGGATCAGGCTCCCCAGCTTCTCCAGGACGTTGCGCTGCGCTTTGGCCTCTTCGTAGCCGCTGGTCATGGTGTCCTCCTCTGCGCAAGTCAGGATCATCCTAACAGACCGCCCGCTCTTCCCGCCCGGCCCCGGTTTCCGCTATTCTTCGCCACCAGGAACAGATCCAGGTGTTGCTTGCTCAATCGTAGTCTCAATCTGCTCGCCGCAACGGCGTTTCTCCTTCTCCTGGCTGCATGTTCCCGGGAGAGCGGGGAGGGTACACCTGCGAATCTGGTGCTGGTGACGCTCGACACGGTGCGGGCCGATCATCTGGGCGCCTACGGGAGCACGGTCGCCGAGACGCCGTGGCTGGACCGGCTGGCCCGCGAGGGGGTCCGCGGCACGCAGGTGAGCTCGCAGGTCCCGCTCACCCTGCCGTCCCATGCCACGATCCTCTCCGGATGGCTGCCGCCGCACCATGGACTGCGCAACAACGGTGCCGGGGCCCTCCCGGAGGGAACGGCGACGCTCGCCACCCACCTCGCAGCGGCCGGCTACCGCACCGGCGCCTTCGTCGGCGCCTTCGTGCTGGACCGCCGGTTCGGCCTGGCACGCGGGTTCGGGGTCTACGACGACGAGATCGTGCGCGACCCCGGGGCCGGCACGGCTCTGGAGGCCGAGCGTCCCGGGCGGGAGGTGATGGACCGGGCGCTCGCCTGGCTGGGAGGCGCACCGCCGCCGGCCCCGGGGGCCTCCGCGCAGCCCTTCTTCTTGTGGATTCATCTCTACGATGCGCACGCCCCGTACACGCCGCCGTCCCCGTTTCGCGAGCGCCACGCGGGCCGGCCGTACGACGGCGAGATCGCCGCGGTCGATGCGCAGATCGGGCGTCTGCTGGAAGAGCTCGAGCGGCGCGGGCTCACGCGGACCACGGTGGTGGCGGTGACCGCCGATCATGGGGAGGGGCTCGGCGAGCACGGCGAGCAGACCCATGGCCTTCTGCTCTATGAGCCGACTCTGCACGTGCCGCTCCTCCTGCGCGGCCCGCGGCTGCCCGCCGGCTCGGTGGTGCGGACGCCGTTCGGGCTGGTCGACCTGGCGCCGACGCTCGCCGGCCTGGTCGGCCACCCCCTGCCGTCCCCCGCGGCCCGTCCACTCGACGGGCGCGACCTCTCCGCCGCACTGTCCGGCGGGAGCGAGCCGCCGCCGGGGGACGTCTACGCCGAGACCCGCTACCCGGCGTTCTTCGGCTGGAGCCCGCTCGCCGCCCTGCGCCGCCGCGACGTCAAATACATCGCCGCTCCCCTGCCGGAGCTGTACGATCTGGCGAGCGACCCCGGGGAGACGAGCAATCTGAAGGATCGGGCGGATCTGTCCGCCGCCCTGCCGGGCTTCGCCGCCCGCCTCGCCGAGATCGAGGCCGGTGCGGTCGAGGCACCGCGCGGGGCTCCCGATGCGGAGACGCGCGCGCGCCTCGCCGCCCTGGGCTATGCGGCCGGGGGCGCAGCGCCGCCCCCCCGCCGCGCTCCCTCCGGAGCGCCCGGCCCCGCCGAGATGGTGGACCTCTTCCAGCGCTATGAGCGCGCGCACAACCAGTTGAAAGATGGCGAGGTGCAAACTGCCCTGGAAGCGCTGGCCGGGCTGGTCGCCGCCGATCCCGGCAATCCGGTCTTCCGCGGCGAGCTTGCGCGGGCGTACCGCGCGCAGGGCGACCTCGGCCGGGCGGTGCCCCTCTACCGGCAGGCGGCCGAGGACGCGCCGGACGATCCGGAAGCCTGGTACAACCTGGCCTCCGCCTTGCGCGAGCTGGGCGAAACCGGGGAAGCCCGGCGGGCTCTGGAGCGCGCCCTGCACCTCGATCCGTCGCGGCCGGAGGCGCACAACACCCTGGCGCTCGCCCTGCTCGCCGAGGAGAAGCCCGAGGAGGCACTGCGCGAGCTCCAGGCGGCGGTGGCCCTCGACCCGCGCGACGCCCTGGCGCTCAACAATCTCGGCAACGTCCTGCGTGGGCTGGGCCGCAGCGCCGAGGCCGAGCAGGCGTACCGGCGGTCGGCGCAGGCCGCGCCGCGCTATGCCGAGCCGCTGAACGGGTTGGGCACGCTGGAGGTGGCGCGCAATCGGCCTGCTGAAGCACTTGTCTTTTTTGACCGGGCACTCGCGCTCGCGCCGTCGTATCATGAGGTCCGGCTCAATCGCGGGATCGCGCTCCAGGAGGCGGGGGAACGAGAGGCGGCGATGGCCGCCTATCGCGACTTTCTCGGCGCCGTCGCCGGCAATCCGCAATTTGCGGAACAACGCCGCGCCGCCGAAGGGTTGCTCGCCCACCTCGCCTCCGGGTCCGCGCCCGGTTCCCCGGCCGCGGGGAGGAGGTGACCGATCGGCGAGCCGATGGGAACCTCTCCTGCGTGCAACTTTGCAGCCTGTTTCGCGTTGTTGGTCTGATCGTCGTTTCAATGTAATCCGTTTCAAGGACTCCAAAGGAGATCGAGATGAAAGCCATGAACCACCCGGCGCTCCGCGGCCTCGTCCTGGCCCTGGCGCTCGCCCTGGTCTGCGCGCCGTTCGCGAGCGCGCAGACCGCGGGCTCGAACCTGGCCGGGCGCATCCAGGACAAGGACGGCGCCCCGCTTCCCGGCGCCACCGTCACCGCCACGAACACCGAGACCGGCCTCGAGCGCTCCGGCACGAGCGGTCCCGACGGCACCTTCCTGCTCCCCTCCGTGCCGGTCGGCACCTACACGGTGAAGGCGGAGCTGGACGGTTTCGCGGCGGTCACCGTCGAAAGCGTGAAGCTCTCCGTCGCCGCGCAGCGCAACCTCGAGATCACCATGGGCTCGTCGAGCGTCCAGGAGGCGATCACGGTCGTCGACGAGGCGCCGCTCGTCCAGACCACGCCGAGCATCGGCGCAGTGGTCAGTGAGCAGCAGCTCGAGAACCTGCCGCTCAACGGCCGGCAGTTCGCCAACCTGGCGATCCTGGCTCCCGGCACCGGCCTCAACTACAACTCCGACCCGACCAAGCCGGGCCAGCTCACCGTCGCCCTGAACGGCGGCGTCGGGCGCAACGTCAACTACATCATCGACGGCGGCGACAACACCGACGACACGATCGGCGGCGCGCTGCAGAACTTCAACCTGGAGAGCGTCGAGGAGTTCAACATCCAGACGCAGCAGTACAAGGCCGAGTACGGCCGCTCCACCGGCGGCGTCCTGACCGTGGTCACCAAGACCGGCACCAACGACTTCAAGGGTGCCGCCTGGGGCTTCTTCCGCGACGACAGCCTGGCCGAGAAGACCGAGACCGAGAAGCAGCTGGGCGCCGACAAGCAGAAGCTCGAGCGCAAGCAGTACGGCCTCGCCGTCGGTGGCCCGATCGTCCGCGACAAGGCCCATTTCTTCGCCACCTACGAGAAGACCGAGCGCGACACCTTCTACACCGTCGACAGCGGCGGCATCGCGCCGGCGCTCGACGGCAAGTCCTTCGCCACGCCGTTCGAGGACGAGCTGCTCACCGCCAAGGTGACCTATGACCTCTCGGCGAAGCAGTACCTGCAGGTCCGGTACGGCTACCAGAAGAACAGCGACAAGTACGGAGCGTCCTCCCTCGCCGCCCCCGACGCGCTCGGCACGGTGTCGAACGAGTACAGCTCGATCCTCGCCGGCCACACCTTGCAGATCAGCGGCGACACCCTGAACGAGTTCCTGTTCCAGTACACCCAGTTCGACAACCTGATCTCGGCCGACTCCGACGCCCCGACGATCTACTATCCCTCGGGCTTCCACACCGGCCAGAACATCAACACCCCGCAGTCCACCTCGCAGACCAAGTACCAGTACAAGGACGACCTGAGCTTCACCCGCAGCCTGTGGGGCAAGACCCATCAGTTCAAGGCCGGCTTGAACTACATCCACGAGCCCGAGCTGGGAGGCGACTTCTCGACCGGTCTCCAGGGCCAGTGGACGGTGGGCAACGACAACGTCTCGGTGATCGACTTCACGATCTTCGGCGGCTCGTTCTCCGACTCCACCCCGGTCGACCAGTACAGCGGCTATTTCCAGGACGACATCTTCCTGAGCGACCGGCTGACCCTGAACCTCGGCCTGCGCTATGACTACTGGGAGGGCTTCGACCTCGACCAGCGCACCAACCCGATCTGGAAGGCCCTGTCCACCCAGACCACGTTCAACGAGTACTACCTGAACGATTTCAAGGGTGGCCGCGGCGGCGTGCTGGAGAACGACGACGACAACTATGCGCCGCGTCTCGGGTTCACCTATGACCTCACGGGCAACGGCCGGCAGATCGTGCGGGGCGGTTGGGGCATCTACTACGACTTCCCCTACACCAACGCCACCATCCTGTTCCCGTCGGCGGCCGTGCAGTCCGACTATGGTGTGCGCCTGAACCTCGTCGATCCGAACGGCATCAAGATCAACGGTGTCCCCCTGCGGCCCGGCCAGCTGCCGCCGCTGCCGCCGGCCACCGCGGCCTTCCCGCCCAATGAGGTGGCGTCGCCGACGCTCCAGACCCCCTATTCCGCCCAGGCCTCGCTCGGCTACTCCTGGCAGGTCAACAACTGGCTCGGCCTCAACTTCGAAGGCGTGCGGATCAACTATCGCCACATCCCGTACCGGTTCCGCGCCAACCCCGTGACCGCGAACGGGCAGCGCCGCTTCCCGCAGTTCGGCAACTTCCGGCTGTGGTACGGCGATGGCCAGGCCGACTACAACGCCGTCAACCTCAGCGCCCGTGCGCGGCTGAGCGACAAGTTCGAGCTGCAGGGCTTCTACACCTACTCCGAGGCGACCGGCAACGTGCTGGCGGGCGCCGATGAGTTCCGCATCACCGACGCCGGCCACCAGGCCGACGTGGGCGGCGGCCGCCGCGACGTCTCGGCCAATCCGCTCGATCCGCAGTGCGACCGTTGCTTCGGCCCGCTCAACACCGACGCCCGGCACCGGGTGACTTTGTCGGGCCTCTGGCGGGGCCCCTGGGGCCTGAACGTCTCCGGCATGTTCCGCTACCGCTCGGCCCTGCCCTACAGCCGTTTCGCGGACCAGGACCTGAACGGCGACGGCTTCGTGTATGACTTCCCCGGCCGCGAAGGCGTCAACCGTGGCCGTGGCGCCAAGTTCTCGCAGCTCGACCTGCGCCTGTCCAAGGAATTCTCCTTCGCAGATCGCTTCTCGCTCGAGCTGATCGGCGAGGTCTTCAACCTCTCCAACGAGAAGAACCCGACGCTCTTCAACCGCTTCGGCCAACCGAACGCCTACGCCGGCTCCAGCAACCTCCAGCCCGAGCAGCGGCTCGCCCAGCTCGGTCTGCGCCTGCGCTTCTAAGCCCGCCCAACGCGGCAGGCACGTACCGGGGGAGCCGCAAGGCTCCCCTTTTTCTTTGAGTGCGATAGGCTCCTCGCGAAGGCTTCCCTGGAGGATACCCTGGTGCGCAAGAGCCTGCTTCCCGCCCTCATCCTGGCGCTCACCCCCACCCTGGCGGCAGGAGCCGCCCTCCCGTCCGTCGATCCGGATCTCCTCGCCGGCCTGGCAGCCCGCGCGATCGGCCCCGCCGGCATGAGCGGCCGGGTCACGGCCGTCGCGGCGGTCGCTTCTGATCCCGCGACCGTCTGGGTCGGCGCCGCGTCAGGAGGCATCTGGAAGTCGGCCGACGGCGGCACCACCTGGACCCCGGTCTTCGACGATCAGCCGGTCGCCTCGATCGGTGCCCTGGCGATCGATCCGCACAACCCGGACGTGGTCTGGGTGGGCACCGGGGAAGGCAACGTGCGCAACAGCGTCTCGGCCGGCAACGGGGTCTACCGCACCCGCGACGGCGGACGCACCTGGAGCCACCTCGGGCTCGAGGCGACCGAGCGCATCCACCGCATCGTCCTGCATCCGAAAAACCCCGACGTCGCCTGGGTGGCGGCGCTCGGGCGCCTCTGGGGCGAGAACCCGGAGCGCGGCATCTTCAAGACCGAGGACGCCGGGCGCACCTGGAAGCGCGTTCTCTTCGTCGACGAGAGAACCGGCGGCGCCGATCTTCTCCTCGATCCGCGCAATCCGGACAAGCTGTTTGCCTCCCTCTGGCAGGTGCGCCGCTGGCCCTGGTTCTTCCGCTCCGGCGGGCCGGGCTCGGGCCTTTACGTGACCCACGACGGGGGCTCCACGTGGCGGCAGATCACCGCCGAGGACGGTCTGCCGCCAGGCGATCTCGGCCGCATCGGCCTCGCCCTTTGCGCCTCCCGGCCCGACGTCGTCTATGCCATGGTCGAAGCGCAGAAAAGCGCCCTGGTGCGTTCCGAGGACGGCGGACGCACCTGGAAGGCCGTCAACGACCGCTGGGACGTCAATCCCCGGCCGTTCTACTTCGGTGAGGTCCGCGTCGATCCGGCCTGGCCCGACCGGGTCTACGCCCTGGACTACGATCTGCGGGTCTCGGAAGACGGCGGGCGCACCTTCCGCGAGCTGATCGACGGCTACACGATCCATGGCGACTTCCACGACCTGTGGATCGATCCGAACGATCCCGATCATTTCATTCTGGCGGGCGACGGCGGGCTGGGTATCAGCGAGGACCGCGGAAAGACGGCGCGTTTCGTCGCCAATCTGCCGCTCGCCCAGTTCTACCACGTGGCGGTGGACCAGCAGACCCCCTACAACGTGTATGGCGGCCTGCAGGACAACGGCTCCTGGCGCGGTCCGTCCGCGGTCTGGCAGTCCGGCGGCATCCGCAACCATGCCTGGATCCCCGTCGGGACCGGGGACGGCTTCGAGACCTTGCCGGACACCGGCGATCCGCAATTCATCTACTCCCTCTACCAGGGAGGCAACCTCGGCCGCTATGAGGTCGCCACAGGCCAGATCCGCGATCTGAAGCCGGCGCCGCTGTCGCCGCCGTCCCCGGACAGCGAGCTCCGGTTCAACTGGAACGCCGGCCTCGCCACCGACCCGTTCCACCCCGGCACGCTCTACCTGGGCAGCCAGTTCCTCCACAAGTCCACCGATCGCGGGGAGACCTGGACGACGATCAGCCCTGATCTGACGACCGACAATCCCGACTGGCAGCACGGCACCCAAAGCGGCGGCCTCACCCCGGACTCGACCGGTGCAGAGGCGCACACCACCATCCTCGCCATCGCACCGAGCCCGCTCCAGGAAGGGGTGATCTGGGTGGGCACGGACGACGGACGACTCCACCTCACCCGCGACGGCGGGACGACCTGGCAGAGCCTCGAAGCAGGCTTCGTGGGCGTGCCGGCCAACACCTGGATCCCGGATGTCCGCCCTTCCCGCCACAACCCGGCCGGCGCCTTCGTCGTGCTCGACAACCACCGCCGCTCGGACTTCGCCCCGTACGTCCTGCGCACCGACGACTGGGGAAAGACCTGGAAGAGCCTCGTCACGCCGGACCTGCGCGGCCCTGCCCTCGTCCTGGAGCAGGACCCGGTCGATCCCGACCTCCTCTTCCTCGGTACGGAGATCGGTCTCTGGGTGAGCCTCGACGGCGGCCGGGCCTGGTTCCCGTGGAAGCACGGCGTCCCCACGGTGCCGGTGATGGACCTGGCGATCCACCCGCGCGATCACGATCTGGTCATCGCCACGCACGGCCGTGGCCTGTACGTGCTCGACGATCTGCAGCCGCTGCGAACCCTCTCCGCGGAGGTCCTGAGCCGGCCGGTGCACCTGTTCCCGCCGCCGGACGCCCGGCAGTATGCGAAGCGCCCGGAGGATGGCGGCTTTGCTCTCGGTTTCTCGGAATTCCGCGGCGAGAACCGCCCCTACGGCGCCCTTCTCACGTTCTCCCTGAACGCAGAGGACCTGCCGCTTCCGGAGGCCGAGAAGGAGCGCGCGCGCAAAGCCCGCCGGCGGGAGGACGCGAGGGCGGCCGGTGCGACGCCGGAGGCCCTCGCCCGGGCACGGCGCGGGCTCCCGCCGGAGCCGGTGGCGGAGACCCCCGCGGCACCGGCCGCGCCCAAGGCCGAGATCCGGATCACCGACGCCACCGGACGGCTCGTGCGCCACTTCAAGGTGCCGGCCCATCGGGGAGTGAACCGGGTGGCCTGGAATCTCACCCGCGATGAGCCCGTCCAGCCCCCGGCGGACCCCGCGCTGCCGCCGGCCGAAGACCCGGCCGGCCCGGAGCTGCCGCCGGGCCTCTATGGAGTCGCGGTGAAGCTGGGTGAGCACCAGGCGGAAGGCACCGTCCGGGTGCTCCCCGATCCGCGCTCCGCCAACCGCGACGAAGACTGGGCGGCGCGCGAGGCGGCCATCCAGCGGGTCGGCGACTTGCGCAACCGCCTCCTGCGGGCCATCCAGCGCATCCGCGACGAGCGCTCCGATCTCGACCAGGCGCCCGCCCGGGCCCGCCGCCTTCGCGTGGACAAGGACGTGGAGGGACCCGCCGAAGCCGCCCTGGGCAAAACCGCCGCCGCCCTGCGCAGCCGGCTCGACGCCTTGGAGCGGCGGCTGTGGAGCCCCTACGACAGCATCGGCCTGCGGGCCGGCGACGACCTCTTCAGCCGCCTCTCCTTCGTCCAGGGCTACGTGACCGCCTCCTGGTCACCGCCCAGCCCGACGCACCTCGAACATCTGGGCCGGTTGGAAGCGGCGGTCACCGCCGC
Source organism: Holophagales bacterium UBA5704 (assembly GCA_002420005.1). GTDB lineage: Bacteria > Acidobacteriota > Thermoanaerobaculia > Multivoradales > UBA5704 > UBA5704. The sequence goes on along the minus strand of DIHE01000126.1, from coordinate 145,600 downwards.
CCTCGCCGAGGTCGATGAGCTCTTGGTGGTGAAGGCGGTGGATGAGTAGAAGGACGGCAAGGACGGCAAGGACAACAGGGACGAAGGACAACAGGGACGGCGGCACGTCCCTGTGTCCTCGCCGTCCTTGTCGTCCTTTGGGTCCTTTCTCTTTCCTACCGCGGCGTCTTCACCGGCGCCGCCGGCCGCTGCGGTTGCGGCCGCGGCTCTTCGCGGATCTTCTTGAGCACCTCCTCGACCGCCCGTTCGAGCTGCGGGTCGCGGCCTTCGAGGACGGACTTGGGGTCGTTCTCCACCTCGATGTCGGGGTCGACGCCGTGGCCTTCGATGATCCACCGGCCGTCGAGAGAGGCGGTGGCGGAGTCCGGGACGCTGATCGAGCCGCCGTCGAGGAGGGGGCCGGTGCCGCTGATCCCCACCACCCCACCCCAGGTGCGCTTGCCGATCAGCGGTCCCATCCCCATCTGGCGGAACATGGCCGGGAAGATGTCGCCGTCCGAGGAAGAGGACTCATTGATCAGGCAGGCCATGTGCCCGGGAACAGCGGCCTGCGGATAGGGAATCGGCACGTCAAAGGTCCGCTTGAAATCGACCGTCAGCAGCCCGCGGCGCAGCCGGTCCAGGATCAGGGGCGACACGAAGCCGCCGCCGTTCGAGCGCACATCGACGATCAGGCCCTCCTTGTCGAGCTGCGGATAGAACCACTTGATGAGCTCGCGCAGGCCGTCCCCTCCCATGTCGGGGATGTGCAGGTAGCCGATCTTTCCGCCGGAAAGGCGCTCCACCCGGGCCCGGTTGGCGTTCACCCATTCCAGGTAGAGCAAGCTCTGCTCCGAGGCGACCGGCTGAAAGGTCACCCGCCGCGCGCCTTCCGGCCGGGGCTTGTCGTTGAGCGTCAGAGTCACCGGCCGGCCGGCTTTGTGCCGGAGCAGGCGGTAGGGATTGTCCGTCCCGGCCAGCTCCTCGCCGTCGATCGCCAGGACGTAGTCACCGGCCCGGGCGTCGACGCCGAGCTCGGTGAGCGGGGCGCGGTAGGCATCTTCCTCGTTCTGGCCCTGGAAGATCTTGCGGATCCGGTAGCGCCCGCTCGCCGCATCGAGCGCGAAGCGGGCACCGGGCAGGGCCACCCGCGGACGCTCGGGGAGGCCGAAGTCGCCGCCGGAGACATAGGCGTGGGAGACGTTCAGCTCGGAGATCATCTCGCCGAGCAGGTAGTTGAGGTCGGAGCGATGACGCACGTGGGCGAGGAGCGGCCGGTACTGCTCCTTGAGCGCGGCCCAATCGTACCCGTGCATCGACTCCACGTAGAAGAAATCGCGGTAGCGGCGCCACGACTCGTCGAAGATCTCCGCCCACTCCTCGGCCGGAACGCGGTCGACCACCAGGCCGGCGGTGGAGATCGCCTTGCGCGAGCCCTTGCCTTCGGCCACGTCATAGAGGCTCCAGGCACCGTCCGCGAGCACCAGGGCGTGCCCGCCGCCGTCCGAGACCACGAAGGTGCCGAGGCCGTCCGCCAGGGTCTCCGCTTTACGGTCTTTGAAGGTGAAGACCTCCAGGGAGGACGGGTCGTCGTCCCGGCCCAGAGCCTGAGGAGGGTTCTTCAGATAGAGAAGCCGTCCAGGGGCAGCGGCCAGGCTGGAGTAGTTGTCGAACGGTACCGGCACGCGCGCGACGCGGCTCGCGATGCCGTCGAAGTCGATCTTCACCGCCGCGGGGCCCGCGGCCTTTGCCTCCTTCGGCGCTTCCTGGCCTTCGATCGTGACCTCATCGCTCTCCGGCGGGAACGGGTGGCCCACGTCCTTGCGCAGGGCGAGGGCGTAGAGACCGACCGTGCGGTCGACGGCATAGTTGAAGTCGACCGGGTCGAAGATCGGCGCGTATTCGCGGGAGCTCAGGAAGAAGAGATAGCGGCCCGCCGGGTCCCAGGCGGGGGATGACTCACGGAAGAGATCGCCGGTCACCTGATGGCTGCGGCCGTCGGCGGCGCTCCAGATCCAGATCGACCGGACCAGCTCGCCGTCGCTCTGAGACCAGGCGAGCCAGGCGCCGTCCGGCGACCAGGCGAAGTCGGTGAGACGGCCGCGCGCCTCGTCGGCGATCTCGACGATCTTCCGGCCGGCCAGGGTGAGCACGTAAAGCTTGCCGTCCTTGTCCGAGAAGGCGAGGCGCTTGCCGTCGGGTGCCCAGGTGGGGGCGTAGCGCATCGCCCGGCCGCCGTGGGTGAGTTGCTCGGCCGGCGCCTGGCCGTCCTGGTCGATGAGCCAGATCTCGTCCTCACCGGTGCGGTCGGAGAGGAAGGCGATCTTGCGGCCGTCCGGCGACCAGCGCGCCTCTCTGTCATGATGGCGGGAGGAGCGGGTGAGGTTGCGGGTCACCCCCTTCTCGACCGGCGCGGTGAAGACGTCGCCGCGCGCCACGAAGAGCACCCGCTCCCCCTTGGGGGAGAGCGCCGCGTCTTCGATCTGATCCGCCGCGGAGACCCGGGAGGGGCGGTCGAACAGGCCGTCCGTGGGCACGTCGATGACCAGGGCGCGGGAGACCCCGGTGCGGACGTCGAGCACCTGCAGCTCGCCGCCCAGCTCGTAGACGATCCGGCCTTCTTCATCGTCACCCGGCCAGCGAACGTCCCACCGGTCGCTGTGCGTGACCTGCTCCACCGCACCGCTCGCCACGTCGTAGCTCCACAGGTTGAGGGTGCCGGTGCGATCCGAGTTGAAATAGATCCTGCCTCCGATCCACATCGGATCGCGGTCGGTGCGCGGGTGGTTGGTGACGTTCTTCACCTCGTGGCTCGCGAGGTCGAACACATAGAGGTCCTGCGACCACCCCCCTTGATAGCGCTTCCAGGTTCGGAAGTCGCGGGCGATGGGGTTGTACGCCACCTGTTTGCCGTCCGGCGACAGGTCGCCGGCCCCCGAGATGGGAATCGGAAGCGGCTCCGCCAGGCCGCCTTCGAGACCGACGGTATAGAGGCGCGAGTCGGCCTGGTCCCACCCATCGCGCAGCGAGCGGAAGAGGACCCGCCCCTCCTTTGTCCACCCGAGAACCTGATTGTCGACACCCCAGCGAGGCGGAAAGGGGCCGCGCGCCGGGTAGAAGGTGAGCTGGCGCGGTACACCGCCGGCCGCCGGCATCACATAGACCTGCTCGTCCCCGTCGTAGGACCCGGTGAAGGCGAGCCACCGGCCGTCCGGCGAGAAACGGGCGAACATCTCCAGCCCGGGATGGGCGGTCAGCCGCAGCGCCGTCCCCCCGGCAACCGGGGCGCTCCACAGGTCGCCCGCATAGGTGAAAACCACCCGGTCTCCCGCGATGTCGGGAAACCGCAGCAACCTGGTCTGGGCATACACCGCGGAAGACAACCAAAAGGCGGCACAGAGGACACGAAAGACTCGATGGGCCATGGAAGGGCTCTCCTCAGAACAGTCGAAGGGAAGGATACGCGAACGCCCCCCCGGGTGTTGCAGTCCGCTTTCAGAGCAACCACGTCCCAGAAACGGACACCACTCCTGGATTTTCCTGACTCTTCTGACAGACCGGGCACGCCAGACAGACTCGGCGGGAGTCGAGGCCCCTGCGTACAGGAGGCTTTCCGGCCTGGCACTTTTCGTGCAGTTGCCTGGCAGCGAGAAGACTGCATGTAGCACGCCGGAACGAAAGAGAGGATGTCATGTCGCACCTGCACCGGATGGAAGAGCAGACGAGAGGATCCGCCGAAGAATTGCGCCGCGCCGTGGTGATCGGTGGTGGCATCGGCGGCATGATGGCGGCCCGGGTGTTGGCCGACCACTTCGACGAGGTCGTCGTCATCGAGCGGGACCACATCCCGCCGGGCGTCGAGAACCGCCCCGGCGTACCCCAGGCCCGCCACCTCCACTTCCTCATGAAGCGGGGACTGATGGTGGTCGAGCAGCTCTTTCCGGGGGTGCGCGCCGACCTTCTCGCCGCCGGCAGCCATCTGCTCGATCAGGGCACCGACTTTCGCATTCTCTATCGCTATGGCTGGTCGCCGCGGGTGAAGCTCGGCCTCGAGCTGATCACCTTCACGCGGCCGCTGCTCGAAGCGACCATCCGCCGCCACCTGCTGCCCCACCCGAAGGTTCGTTTCGTCGAAGGCTTCGAGGTCGCCGGTCTGTCGTCCCGTGCCGACCTCTCGGCGGTGACCGGGGTGCGCATCGTGCCGCGCCGCCGGGGTGAGGGGGAGAGCGAGGAGCAGATCCTCCAGGCCGAGCTGGTGGTGGACAGCTCCGGCCGGACGTCGCCGGCTCCGCAATGGCTCGAAAGCCTGGGCTACGCGGCCCCGGAAGAGGCCGAGGTCGACGCCTTCTGGGGCTATGCGACCCGCATCTACCAGCCGCCTGCCCACATCGCGAAGGATTGGCAGACCCTTCTGGTGATGAACCGGCCTCCGTACCAGCCGCGCGCCGGGATCATCCAGCCGATCGAGGGAGGACGGTGGCTGGTCTCTCTCGCCGGAGTGATGCACGACTATCCGCCGACCGATGACGAGGGCTTCCTGAATTTCGCCCGCAGCCTGTCGGCCCCGGACCTGTACAACGCGATCTCCCAGGCCAAGCCGTTGACCCGGATCTGGGGCTACCGCCGGACCTCGAACCGGCTGCGCCAGTACGACCGGCTCTCCCGGTTGCCGCAGGGCTTCGTGGCGCTCGGAGACTCGGTCTGCGCATTCAACCCGGTCTACGGCCTCGGCATGACGCTGACCGGCCTGGAGGTCGAAGAGCTGGCCCGCTGTCTGCGCACCAGCGACGGGGGCCGGACGCTCGATCCCCTGGCCTTCCAGAAAGCCGTCGGCAAGCTGGTGACCGCCCCCTGGGCGCTCACCACCGGCGAGGACCTGCGCTGGCCGGCCACCCAGGGCGGCGAGATCACCGCCAAGGTGAAGCTCCTGCACTGGTACATCGACCAGGTGATCCGCCTGATTCCGCAGAGCCCGGAGGTCTTCCTGGCCTTTCAGGAGGTCAACCACATGATCAAGGGCCCCGAGTCGCTGTTCCGTCCGCGGGTCCTCTTCCGGGTCCTGAAGCAGGCGTTGGCCCCGGCGAAGGCGGCCCCGAAGACCCTCCCCGTCCCGGCGACCGTCCACGCCGGCGCCGAGGCGAGGACCTCGACGGTCACCCTGCACCGTTGAACCGGAACCGGCCGGGAGGCAAGGGCGCCTCCCGGCCGGTCTGTTACGATGGTGCCCGCCCTCTTCCGCAGGATGCGCGGATGATCGACCGCGACCGGGTCCTGGCGAAGATCGCCACCATCGACCGCTGCCTGGCGAGAATCGCGGAGGTGCGGGGGGCGAGGCGCCAGGACCTCCTCCCGGTGGACGTGGAGGACATCGCATCTCTGAATCTTCAGCGGGCCATCCAGGCGGCGAGGCCGTGCGGCAGCGGCTCGGTGCTCAGGCCGAAGCAACTGGATCGAAGGTGAGCAGACCTTCCGCGGCGGCAGCGCCCACGAGGTCGCGGTCGGAGCAGGCGAAGGTGACTCGGAGCCCTTCCTGGTGGAGGAGAAGGGCGCTCGCGAGATGGACGGCGTCGGCCCCCCGGAGAGGGTGGCGCGCGCAAAGGCCCGGCACGAGTTGGAGCACCGCAAGGCTGGCCGAGACCTGGGTGAGCTCCTCCCAATCGAGGGCGAAGGCTTGCTGGAGCTGCGCGAGCTCCGGAGGCCGCAGGAGCGCCTCGCGCCGGCGGCGCGCTAACGTTGCGTGAATCTCAGCGAAGGCGAGAACCGAGGCGGCCATGGGCTCCCCCAGGGCCACGACGCTTCGCATTCGCTCCGAGCCGGGCTCCGCGATGTAGAGCTTGACCAGCGCACTGGTGTCGAGGAAGAGGATCAACGCCGGTCTTCGCGGACCATGTCGGAGGCCAACTTGCCCCGGTGGGGGATGGATGGTCCCTGGAACGCGGCGCGCTCGCCCCGCCGGGGAAGCGCCACGAGGCCGCGCGCCTCCAGATCGGTCAGCCGCTGCAGCTCGGTCATCTCCCGGAGCTGGGCCAGAGGGATCAACGCGGCCACCGGCCGGCCGTCGCGCAGCACGACGATCTGCTCACCGCCCTCGGCTCGCTGCAAATAGCTGGAGAGCTGGTCTTTGAGGACGCGGGTGCTGACGGTGGACATGGAAACCTCCCGCGGCCATTGTAGCCACGCCACCCAAGCCGTGACAAGCGGGGCGCCGCCGGGCCGCAGCACCGGCCCGGCGGTGGGGCTCTTTACTCCAACCGCAGCGGCAGGCTCCGCAGGCGCTTGCCGGTCGCTGCGAAGAGGGCGTTGGCGACGGCGGGAGCGATCGGCGGCGTGCCCGGCTCGCCGGCTCCTCCCATCTTGTCCTTGCTTTGGGCGATGTGCACCTCGATCTTCGGCATCTCGGGGAGGCGCAGGACCTGGTAGTCGTGGAAGTTGGACTGCTCGACCCGCCCGTCGCGGAAGGTGATCTCTCCGTACAGGGCGGCCGACAGGCCGTAGACGATGCCGGACTGCATCTGCGCCTCCACGCCGTCCGGGTTGACCACCGGGCCGCAATCGATGGCACAAACCACGCGGTGGACGCGGATCGAGCCCTGCTCGACCGAGACCTCCGCCGCCTGTGCGACAACGCTGCCGAACGACTCGTGGACCGCAAGGCCGGCGCCATGCCCCGGCGGCAGCGGTTTGCCCCAGCCGAAGGCGGTGGCCACGGTGTCGAGCAGCCGGCGGTGCCGGGAATCCGCCGGCAGGAGCTCGCGGCGGAAGGCGAGCGGGTCCTTCTGGGCGGCGTGTGCCAGCTCGTCGATGAAGCTTTCGACGACGAAGGCGGTGTGTGAATGGCCCACCGAGCGCCACCAGAGGACCGGAATCGGCGACTCCGGGCTGTGCAGGTCCACCCGGTGGTCGCCGATCGCCGCCAGATAGGGCGCGTTGGAAGCCCCTTCGACGGAGGTCCCGTCGACGCCGTTCTGGATCATGCCGGCGAACGGCGTTCCCGCCATGATCGACTGGCCGACGATCGTGTGCGTCCACGCCACCGGCTTCCCCGCGGCGTCCAGACCGGCGCGCATCCGGCTGACCCACGACGGCCGGTAGTAGCCGCCGCGCAGGTCGTCCTCACGGGTCCAGACGACCTTGACCGGCTTGCCGGTCGCCTTGGCGAGATGCACCGCCTCGACGACGAAGTCGGAGCGCGGGTTGGCCCGGCGGCCGAAGCCGCCGCCCAGGAAGGTGGTGTGAACCTGCACCTGCTCCGGCTCGAGCCCGGCGATCTGTGCCGCGGCGGCCTGGTCGCCGGTCTGGAACTGGGTGCCGGTCCAGATCTCGCAAGCGCCGGGACGGATCTCGGCCGTGCAGTTGAGCGGCTCCATCATGGCGTGGGACAGGTAAGGAAGGCTGTACTCGGCCTCGATCTGCCGCGCCGAGCCCGCGAGGGCGGCCTCGGCGTCCCCTTTGGAGGCGGCGACGGCGCCCAGGGTGCGCGCCTTCTTGCCGAAGTCCTCGCGCTGCGCGGCGGAGGAGAAGCCGGCCATCGACCCGGCCTCCCACTCGACCTCCAGGGCCTCCCGCCCTTTGACGGCCGCCCAGAAGTGCTGCGCCACGACCGCGACGCCCGACGGGATCTGGACGACGTCCGTCACTCCGGGGATCTCCTTGGCTTTCGCCGCCTTGAAGCTCTTGACCTTGCCGCCGAACCAGGGAGACCGCGCGACGACGGCGGTGAGCAGGCCGGGGCGCTGGACGTCGATGCCGAACTCCGCACGGCCGGTGATCTTCTCCAGGTTGTCGAGCCGGTGTGTGGGCTTGCCGAGGATCTTCCAGTCTTTCGGCTCCTTGAGCTTCGGTGAAGTGGGGACCGGAAGGGCTGCCGCCGCGGCGGCCAGCTCGCCGAACCGCGCCCGGCGCTCGCCGTGGACCACAAAGCCGTTCTCCGCCCGGCACTCGGCGGCGGGAACGTTCCACCGGGCCGCCGCCGCGGCGATCAGCATCTCGCGCGCCGCCGCACCGGCCAGGCGGAGCTGGTCGAACGACTCCCAGGTGCTCGTGGAGCCGCCGGTCATCTGCATCCGGTAGACGGTGTGACCATAGTCCGCATGGGCCGGTGCATGCTCGCTGCGCACCCGGCTCCAGTCGCACTCCAGCTCCTCGGCGACGGCCATCGGAAGCGAGGTGGCAATGCCCTGGCCCATCTCGGAGTGCTTGAGGAAGATGGTCACCGTATCGTCCGGTGCAATGCGGAGGAAGGCGTTCGGCTTCACCGCCGGCGCCGCGGCGCCGCCACCTTCCTGGGCGAACAACCGGCGTACCGGCGAGGGCAAGGCAAGGCCGATCAGCAGGCCGCCGCCGGCCAGGGCGGAATGGGTGAGAAACGTCCGGCGGGAGACGGGAGCGCTCATGCGCGGCCTCCTGCGATCTCGGCCGCGAGGTGGACGGCCGCGCGGATGCGCTGGTAGGTGCCGCACCGGCAGATGTTGCCGCCGAGCGCCAGGTCGATGTCGCCGTCGGAGGGCTTGGGATTCTGTTTGAGCAGGGCGACCGCCGTCATGATCTGGCCGGACTGGCAGTAGCCGCATTGCACCACGTCGAGCTCCGCCCAGGCCTTCTGGACGGGATGCCCGCCCGCAGGGTCGATGCCTTCGATCGTGGTGATCCGGCTGCCGGCCGCGGTCGCCACCGGCAGCACGCAGGACCGCACCGGCTCGCCGTCCAGATGGACCGTGCAGGCACCGCACTGGGCCATGCCACAGCCGTACTTCGTCCCGGTCAACCCGAGCACGTCGCGCAGCACCCAGAGCAGCGGCATGTCGTCGGGGACCGAGACCTCGTGTTCCTTGCCGTTCACTTGCAGCTTCATGAATCCTCCTCGTCGGAAGCGCCTGTGATTGTATGCGAGGCCGATCAGTACTCCGGCGTCTGCGCCGCGCTGCGCAGCACGATCTCCTCGACCCGCGCGCCGGGGGGGAGGCGCAGGGCGAAGCGGACGGCTTCTGCGACCACTTCAGGCTGGAGGAACCAGTCCTTGCCCGGGGCGCCGGGGGTGGAGCCGGCGAACCAGGTGTCGACGGCTCCGGGGCGCAGCTCCAGGACCCGCAGGTCCGGATTTTCCTGCTGCAGAGTACGGGTGAGGGCGCGCAGGGCGAACTTGGAGGCGGTGTAGGAGCCGCCGCCCGGGAAGGTGCGCACCGAGACGTCCGAGGAGACCATGAGCACCAGGCCCCGGCTCTCCTTGAGCTGCGGCAGGAAGGCCATGGTCGTCGCCCAGGCGCCGAAGACGTTCACCCGGAAGGTGCGCTCCCAGTCCTCCCAGCTCTGCTCGTCCAGGCGCTTGAACGTCCCGACGCCGGCGTTGTTGATGAGCGTGTCAAGGCGCCCGTAGCGGCCGACCACCGCCCGGCGGAACGCCTCGATGCTGGCGGGTTCGCTCACGTCGAGCGGATGGGCGAAGGCGGCGCCGGGCAGCTCCGCCGCCAGCCGGTCGAGCGCCGCGCCATCGCGCGCTCCCAGGGCGACCGCGCATCCCTCCTCGGCCAGCACACGTGCGAACGTGGCACCCAGCCCGCGCGAAGCTCCGGTGACGACGGCGACTCTGTCCATGCGGCTCCCTCCTCTCGTCGAGAATCGATCCTATCCCGCAGCGTCCGGGTCCGACCGGCCGCCGGAGAACCAGCGCCGCATGCGCCGCCGCCGCCGGGTCTTCCGCGCCTGTCTCTGCAGCTCTTCAAAGTCCTCGACCGCGGCATCCGGGGAGAGATGGGGGTCGCCGTAAACCTGCCGCAGGTGGTGGAGGTGATCCATGAAAAAGAGGTAGACGTCGGTCTCGGTGCGATGGGGAAATTCCTCCAGGAGACCGCTCCGTCGGATCGTCTCCCGCATCGGCCGGTAGACCGTGTCCCGCCAGGAGGCGACCTCCTCGTCCCAGGGGACGTCACGGCCTTCTTCGATCCCCCGGTAGTATCCATGGACGCGGATGTGGTCGAGCAAACGGCGGTAGCCGTCCGGCCCGCTGACGCGATAGTCGCCCGGGGTCTCCGGGACCAGGCCGGTCAGGTCGAGAAATTCGGCCCGGCCGTGCTGCCGGAGGACGTCGTCGAGCGCGTCTTCCGGTCCCAGGGGGAGGGGGGTGAGGAATTCGAGGACGTGTGCCTCGATCGAAGGGGCGTCGAGGGAACGGGCGACGGAGATGCGGTGGTGGCCGTCGACCACGAAATAGACCTGGCCGACCTGATAGAGCTCGACCGGCGGAAAGCCACGGGGGCCTTCCGCCAGTTCCTTGATCTCCTCCCAGCGCTCGCGCAGCGCTTCCTCCCGGGGGAGGAAGACCCGGTTGAACTCGCCGGCCCGGTCGAGGCTGCCGACGATGCGGTCGAGAGGGACCTGGTGCAGGCCGCGGTCGACGAGATGGCGCAGTTGGAGGCTCCGGCGCACCGGCTCGAACGGGAGCAGGTCCGCCGGCCGGCCGCCGACGAGGGCGAGCAGGTCGGACACCAGAGCCGCCCGCCGTGCTGCATCGAACCCCGCCATGTCGTCGACCTCGGATCGAGCCTACTTCTTCTTCCACTCCTCGAACGACGGCAGCTTCACCGGCGCGAGCCCGCGTGCGGTGAGCGTCCGGTTGATCGCGGCCAGCTCGCCCTTCTCGACCGCTGCGAGCCGTGCGGCGACTTGATCGAGCTCCTCCACCAGGCCTTTCGTCTTGTCGAGCTGCGACTGCGTCGGGCGGCCGTCATAGTCGTTGACTCCGCCGTAGACACCGCCGAGGCGCTCGCGCAGCTGCTCCTCGCCGGACATCCAGCCGCCTTCGCCGGTGGCCACCAGCTCGGCATGGAAGCGATCCAGGTCCCCCGCCAGCTTGTCGATCGGCGCCCGCAGCTTGTCCCCCCTGGGCAGGCCCGCCGCGCGCTGCCGCAGCTCGTCGCGGACGCCGACGGCGGCGGCATCCGCCCAGGCGAGCCGCTCGAACAGGCGGTAGAGGGTCATCACCGTCTGGTTCTGCAACGCCCGGTCCTCGGCGGTATGGGTCGACCGCGGATCGGGAACCAGCATGACCTGGCTCTGCAAGGTCTGGTTTCCCTTGATCAGCTTCACCGCATACGTGCCGAGCGGCGAGCGCGGCCCGAAGAAGGCGTTGCCCGTCAGGATCACGGAGTTGCCGCCGGGCATGGTGGGCGCCGCGAGGCGCATCGGCCAGGCGACCCGGTTGATGCCCTTGCGCTTGCCGCCCGGCAGGGTGGCCACCAGGGTGCCCTGGCTGTCATAGACCTCCAGCTTGAGGTCGCCGATCAGGTGGCGCTTCTTGAGCCAGTAGGTGATCGTGGCGGACTCGTCCGGATTGGTGCCGACGAACTCGTCATCCCCCGGGAAATCCTGGATCGAATTGGGGATGATCATCACCGCCGGGCGCGACGGCAGGAACGCGACCTCCTGCTCCATCACCTCCGCGGTGAGATGGCGCAGCGGCGAGATGTCGTCCACGATGTAGATGCCGCGGCCGTGTGTGGCGATCACCAGGTCGTGGTCGCGGGGATGGAGGGCGAGGTCGCGCACCGCCACCTTGTCCGGGAAACCGCCGGTGAACCGCGCCCAGCGCACGCCGCCATCGACCGAGATGAACAGGCCGAGCTCGGTGCCCAGGAAGAGCAGGCCGGGATGCTCGGGGTCCTGGCGGACGATGTGCGCGTAGCCCTCGGTCGCCGTGGTGGCGAGAGCCGTCCAGGTCTTGCCGAAGTCGGTGGTCTTGAAGACGTAGGTCTTCATGTCTCCGCGGGTGTGTCCGTCGAGGGTGGCGAAGGCCGTCGCTTCGTCGTGCGGGCTGGCGTCGACACTGGAGACCCAGGTGCCTTTCGGGACACCGGCCAGGTTCGCCGCCACGTTCGTCCAGGTCTTGCCGCCGTCGCGCGTCACCTGGAGATTGCCGTCGTCCGTGCCGGCCCAGATCACGTCGCGATTCTTCGGCGACTCGCTGATCGCATAGATCGTGGTGTGATTCTCGGCATCCGAGTTGTCCACCGTCAGGCCGCCGGACTGGAGCTGGCGCTGCAACGCCGGGTTGTTGGTCGAGAGGTCCGGCGAGATCTTCTCCCAGGACTCGCCGCGGTCCCGCGTACGGAAGAGGAACTGGGCGCCGATGTACATCGTCCCCGGATCGTTCGGGCTCAGGTGGATCGGCGTGTTCCAGTTGAACCGGTAGGGCGGATCCCCCGCGGCTTCCAGCGGCTTGATGTCGCGGCTCTCCCCGGTGGACAGGCGCAGGCGCGAAACCTGGCCGCCCTGGTATTCGGAGTAGACCAGGTCCTCGTCGAGCGGGTCGCGGAAGGCATAGAAACCATCACCCGTGCCGATGTTCTGCCAGTCGCGGTTCTGGATCCCCCGGCTGCCGCGCGAAGGGCCGCGCCAGGACCCGTTGTCCTGGAGGCCGCCTTGGACGTTGTAGGGGTAGGCCATGTCGGCGCTCACCCGGTAGAACTGCGAGATCGGCAGCGACTTCACGTGCCGCCAGCGGTTGCCGCGGTCCTGGCTGATATAGGCGCCGCCGTCCGTGCCGAGGATCATCTCGTACGGGTTGTGGGGATTGATCCACAGCGCGTGATGATCGGCGTGCGGCCCGGCGAAGCTGGGGATCATCGAGCTGTTGAAGTTGCGCCCGCCGTCCTCGCTCATCGTGAGAGTCAGACCCGGCTTGTAGACCCGGTTGTGATCGGTGGGATCGACCACCACGTGGGCGAAGTAGAACGGCCGCGCCTGCACGTTGAACGAGCTGTTGACCCGCTCCCAGCTCTCCCCGAGATCCTCGGAGCGATAGAGGGCGGTGTCCTTGGACTCCACCAAGGCATAGACCACACTGGTGCGCGACGGCGCCACGGCGAGGGCGATCCGCCCTTTGTCACCGGCCGGCAGCCCCTTCTCGATCTTGCGCCAGGTCTCGCCGCCGTCCGTGCTCTTCCAAAGGCTGCTGCCTTTGCCGCCGGAGCGGAACTCGCTCGGGCCGCGGCGGAAGGTCCAGAAGCCGGCATAGAGGATCTTCGGCTCCTGCGGATCGATGTCGAGATCGGAGCAGCCGGTGTCCGCATCGACATAGAGGACGCGCTTCCAGGTCTTGCCGCCGTCCGTGGTCTTGTAGACACCGCGGTCCTCACCGGCGCTCCACAGCGGGCCGGTGGCACACACCCAGGCGGTGTCGGAGCTCGCCGAGCTGACCTGGATGCGGGCGATGCGCTCGGTCTTTTCGAGTCCCAGATGGGTCCAGGTCTCGCCGCCGTCCGTGCTGCGGTAGACCCCGTCGCCGATCGAGACGCTGTTGCGCGTCCACGACTCGCCGGTACCCACCCAGACGTTCCTGGGCTGGCGCGGATCGATCCGGACGGCACCGATCGACTGCGCGTGGTCCTCGAAGACCGACTTGAACGTGGTGCCACCGTCGGTGGATTTCCAGACGCCACCGCCGGCCGCGCCGACATAGAAGGTGAGGGGATCCTTCGCCACGCCGTCGATGGCGGCGATGCGGCCGCTCATGACCGCGGGACCGATGGAGCGGGCTTCAAGCCCGCCGAAGGTGGACGAGTCGATCTCGACCTGGGCGGCGGCCGGTACGCTCGCGGCGAGCGCCAGTCCGGTGGCCAGGCCTAGGAAGCTCCGAGGGATGGGCCTCATACACGTTTCCTCTCTGGACATGAAGGACGACCGAAGGGAGAGAGGGAGGCCCTCCGCACGCGGGAGCCTCCCGGAACAACCGTCAGGGCTTGGGCGCAGGCGCCGCGGCCGGCTCCGGCTTGCCGAAGCGCGCCTCGGCCAGCTCCGGATTGACCTCGATCTTCTCGATCGAGATCGTCATGCCGCCCGGCGCGCCGGCCGCCTTGTTCTCGATCGAGTGAGGGAACAGCACGCCGCCGGTCTCCTTGAAGTCGCCGAACCAGGCCTCCCCCTCGACCTCCTGGCCGTTGATGCTGGTCTTGCCGGAGGCCTTGAGCTCCAGGTAGGTCTCGGCATCGAGCCAGTAGTAGCCGACATCCCCGTTCTTCTTGGTGATCTTGAGCTTGTAGGTGGGAGTCCCCTCCAGGTCCTCCTTGCCGGCGAATTCGACCTGATGGCCCTTGGCCTTGTAGTCCACCAGCAGGCCATCCATGTCGGCCTGTTCCTGGAGCTGTTCGAGCTGCTTGCCGGTGATCGCCTCGGGATCGGTCTTGCCCAGGAACGGCATCAGCATCCAGCCGTCCTTGCCATCGTAGGTCTGGACCCCGGTCATGCCCTGGAAGACGAACTCCAGCCGGACCTTGTTGGGGCGGGCCATCTCCATGGTCATCGGCGCCTCCATCCCCATCCCCAGCGTCATCGTGCCGGTCATGCGCGCGGTCTTGATGGCCTGGATCTTCTCGCGGCCTCCCTTGGCCTCGATGTTCTTCTCGATCAGCTCGTCGGCGGTCTGTCCCCAGGCGATGGTGCTCACCAAGCCGGCCATCACCAGGCCGGCCAGAGTCTTGCGAATCATGTAGTCCTCCTCATGGGATGCGTGTTTGGCAGCGAACGGTGGCTCGGAGGCCCGGCCCGCCTTCCAGGATAGCCGATTCCACGAGCGGGCGCAGCGCCTGTCTGGATACGTGGAAGCGGGGAGAAAGTTGCCCGGCTCAGGAGAGGCCCGAGAGGTTCTCTCCCCCGGGGCCTCGGCGGAGCTCCTGGACCAGAGACGGAGCCTCCGTCACCTCCTGCGCAGGGACGGCGGCGGCCAAACCGGTGCGGAGCACCCCCTTCCATGGACGCAACAAAGAACTCGACTAGCGCAGAAAGAACGTCTCCAGTCGCTGCAGCTCCCGCCGGACCTCGCGCCACGAGCTTTCGATCTCCGCTCGTCCGGGGTCGTCGGTGAGCAGGCTCTCGACGTCACCGCCTCGGCGCAGCACGTCGCTGGCTCTGCTCTCCAAGGTCCGGGTGTCGGTCTCACGGCCCCGCCGGCGCAACGCGCCGAAGATCCCGGTCCCCCGGACGGCGCGGAGCTCCTTGCGCAGGGCGGCGGTTGCGTCGCGGAAGGAGGCCAGCCCGGGGCCGAGCGCCGTCTGGAGACGCGCCCGCTCGTAGGCTCGCCAGGTCTTCTTGCTCAGGTCCTCCAAGCGATCCGCCACCGGGCTCAGCTCGTCCAGGCGGGCGTCGAGGGCCGCGCCGGACTCCGCCGGCACCGGGGCCGGTGCAGAGGGCTCAGCCTGGGTTTCCGCGACCTGGGGAGGTGCGGCGGGTGCCTCTTGGGCGGGGACGGGCTCGGCGGTGCGGGGGCGCGGGGTGCTCCGGGGCTTGACCGGAGTCGGGGCCGGGCGGGGCGCAGGAGGGGCCGCGATCGGCTCCGCAGGCGGGGGTTGCAGCGCCGGGGCCGGCGGCTGGGAAGGTGCCGGGTCGGAATGGAGGGCGGCGAGCGCCGGCACGGTGCTCTGGTCCGTTGGGCGCATCAGGACCAACGCCGCGCCGAGGGTGGCGGCGAGGAGCCCCGCGGCTCCCAGGAGGAGCCGGCGGTTCTCGGCCAGGAACCGGCCGAAGGCCGGCCGCGCAGCCGGCCGGGGCCCGCCGGATACGGCCGTCGGCGCACCGAGACCCGGCACCGGCCGCGGGGAGAGGGTGGCGACGGCGGGCGCTGCCTCCTCCGGCGAGGCGGCGAGAAGCGCCCGCAGGAAGGCTCCGGCGCTCGGCGGCCGGTCGTCCGGATTCTTGCGTAAGGCGAGGGCGACCGCTTCGGCGATCCCCGGCGGCAGATCGGCGCGCAGGCGGGCCAGGTCCGGCGGAGCCGCTTCGACGTGCAGCTTCTTGATCCCGTACTCCGTCTCCCCGTCGAACGGCGGGCTTCCGGTCAGCATCTCGAAGAACACGACCGCGGCGCTGTAGATGTCGGTGCGGTGATCCAGCGACCGGGGCCGCAAGATCTGCTCGGGGGACATGTAGGTCGGGGTGCCGATCGTCGACTGGGAGGCGGTCAGGCGTTTGTCTCCCACCAGCAGCGCGATGCCGAAGTCGGTCAGCTTCGCCCGGCCGTCCGCGGTGATCAGCACGTTGGAAGGCTTGATGTCCCGGTGGATCACGCCTTCCGAATGGGCGTAGTCGAGGGCGGAGAGCATCTGGCTGAAGATCCCCAGGGCTTCGGCCAGCTCCAGGCGACCCGCCCGGCCCCGCAGGAGGTCGTCGAGGCCGATGCCGGTGACCAGCTCCATCACGATGAAATACTCGCCCGCCTCGGCCAGCAGGTCGTAGACCGCCACGAGGTGGGGATGCTGCAGCCGGGCCTGGGTCCTGGCCTCGGCGAAGAACCGGTCCTTGAACTCCGGCTGGCGGGTCAGCTCAGGGGTCAGGGCCTTGATGGCGACCTCCCGCCCCAGGTGCTCGTGGACGCCGCGGTACACGACGCCCATGCCGCCCCGCCCCAGCTCGGCCTCGATCCGGTAATGTCCGATGTGCTCTCTCATGGCTCCTCCCGGGTGGTCCTCAGGCCGTCACTTGAGCCGCGCCCCTCCGGTGCGGACGATGGCCGCGAGGAGCGGAGCGCCGTCGAGATACCGCCCGCTCTTGTCGAGCCGGGCGAGAAACCGGCGGCTTCCGTCGCGGCCGATGAGGCCCAGCACGAAGGGTGCGTCCCACAGGCCTTTCTCCTTGCGCGCCGCCTCCAGGTCCTTCCAGGCGATCGACCAGTCGGCCCGGCTCTGTCCGTCCCGGGTGAAGGCCAGCCCGACGGCGCTCACCCGGAGCTGGCCGACGATCCCGGCACGGAATCCCTTGCCCGCTTCGGCGAGCCGGACCCGGAAGGTCTCTCCCGGGGCCTTCGCCGGCCGGCCCGTTCCCGGGGCGGCGGGGGCGGAGGGGGGAGCCTGCGGCGGCGGGATCGCCGCAGGGGCTTCGGCCGGCAGGTCCAGTGCATCCACCGGCACGTCCATCGGATCGACCGGCGGAGGTTCGGCCACCCCGGCAGCCGAATCGGGAACGGGCTCGTCCGGCCAGGGCTCCGCGGGGACCGGCGGCTCCTCGGCCGGCGCCCCGTCGATGGGCGGCTCGGGCTCGACCGGAGGGGCCTCCAGGGTCAACGGCTCGTCGACGACCGGCTCCGCCGGTGGTGGCGCCTGGGCGAGGAGCCCGCCGGCGAAGAGCCCGAGGAGAAGGAGGCAGCGAAGGGATCGGCTTGCTCGCATGGCACGTCTCCTCACGGGCTCAGGCGAACCCGTGCTGGCGCAGGAACGATTGAATGTCGTCGGGGCTCACGGCGCGGCTGCCCGCCTGGGCCGGCAGCTGCGTCGGGATCTCTTCGCCGAGGATGGTGATCGGCGGACCCGTGCGGTCGAACTGGAAAGAGACGATCCCGATCACCTGGCCCTGCCGGTTGACCACCGGGCCGCCGCTGTTGCCGGGCTCGATGGCGGCGGTGAACACCAGATGGTGGGAGCCTTCGCCGGAGGCGGTCAGCGGCTGGGCCACGGTTCCCTGGATGAAGCTCGGGGTGACCTCGGTGATCGCGCGCGTCGCTTCGCCGAAGCCGGTGACGTTCTGGACCTGGACCTGGTACTGGCCGAGGTTTCCGGGATAGCCGAGGACGGCGATCTCGTCGGTCACCTTGACCTCGGCATTGGTCTGGCCCAGAGGCACGGCCGAAGCGCCCGTCTGCTGTACCTGGAGGATCGCCAGGTCATGCTCGGCCGACACCGCGACCACCGAAGCCTTGAGCGGCTGCTGGCCGGGGAACTGGACCTCCAGGACGTCATATTCGGGCCGGACGGCGAATCTCTCGACCACGCCCTCCCAGCCGGGCAGGACGAACTTCCAGGGCTCCACCACGTGCAGCGCGGTGAGGATGAGCCCCGGTTTGATCAGGACGCCCGAGCCACCACCGCCTCCCCAGAGATCTTCGACGACCATGGCCTGATCCTCGTTCACCGGGAGCGGCCGGCGCAGCCGGTAGCGGCACTTGATCGAAACCACAGAAGGGCTGACCCGGGCCTCGACCGCCGGCCAGGGGTTCTTCTCCTGGTCGAGCTCCGTTTTCTGCCGCGAGAGATCCGCCGCCAGCCGCTCGGACTTCTGGTGGCTCCACCAGGCGGCACCGCCGATCCCGGCGGCCGCCAGCACAAGCACCAGGCCCAGGCCGCCGCCGAGCCAGAGCCGCGACCGCCGGTGGGTCTCGGCGATCTCGCCGGCCACCACGCCGCGCTCCTCCTGGCGGACTTTGTCGATCTCCCGCAGCAGGGTGGCGCGGCCGATGCTCTCCTTGGCCGGGCCGGTTTCTGCGGTTGCGACCGCCATCTGCATCTCCGGACCCTGGCGGCCGAGGCGCAGGCGCGCACCGTCCGGCACCGCGACCTTCTGGAGAGGCGGGCACAGGGTGCCGTTGAGGAAGGTGCCGTTGGAGCTGCGCTTGTCTTCCACGAACAGGCGGGAGCCTTGCAGGCTGAGCTCCGCATGGAGCGAGCTCACGCCGTCGTCCGCGGTGTCGGTGAACTTGATCTCGCTTTCCGGGGAGCGGCCGAGGCGCACGCTCTGCCCCTCTTGCAGGGCGACCCGCTGGCTTTTGCCCGCCAGCGAGCCGCCGAGATGGCGGATGGTCAGAATCATGGACACGTTCATTCCTCCTTGCCGGGGTGGTTGGGGATGCTCAGGAAAATCAGCTCCGTCCGGCCGCACCGGATGCAGTCACGGTCCTGGAGCTGTACGGTGCCGTTGGCCGGAACCTCATGGCCGTTGTGCCAGGTGCCATTGGTCGACAGTCGGTCGGTCAGATGGAAGGTGTCGCCGCGGTGGAGGAGGACCGCATGCTCCCCGGAGGCTTCGGTGTCCCCGGCCAGCACGACGTCGTTCTGCCGGCCGGCCCCCAGGGTGGTCCGCCCCGCCCGCACCGGGAAGATCGATCCGCCGCCCAGCTCCGGCGCGGCGAGGACCGCCACCAGACGGGCGGACGGGGCCACCGGTGGCGCCGTGGGCGGCGCGGCGAAAGCGTCCCCCGGCACCACCGGAGAGGCCCCTTCGAGGACGGTTCGGCGGCCGGCCGGGAGCACCGGCTCCAGCCGCGTCGCCGCCGCACCGGCGGCGGCCGGCGGCGCACCATCCAGCCGGGTTGCGCGGCCCGGGGCCGGAGGGCCTGCCGTGGCGGCGCTGCGCTCACAATAGGGGCAGATGCGCCAGGAGGGGTCGATCGGGTGTCCCGCCGGGCAGCTCGTCAGCCCCAGAGGCGTCGAGCCGGTCGGGCCGGAGCGCGGCAGGGCGGTGCCACAGGCCAGGCATGCCCGCTCCGTCCCGGGATTCAAGGTATGGCAGCTCGCACATTCGGTCACTTCATGTCTCCTTTGCTTCGGGTTCGGCTCAGCGCGGAACCCGGGTCTTGCGCCGGCCCGGCCGCTCTCCGAGAAGGCGGGCGCAGGCGATCGTGATGTTGTCTTCGCTGCCGGCCGCGAGGGCCGCCGCCAGCAGATTTCGGCAGACCTCTTCGGCGCTGCCCGAGCGGCCGAGGACCTCGCCGAGGCCGCCGTCCGGCACGGCGCCATGCAGCCCGTCCGAGCACAGAACCACCACGTCCCCCACATCCAGCGGCAGCGGCTCTCCGATCTCCGGCTCCAGAGGTCCGGACTGGCCGATCGCGCGCTGGATCACATGGGAATCCGGATGCCCGGCAGCCTCCTCCTCGGCGAGCAGGCCGTCGCGCACCATCTGGGCGACGAGCGAGTGGTCCGCCGTCAGGCGGTAGAGGGAACGACCGCGGAAGAGGTACACGCGGCTGTCGCCGACGTGGGCGACGTGCAGGTGGGGAACCGCCGCGAGCTCTCCCAAGACCGCGAGGGCGACCGTTGCACCCATCGCCGCGCGCCGGCCCTCCTCCCGGGCGCAGGCCTCGCGAACCGCCGCCTGCGCCCCGGTGACCGCCGACCGGAAGGCGTCTTCCCAGGAGCCCTCCCTGTGGCGGCGCAGCGTGTCGAGGCAGGAGTGGACGGTGATCTCCGCCGCCTCGCGCCCCGCGGCATGCCCTCCCATGCCGTCGGCGACGAGAAGGGCGACCTCGCCCCCCTCCGCCTTCCAGACGGCGGCGGCATCCTGGTTCTCTTCGCGCACCGGCCCGCAGACCGTGAGCACGTGGACGTCACTGTGGTAGCGGGAAGATGTCTCGTTCATGGCCTCGCGTCCTGGGATCTCCGGTTCACCCACCGGAGAACCCGCGACGCGAGGAAGGTTTAGCGCGAGGCTGCGCGCTACCCTTCGAGCCGGTACGGGGTGTACGATCGAGCGGCCATGTCGAGGCTCCGCCGTACCCTCCCGGCCCTCTCCCTGCCTTGCGCTCTGCTGTGCTGTGCCCTGGCCGCCGCGGACCTCGCGTCAGCGGCACCGGAGACGCCCGATCCCGCCGCCGGGTTGCAGCCGCGGCACCGCGAGTTTCTCGAAGAGACCGCGCCCCTGCTGAGCGCCACCGAGCGCCAGGCGTTTCTCGCGCTCCCCCGCGACTACCAGCGCGACGCCTTCATCCGCCGCTTCTGGGACGTGCGGGACCCCTACACCCAGACGGCGCGCAACGAGCTCCATGAGAAATGGCAGGAGCGCCTGAAGCAGGCGCGCGAGGAGATGGGCAACGTCACCGAGGACCGCGCCCGCGTCCTTCTGCTCGCCGGGCCGCCCCGGACGGTCACCCATTCCCTTTGCGACAGCCTGATGCCCTTGGAGGTCTGGGACTACGACGGCTCCGAGCGTGTGAAGCGCGGCTTCTCGGTGGTCTTCGTCTCCCCCGGCGGCTCATCGCGGGGACCCTGGCGCCTGTGGTCGCCCGGCGAGGGGCTCTCCTCTCTCTTCTCGGTCGAGCTGCGGCTGCGCGCGACCGGTGGCGTCAAAGACCAGGAGCTGATCGACACCGCCTGCTCACAGGGCGGCGAGGACGTGCTCGGCCGCCTCGCCTTTGCGGTCGATTGGGACGCCTTTCTGAAGGCCTCCCAGCTCATCCCGCGGCCGAACGAAGAGTGGGTCGCCGCCTTCCTCGCCCGCTCCACCGACGTGCCTGAAGGCGCGGCCACCTTCCCGGCCCGCGCCGACTTCGCCTTCCCCGGCCGCTATGGCAGCCGAACCGTCGTGCAGGGCGTGGTCAGCGTCGCCCGGGCCGACCTGGCGGCGGCGGGCACGTCCGCCAGCTTCGTGGTGGATGGCGAGGTGCTTTACCGCGGCGAGCTGTTCGAGCAGTTCCGCTACCGGTTCCTCTTCCCCGGAGGAGACGCCACGGCGGCGGACACCTTCCCGCTCGTCTTCCAGCGCTATCTGCGGCCGGGCACCTATACGCTGATCCTCAAGGTGGAGGAGACCGGCGGCCAACGCTTCTGGCGCGAGACCCGCGAGCTCGCCATCCCTTCCGCCGAAGAAGCCCAGGCCGCCTCGGCGCCGGCCCCGGTGCCGGCACCCACCGCCTCCGCTCCGGCCCAGCTGGCGGAAGCCAACGCGCCGAGCTTCGGCACCGACGAGAAGACGATCCGCCTGTTGCCGCCGCCTCCCGGCCTGATCACCGGCACCGTGCGCATCGAAGCGCGCGCCACCGGCGAAGGGATCGCCCGCGTCCGCTTCCTGCTCGACGGCAAGCCGGTCCTCACCAAGGGAAAGCCGCCCTACAGCGTCGAGCTGAACCTGGGCACCGCGCCGAAGATCCACACCCTGCAGGCCCTCGCCCTCGGCCCTGGCGACGAAAGGCTGGCGGAGGACGAGATCCTCTTGAACTCCGGGCCGCACCGCTTCTCCATCCGCCTCGTCGAGCCGCAGCCGGGCAAGACCTATCAGGCGAGCCTGCGCGCCCAGGCGCAGGTGGAGCTGCCGGAGGGGGAGAGCCTGGACCGGGTGGAGATCTATCTGAACGAGACGCTCCTCGCGAGCCTCTACCAGCCGCCGTACGTCCAGCCCATCCTGCTGCCCGCGAACGCCGGGGTCTCCTACGTCCGCGCCGTCGCCTACACGCCGGACGGCAACTCCACCGAGGACCTGGTGCTGATCAATGCGCCGGATTACGTGGAAGAAGTGGACGTCGATTTCGTCGAGCTGTTCACCACCGTGGTGAACCGCCAGGGCGAGGCGGTCGAGGGACTGACCGAAAAGGATTTCACCGTCCTCGAAGACGGAAAGCCCCAGGCGGTGCGCCGGTTCGAGCTGGTGCGCGATCTGCCGATCTATGCCGGTGTGATGGTCGACACCTCGTCGTCCATGGGAGAACGCAACGGCGAGCGGTTGAAGGAAGCGATCAAGGCCGCGACACGGTTTTTCGAGGCCGTGCTCGAACCCAAGGACCGGGCCGCCGTCTTCACCTTCAACGACACCGCGAGCCTGGGCGTCCGCTTCACCAGCCAGCTGGACGTGCTCACCGCCGGCCTGAACGGTCTCACCCCGGAAGGCAACACGGCGATGTACGACGGCCTGATCTATTCCCTCTACTACTTCGGCGGCATCAAGGGAAAGAAGGCGATCGTCCTGCTCTCCGACGGCCAGGACACCGCGAGCCACTACACCTTCAGCGAAGCTCTGGAATTCGCCCGCCGCAGCGGCGTCGCCATCTACAGCGTCGGGATCGACATGCCCCAGAAGGACTATGACGTGCGCGCCAAGCTCCAGAAGCTGGCAGACGAGACCGGCGGCCGCTCCTTCTTCATCGCCGCCGCCTCCGAGCTGGAGAAGGTCTTCGCCGTCGTCGAGGAGGAGCTGCGCTCGCAATACATGCTCGCCTACCAGTCCACCAATCCGAGCCGCGACGACAAATTCCGCACCGTCGAGGTCCAACTGGCCCGGCCGGGCCTGGAGGCGAAGACGGTGCGGGGGTACTACCCGTAGGGGGGCGGCCGCCCCTACGGTTGAGCCGGTTGGACCTCGAACGGCCGCACGGCGACCGACTGAGCGCGCGTCGCGTGGCCGGCGCGCAGCTCCAGGTGATAGGCGCCCGGGGGCAGGGTGCCGGCTTGCAGGCGGGCCATCACCAGATCGAGCTCCCCGGCGCTTCCCGGGGCGATCGCCTGCAGCTCCAGAAGGCCTCCCTCCATCGCTTTCCCCGAGGCATCGAGGATGCGGTTCTTGATCCAGGTGCCCTCTTCGGCCAGGCCGCGGCCGAGCAGGAAGAGCTGCGCCTGACCGGCCGCGGCGAGGGTCCCCCGGGCCGCCGGAACCACCCCCCGGCCGTGGATGTCGAACGGCGCGTCCTCCGGCCGGACGAGCACCCAGGGATCGTCGGCGGGAGCGAGGAAGAGGGCCTCCAGGGCGGCCGGGCCGGCCGCCGCCTCGACGTGGAGCGGAACGGTGAGGAGGGTGGCACGGCCGGTCTGGCGGTCGCGGGCCAGCACCCGGAGGCGGTGCGCCCCGGGCGGGAGGTCGAGCCGGGCGAGCACCCGGACGCCCCCCTGGGCGAGCCGGGCGCCGACCTTCTCCCGTTCGAGCGCGACGGCCTGGGCGAAGAAATCGCTGCTGTTGCCCGCTGCGTCCAGCGCATAGCCGAAGACCTCGACGCCGATCCGGGGGGAGCCGGCCGCGAGGAGCGGTGCCCCGGGGATCTCGACGAGGACGGCGACGCGGGTGGTCTCCACTCCGGCGACCAGAGAGACCGCCGCCACGCGCAGACCCAGGTCGTCGCGCTCGTCGGTGCCGGACACCAGGACCGCCGCCTCGGCGAGCCGCTGGACGTCGTTCTGGTGCCGGAACGGCAGGGGTGCGTAATAGCCGTCGCGATGGAGGACCTGGGTGCCCCGCGGCGCTTTGCGGAGGCGGACCTCGAGCGGATGAAACGATCCGTCGGACGGCACGTCCGCCTGCACGGACAGGAGATAGCTGTGCGCACTGCGGCGCAGGACTGCGCCCAAACCCTCCGCCAGCCGGGCGGTCCCTTCGACCACGGAGCCTCCGGTCTCGTTGGCGAGGAAGAAGAGGCCGTCTCCATCGGTCTCTCCCCGCCGGATGCCGGCGAGGTCCACGGCGTGGAGCACCCAGCCGGCATGGCGCAGCTCGCCGAGGGTCATCCGGAGCTTGAACAGCAGATCTCCGTTCCCCACCGAAGACCCGGTGTAACCGTCAGCTACGTGGGGGACGAGCGACAGGGAGAAGCCTTCGCTGAACAGGGTCAGGTATTTGCGTCCGGTCACCGGCCGCAGGACCTCGGCGAGACCCCACAGGGCGTCGGCCAGGGACTTGACGTGACCGGCCTGACGGGCCTCGACGGCCGGCCGGTGGACCACGCCTGCCTCGTAAAGCGCTTCCTGCTGCAGGAGCGAGCCCACGGAGCCATCCATCGGTCCCAGGCTGTCCCGCGCGTCGTCGGCGAAGTTGGTCTCGTGAACCTGGAAGGTCTGACTGAGCAGCGCGCGCGCTCCCAGGCCGGTCAAGCGCAACGGGTCGGAGCCGACGGCCGCGGCGGCCGCCTCCTTGCCGTTCAGCAGGTCTTCGAGGGCGGTGAGGGTTCGCGTGGCGGCCGCCCGGTCGGTGGTGAAGCTGAGCAGCAGATCGAGCTCTCCGGTCGGGAGATAGACCGCGATCGCCACCAGGTCGCGCGGATCGAGCCCGCGGTCGACGAGCTCCCGGGCGGCGGCGACGCCATCTTTCAAGCGTTCCCGGCTGCTCATCGCGAAGTCATAGAGGAAAAGGAAGTTCCGGCTCGCGGCGGCGGCGGGGGCCGGGGCGTCCGGAGGTTCCGGCGCCGCCAGGTCGACCACTTCGAACCCCACCACCGGCAGGGAACGCTTCCCTTCCACCACCTCGAAGTCTGCGGCGGTGAGCCCGAGGACCGGCTCGCCACGCCGCGTCACCTCCACCGGAATCTCCACCACGGTCACCGCGATCTCGGAGGATTCCGCCGCCGCCGGTGGGCTGGGCACCGGCACCGCCGCCAACCGGCCGGTGGCCAGAGACAATCCGAAGACGACCAGAAACCCGGAAACAGGAAGTCCACAACCTCTCGTGCGCATGCATCCCTCCTTGCCGCATCGGGGCGGCACCCATGAATTCGAGCCCTCGCGACAACGGCGAGAGCGATCGGGGGCAGTATCGTGCGTTTGAGCAAGCTTCGTGCCGAAGGGTGGTCTCCAGGGGCGTGCCCGGCGCAACGCCCTCGGGCCGCCGATGTGAGGGGACGGGTCTGTCCCCGCACGGAGACGGCACGATTCCTGTTCCGCCGCGCCCTCTTCGCTGTCTCAAGGGGTGATGAGTGCCTCGCCCCTCCTCGCCGCGCCCCCTCGCCTCCCGGCCGATCCGGCTCGGGAGACCCGGCCGCGCCGCGCTGGCCGCACCGGGCACGGCTCGGGTATTCTTCTCTGGAGCCCCGCCTCCCTCAGGCGACGACCCCGGACCTTCATGGATCTCGACCGTCTCGACGATGAAGAGCTGATCGCGCGAGCCCGCCAGGCGGCGCCGGGGGGCGGCGATGCGTTCCTCTCCGTCCTCTACCGGCGGTATCAGCCCAAGGTGGCCGCCTGGTGCCTGCGGATCTGCAGCGACCGCGAGGAGGCGGCGGACGTCGCCCAGGAGGTCTTTCTGCGGGTGCACGAGCGGCTCGCCTCCTTCCGCGGCGACAGCCGGTTCTCCACCTGGCTCTACACGGTCACCCGCAGCGTCGCCATCAACCGGGGCGTCGCCGCGCGGCGCCGGCAGACCGAGGCGCTGGACGACGAGAGCATCCCGGAGCCGGTCGAGCCCTCGCCGGGCGCGGAGCGGGAGCTGGAGCGCAAGGAGATTCTGGCGGCGTTTCGCACCGCGATGGAACGCGACCTGGAGCCGGTCGAGGCCAAGGTCCTCTATCTCCATTTCGTCGACGGCCTGCCGCTCGCCGCGATCACCGACCTCTTGCAGCTCGCCAACAAATCGGGTGCCAAGGCTTGCATCGTCAGCGGCGGACGCAAGCTCAAGCGCCACTTCGGGAAGTGGCTCGCCCGCCAATCCGCCGGAGGTGCCTTGTCATGAGCGACGGATCGCGCCAGACCCTGGACGCCTGGCTCCAGGCCGCCTACGCCCCGGACGCGGGCGCCTGCCCTCCCCCGGAGGCTTTTCTCGCCG
Source organism: Holophagales bacterium UBA5704 (assembly GCA_002420005.1). GTDB lineage: Bacteria > Acidobacteriota > Thermoanaerobaculia > Multivoradales > UBA5704 > UBA5704. The sequence goes on along the minus strand of DIHE01000126.1, from coordinate 119,641 downwards.
CGGAGCGGGCGGACCTCTCTCCCGCCGGGCAACAAGCGATCGACGCGCACGCCGACCGCTGCCCGGCCTGTGCCGCCGAGCGGGACCTCGCCCGTCTCTTCGATGCGGCACCCGCGGAGGCCGGTGTGGCGCCGGAAGATCTGGAGCACGTCGTCTCCCGCCTGGCGGCACCGACGGCGGCCCCGGCCCGCTCCAACGTCGTGCCCTTCCCGGGTCCGCGCCGTCCTGCACCAGCCGCACCGGCCGCACCGGCCCGCACCGTTTCGCGTTCCCTCCTGCGTTTTGCCGCGGCGGCCGTTCTGGTGCTCGGCTTCGGTCTCACCTGGCGGGTGCTGCAAGCGCCCCCGGACCTGCCGACGCCGGAGGTCGGCGGCGCGCTGCGCGGTGCCACGGTGGAAGTCGTCGCCCCGGTGGGCGAGGTGGCGGACCTGCCGGCGGAGCTGCGCTGGGGGGCCGTGCCGGGAGCCGCCGGCTACCGGGTGCGCCTGACGACGGTGGACGGCTCGGTGCTCTGGGAGGCGGCGACGCAGACGCCGGTGGCTCCCCTGCCGGCCGACCTCGCCGGCCGGCTCCACCGCGCGGTGCGCTACACCTGGACCGTCGAAGCCCTGGACCCGCAAGGGGGGCGGCTCGCGATCTCCCCTCCGGTGGGGTTCCAGGCGAAGCCGCGGCCGGAAGAGCCACCGCTGTAATGTCTGCGTCATGACAAGAGGAGTAGACTCTGGAATTGCGGGCATTTCGCCGCCGCCGGAGGTCGCACCATGAGCCAGACAGCACGTTCCCGTTTCCTCTCCGCCCCTCTCCTCGCCCTGGCCCTCCTCGTCACCGGCCACCCCGAGGCCGCGGCCCGCCAGGGCGGCGGCGACGACGGCGGCGGATCGGGTGGGCATGAGACGCTTAAGCTGCGGGCGAACGACGCCATCGGCAAGCCGGGGGGCATCGTGGCGGTCGTGCTGCGCACCTACGCGGCGCGGCCGATTCGTCAGGGCAAGATCACCGTGCGCGTCGGCAGGCCGACCGCCGCCGCCCTCCAGGGGCTCACTGCGGAAGCCTTGCGGCAGCCCGTCCGGCCTCTGACCTTTCTGAGCGCCGTGGTCTACAGCACCCGTGGTGACGTGACGGTCCAGGCGACGCCGACGGGTGCGGCGGACAGCCAGTCGGTGGGCGTCCAGTTCTCCTCTCCCTCGGGAACCATCAACGCCTCCGACGGCCCGCTCGCCGTCTTGCGCTTCCGGCTCGATCCATCGGTGACCGCCGGGCAGCAGTACACGATCACCGTCGATCCCTCCTTCACCTCGCTGATCGACAGCGGGGGCGCCCCTGTCGATCTCGCCCCGATCAACGCGATGCTGACCGTGCGCGGCGCCACCGCCCCCCTCGCCGTCGAGGCCGAAGGCGACCAGCTCGCACCGGGGGAGACGGCGGAGCTGGGATTCCAGACCTTCGAGCCGTTCGGCATCTCGAGCGGCCGGGTGACCCTGCGCTACAACGCCGCCGTCGCCGCGGGACCTGCGGTCGTCCGCATCGATCCGCGCTACGGCAAGGCCACCTTCACGGTGGACCGCAGCAAGCCGGGCATCCTGCGGATCGACTTCCGATCCCCGAACCGCACGCTCAACACCGTGCCCGGCACGATCATCGCCGTCTCCCTGCCGACCAAAGCCTCCGCAGCCCTCGGCACCGAGTCGCCGGTCACCCTCGATCCGGCCGGCACCTGGCTCACCAACACGCTGGGCCGGAAGCTCAAGCTGGCGATGGAGAACGGCGCGATCGTCTTCGAGTGAGGCGGCGCGCGGCGAGGCCGAGCAGCAGGAGCCCCGCCGCGCCTCCCCAGATCAGGGCCAGCCGCAGCTCCCGGCGCGGCGCCACCGGCGGCGCCTCTCCCACCAGGACATAGCCCGACCAGAGGCCAGGCCGGTTCCAGCGCGGATCGGCGCGCAGGCGCAGCTTCGCCCGGCGCAGGGCTTCGTCCGGAGGAAGGCCGCGGCCGAGCTGGGCGTAGAGCTGCTCCATGAAGACGGCGGTCGCGGCATCGCCCACGTCCCAGAGGGTGGCCACGACGGCGGGGGCTCCGGCGGCGAGGAAGGAGCCGGTGAGGGAGACCAGGGCTCCTCCTTCCTCCCCCGCTCCGAGGGACGTGCTGCAGGCCGCGAGCACCACCAGGTCACACGAGCCGGTGAGGCCGGCAATCTCCCGCGGTTGCAGGAGGCCGTCGTCTCCGCCCGCTGCGGTGAGGAGGATGGAGGCGCCACCGCCCGGCCGTTCTTCCACCACGGTGTGGGTGGCGAAGTGCACCACCCGGGCGCCCCGGGCGAACACCTGGCGGAAGGCCCGCTCAGTCGCTTGTGCGCCCAGGTGCCGCTCGCTCGATCCGCCCAGGAGGCTCCCGATGGCGGTGAGCTCCCGCTCGGCGGCCGGTAGGGGTTGGGCCACCACAAGGGTTGCCCCGGCGGTCGGGCGCGAGGGAAGCGGGGCGCCGAAGCCGGCGAGGCGGAGGGTGGGGGAGGCGGTGGCGTCACCGGCCCCCCGCAGGGAGGCACTCGGCAGGTAGGAGATGGCGTGGCGCTCGACCAGGGGCGCGCCGTCGGCCGCGGGCGCCGCGAGGATCTCGAACGGGAGATAGTGCAGCAGCCCGTCGGGCGCGATGCGGAGCGTCTCCCCCTTCGCACCCAGAGGACCGGCCGGCCCGAGGAGCGTGCGGGAGAGCCGCGTGACCGCCGCCGCGTCCGGCTCGGTCCCCCCGGCGAGCGCCCGGTGCACCCGCAGAACGTCCGCCGCCACGGGGGTCTTGGGGCCGAGGTCCGCCATCTGCAGCGCACCGCGACGGATCGTCCAGAGATAGAGGCGGTCCTCACTCAGGAAATATTCGAGCAGGGTGCCGTCGGCCCGGGCGGTGATCGCGGCGGCGGTGGCCGGGGTCAACGCAGCGCCCCCGGGTCCCAGGGCATCGAGCAGGTCGCGCGCCTTGGCGCGCTGCACCACCTCCAGGGCGCGGCCGGCGAAGCCTTCCCGCGGCCGGAGCCGGGCGAGCCGCCATAGCACGTCCACCGTCGCGGCATAAACGGAGCGCTTGTCGCCGAAATAGCCGGCCCGCCAGCCGCTGCGGTCGAGGCCGGCGCGTACCCGCTCGATCTCGTCCAGGGCACCGAGGAGGTGCGCCAGGGCGCCCGGCAGGTCCCCGCGCGCCGCGGCGATCCGCCCCAGCCCCTCGCGGGCCGACCACCGCCCATCGACCGAGCCGCTCTGCGTCGCCCCGTCCAGGCAGCGCCGGAAGGCCGCCTCCGCCTCGTCCAGCCGGCCCTGCGCCAGGAGGAGGCGGCCGAGATAGAACAGATCCTCGACCGCCTCGATCTGATTGCCGTCCGCTTCGGCGAGACGGAGCGCCTCCCGGTAGGCGGCCTCGGCCTCGCGCGGGCGGGCCAGATTCAGATGCAGGGCGATCCCGAGGTTGAGCCAGGCGTTGGACAGCCCCGCGGTGTCCCCCAGCGCGCGATAGCTCGCGATGGCGGCGCGGAAGCTCTCCACCGCGCTCACCGGATCTCCCAGGTTGCGATAGAAGACGCCGGTATTCACCAGCAGTGCGGCACGCCGCCGCGGGTCCAGCCGGTTGCTTTTCAGGAGATCCCGAGAGAGATCGAGCGCCTCCCGGTAGGCGCCCACCTTGCGCAGCACGACGCTCTGGTTGATCCGCGCGATCTGCCCTTGCTCCTCGGCCCAGGGCGCATCCGGATGGCGGGCGGCCACCGTGGCGGCCTCGGTGGAGAGGCGCATGGCCTCGGAATAGCGGCCCTTCTGGACCGCGATCGCGGTGAGGTTGCCCAGGTTCATCGCCACCGATTCGGCTTCGCCGAGCTTGCGGTTGATCGCCAGCGCCTCGCGGTAGTGGCGCTCCGCCTCGCCGGTGCGGCCCAGGGTCTCCAGGATCAGCCCCAGGTTGTTCACCGTCTCGGCGATCGACAAGGGGTCTCCTTCGATCCGGCGCAAGCGCAGCGCCTCCTCGCAGTCCGGCAGCGCGGCGCGCAGGGCGCCCTGGTCCTGCTGCAGCACGCAGGCGTTGTTGAGCGCCGCCGCGGCCAGCCCCGGCTCCTGACCTGCGTGGGCGGAGGCGATCCGCCGGTAGGCCTGGAGCGCCTCGCGCAGGCGCCCCGCCTGGTGCAGCGCAACGGCTTGGTCGAGCGTCTGCCCGGCGACAGGAGAGGCCACCAGAGCCAGCACCAGAAGACCGCAAAAGAAGTTTGTTCCACCGGCGGCCTTCGCCTGTCTCAACAGACGGAACAGAACTCGACCAAACCACAAGGAGATACCATGAACCGCCATCGCTCCCTCCAGCTTATCGCTTTGCTCTCCCTCTCCACCCTCGCGCTCGGCACCATCGGCTGCTCGCAGGGCTCCAGCCCCACGGAACCCGCGTTCACCGACGACGCCCCGGCCTTCTCGACCACCGCCAGCTCGACAGCCGCTCTCACCGACGACAACCAGACCCGGGGCAACGACGACAACGGCGGCGACAACCGTGGTGGCAAAGGGGGCAAAGGAGGCAAGGGGGGGAAGGGAGGCGGCAAGGCGCCGCGGGCCGGCAAAGAGTTCGAAGGAGCCGTGACCACCGCCGGCCAGAGCTCCCTGACCCTCGCCGGTGGCACCCGGATCGTGGTCAACGCCCAGACCCGGTGGGAGGCGCGCGGCGACCTCCACTCCCTCGCCCAGATCGCCCGCTCCGTGGCCGCCGGCCGTCCCACCCGCGCCGAAGGCCGCGGAACCCGCCAGGCCGACGGCTCGCTTCTGGCGCTGTCGATCAAGGCCGAGGTGGACTAGGGGCGGCGGGTCCGAGGGCGCCCTCTCGCGCAGCTCGCAGCCGCTCATGGACCAGACTCACGTCGTGCCTGGCCGTGCGGACGCCTGAGGCCCGCGCCGACCTGACGAGCGGATCGAACCGAGGAGCCGCCGGAGATCTTACAGCGCGAGCTCTTGCAGAACCTCCGGATGCCGGGTCGCCACCTTGATGAGAGTCTTCGCCGCGCCGGAAGGCTCTCGGCGGCCTTGCTCCCAGTCTTGCAGCGTGCGCACGGAAACCCCCATCAGAACCGCGAACGAGGCCTGCGAGAGTCCCGTCCTCAGCCGGGCCTCGACGAGGCTGGACCTTTCCGGCGTATGCACACGGCCGCGCAATCCGGCCTTCATCTCCCGCACCGCTTGCAGAAGCTGCTCGCCCAACTCCTCGCCGGAGGTGGCGAGCCTGGATTTCCCGGAAACCTTAGCCATGCTCAATGTCCTCCTTGATCTGCCGCAAGACGTGAGCCGGGATGTTCCCGGCCTCCGACTTCGCGTACAAGACGAGAAGCCAGATCTCACCCGCCGTCAGCCGGTTGAAGTAGATCACGCGCACGCCGCCGCGTTTACCACGCCCGCCGAGGCCCCAGCGAACCTTGCGCACCCCTCCTGAGCCCGGGACCACCTCGCCGGCCTCAGGATGGGCCGCGATGAATGCCACGAAGGCGCTCCGCTCCTCGTCCGACCAGTGGTCGTCGGCGAGCCGCTGGAAGAGAGGTGTCTCAACGACCGTGTACACAGGTCAGACTCTACGGCCTTGCCGTATGCTGCGTCAAGGTAAAGCAACCGACACAGAGACGACGCGCGCGGCGTGCCCTTTGGCCTTGGGCCGGATGACGATCTCGACATCGCGGTCCACCAGGAGGGCGCTCGGAGGAGAAGCGGCTGAGCTTGTAGTTCTTGAGCATCGGAGACGCGCGGCTGCGGAATGCCGAACAACTGTGCTGCGTACGCTGCTTACCCCAACCACTGGTCGAAACTACTGGTCGAGGCGGATCAACCGACTGCCCGCGCGATCTCCTCAATCCGCTCGCTACGGGCCTGGACCTCACGTTGGCGGTAGTCGCATTCGAGGAGGGTATCGAGGTGGCGGGCGTAGCGGAGGGTGCTGGCGACAGCGGCACGGGCTTTGTGGAGCCGGCGTTGAAACTGAGCGAGGTCTGTTGGTACGAGGCTGGCCGGCACTTGCTGGGGTTGATAGTAATAAAAATCATCCACGGCCGGAACGCTGGCGACGTAGCGGAGGCAGGCGAGCCGGTAGTCGAGGTGGAGCAAGTGGGCGTCGTAGCGGCTGTGGACAACCTGCCGGTTTCTGGGTGCCTGCCGGAGCTCGGAGCGGCTTGGGTGAAAGTCGGCAGCAGGGTCGCCCGCATTGGGATCGAGAAGGTGGGTGCGGGCGACCAGCTCACGTACAATGTCGGCGGTATCGGCGCGCTGGACACCGGCTGCGCGGTCAGTGTAAGTGCGCAGATTTGATAGGAGGGTAGCGAAAGGTTGGCCCTCGGCGCGGGCGAGAAGGAGGGTGCTCTCAGCGCTCCAGCGGGGAACCGATTTATCCTCGCATTGGTCAAGCGCGAAAATCCAATCCCGGCAGGCGGAAGGCTGGCCGAGTCGCAGGCAGTGCGAGGCGGCAATGTAAGCGTTGTACGCTTTGAGGTCGTGTCCATCTTTGGCCTGCCATGCGGTCTCGAAACAGGCGAGGGCGGTACGCCAGTCTCCGCAAAAGGAATTCAGACTCCCTTCGAGTAAGAGAAGTTCGGCTGCCCGAGCACTGTGGGTTGTGGCGTAAAACCGGAGGTCGGCGAGGAGTTGTTTCAGCCGAGATCGTTCTGGGCGGATCGACTGTGTGATGAAAAAAATTTCTCTCCGAGCCGACCATGCCTCGAACTGCGGGGCATCCTCCGGCTCCGACTCGCGAGCTTCTAGAAGCAGGGCGAGGCTGGCTCGTATGTCGCCTTTGTCGCCTGTGGCAGATGCTGCCCGCACCATGCACTTGAACCATGCGGTACGGTCGCCGACTTCAAGGGCGGCTGAAGCGGCACTGCGGTAGAGCAGCGCCGCTTCAGCCACGCGATCAGCCAAGCCGGCTTGCCGACCTTGCTTAAAAAGTTCGTCGTGGTAGGCCATGAGGACTACAGGGAAGGTCAGCCGGGAAGGTTTTCCTTGATGCGCCTCAGCACCACGGAGGCGAGATCAGCTTCTCCGATCAGTTGGATCTCCAGTTGTTTCTCATTGACCTTCCTCCAGGCGCTCACAGTGGGATAAGCGTCGCTGAGCCGTTCGTAGAGGGTCTTCGAAATGAGGATGTCCCTCGTCCAGGCACGAAGGGTTTGCGGCGAGATGTAGTCCTCGCGGCCTTCGCGCTTGAGCAGAATGCCCAGCCGCTCGTGCTTGCGGAAGCCTTCCTCCAGCAAATCAGCAATCTCCACCTCGCTCTGGCTCGCGACGTAGAGGCCGCCGGTAATGTGCCCGGCGAGATCCGCAGGGAGCTCCGGCTTGTCGCCGCTCTTCGCGACGCGGGCGATGAGAAGGCTTGGCTGATGGCCGCGGCCGTACAGGGCGGCTCCCAATTCCATCATGACGTTGGGATTGGCTCCGGTGACATCGGCAATAAAAAAGTCTGCATCGTCGAGGTGCGCCTCGACGTTGCCACGGATAAGGTCCTCGAAGGTCTTCTGATCGGCTGTGCGCAGCTCGCAGCCGAGGCGGTCTTCGACCGCGAGGCGGACGGCTTCGCGGGCAGTGTCGAACTCCTTGGCGAAGGGAGTCATCAGGAAGGCGGTGAGATGCTTCCGCTCACGCTTCCGTTTGGTCTCCGTCTGGCGGCGTTGTTTGTCCAGCTCTGCGCGTTCGCGGGCGAGGTCGCCCTTTTCCACCAGGAACTGGAGGGACTTGTTCATGAGCCGCTGGAACTGCTCGTGAAAAATCTGCGCATTGCGCGGGGTCATGAGCTCCTGGTTGTAGAGGATGGCATCGTTATAAACACATTGCATGAGGTGGAGCAGGTCGTCGTCCTCGGGATTGATCTCGGCGAGGCTGGCGAGGGTGCGGATGAGAGGATTGGCCGCATTGATACTCATCCGCATGTCGGCATTTCGGCTGAGGAGGAGCATCTCCTCCGCCATTGCGCGAAGATCAGATGGGCTATTCGGATCGCTGAGGATGCTACGGGCCTTCCTGCTGCCCTGGGCGACCTCGCTGCTCTTGAGCACGGCGGGCAGGGACTCCGGCTGGAAACGCCGCGGTTCGACACGCAGGCGACCGGTGCCACCAGGCCGGAGGTAGTGAGACATCTGTTGGGCGAGGGCACGGACGGCGCGGTCCTGGGCGGGATCGATCTCGCGGAAGACCGCGGGGTCGTCCTCGCGGTCTACATAGACGAGAGAGAGCACCGCTTTGCGCCGTTCGGCCCAGGTTTTGAGCAGCTCCGCCTCGAAATAGTAACTGGCGTCCACTACGGTGGTTCCGGCGGCATCGGCCATCTCGAAGAACTGGTTGGCGGAGCTGCTGGTGGTGAAGCAGGGGAAGCGCTTGGCACCGCCGCCTTCCGGGGAGGGGAGGGCGGCAAGGATCTCCGGCAGAGTCGCCCAAGTGTAATTGGCCCCAATATCGGCGCTGAGGACACGGCGACCGCTCGGCCGGTTGCGGTCACGGGCGGCGGCAGACTTGGCATTGATCCGCCATTCCAGGAGATGGGCGAACTTGTCGAAGAACGGGTCGTAGTAGTGGCAGGCGGCTTTGATGCCAAGGTCGTGATATGCAAGGATCTCTGAGAGGCGCTGGGGTTCCTTTTCCCGCAGATGCTCGAAGTGGTCCACGATGAGGTCGCCGAGGCGATCACGTAGAGATGTAAAACTGGCGTCGCGGGTGAAGTTGTCACGGGCAGCGTTGGGCGAAAGACTGCGCGTATTGATGATGCCATTGATGAAGCGTGCCCAGGGCGGCAGAATCTCCTTGGCTTCCTCGCACAGGAACATGCGCTTAAGGAAAACCCGCACGGTGCGGGGGGCATCCGTCGCGATCAAGCGAGTGCGGGTAATGTAGAGCAGACCCTCCGCATGAAGGGTGGATTTGCCGTCGGCAGCAGGATCATTGATGCGAATCGGGATCACCTCGAGAACGCTGTCGGGCACCGTTCTTTCCAGATAGATCATGCTGTCGAAGCGCATCTCCGTTTCGGAAATGCCATTGCGTTCCCACGGCATCACCATGGTGTTAATCGCGGCGCTGTGGTGCCCTGGGTCGTTCAGGTGGATGGGAATGCGAAGCATGTCCGCGTAGGTACGGATGACCTTCTTGACTGCATCCTCGTGCAACAGGCCACGATCTTCGGCGGAGCGAAGGTGAACGGTAACCTCGGTCCCCACGTAGGCGAGCGTGCAGGGCGTGATGGTGTAGTCCTTGTTCCCGGAGTTCTCCCACAGACAGGCCTGATCCGGCGCCGCTTCCCAGGAGCGGGTGCGAACTTCGACACGCGCGCCGACGACGAAGCCGGACAGGAAGCCGATGCCGAACTGGCCGATCACCTCCGGCGCTTCGTCCCTGGCTGCCTTGGTGCCGGACTTCCCAATCGTGGAGAGGAACTCCTCCAGGTCCTCGACGCTCATGCCGAGGCCGTTGTCGCGAAAGATGATGCGCGCAGGCGAGGCGGTCAGGTCGGTCAGGATGTCGATGTGACCCTGCTCTCGATTGAATGACGGGTCCTTTACCGCCCGGCGCTGGATGGCGTCATGGGCGTTCTGGATGAGCTCGCGGATGAAGACCTTCTTCTCGGAATAGAGGTGGCCGGCGAGGAGCTGGATCAGCCCGTCGAAGTCGAAGGTCATTTCATTGGTGATGATAGACATGATGCACGCCACGCCAAGTCAGAGTTATCTAAATCTAAAAGGGCAGCAGGTCGCAAGCCGGCTGAGGGCCACCGGCCTGCGCAGAGTCGACAGCGTTTTCATCTCCCTATTCTACCGCAGGTGCGCGAAGGAATTCCTGTCCCCAGAGGCGCCTCGGGAATCTCTTGGAAGCCTCGGGAGTGCCTCGCTCGGAGTCCTCACCCCCATGCAACGCGATGTGTGGTCTGCAGAGCGGCGCGCAGGTGTCTCAACCGCCCGAGCCGCCCTCACCGCACCCCCTCCGGCGTCCAGGCGGCCAACGCCCCGGCGGCGGATTCCGTCTCCCGGTCCCAGCGGTCGGCGGTCCAGGCGAGCTCTTCCTGAAAGAGCGGCGCGAGGCGCGGGACCAGGGCGCGGGCGGCGGCGGGGTCCCAGAGGCCGAAGCGGGCACGGCGCAGCAGGAGGTCTTCGAGGTGCACCACCGCTCCGTGCCGCAGATGGACGCGCACCTCGGCGGCCGTGAGGTCGGTGCCGTCCAGGAGCGGGTGCAGCTCGCTCGGCGACCGCGCCACCGCCCCGGCGAGCCAGGAGAGGCCGCCGAGCCGGCGGGCCAGACCGGCGGCGACATCCGGGGCGATCCCCTGCACTGTTTGCAGCCGCTCCGCCAGATCAGGCGGTGCCAGGGCACCGACCGTGGTGCCGGCGGTGGCGCAGGGGGACGCCTCGCGGGCGCGCTCCGAGGGCAGGAAGCGCAGGGCGTGGTCGACCACCTCCTCGGCGATCGCCCGCCAGGTGGTCAGCTTGCCGCCGGCCACCGAGAGGAGGCCCTCCTCGTCCCACAACGCCTCTTCGCGGCTCGCCGCCGACGGGCTCGCCGCTCCCGTGTCGACGATCGGACGCACTCCGGCGAAAGCGCCACGGACGTCGTCCGCACCGATCTGCCGGCCGGGAAAGGCCGTCTGCGCGGCGCGCAGGAGGTACCCCACCTCCTCCGGGGACGGGCGGGGATCGTCCAGATCTCCCGTGTGGAACAGGTCGGTCGTCCCGGCCAGGACCCCTTCCGGGTGGGGAATGAAGAACACCGGGCGTCCGTCGTCCGGAGAGGGGAGGGTCACCGCCTCGGTGATCGGCAGGCGATCGCTCGCGAAGATGAGATGACTGCCCCGCGACGGGCGGACGCGCGCTCCCGAGATCCCCAGGCGATGGCGGACGAGGTCCACCCACGCGCCGGTGGCATTGACCACGAGAGACGCCCGGGCGGTGTGGACCTCGCCGGTCTCCTGGTCGCGAAAGCGCACCCCGCTCAGCCGGCCGGCCGTGGTGCGCAGGCCGTCCTCCAGCTCGGCCCGGGTGAGGAGGTACCCCCCGTAGCCGGTGCCGGTGGCGGCGACCGCCAGGGTCAGGCGGGCGTCGTCGGTCACCGCGTCCCCGTACGCGAAGGTGGTCTGGAGCCCGGCCGTCGCGACGCCCGGCGCGCTCGCCAGGAGCTCCTCCGTCGGGAGCCGCCGGTGGTGCCGCCGGCCGCGGTTCAGCCGGTCATAGACCTGGAGGCCGATCTCCATCTGCCAGGCAGGGGGGCGGGCGCCGGAATAGACCAGATACAGAAAGCGGATCGGCCAGACCAGGTGGGGATCGACCGCCAGCATCAAGTCGCGCTCGCGGACGGCCTGGCGGGTGACGTGGAGCTGCAGCCGCTTGAGATACCGCAAGCCCCCATGGATCAGCTTGGAGGAGCGCGAGGAGGTGCCGGAGGCGATGTCGCCCCGCTCCAGCAGGAGGACGCGCAGGCCACGTTGGGAGGCGTCGAGAAAGATCCCGCAGCCGGTGATGCCGCCCCCCAGGACGATCAGGTCGAACGGCTGGGCCAGCCCGTCCAGCGCCCGCCGCCGCCAGAGGGGGTCGAGCATCTCACACCTCCAGGCGATCGACCGGATCGAAGAGGACGTGGGGGTTGAGGATTCCCTGCGGATCGAGCTCGCGGGCCGCGGCGGCGAGCAGCCGCACGCCATCCGTCCCGGCCTCGCGGGCATACCAGGGGGCATGCCAGGAACCGATTCCATGGTGATGGCTGAGCGTGCCCGCCGCCGCCGGCAGGACGGAGGTGGCGGCCCGCTTGAGCGCGGCCCAGAGCGCGATCATCTCCTCGGGGTCTTCGGCGTCGCGGAAGAAGAAGGTGAAGTAGAGCGAGGCGCCGTCGCGGTAGGCGTGGGAGACGTGGCAGAGCACCGCCACCTCCTCGTTGGGCAGCGTCGAGGCGAGGACCAGCCGCACCGCGCGATAGAGGCCGGGCAGCGCAGACCAGGACGCCGCGGTCTCCAGGGTGTCGGTGGCCCAGCCGAGGTCGAACAGGCCGTCGCGCAGGTAGGGATGGCGGAAGCGGTCGAGCAGCCAGCGCCGGCCCGGCCCCTCGCCGAGCGACACAGCGCGGTATCTCTTGAGCAGCCGCCGCGTCTCGCCCAGGGTCCAGCGGATCTCCCGCGGCGTCCCCGCGGCGCCGCAGAGCAGCAGGCACGAGCCCGGGCCGGCGCCGCGCAGCCGCAGCCAGCCGCGGGCGAGCGGCGACCAGGCATGGCCCCCCGTCCCGGTCGCCAGCCCCACCTCCGTCTCGGTGGGATCGGACAGACGAAGCATGTGCAGCGGCAGGCCGGCGAGGACCATCTCGCGGACAGCCTCGACGCCGTCCTCCCATTGAGGGAGGAGAAACGCCTCGACCGCGCGGCGCGCCGGCCGCGGGCTGACGCGCACAGTGGCCTCGGTGATCACGCCGAATCGGCCCTCGCTGCCGAGCGCGAGCTGGCGCAGATCCGGGCCGGCGGCCGAGGCCGGGAGGGCCGGCAGAGAGAGCCGGCCGGCCGGTGCGACCAGCTCCAGGCCGGCCACCAGGTCCTCGATACGGCCGAAGCCGAGCGATTCCTGGCCCGACGAGCGGGTGGCCACCCAGCCGCCCAGGGTCGACAGCTCCCACGATTGCGGGAAGTGGCCGAGGGTCAGGCGGTGCGGCGCGAGCGCCGCTTCGAGCGCCGGACCGAGCGTGCCGGCGCGCACCCGGGCATGCCCGGAGCGGGCGTCGACCGCCACCAGACCGGAGAGCCGTTCGAGATCGAGCACCACGGTGGGCGCCGCGGAGGGCAGGGTGTTGACCCCGCCGGTCACCGAGGTGCCGCCGCCCCAGGGGATCACGCGGACCCCGGCGCGCGAGCAGATCCGCAGCACCTCCTGGACGTCCGTCGCATCCTCCGGCCGTACGACGGCGTCGGGCAGCGCCGGCAGGGTGCCGGTGCGCAGGCGCACCAGATCGCTGAAGCCGCGCCCGCGCGCATGCAGCAGCCGGTCGGCCGGATCGTCGGAGGTTGGCACCGGCAGATCCGGCAGACGGGCGGGCGCGGGCAGGCGGAGCGAGCGGGGATCGACCGCCGACCGGGGCTCGGGCGGGCCGATGCGCTCCTCCAGCCAGGACCGCAGAGGGCGCGGCGGCGAGAACGAGACGCCCTCGAATCCCCAGGCATTCAGCTTCCGGCGGCGCGGCGGCGCAGTGTGCTTCATCGCTTCAGTCTATCGGATTCCGATTGCAGCTTCCGGGGTGAACCGCGTACCATGGCAAAACGTGCCGGGACCTTCACGCTTGCTGCAGCGCGCTCTCCTGCCTCGCGAGCTCGGGGCGTCGCTCGTGCCGATCCTGAGCGCCCTTCTGGCGCTCGCCGCCGCCGTGCGTGTGCCCGCCCTGCGCGCGGAAGAGCTGCCGCCCACCGGCCTTCTGCTCGTCCTCATCCTGGCCGGAGCCGCCGCGGCCTGCCACCGCCCGTTCCGCTCGGTGTCCACGGTCGGCCTCGGGACCCTCGTCCTGCCACTGATCGTGGAGGGAGCCGGTGGCGTTCCGGCGGCAGGGCTCGCCGCGGCGTCCTTTCTCTCCGCCGAGCTGCTGCTGCGCCTGGTCCGGCGCCGCGGGGTCTACGGGGTGCCCGACCGGCGGAGTCTCCTCCGCTCCCTGGAGACCGCCGGGCGCGCGGTTCTCGCCACCCTCGCCGCCGCCCTGACCTGGGTGCTGTTCCCCCGTGGCACCGCCCTCGCCACGGTCGCCACCGCCTCCGGTCTCCTCTACCTCCTCGTCTGGGCCGGGCTCGAAGCGGCCGACGGCAAGATCCGGCGCCCCGAGCACCCGGTGCTTGCGCGCTGGAAGGTGCTGCTCCCACCGCTCGGCCTCGATGCCTTCGGCTGGGCCTTGGGAGGGGTGCTGGTCGCGGTGCAGAAGACCTCCGGCTGGACCCTGACCACCCTGCTCGCCGCCGCCTGTGCCCTGCTCGCCCTGGAGGCGGCGCGCAACCGGGTCCTTCACGAACGCTCCCACCATCGCGCGTTCGACCTGGAACGCCTGCGGCGGGCCGGCAAGCGGATGGTCGACAAAGGCGAGCGCGAGATCGTCGACGTGATCGACCGCATGAAGACCGAAAGCGGCGAGCTGGTGAGATTCCACTGGTTCCAGTTCGAGCTGATGGCGCCCGGCGGCGAGCTCAAGAGCTGGTGGGCGGGACCCAAAGGTCCGGAGAGCGAGCTGCGCACCGGCGTCCCGGAGCCGGATCGCTATGCCCCGGTCCTTCCCGGCGTCCACCGGCGGGCGCAGTGGAACATCGTCGAGCGCCAGCTCCGCAGCGACGGCCGGCTCCTCGGGCGTCTGCGCCTGTGGTGCGATCCGCGCAAGCTCGACCTCGCCGGCGTCGAGCTGCTCGACCGGCTGGTGCCCCAGATGAGCGCCTCGGTGGGCCGCTGCCTGACCGGCCGCGAGGCGCGCGAGGACACCTTGACCGGAGCCGTCCTGCGCCGCGTCCTGGAGAAGCGGCTCCACGAGGTCCACGCCCAGGTGACCGAAGAAGGTGGGGCCATGGCGGTCATCCTCTGCGACCTGGACCACTTCAAGAAGATCAACGACACCTTTGGGCATCCGGCCGGCGACGCCGCCCTGGTCGCCGCCGCCGCCGTCTTCAAAACCGCCTGGGAGGGAGCGCTCTGCTGCCGCTACGGAGGCGAGGAGTTCGTGATCCTCCTGGAGGGCATGGACGGCGGCCAGGGCCTCGCGATCGCCGAGCAGGTCCGGCAGAGAATCCAGGACCTCCCCTTCGAGCACGGCGGGCAGCGCATCCCCCTCACCATGAGCGCCGGAGTGGCTTCCTCTCCCGGCGTCCTCGCGAAGACCGCCGCCGAGCTCCTCCTCTTCGCCGACGAAGCCCTCTATGAAGCCAAGCGCCGCGGGCGCAACCGCGTCCTCCTCGACGTCGGCCAGGGGCGCTATCAGGACGTCGAAGGCAACCTCCTCCAGTCGGACGAGGCCCCGAAGGCCCAAGAGCCACCGCGGATCTTCGTGTAAAGGGACCGGATCGAAAGGAGGGCGCCCGCCCCCGGGAAGGCGAGGGGGCGGGCGGCGGGGGGGCAGATCAGTAGCTGACCCGGAGCTGATACGTCGTGCGGGTCGAAGAGTAGCGGTAGACGCGCACGAAGACGTTGATCGCCGAGGCTCCCGTGTTGGTCCAGGACGCCTGGTCGGCGGTCGTGCCACCGTTGAGCGAGCTGGCCACGGCGCTGCCGGTGGTCGAGTTGTAGATGTAGAGGTCGTAGTCGACCGTGAGGCCGTTGAGCAGCGCGGTCACGGTCGCGCCGGCCGGCAGGCTCAGGCGGAAGTAGTCGTTCTGCTGCGTCGAGGAGTCGTTGAGGAACGTGCCGGAGATCTGGTTGCAGGTTCCCGAGATCACCTGCGGCGCGGTGCGGGTGTTGTTCGCCTCCACCTCGGTGGTGGCGGTGCAGGCCGTGCACACCGAGGTCGTCGCCGACGCCTGCGCCGAGTTGCCGGAGCTGCAGCTCCCGTTCGACGCGGTCACCACGTAGTAGTAGGTGGTGTTGCAAGACAGGCCGGTGTTCGAGAAGGACGTCGTGGCGGAGGTTCCGACCGAGGTGTAGGGGCCGCCGCTGGTCGTCGAGCGCCAGATGGTGTAGGAGGTGGCGCCGGAGACGGCGGTCCAGGAGAGGTTGACCTGGGTCTGCGACGCGGCGGTGGCGGTCAAGCCGGTGGGCGCCGCGGGGGGCGTGCAGCCACCGCCGCCGGTGTCGAGGCCGTTGGTCGTGGTCGCCCCGGTGTTGCCGGCGTCGAGCCAGTTCGACACGCGGGTGCTGTTCGTGCCGCCGCCCGTCCAGGAGATGCTGAAACGGCCGTAGTAGTCGGAGAGATTGGTCCCGGTGGCACCACAGGCGGACGGGCCGCCATGGAGCTGGCCGATGAAACGGCCGGCCGCGTTGTAGAGCGGCGAGCCCGAGGAACCGCCCTCGGTCACACCGGGCACGGTGAAGGGCCCGGGAGGATCGGTCGCCCAGCGCGCCCAGACATGGGTGCCGTCGCCGGGAGACGTCGGATTGTTGTAGCTGGTCGTCGCCGTGTTGGTGGTGGAGTAGGTGATCCGCTTCTCATCGGTCGACGGATGGTGGATCGCCGCGCACGGAGAGGCGGCGGAGCAGGCGAAGTCGCCCGTCGAACGGTCCCAGCCCGCCCAGTAGTGGTTGTAGGCGGTGACGGCCGGATCGTCCAGCTCGACCAGGGTGAAGTCCGAAGGCGAATACGCGGCGCGGAAGAAGGACCCGGTGTGGAATTGCGCGAGGCTGCCGTCGCCGGCCTGGCCGCTGGCGGTGCTGCCCGGGGTGCGGCAGAAGGAGTTCTGGTAGTTCCAATAGACCACCAGAGAGGCGGCGTTCGACGCGGTGATGCCGCAGTGGTTGGCGGTCATGAAGTACATCTTGCGGTCGCCGGCCGTGTTGTTGATCAGCGAGCCGGAGCAGAACGTCGAGCCGCCGGTGGAGATCACGCCCACCGCCCGCATCTCCTCGCGCCAGGAGTCTCCGGCGTCGAGGCAGGCGACGTCCATGTTGCAGCTTCCGGACTTGTTGTAGGAGTCGGCGGTGATCGTGCCGAAGCCGCGATAGCCCTGGTTGATCCAGCCGAGCCGGAGCTGCAGCCCCTTGGCCTCCGCCTTGGGCACGGTGAGCTCCACGATCAGGTCGCGGGTGGGGATCACCGGTGTCCACATCTCACCGTGGGCCTCGTTGTCCGCGGCGGTGAAGGCGCGGGTCCTCTCGCGGCCGTCGGTCGAGTAGAACAGCACGCGGCTGTTCGGCGTCATCTTGAAGCGGGTGAAGCCGAGGTTCAGGGAGTTCGTCCCCTCGCGGCCGATGACGCGCAGGCGCCAGAGCTTCAAACCGTTGCCGAGGTCTTCCCAGGTGCCGCTGTTGGCAGGGGTCAAGGACACCCGCTCGGGGATCGCGAACC
Organism: Holophagales bacterium UBA5704; assembly: GCA_002420005.1. GTDB lineage: Bacteria > Acidobacteriota > Thermoanaerobaculia > Multivoradales > UBA5704 > UBA5704. The sequence goes on along the minus strand of DIHE01000126.1, from coordinate 102,685 downwards.
GCGGCGGCAGGCCTTCCCGGTCGCGCGCGAGGTCCTCCTCCCCGATCCGTGTCAGGTCGAGCTGCTGGCCGACCACGGACTGCACACGGTTGACATCGACCACCGGATACAAAGCGGCCGTGGGACCGCCGGCCTCGGGGGCAGCCTGGGCCACACCACCGAAGGCGAGCAGAATCAACACCATCCAGGTGAGCTGACGGCTCATCTTCAACCTCCATCGCGCCAGAGGGGCCACGGCGGTCTTGCCGCGCCAAGAGCGCTCTCACTGGTAATGGTGCGCGCCGAGGGATTTTGCGAGCCGGCCGGCCGGACTTTTCCTACACGTTGAAGCGGAAGTGGGCCACGTCACCGTCCTGCATCACATACTCCTTGCCTTCCAGGCGCAGCAGGGCGGCCTCCTTGCAGGCGTGCAGGGTCTTCAGGCGCAGGAGATCCTCGCCGCGGACCACCTCGGCGCGGATGAAGCCGCGCTCGATGTCGGAGTGGATGGCGCCCGCGGCGGCGCGGGCGGGGGTGCCGCGGTGGATGGTCCAGGCGCGCACCTCGTCCTCCCCGACGGTGAAGAAGGAGATGAGACCGAGGAGGTCGTAGCTCGCCCGGGTGACGCGGTCGAGGCTCGGCTCGGTCAGGCCGAGGTCGGTCAGGAAATCCTTCTGCTCGGCCGGCGGCAGCCGGCTGATCTCCTGCTCGATCGGCGCGCTGACCACGATGGCGCGCACGGCCGGCCGCACCTCGATGCCGAACGACGCGACGTCCGCGGCGGCGCGGTCCTCCCCGGCGTTGATCACCAGGAGCATCGGTTTGGCGGAAAGGAGCTGGAAGCCGCGCAGGCGCCGCTCGTCGTCCGCGTCGAGCTCGATCTCGCGCAGCGGCTTCTCGGCCTCCAGGGCGGGCAGGATCACGTCGGCGAGCAAGGCGCGCTCGCGCACCTCCTCGGGGTTCAAGCCGCGCTTCGTCGCCTTCTCCAGACGCTCCAGGCGCCGCTCCACCAGGTCGTGGTCGGCGAGGATCAGCTCCAGGTCGAAGCTGTAGACGTCGCGCGCCGGATCGACGCTCCCCTCTTCGTGGAGGATCTCGTCGTCCTCGAAGGCGCGGACGACGTGGACCAGCGCATCCACGGTCTTCAGCTTGGCGAGGTCCACGCTCTCCGCCCCCTCGCCACGTTTCAGACCGGGAATGTCCACGTACTGCACAGTCGCCGGCACGTAGCGCTTCGGCTTGAACAGATCGCGCAGCTGCTCCAGGCGCGCGTCGCGCACGGTGGCCGTGCCGATGTGGGTCTGCGCCGACGCGGCGAACTTGTCGGTCGCCTGGTGCGAGGCGGTCAGGGTGTTGAAGAGCGTCGTCTTGCCCGATTTCGGGAGGCCGAGAATGCCGAGTTGCAAAGGGATGTCCTCCGGGAGCGGTCGTCCCGCCACGAAAGGCGGGAGGTTACCACACGACCTTATCCGAACATCTTGCCGAGCGCACCTGCCAATCCGCCCACCCCTCCCGCCGCTCCGAGAGCTTCCTTGAGGAAGGGGACCGAGGAGGAGAGGCGGCCGACCAGATCGGCGCCGGCTTTCGACTGCAAAAGCTCCAGCAGCGCCGGTACGAAGCGCGCCGCGGCCTCCGGCCCGATCCCGCTCTTGCCGAGGGCGGAGATCGCCGCGCCGAGCCCGCCGTTGCCGGTCAGGCCGCCGAACAGGCCCGCCGCCTGGCCGAGCAGGCCTCCACCGTCTCCACCCGCCACTTCCGACGCCGTGCCCATCCACTGCGTGGCACCGGGAACCGCCTTCAAGAGTTGCTGGAAGTCGCCGTGCGCGGCTTGTTCCCGGATGAGCTGGAGGATGGCGCCGGCCCCGGCTTCCGCCTGTCCGACGCCGATTCCCAACTGAGCGGCCAGATTCTTGATGATGTCGTCCATTGAATTCTCTCCTGATACGCGAGCCCTTTCTCGCGGAAGAGAACTCTATCAAGCGAAGATTAAGGAGTGTCTGACGGCGCGCCGCACCAGGCCACGGCGGAGCGGGCCAGGATCTCGGCGAGCCGGGCGACCGAGCGCAGGTCGACCCACTCTTCGTCCGCATGCGCGCCGGCCCCGTGGGCGCCGATCACCACGGTCTCGACGCCGGCCTCGGCGAGCAGGGAGGCATCCATCCAGAAGGAATGTCCGAGCGCGGCCGGTGCATGGCCGAGGACACCCGTGGCCGCCTCGGTCACCGTGCGGACGATGGGGGCGCCGGGGGCGACCTCGAACGGCGGGCGGGTGAGGGTCGGCCGGATCGTCGCGCGGAAGGTCGGGTCGGCCTCGGCCAGCGCGTCGGCGAGAGCTTGCAGCTCGGCGAGGCAACCGGCTTCGGTCTCGCCGGGGACGGTGCGGCGCTCGATCTCCAGGCGGCAGCTCGCGGCGTAGATGCTCGGCGCCGTGCCCCCGTGCAGGGTGCCGGCGTGCAGGGACGGCGGCCCGACCAGCGGATGAGGCGGCCGTTGCCGCAGCTGCTGCTCCAGCGCGTCCAGCCGGCCGAGGAAGCGGCCCATCCGCAGGTTGGCGTCGATCCCCAGCTCGAACCGGCTGCCGTGCGCCGCACGGCCCTCGGTCTCCACCTCGACCCAGATGAATCCCTTGTGGGCCAGGCAGAGGTCGAGCTCGGTCGGCTCGGTGACGATGGCCGCGTCCGGCCGGCAGACGGTCAGCATGTCGTAGAGACCGAGGCTCGCCACCTCCTCATCCGCCACGCCGAGCACGTGCAGGTCTCCGGCGAGCGGCACACCCGCCTCCGCGACCGCCCGGGCCGCCGCGAGGCACGCAGCGAGGCCGCCTTTCATGTCATAGGTGCCGCGGCCGTACATCTTTCCGTCGCGCACCGCGGCGGAGAACGGCTCGGGCATGCCGCCGATGCCGACCGTGTCCATGTGCGCATAGAGGAGGAGCGAGCGGCCTCCACCCTGGCCGGGAAGGGTCCCCAGCACGCTCGTCCGTCCCGGCTCCGGCTCACGGATCTCGACCCGCGCACCGATCCGGCGCAGCTCCTCCGCCACGCAGGCGGCGATCTCGCGCTCGTCGGTGGTCCCTGCGGAGAAGAACGGGTTGATCGAGTTGATCCGGACGAGCCGGGCGAGGAGCTCGGTGACATGGTCGGGGTCGATGCGCATCGGGCAAGGGTATCGCATCGGCCGATGATCGCGATCCCCTTGGCGGTGAAGGGGAGGGTGATGCGCCGGGCCTCATTTGAAATACCCCGTCACATCGAGCGCGAAGTGGCTGCCACCGGCGAGCTGGGAGAGCACGTCGAGACGTCCGGGGACCGCGCCGGTCAAGCCGAGGATCGCGTTGTTCGACAGGATCTGGCCGGCGCTGAAGGTGATCGTCGCCACCACCGGCGGGGTCAGGCCGCTCGGGAAGAGGGTCAGATAGCCCGGGGCCGCGGGCTGGATGACCGTGACGTTGACCGCCACCGCCGTGGCATCCACCGGTACGCCGCAACTCCCGGCGATCGCGAACGAGCGGGTCGCGCCTCCCACCAGGGCCGGCCCTCCCAGGGGACCCTCGGGATTGCGGGTGTCGAGGACCCGGCAGGGCGTCACCGTGTAGAAATCCGCGGGCGCCGGCGGGCCTCCGGCCAGGATGGTGAAATTCACGTTCGAGAGATCGAAGAATACGTTGCCGACGCAGGAGACGCGCACCCGCGCCTGGGGGGTCGGGGTGTTCGGGAGGGTCACCGCCTCGGTGCCGTCGTTGGCCGTCGAGGCGGCGAGCGCCACCGGAAACGTCAGCCCGCCGTCGGTCGACAGGTCGATCGCCACGTTGGCGCAGGAAACCGGCGCGGCGGTGGTCCCGGCGACGTTCCAGGTCACCGTCTGCCCACCGCCTCCGAGCCAGCTCAGAGCCGTGTTCGGCTGGGTGATCACGAACGGACCCGCCGTGGCGTCCACCGCCACCGTGGTCGACGCCCAGTTGACGCCGCCGCCGCCGGTGCGATTGTCGCGCACGGTCAACCGGAAGGTCATGGTGCGGCCTCGCGTCGGCAGCGACTCTCCCAGGGTCGTGGTATTGCCCAGCAGGTCCGCGAGGCGCGGGAAGGTGCGGCTCGGCACGGTGAGCGGCACGAAGGTGCGGAAGATGGGGCGCACCGCCGCCACGTCGTCGTTGGGCGGCGCGGCGCTCCCCAGGTCGAATTCCTCCCAGAGATAGGTCAGCGCGTCTCCATCGCCATCTGCGCCCGAGCCGGTGAGGGTGAACGGCGTCTGCTTCGGGATCGAGAAGGCCGGGCCGGCGTTGACCGTAGGCGGCGTATTGCCGGTGGCGGTGACCGCCGCGCAGGAGGTGCCGGTGACACCGGTCGAAAAGGCGACGATCTGATCGAAGCTCCGGGTGTGGAACGTGTCGTCGCTGTGCGGCTGGAGGTTCTCGGCGCCGCAGATCCCGGCATAGGCCATGATCGTCGTGCCGCTGCCCGGCTCGTAGGCGGAGGACGAGCTGCGGTTGCCGCTGCAATTCCCGGTGGTGCCGTTGAAGGTGTGGGAGCCGCCGAACTGATGCCCCATCTCGTGCGCCACGTAGTCGATGTCGAACGGGTCCCCCACCGGGTTCGCCTGGCCGGTGACGCCGCGCGCCTTGCTCGCCGTGCAGGGCACCTGAAGAGACGCGACACCGCCGCCGCCGGTCGAGAAGACGTGGCCGACGTCGTAGTTGGCGGAACCGATGACCGTGTTGAGGTTGGTCTGGTTCTCTCCGAGCATGGTGACGCCGCTGCCGTTGGTGTAGGGATCGGTGGCGCCGTCGGTGTAGACCACCAGGTTGTTGTTGCCGACCAGCACCATGCGGAGGGCCACCTCCCGCTCGTACACGGCGTTCACCCGGTTCATCGACACCACCATGGCGGCCAGCCCGCAGGCGACGCCGGCCGGGTCTGGCGCACAGACCGCGGCGGTGTACTCGCCGGTGCCGGCCAGCGCCAGGCGGTAGGTGCGCAGCTGCGTCCCCGACGCAACCGCCAGGCGCCCCGGCGGCCCGGCGGAGACCGGCCGGGCGCCTTCGCTCTCCGCCGGAACGTCACAGTGAAAGGGTTCTCCCGCGCTCCGGCGCGCGTCGCGCTTGAAGGACGCCACCACAGGGCTCATCTCCCCCTTGCGGTAGGGATCGAGCAGCACCGTGCCGGAGGCGGAGAGAACCAGCGCATGGAGGCCGAGCGGGGTGAGGCTGAGGCGCCCGGTGGCGGTGGGATCGTCGATCCCCTGCAGCGTGAAGGTGCGCAGATCGCGGAACCGATCCGCCAAGGCCGGCTCGAGGATCGGCGCCTCCTCCACCCGGAACCGGCGGTCGGTGCCGTCCGGATACGGGAGGAAGAGCTCGGCCGGCGCGCGGTCCAGCACGCGCTGGAGCCCGTCGACGTCCACCTCCAGCACGCGGTGGTGACGGGGCAACGGAAGCTCCCAGGCGCCGCTGCGCGGCGGCAGGCCGGCGAACGGGCGGTCGTGGAACAACCGGGCGCCCTCCGCGGCGAGCCCGGAGGGCAGTCCGAAGACCAAGGCGAGAAGAAGGAACGGGCGAAAACGGGGCTGGACCATGGACGACCTCGCGAAGATGAGAGCCGGGAGACGGTGGCTCCCGGCATTCTACTCTTGCGAGGCGAGAGGACCCTCAGCGCCGCGTGTCGAAGTAGGAGGCCAGCTCGATGAAAGCATCCAGAAGCTCGCGGTCGGAGCGGACGCGGACCTCGAACTTCTCGCGGATTTTATGGCAGAGCTCCTGCAACCGCCCCTCCTGATCGGCGGTGCGCCCCTCACGGAGAGACTGCTCATAGAGATGGGTCATGCGGCGCAGCGTGTCGCCCAGATCGACGTCCAGCGCCTTGCAGAGGCCGACCAGATAATCCTCGCGCAGCGGGGCCTCGCCCTTCTCCAGACGCCGCAGTGTCCCGGCATCCATCCCTGCGAGGCGGGCCAGCTTTTCCTGCGAAACCTTGCTGTCCTCGCGGATGCGGGCGATCTCATTCCCGAGCAAGGGGCGCAACGCTTCACCGAGGTCGTCTTTTCGTTTCCGTTGGGTTTCCATTGGCGCGCATCGTAGAGACCGCGCCGTGCCCCGTCAACGGTCGGTTTTCCGGGAAATTTCCCGTTCTGGCGGCAAAAGTGGAGGAAAGAGCCGAGAAGTGAAGGGAACACGGCCGCAAAACGGCCGCATTTCGAAAGATCGCAGGGTTTTCCTCTTTCGGGGGCATCCGTCTCGCCCGAAGGCGCCGTCTTGCGGTGCGAGATGACCGGCCGCGGCATCTGAGGTACAGTTCTGCCGCAGGTCCATGCTCCGCACCGTCACCGCCACCCGCTACGTCACCCCCCTCCGTGAAGGGGGCTCGCTGCCCGCGCTCGTCGAGGCGGACGACGACGGGCTCTACGTCCTCAAGTTCCGCGGCGCAGGGCAGGGGCCGCTCGCCCTGGTGGCCGAGCTGGTCGCCGGAGAGATCGGGCGCGCGCTGGGCCTTCCGGTGCCCGAGCTGGTGCTCATGGAGGTCGGCGTGGAGCTCGGCCGCAACGAGCCCGACCCGGAGATCCGCGAGCTGCTCAAGGCGAGCATCGGCTGCAATCTCGCTCTCGACTATCTGCCGGGCTCGGTGATGTTCGATCCGGCGGCGGGTGATTCCCTCGCGGCGGAGCTCGCCTCGGAGATCGTCTGGTTCGACGCCCTCGTCACCAACGTCGACCGCACGCCGCGCAATCCCAACCTTTTGCTCTGGCACCGCGCTCCGTATCTGATCGACCACGGAGCGGCCCTGTACTTCCATCACGCCTGGCAGAACGTCGAGGAGATGGCGAAGACCCGCTTCGCCGCGGTGCGCGAGCACGTGCTGCTCCCGTGGGCGAGCCGGCTGGAGGAAGCCGGCGAGCGGCTTCCTGCCTTGCTCCCCGCGGCGCGGCTCGCCGCGATCCTGGACGAGGTCCCGGACGCATGGCTGCGCGCCGCTCCGGGGGACCTTACGCCGGCCGGGCGGCGCGCCGGCTACCTGGCCTTTCTGACCGGACGGCTCGCCGCCGCCCGTGCGTTCGTCGAGGAGGCGGAGCGTGCCCGCGCCCAGCTCGTTTGACTACGCGATTCTGCGCGTGGTGCCACGGGTGGAGCGCGGCGAGCAGCTCAACGCCGGAGTGATCCTGTTCTGCCTCGAGCGGGACGTGCTCGCCGCGCGGGTCACCGTGGACGCACCCCGCCTGCGCGCGCTCTGGCCGGAGACGGACGTCGAGACGATCCGGCGCCACCTGGAGGCCGTCCCCCGCATCTGCGCCGGCCTTCCCGACGCCGGCCCCATCGCCCGCCTGTCGCGGCGCGAGCGTTTCCACTGGCTGGTGGCCCCGCGCAGCACCGTGGTGCAGGTCTCGCCCGTCCACTCCGGCCTCTGCCGGGCCCCCGAGCAGGCGCTCGACGAGCTGTTCCGCAAGCTGGTCGCCGTGCCGGCGCCGGAGCCCTCGGCGCGATCGAAAGGAGAGAAACATGTCTGAGCCGCGGTCCTTGCCGGGCCTCCGCCGTCTGGCGGGCGCCGGTCTCGTGTGTCTGGTCTTGGTGAGTCTCGCCCTGGTGGCGCTGCCGGTCTGGCTCATCCGTCCGTTCGCGCCGCAGACACCCGACGGGCTCGCCGTGGCGTTCTGGATGCGCCGCCTCGCCCCCGGGTTGACTCTCGGCGCAGGGGCCGCCGCGGTCCTGTGCGCCGGGGTGCTGTGGCGCGGCGCACGGTGGAGGAGCCGGGTCCTCCTCGTCCTCGCCTTCCTGCCCCTCCTCGGCACCGCCTGGCAATCCCGCCAGAACCTCTTCGAGAGGATGTTCGCGCCGCTGCCGGACCCCCGCTACGCCACCGCCGCCGAGGCCGCCTGGGTCGCAGAGGACGAGGCGGTGCTCGCGGTCACCCTGAACGGCGACACCGCGGCTTATCCGGTGCGCCAGGTCGCCTACCATCACATCGTGCAGGATGTGGTCGGCGGCGTCCCCGTGGCCGTCACCTACTGAACGCTCTGTCACACCGGTCTGGTGTGGAGAGCAGAGATCGACGGGCGGACCCTCCGGTTCCACCTCACGGGAATCAACAACCAGAATTTTCTGATGCAGGACGAGCAGACGGGATCATGGTGGCAGCAGGTGACCGGCGAAGCCCTGTTCGGGCCGCTCAAGGGCCGCACCTTGGACCTCGTGCACCACGACGAGATCTCCTTCGGGCTCTGGAAGCGGGAACAGCCGGGAGGGCGGGTGCTGCGGCCGGACGACGGCGCACCGTGGCGGGAGTTCTCGCACGACTGGGAAGCGGAGACGGCGAAGCTGCCGGTGGTGACCCCCGAGAGACCGGGCGATCCGTTCGATCCCCGCGAGCTGGTCGCGGGGATCGCCCTGCCCGGGGCCTCCAAGGCCTATTCCGTCGCCAGGCTGCGGCGGGAAAGCCCCGTGCTCGACACCCTGGCGGGGGTTCCGCTGCTGCTGGTGGTGGGCGAGGACGGCCGCTCGCTCCGGGTCTTCGACCGGCGGATCGACGGCCGCACCCTCGATCTGTTCGCCCGGCCGGGCGGGCCGCCGCTCGTCCTGCTGGACGCCGAGACCGGGAGCACCTGGAGCTTCGCCGGCGAGGCCCTGAGCGGTCCCCTGGCGGGCCGGCGGCTGACCCGGGTCTACGTCCTGCTCGACGCCTGGTTCGACTGGCGGACCCATCACCCGCAGACGAGGGTCTGGCGGTGACCCGCCGACGGCTCGTCGAAGCCGTCCTTCTTCTGGCCGCGGCGCTCCTCTTCGCCGCGCTCCTCACGGCTCCTCTGCGCCATCCGAACCGCGCTCCGGGGCTCGCCGCCCCTCCTCCCTGGCTGCTTGCCGTGGACGACGCCTACATCTTCGTCCGCTACGCCCGGCAGGCGGCGCGCGGCTTGCCGATGCAGTGGAACGAGGGCGAGCCCTCCTCGGGAGCCTCCTCGTTGCTGTTCACCCTGCCTCTGGTACCGGTCCACCGGCTGTCGTCCGACCCCGGGATCTGGTCTCTCTGGTCGCGCGGCGTGGGTGTGCTGAGCCTCTTCCTCCTCGGCCTCGCCACGGCGGCCGCCCTGCGCGCGGCGGGCGTGGCGGAGCCCTGGCCGCTCGCCGGCGGGCTCACCGTCGTGTGGTCCGGGCCGGTCGGCTTCGGTGCCGTCGCCGGGATGGAAAGCGCCTTGAACGCCGCCTTGATCCTCGCCGCCTGCGCAGCCTGGAGCCGGGCGCTCCGCGAGCCGGCCGCGGCGCGCTGGGCGACGCCTCTCACCCTGGTGGCCCTCCTCCCGCTGGCCCGTCCGGAAAACGCCTTCCTGACCCTTCTCGCCGTGGGCGCCGCCCTGCTCGGCCGCGGGCCGCGCCGCCGCGGGACGGCTCTGCTCGCCCTCCTGCCGGGCGCCGGCCTGGCCCTGCTCCATCTCGCCGCCACCGGAGCCGCCGAGCCGGCCGGAGCCCTCGCCAAGTCCTGGACCCACGCAGCCTTCGTACCGGCGAGCCGGCTCCCGGAAGCCTGGTGGCTGACCGCCCGCAGCGTCCTCCTGCCCGTGTATGCCGGGCGCACCCCGGCGCTGTGGTTCCCGGTCGGGCTCCTCGCCGTCGCCACGGCGCTCGCCGTCGGGCTGGCCGGCGCGCGCGCCCTCCGGCGGCACCAGGCATCGCCGCTGGCGCCTCTGGCCCCCCTGGCCGCCGCGTGGGCTGTCCTGTTCCTCACCGCGCCTCTCTCCTCCTACCTGGCGTGGCAGCAGATGCGCCACCACCACGCCGGGCTCGCCGCCGCCTGGGTGCTGGCGATCGCGGGATCGGCGCTGACGATCGAAGCCTGGGTGCGCCGCCGGTCGGCCGGGGGGCTCGCGCCCCGCTGGCGCGCCCTCGCGCTGCTTCTCCCGGCGGCGCTCCTCGCCACCACCCACCTGTGGGCGCGGGAGCACACCGCGGCGGCGACCGACCTCTTCCGGCGCCATGGCCGGGCGGTGAGCTGGCTGTCGAGCCAGGGGCGCGGCGACGTCCTCCTGCTCAATGACGCCGGCCTCATCGCCCTGGCCCACGACGGCCCGATGATCGACCTGATCGGATTGGGAACGCCCGGCCTGACCCTCGCCTACCGCCATGGCGCGGGCTCGATCGTCGAGAGCCTCGCCCGCCGCCCGGCACCGCCCACGATCGCCGCGGTCAACCCCGACCTCCTGCGCGTCCCGCAGCTCCTCGGCCGCCCCCTGGTGCCGGCACCGGCCCCTGGAGGCACCGTGGTCGCCGAGGTGCGGCGGGAGCTCCTCCAGGGAACACCGCTCGCCGGACCCGGTGTCGACTTCGCCTGGCTCCCCGACGAAGAGCGGGCGCAGGTCCGCTGGATGCGGGCGCCGGAGCAGCGCCAGGCGAGCTTCGCCCTGCTCCTGCCGGGGATTTCCGGGCCGCCCCGTCTCGAAGGATGCCGGCCGATCCTGGGTGGCGTCGGGCTGGAGGTTCCGGCCGGAACGCGCTCGATCGGCCTGCGCGCCGCGCTCCTCCAGGAAGACCGGGGCGCGCTCGCCGTCCGATCCGGGGGACCTGACGCCGCGGTCGAGCACGCCATCACCCTCGGGCGCACCGCCTGGACGGAGGCGCGCCTCCCCTGGCCGGCGGGCGCCCAGGGCTCCACCGTGCTCTGGTTGACCCGCCAGGGGAGTGCCCTGCCCTGCCTGGAGTCGGTGCGTTTCCTTCCTTCGTGAGCGCCGCCCCGGCGTGCTGCACCGGCACCGACCAGGAGAAGACTAGGTCGTCCAGTTCAGGGTGAGCATGTAGATCGTGGTCCCGCCGAAGAACAACAGGCCCGCGAAGAAGAACTTCCAGCGCATCGGCGTCTTGAAGACCAGTCCCAGACCGGCGAAGAACAGGGCGACGGTGTAGAAGACGACCGCGAGGTCGAACTTGTCTCCGTTGTCGTTCGCCTGCCGTCCCTCCTCGAACCGCTTGTCGGCATCCTCGAACATCTTGGTTCCCGCGGCGAGCGCCTGGTCGATGTATTCGTCATCGAGCTCGGTGCCCAGCGACGCCAGGAGAACCTCATCCGGAAGGTCCCGTTCCAGCGCGGTCTCTGCGATCGCCTCGGGGTCCTCCTCCCCATCCGCCGCCGCCTCTTCATCCGCTGCGGCGTCTTCGGTGGTGGCGGCTTCGACCGCCTGGGCCTCCTCGCCCTGCGGCGCGGCCTCCTCGCCCCCTTCTTCCTCGTCCTCGACGTAGTAGTCCATGGGCAGTCCCATGGCTTTGTAACCCAGCTCGCTCATCTGGTAGGTGTAGTAGTAGCTCGCCAGGTCGAAGTTGCGCTCCCGGGCCTGGCCGGAGGCGTCGCGCGCCTGCAGGATGAACGACTTGGCCGCCGCCACGGCCGCGTAGTCGGCGTTCACCAGGACGGTGTCCTCGGTGTACTGGGTGGCCGCCTTGGTGGTCAGGCTGTTGGCGGCGCTGAAGGCCTCGAGCTGTTTGCCTCCCCATTGCCCGCCCTGCTGTCCGGCCAGAGCGGCGCCGAGGGCGGTCATGCCCAGCAGAATCGCGGTGGCCAGCTCAAACTTGTCGTACGGCGTCTTCACGTCATCTTCGGAGCTCATGCACTCTCCTCCATGGGTCAAAAGGGGAACTCCACCGGCTGTTGCTGTGATCGGCCGGACGATAGCACAGGGAACCTTCGGCTAAGATTCCGCGATGCACCGCGCCCCCCGCCCAACTGCCGGCGCCCCCCGCGAAGGGGGTCTCCCCACCCTCCGTGGCTCCCGGGTGCACCTGCGGCATCTCACCACCGACGACGTCGACGACCTCCATGCGATCTTCTCGGATCCCGAAGTCGCCCGCTTCCTGGCGATCCGTTGCCAGACGAGCCGGGAGATGACCGAGGAGTTCCTCGCCGGCATCCACGAGGGATTCCATACCCGCACCCTCTTCCAGTGGGGGATCGAGAGCGGCGGCCGCATCGTCGGCACCACCACCCTGGGCGGCCTCGACTGGGACAACCGGCGCGCCGAGATCGGCTTCGCTCTCGCGCGCACCGCCTGGGGCCGGGGCCTCATGCTCGACGCCCTGGCCGCCGTCCTCGACCATGCCTTCGGCGAGCTCGGCCTGCACCGCATCGAAGCCGACGTCGATCCACGCAACGCGCCGTCCTTGCGCGTGCTCGAAAAGCTCGGCTTCCGCCGCGAGGGATATCTGCGCGAGCGGTATATCAAGGACGGCGACATCCAGGACTCGGTGATCTTCGGGCTGCTGCGCAGCGACCGGCCGGTGTAAGATTCCGGCGTGAAAACAGCCCTCTTCGTCGCGCTGGGCGCCGTCGGCGTCCTCTACCTGCTGGTGTTGGCGGCCGCGGTATTGCGCGCCCGCCGCCTCGGCTCCCACGGCCAGACGGCCGCACCGACCCTCTTCGATCTCGCCCTCGGCTTCGTGACCAACTTCTTCGACACCCTGGGGATCGGCTCGTTCGCGCCGACCACGGCGGCCCTCAAGATGACGCGGTCCGTTCCGGACGAGAAGATCCCGGGCACCCTGAACGTGGGGCACACGCTGCCCACCATCGCCCAGGCCTTCATCTTCATCGCCATCGTCACCGTGGAGCTGAAGACGCTGGTGCTGATGATCCTGGCGGCGGTGCTCGGCTCCTGGCTCGGCGCCGGCTTCGTGGCGCGGGCCTCGCGGCGCAAGATCCAGCTCATCATGGGCTTCGCGCTGTTGGTGGCCGCCGCGCTGTTCCTGCTGCGGATCTTCGAGATCGCACCCCCCGGCGGCGACACCCTGGCGCTCTCCGGCGGCCTGCTGGTGGCCGGCCTGGTGGGCAACTTCATCCTCGGCGCGCTGATGGAGGCCGGTGTCGGTCTGTACGGCCCCTGCATGATCCTGGTCAGCCTGCTGGGGATGAACCCGACGGCGGCCTTCCCGATCATGATGGGCTCCTGCGCGTTCCTGATGCCGGTGGGGAGCGTCAAGTTCATCCAGAGCGAGCGCTACAGCCTGCGCACCGCACTGGGTCTCGGGCTCGGCGGTGTGCCGGCGGTCTTCCTGGCCGCCTTCGTGGTCAAGTCGTTGCCGCTCACTGCGCTGCGCTGGCTGGTCGTCGCCGTCGTCCTCTATGCGGCGGTCTCGATGCTGCGTTCGGCGATGGCCGAGGCAAAACAGGCCACGTCGGCCCCGCAGGGCTGAAGCCCGTCAACCGCCGCCGGAGCGCGCGCGCAGCCAGCGCCCCGGCGCGGTGAGGGCACGGCCGAGCCGGAAGCTCCAGCTCGCCTCCACCCGGGCGAGGAGGGCATGCAGATGGCCCATCCCCTCCTGCAGGCCGGCGATCTGGAGCCGCAGCTCCGCCGCCTCCTTCTTGCCGGCCTCGATCATGGCCTCGGCCGCCGCAAGGTCCGCACCGTGGCGGCCCCGCTCGTCGTCGAGGCGCACCGCGGCGACCGGCCGATAGCCCACCCCCTCCGCCGCCTCGGCCGGCAGGACCAGCTCCACCCCATACCCCTCGACCGCCAGGTCCGCCACATCGAGGTCCACCGGACAACGGCGGCGGATCGGCTCCAGGTACCGCGGCAGCGCGGCCAGCGCACGGTCGGGCAGCAGCGACAGATGCAGCCAGGTGAGGCCGCTCGCCCGGATGGCGTCGAGCGAATCGGCGAGGCGCGCGCGGTTGAGGCAGATCTCCTGGTCCATGTACTCGCCCAGGCTCAGGTCCTCCAGGGCATGGCCGGGGCGCAGCGCCCCGCTCGCCAGCAGCCGGTCGCGCAGCGTCTCCGGATCGCCCCACAGATGCTCCCAGGGCGCGGTCGGCAGATGCGATCCGCTCGAGGCATAGAAGAGCGGCGCGGAGAAGATCGCCACCCGGCCGCGGCCGGGCTCGACGACCTGGGCGCAGGCGGCGAAGGCGCCGCGGAGGTCCGCCACGTGCTCGAAGACGTTGTTCGAGAGCACCAGGTCGAAGCGCCGCCCCAGCGCGGGCGCCTCGGCGAGGCTCTTGCGGTGAAACGAGACGCGCCCCGGATCGAGCCCGCACTGCACCGCCGCCGCCCGTAGCGCCCCGAGGTCCTGTTCCAGCACGTCGAGCCCCACCACCTCGTGCGCTCCCTGGCGCAGCGCCCACAGGCAGTCCGTGCCGGCGCCCGCGCCGAGCACCAGGACCGACTTGCCGGCGGGATCGGCCAGCGGGGTCAGAAAGAAATCGGCGTGCTGCTGCCCGTCGAGGATGAATTGATGCCGCTGTGCTTCGTTCTCTTCCCAGGCCATTGCGTTGTGCTCCTCACACCACCACGCCGAACCGTTCGCGCAGCACCGTCGCCTGCTCCGCCTCGTCCGCCAGCACCCGCTCCTCCCGCACCCCGCCGCGGGTGGTGAGGAGCGTCCCGTCGCTCAGCGTCAGCCGGCCGTCCGGCAGAGCCAGCGAGCAGAGCCTCTTGCGGGTGAACGGAGACTCCGGCGACGTCTGATGATGGCGGCACATCGCCGCGTACTCCGCCAGCTCGTGCGGCTGGAGGGTGAACCGGTACTGCGCCTCCCACGGACCTTCGGCGTCCTTGCGCTGCCGCAGGACCAGCCGGTCCTCCTCCGCGTCGAGGCGATAGGACCGCTCTCCCTCCACCTGCTCCTCCCGTGCATCGAGCCGCAACGGGCGGCGGAACGAGTCGCCGAAACCGACGTCCACCAGCCGGCGCTCCTCCAGATGGATCGCCAGGGTCAGATGGTCGAACTCCGGCCCGAACGAGCCGTCCCCGCGCGCCACGCCGGCCGAGAGGAGGGCGACCTCGAATCCCAGTGTACGGAGCAGGGCGGCGAACAGTCCGTTCAGCTCATAACAGAAGCCACCGCGCCGCCGCGTCACCACCTTGTCGAACAAAGCATCCAGGTCAAGGACGATCGGCTGCCCTGCGTGGATGCTGAGGTTCTCGAACGGGACGCGGAGCAGATGCGCCTCCTGCAAGGCTTGGAGGGTCGCGGGCGACGGGGCGAGCGAGCCCCGGTAGCCGATGCGGTCGAGATAGGCCGAGACGTCCACGGCGGGGGATTGTACCCTCGGCCGGCGGCGTCCTCGCTCCTGGCTTGCGCCTCGTCCGGCCCGTCTCCGGCTCCCGCCAGCCTGCGACAAGCTCACCGCAACTTGTCGCAGAATCACCTGACCTGTCCACGAATCTCTCGATTCGTTGACGACGAGCGCCTGACTTGTCGCAGAACGCCTGAGCTTGTCGCGAAACATCGGCAACTTGCGACAAACAGGAGGCGCCGGCTCGGTCGAGCGGCATGGTTTGTCGCAGAGTGTCGCGTTTCGTGGCGCGAATCGCGGCGAGTCGACGCAGGACAACCTCCAGTTGTCGCAACTTGGCCCGATCTTGTCGCAGATGGACCCCTCGTTGGCGCGAAACGGGCGGGTCTGTTGGCCGTGTGTCGCTTCCTTGTCGCAACAAGCAGCGAAGCACCGGCCGAAAGGGTGCTTCCGTTCCACGGTCGGCTGGAGCTTGTCGCACGTCAGCCGTGTTGGTTGGGCGATTTCGCGGTGGCGGCCGTCGGACAAGGGGGGTTGTCGCAGATCATACCCAACCTGTAACACCTTGCCTCCAGCCGGTGCGTGGAGCCGGGGTCGAGAGAACGAGGAGGACGGTGGGGCGATCGGATAGACTCCGGCCCTCCAGGAGAGGGATGCCGCCATGAGCCAGAGCCCGGTCCCCACCCACCTCCCGCTCGCCGGGCGCCCGATGCGGCGGCTGTTCCGGTATCTCCAGACCTACCGCGGCGCGTTTCTCTTCGCCTGCGGCTCGAGCATCACCAACAAGATCCTCGACCTCATGCCGCCGCTCCTGGTCGGCTGGGTCATCGACTCCCTGCGCGGCGCGCCGCCGGGCTGGATCTCCCGCCTCGCCGGCACGCGCGATCCGTGGAGCCTGGCGGTCGTCCTCGCCGGTCTCTCGGTCGTCATCTTCTTCTTCGAGAGCCTGTTCGAGTGGCTCTACCAGAGCGCCTTCCGCGACCTCGCCCAGACCGTGCAGCACGACCTGCGGATGGACGCCTACAACCAGGTGCAGGCGCGCGAGATCTCCTTTTTCGAGGAGCACCGCCTGGGCGAGATCCTCGCCCTGCTCAACGACGACGTGAACCAGCTCGAACGCTTCTTGAACACCGGGTTCAACGAGATGCTCCAGGTCGGCGTGCTCTTCGCCTTTTCGATGGCGGTGATGATCCCGATCTCCTGGCAGCTGTCGCTTGTCGCGCTCTTCCCGGTCCCCTTCATCCTGTGGGGAGGCATCACCTACCAGCGCCTGATCGCGCCGCGCTACAGCCGGGTGCGCGACGGCGTCGGCGCGCTCGCCAGCCGGCTGGAGAACAACATCGCCGGCATCCACGTGATCAAGAGCTTCACCGCCGAGCGGTTCGAAACCGAGCGGGTGCGCCAGGTCTCCGAGGACTAC
Source organism: Holophagales bacterium UBA5704 (assembly GCA_002420005.1). Taxonomy (GTDB): domain Bacteria; phylum Acidobacteriota; class Thermoanaerobaculia; order Multivoradales; family UBA5704; genus UBA5704. The sequence goes on along the minus strand of DIHE01000126.1, from coordinate 86,311 downwards.
CGGCGGTCGAACCTCGCGGCGATCCGCTACTCTGCGGCCTACATCCCGGTCATCCGGATGCTGATCGTGATCGGCTTCGCCGGGGTCCTGCTGGTGGGGAGCTACTGGGTGCTCAACGGCTCGGGGATTCTGAGCGCCGGGGAGCTGGTGCTCTTCGCCATGCTCACCGAGCGGCTGCTCTGGCCGATCACCCGGCTCGGCACCACCCTCGACGACTTCGAGCGGGCCAAGGCGAGCTCGCGGCGGATCTTCGGCCTGCTCGACACCCCGTCGCGCATCGCCGAGCCGGCCCATCCGATCCGGCTCGGCCGGGCGCAGGGCGAGATCCGTTTCGACGGCGTCTCCTTCCGCTATGCCCGTGGACGCGGGGACGAGCCGGTGCTGCGCGACCTCACCTTCCGCATCGCCCCCGGCGAAACGCTGGGCGTGGCCGGCCCCACCGGGGCGGGCAAGTCGACCCTGATCAAGCTCCTTCTCCGCTTCTACGACGTCGACAACGGCACCGTGCGCCTCGACGGCCACGACGTGCGCGACATCCCCCTGGCCGACTTGCGGCGCAACATCGCCCTGGTCAGCCAGGAGGTCTACCTGTTCCACGGGACCATCCGGGAGAACATCGCCTACGTGAACGGCGATGCCCCGTTCGCAGAGGTCGAGCGGGCCGCCCGGCTCGCCCAGCTCCACGACTTCGTGGTCTCGCTGCCGCAGGGCTATGACACGCCGGTGGGAGAACGGGGCATCCAGCTCTCCGGCGGCCAGCGCCAGCGCCTGTCGATCGCCCGGGCGATCGTCAAAGACGCACCGATCCTCCTCCTCGACGAAGCCACCAGCGCCGTGGACACCGAAACCGAGCGGGCCATCCAGCAGGCCCTCTCCGCCCTGACCGCCGGCCGCACCGCCCTGATCATCGCCCACCGCCTCTCCACCATCCGCCACGCCGACCGCATCCTCGTCCTGCGCGACGGCGCCGTCGTGGAGGAAGGGCACCACGACGACCTCCTGGCCCGCGGCGGCACGTATGCGGACCTGTGGCAGTTGCAGTCGGGGGAGGTGGCGACGCCGCCTCGGTCCACCTTGCGTGAGCCGGACCCGTTGCCCTAGCCGGTGCCGGGGAAGCTCCCGGGGCATTGGGTTTCAACCCGGGGCGTGGTGCATCAAACCCAGGGTCGGGCCTTCGGCCCAATTTATTTGAAGGCCGGCGAGACGCCAGCGCTCCCAGGGGGCGCGGGCGGTAGCTCCGGGGCACGGGCTCGGCACTGAGGGCTTCCCAGGGTGAGGCTTCACAGCGGAATCCGGCTCGCGGCTTCGGCCTGGAACGGATCGTCCGCCTGGCCGCGGCGATGCCGCAGGAGGGCCGCGTGGGCGATCATCGCGGCGTTGTCTCCCGACCATTCGAGGGGGACGAGGCGCAGATCGACGCCCCGGCGCGCGGCCCAGGCGGGGAGCTCGCGGCGCAGCAGACGGTTGGCGGCGACGCCTCCGGAGACGGCGAGGAGGGGGATCTCCTGCCGGTCGGCCAGACGGTCGAGCCGGTCGATCAGCTGGGCGACCGTGGCGGCGCGGAAGCCGGCGAGGAGGTCGAGGACGGGCTGGGGCGGCTCGGTGTCCGGCGCTCCGAGGTCGATCGCTCCGAGGGTGCGCTCCAGCTTTTCGATCTCCAGCAGCGCCTGGCTCTTGAGGCCCGAGTAGGAGACGTCGAGCGTGTCGCCGCTGCGCGGGGTGGAGAAGCGGCGGGCGGCGGGGTCTCCCCGCTCGGCGAGCTGATCGACCAGGGGACCCTGGGGGTAGGGCAGGCCGAGGCGCTTGCCGACCTTGTCGAACACCTCGCCCATCGCGTCGTCCCGCGTCTCGCCGAGGGTCTCGATGCGCCCCGCGTCCACCGCGAACAACGAGGTGTGCCCCCCGGAGACGACGAGGCCCACGAAGCGCTCCGGGACCTCCGCGGCCGGCGCGGTGGCGCTCTGCGGAGCCAGGAACGGCGAGTAAAGGTGCCCTTCCAGGTGATGGACGCCGAGAAAGGGACGGCCGAGCGCGAGGGCGATCGACTTGCCGAGCGCAAGCCCGACGAGGAGGGCTCCCACCAAGCCGGGGCCACGGGTCGCCGCCACGACCTCGACCGCGGAGAGGGCGACTCCTGCCCGGGCGAACGCCTCGGCGCTCACCGCCGGCCAGTTGGACAGGTGCTCGCGCGACGCGATCTCAGGCACCACGCCGCCGTACGGCCGGTGCGAGGCGAGCTGGCTGGAGACGACGGAGGACAGGATGCGCCCCTCGCCGTCGAGCACCGCACAGGCGGTGTCGTCGCACGAGGTCTCGATGCCGAGGACCAGAGGGGAGAGCATGATGGACGCGCCCCCCCTCCCGTCAAGGAGAGGGAGCGATGGCAGGGGGCTGGGGGTGGGGAATCAGCCGTTGCTCTCGGCCGGCGCCGCGTCGCCCGCCTGCGGGATGTTGATCGGCTCGTAGACCGGGATCTCGAACGCGAGCGTCGAATGGCAGTACTCCTTCCACTCGTCGGTCACGTTGTCGAAGATGATGTTCTGGTCTTTGAAGATGCCGTCGGTGACGATGTAGTTCTCCTGGAGATACAGGATCGACTCGTCGTCGAGCACCCGGTCGACCTCCACCTCCTTGCCGTCCACGTCCTTCTTGTCCTTGCGGACGTTCTCCGCCTTCTCGCTCCAGCCCGGATACTCCCGGAACTGCTTCGCGAGGTATGCCTTGCAGTACTTGCCCATCTCGGCCATCGGTCGGTCCTCCTGCGATCGGATCGTTGTCTGAAGCTGCTGGAGCTGCGATGACTTCCCGCCGGCCCGTTCACCGATGTCCGGTGCGGGCGACGCAGCGATTTCGGCCCGGCCCGGCAGAGCCTCCACCGGGAATGCGTATTATCCGCCAAGCGCGGCCCGAACGGAAGCCGTCCACGCTCTCCCACCCTCTATAAGTGCGCCGCAGGCCCCAGGCGTGACATAGACTAGAAAAACGCCATGTCTCTCCGCTTTGCCATCAATGGGTTCGGCCGCGTCGGACGCGCCCTCCTGCGCGCCGCCCGGGAGCTTCCCGGGATCGAGATCGCGGCGTGCAACGACATCGTCCCCCTGCCGCAGCTCGCCCGGCTCCTCGCACGCGACACGGTCCATGGCTCGTTTCCCGGCCGCGTCGAGGCGGTGGAGGGGGGGCTTCAGATCGACGGAAGCTTCCTGCCGGTCTTCCAGGAGCCCGATCCGGCGCGCATCGACTGGCCGCGCCACGGGGTGACCGCCGTGGTCGAGGCGACCGGCCGCTTTCTCGCGCGGAGCCGGGCCGCCGCCCATCTGCGCGGCGGGGTGCGGACGGTGATCCTCTCCGCCAACGCGGACCCGGCCGATCCGGCGGACTTCACCGTCTGCCTCGGTCTCAACCAGGACGCCTGGGAGCCGGAGCGCGCTCCGGTGACCAGCAATGCCTCGTGCACGACGAATGCCCTGGCCCTGGTCGCCAAGGTGCTCGACGACGGCTTCGGCGTGCGCCATGCGCTGATGAGCACGGTGCACAGCTATACCGAGAACCAGCGGCTGCTCGACCTGCCGCATCCCGACCCGCGGCGGTCGCGCGCCGCGGCGCTCAACATCATCCCGACCGCCACCACCGCGGCGGCGGCGGTCGGCGACCTGCTGCCGGCTCTCGCCGGGCGGATCGGCGGCCAGGCGATCCGCGTGCCGACCCCGGCGGTCGCCTTGCTCGATCTGGTGGCGGTGACCGAGCGGCCGGCCCCGGTGGCGGCGCTCGCCGAGGCCTTCCGGACGGCGGCGGACGGCCCGCTCGCCGGCTTTCTCGGCGTCACCGAGGAGGAGCTGGTGTCCTCCGACTTCATCAACGATCCGCGCTCCGCCGTGGTCGACCTGCCCCTCCTCGAAAGCCGCGGCGACCACCTTGTGCGCATCCTCGCCTGGTACGACAATGAGTGGGGCTACGCCCACCGGCTCGCCGACCTGCTGGCGCTGCTCGCGGTGCGCACCTCCTCTTGAATCCTTCGACCTGGGAGAAGCCCGATGACCGATCTGCTGACTCTCGACGATCTCGACCGCGGCCGCCTGGACGGGGCGCGCGTCTTCGTCCGCGTGGACTTCAACGTGCCCCTGTCCTCCTCCGGCGAGGTGATCGACGCCACCCGCCTGGAAGAGGCGTTGCCCACCTTGCGCGAGCTCACCGGGGCCGGGGCGAAGCTCCTGCTCGCCTCCCACCACGGCCGCCCGAAGGATGGCCCCGACCCCCGCTACAGCCTGCGGCCGGTGGCGGCGAAGCTCGCCGAGCTGCTCGGCCGGCCGGTGCGCTTCGCCACCGATTGCGTGGGCGAGGCCGCCGAGGCGGTGGCCGCGGAGCTCGGCCGTGGCGAGGTGGCGCTGCTTGAAAACCTGCGCTTCCACGCCGGGGAGACGAAGAACGACCCGGCGTTCGCCGACCGCCTCGCCGCCCTCGCCGAGGTCTACGTGGACGACGCCTTCGGCAGCGCCCACCGCGCCCATGCTTCCGTGGTGGGCGTCCCTGAGCGGCTGCCTCACAAGGCCGCCGGCCGGCTGCTGGCGCGCGAGGTGACGGCGCTCGGCCGCCTGCTCGGCGAGCCCGACCGCCCGTTTGCCGCGATCCTCGGCGGCGCCAAGATCGAGGGCAAGATCGACACCCTGGAGAACCTGCTGCCGCGCCTCGACATCCTGCTGCTCGGCGGCGGCATGGCGAACACCTTCCTGGTGGCCCAGGGGCACGACCTCGCCGCCTCCCTCTTCGAGCCCGACCGGGTCGATCTCGCCAAGGACATCCTGACGCGCGCCGCGAGCCGCGGCATCGAGGTGCTCCTCCCCACCGATCTGGTGGTCACCGACGACCTCGGCAACCCGCAGCGCATCGAGACCGTGCCGGTGGCGGCGGTCCCCGCGGGCACCAAGGCGGTGGACGTGGGACCGGCCACCCGTGCAGCGTTCACCGCCGCGGTGGGACGCGCCCGTACCTTGTTCTGGAACGGCCCGCTGGGCGTGTTCGAGAAACCACCGTTCGACGCCGGCACCCGCGCCGTGGCACAGGCGCTCGAAAGCTGCCCGGGCTTCTCGGTGATCGGCGGCGGCGAGACCGTGGCGGCGGCCCATCAAGCGGGCTCCACCGCACGCATCGGCCATGTCTCGACCGGCGGCGGCGCCTCGCTGGAGTTCCTGGCCGGCAAGGAGCTGCCCGGCGTCACCGTGCTGCAGAAGGGGGCCGGGCGGTGAGCGGAGGACGGCGGCGGCCCCTGGTGGCCGGCAATTGGAAGATGAACCTGCTGCAGGCCGAGGCCGCCGTCTGGTGCCGCGCCCTGCGCAGCGATCTTCCGACCTCCAAGGCGGCGGTCGGCGTCGCCGTCTTTCCCTCCTTTCCGCTGCTCCCGGTCGTCGCCCGCGAGCTCACCGGGAGCAGCATCGCGGTCGGCGGGCAGGATCTGCACCCGGCGGAGAAGGGAGCGCACACCGGCGACGTCTCCGGTGCCCAGCTCGCCGACGCCGGCTGCACCTGGGTCCTGTGCGGGCACAGCGAGCGGCGGCGCGACCACGGCGAGAGCGACGAGCTGGTGGGACGCAAGGCGGCGGCGGCGCTGCGCCACGGCCTGACCCCTTTGATCTGCCTGGGCGAGACGCGGGACGAACGGCAGGCCGGCCGCACGTTCGAGGTGCTCGAACGCCAGCTCCGCGCCGCGCTCGCCCCGCTCGACAGCCGGCCGGTTGGTTTCGCGTTGGCCTACGAGCCGGTCTGGGCGATCGGCACCGGCGAGACCGCGACACCGGAGATCGCCCAGGAGGCGCATGCGTTTCTGCGCCGCCTGCTGGCCGGCCTGGAGGGCGTGGGGCCGGCCGCGGAGGGGCTGTCCCTCCTCTATGGAGGCTCCGTCACACCCGACAGTGCGCCCGGCCTGATCGCCCAGGCGGACATCGACGGCTTCCTGGTGGGCGGTGCAAGTCTTGACCCGAGAAATTTCCTGGCTATCATACGTGGTTCCGGCTAGTGCGCTCAGCGGAGCGAGCTGGACCGGTTCGCCCTTGCGGCGGGCCGAACGAATCCCCGGAGGCCTGAAACCGTGATCTACGTGCTGTATGCCATCCACGTGATGGTCTGTCTCTTTCTGATCCTCGTCGTCCTGCTCCAGCAGGGCAAAGGCGCGGACCTGTCCGTCTTTGGCGGCGGCACCACGCAGACGGCCTTCGGCGCGCGGGGAGCGACCACGCTGCTCCACAAGCTGACGGTCGGCTCCTTCGTCGTCTTCATCATCACCACCCTCCTGATCGGTCTGCCGCAGTTCCATCGCGGCGGCGGAACGGTCATGGAAGACGCCGAGACGACCGCGGCGGAGACCGCTCCTGCGCCGGCCGCTCCGGCGGTGCCCGCGCCGGCGGCTCCGGCCCAGCCGGCGCCTGCGCAGCCCTCTCCGGCTCCCGCGGGGACGCCGGCTCCTGCCGAACAGTAGTTCCGGACGGCGGGAAAGGCTGATACAATGGTTCCTGTGCCGAAGTGGCGAAATTGGTAGACGCGCACGTTTGAGGGGCGTGTGGGGCAACCCATACCGGTTCGAGTCCGGTCTTCGGCACCAATCCTTCCCTCCCTCTTCACCTCCCAGACCCTGACCTCCGTCCTCCAGGACTGCTGAAAGACCTCCAGGGCCGGCCGCGCCTGTGTTACGATCTGTCCACACTTGTGGACGGAAGTTGTTCCTTTCGTGGCGCGCACAACCGGCCTGGCAGAAAGGAGTCGGAGCACATGCCCCAGACAGGAATGGTGAAGTGGTTCAACAACGCCAAGGGCTTCGGGTTCATCCAGCCGGAGCCGGGCGGTGAGGACGTGTTCGTCCATCACACCTCGATCGTCGCCGAGGGTTTCCGGACACTGACCCAGGGGGAGAAGGTGAGCTTCGAGGTCGTCGAGGGACCCAAGGGGTTGCAGGCCCGCAACGTGATGCGGGGGTGACCCCGGCGCAGGTGCAGATCCCTGCGCCAGGACGGACTCCCCGGCTCTGCAGCCCGGAGGCTTAGAGGACGGTCGCCTTCGTGATGGTCACCGGTTGTACCGGTACGTCGGCGAAGCCTTTCTTCATGCCGGTCGGCACCTTGGCGATGGCGTCCACCACGTCCATCCCCTCGACCACCTTGCCGAAGACGGTATACCCCCAGCCCTGCGGGGTCTTGCTCTTGTGGTTCAAACCGTCGTTGTTGACCGTGTTGATGAAAAACTGGGCGCTGGCGCTGTGCGGGTCGCCCGTCCGCGCCATGGCGATGGTGCCGCGGTCGTTGCGCAGGCCGTTGTCCGCCTCGTTCTGGATCGGTGCCTGGGCCGGCTTCTGGGTCATGTCCGCGGTGAAGCCTCCCCCCTGGATCATGAAGCCGTCGATGACACGGTGGAAGATCACGCCGTTGTAGTGACCGGACTTGACGTACTGGAGGAAGTTCGCCACCGACTTGGGGGCCTTGTCGGGGGAGAGCTCGAGGACGATGCGTCCCTTGCTGGTCTCGAAGGCGACGCGCGGGGCGGCAGACGCGGGCGTGGAGGCCTTGGGGGCGTCCTGGGCGGTGGCGAGACCGGCGAGGCCCAGGACGAGGGCGCCGGCCAGGATGCCATGCATTCTTTTCATCGGATGGTCTCCTCTGTCATGTTGTAGGTGTGGACACGGTGAAAGCGGTGGTCGAAGTCGTCGGACTGGTTCTCGCGGGCGGTACCTCGCGCCGGATGGGGCGCGACAAGGCCCGCCTCGAAGTCGCGGGGATCCCCCTCGCGGCCGGTGCGGCGGCGCGGCTCGCCGCGGTCTGCCCGGAGGTCGTGCTGGCCGACCGCGGACGCGGCCTCGTGCCGGGCCGCCGGTCGGTGCCGGACGGTCCCGGCCAGGGTCCGGCCGCCGGGCTCCTCGGCGCGGCGCGCGCGTTCCCCGGCCGTCCTCTCCTGGTCCTCGCCTGCGACCTGCCGCGGGTCCCCGTCCCGCTCCTCGCGGCGCTCGCCGCGGAGCTGCAGGCCGGCGATCGGCCGCCGGACTGGATCGTGCCTCAGGGGCGGGAAGGTCCGGAGCCGCTCTGTGCCCTCTGGGGACCCGGCGCGCTCGCCGCCCTGGAGGAGCGGGTGGCGCATGGATTCTACGCCCTCCATCCGCTCACCGCAGCGCCCGGGCTCTCCATCCGCCGGCTCGACGAGACATGGCTTGCCGCCTTCGGCGATCCCGCGGAGATGTTTCTCAACGTCAACACCCCGCAGGACCTGGAGAGGGCAGAGGGATTCCGGGAAGCGGTCACGCCGGAACCCGGGTGAACGCCGCGAGCGCCACGCGGGACGCGGCGAGCAAGGCCTCGGCCGAGACCGGTCCTCCGACGGCCCCTTGGATCCAGACCCCGGGCGTCACGTGTCCCTGGCGGGTCATCCGTTCGACCTCCGCACCGAACGTCTCCTGCGTCAGCCGTCCCGCCACCTGGAACGCGATGATGTGGCCGATCGCGTAGTCGGGCAGGTAGAGGCCGTAGGCGATCATGTGCGAGTAAATCGCCAGGATCTCGCTGTCGCGCACCCCGAAGACCGGCGCAAACCAGCGGTTCCACACCGTGCGGGCGATGGTGAGCGCCGCCTCGCGCAGCTCCGCCGGCGTGGCCTCCGGGTGCTCGTACAGCCACTGCCAGACGCGCAGGTCGACCAGCGACACGCCGGAGATCTCGTAGGTGTTCCACAGCGTCCCCAGCGCCTCGTTGTGCTCCGCGTCCCCTCCCGGCTCCTGCAACCCGAGCAACTCCAGGTCGCGGTGCTGGAAGGTGAACGCCATCGCCTCGGTGAAGGCGTTGTTCGGGATGCCGGCGAGCGACCAGTGGTCGATCCCGTTGAGCGAGAAGACCTCCTCCACATTGTGGCCGAGCTCGTGGAGCGCCACGTTGTACCCCTGGTAGCTCATCCCGCCGCGCGGCACGCGGGTGCGCAGGTGCGTCTTGTCCTCGCGCCGCTGGGCCGGCAGGGCATGGCCGGCGCCGCGCGCGGGATCGACCTGAATGTGCTCGGCGAGCCAGCGCGCCCGCTCCGGCGTGAAGCCGAGAGCCTCCAGGGTCGCGGGCAGGGCCGCCTGGAACGCCTCCAGCGTGGGGAACCGCTCGCGCACCGTCTTGTCGAGCAGCTCTTCGGAATGGGAGCCGCGCGACTTGAAGCCGGGATACCAGATGTCGAACGGCTCCAAGGGGCGGCCGACGCGGTCGCGGATCAACGCGCCCAGGTCTTTCACCTCCGGCGCTTCGAGCACCGAGACGAGCAGGGCCTCCACCTCGTCCGCCGTCATCTGGCGGTTGCGCTCGAAGCTGCGGTGGAGGAACGTCGGCGCGGTCGGTGCATAGGGGTCCTGGAGACGCGCGGCGTGGAAGTAGGCGAGGAGCTTGGCGTAGCGGGTGTCCGGCTCGCGCTCTTCGGCGCCGGCGGGCGTCGCGGCTCCCGCCTCGGCGGCGCGCACCTCGTTGGTGAACGGGTTCCACAGCAGCGCCGGGTTGCCGATCACCGCGGCGGGGATCTCCTGGCGGATGATGCGCTCCATGACCCGCTGGATCGTGCGCTGCCTGGCGAGGCCGTCCGGCGTCACGTAGTGGGAGGCCAGCTCGTCGCGCAGGCCCCAATGGCTGATCAGGGCCAGGCCTTCGGGGAACAGGCGCTCGCCGTTCTCGGCGAGCAGGCGGTCCAGCCGGATGTTGTACTCGGAGATGTAGTGCTCCGCCGCGAGCGACGCCTTGTTCAGCTCCTGGGCCACGGCGGCCGGGATGCGCAGGGCGAAGCGATCCATCAGCCGCGAGCGCGCCCAGGTGGCACGATCCCAGCCGCCGGCCTGCTCCACCCGCTCGGCGAGCGTGTGCACCGGGAAGTTGAGCAGCGCCAGAAACGCCACCTTTGTCTTGAACAGGTCGTCGTCGATGTGCGGCGCGAGGTCGAAATCGGCGAACAGGCGGTCGAGGGAGGTGACCTCCCCGGTGTCCACCTCGATCGGGGTCATCACCTCGCGGCGGATCTCGTGGATGCGGCCGTCGATCTGCTCGAGGAGCGTCTCCAGCTTCTGGAAGGCCGCGCCGAGCGCCTCCGGCTCGGCCAGAAAGCTCTCGGCGCAGAAGGCGACGAACGCCTCCGCGTCACCATCCTCCGGCCACCAGCGGGCGGCCACCTGTTCGACACCCCGGCGGATGCGCTCCGCCTGTCCTTCGACGCGCGCCGTCAGGCGTGCGACGGCTCGTTCCACGACGTCCGGTCCCAGACCCGGCCGGGATCCCTCCATGACAGACCTCCTGAGTCTCTTCAGATCGCGGGCTTGAGGGCTTCACCGACGAGCTTCTCGTCGATGACCAGCTTGAACGACGAGTCGCCGTCCGCCTGGACCTCCTCGCGGGAGAATGGATCGTACTCGAACGGCTTGATGATCCTGCCATAGACCGACTTGAGCGCGCGCGCCCCGATGCGGCTGCTCTTGGCCGCCTCCTCGGCGATCCGCTGCACCGCGGTGTCGGTGATCTCCAGGTCGATCGAGTAGTTGCGGAAAAAACTGCGGGAAACCTGGAACACGCTCTCGTCCGTGTCACGGAAGATGCGCGACAGGGTCGTGGCGTTCAGGTCCTCGAGGATCACGGCATTGTCGAAGCGCGACAGGAACTGCGGCTGCATGCCGTACTCGAAGAGGTCTTCGGGCCGGAAGTGGTGCCGCAGGGTGAAGTATTCGCGGATCTGGATCTTGCCGTTGATGTAGGTGGTCACCGTCGGCAGCTTGACCCCGCTCTTCGCCGAGGTCACCCGCGCGAACACCTGGTCGTACAGGTTCTCGAACGCGCCGGCGCAGAGGAACAGCATCTTGCCGGTATCGACCCAGACCCCGGCGGTGTCCGGCACGCCGTCCTTGACCACCGTCATGCGGTGGAGCACGCGCTCGCCTTCGAGCAGGGTGAGGAGGGCCTGCTGGATGTTGATGCCGGTGACGTAGGGCTTGCCGCCGACGATGCCGGAGATCTTGTCGATCTCGTCCATGCAGACGGTGGCGCGCTCCATGGCGCGACCGATCTGCTCCGCCGTGGCGCCGGCGCCGAGGACCTGGCGCGCCCGCTCCTCCAGGCGGTGGAAGAGGCGGCTGGTGTCCACCGCCCCCTCCTCCGTGGCCAGGGTGCTGGCGTTCAGGATGAGGACGACCCGGTGCTCCTGGAGCTCCTCGTGCTCCTGGTAGAGCGCTTCGATGCCCCGCATCACCGTGGTCTTGCCGGTGCCGGAGTTGCCGATCAGCAGAAGGTTGCCGTACTTCTCGCCTTGCAGGTGCTTGAAGATGGCGACCGAGACGTAGCGCAGCGCCTCCTCCTGGCCGATCACGCGCCGGGCGAGGAAGTCGTTGATGTCGACGGGCTTGAGCACGATCCGGGATCTCCTTTCGGGCGTGGCCGGGCGACCGCACCCCCAGGGCAGGGAACCACGGAGAGCGGTGGCAGTATTCCGCGCGGGGCGGGGCGCCCCCTTGCGATAAGATCCCGCCCGTGAAAGGCCGCCCGCTCGACCTCGCAAGCCAGCTCAACCCGGAGCAGATCGAATCCGTCACCCACGGCGACGGGCCGCAGCTCGTCCTCGCCGGCGCCGGCTCCGGCAAGACGCGGGTGATCACCTGGCGCATCTTCTGGCTCGTCGCCGAACGCGGCGTCGATCCGTACCACATCTCCGCGATGACCTTCACCAACAAGGCCGCCGGGGAGATGCGCGAGCGGGTCGAGGACCTCCTCGGCATGCATCCGCTCCCCACCTTCGTCGGCACCTTCCACCGCTACGGCCTCGTGCTGCTGCGCCGGTACGGCGAGCGGATCGGCCTGAAGCGCGACTTCGCCATCCTGGACACCGCCGACCAGCTCGGCCTGGTCAAGGAGGCGTTGACCGCCGAGGGGCTCTCCGAGGCGGCGTTCTCGCCGCGCGCCGTGCTGCACCAGATCAGCGCGGCGAAGAACCGCCTGCTCGAAGCGCCGGCCTACGAGTCCGCCGCCCAGAACTTCTTCGAGAAGAAGGTGGCGCTCCTCTACCGCCGCTACCAGGGGCTGCTCCAGCAGGCGTCGGGGGTCGACTTCGACGACCTCATCTCGCTTTCCGTCAAGCTGCTGTCGACGGACACCGAGCTGCGCGAGCGCATCCGCGCCCGCACCCGCTACCTGCTGGTCGACGAGTACCAGGACACCAACCACGCCCAGGTCCGCCTCATCCAGGAGCTGGTCGGGTCGGACGGCAACCTGACCGCGGTGGGCGACGAAGACCAGGGGATCTACCGCTGGCGCGGCGCCGACCTCGACAACATCCTGAGCTTCGAGGCGACCTTTCCCGGTGCCGCGGTGCACAAGTTGGAGCGCAACTACCGCTCCACCCAGACGATCCTCGACGTCTCCGGCGCGCTCATCGCCCACAACGTCAACCGGCGGGGCAAGCGCCTGTGGACCGAGAACGGCGCCGGCCTCAAGGCGGAGCTGTACAAGGCGAGCGACGAAGGGGACGAAGCGCGCCAGGCCGTGGCCACCCTCCAGATGCTGCGCCGCTCGATGAAGCTCGGCGACATGGGCGTGCTGGTGCGCACCAACGCGCAGACCCGCGCCATTGAAGAAGAGCTGCTGGCGCGCGAGATCCCCTATTCGCTGGTCGGCGGCACCCGCTTCTACGACCGCGCCGAGATCAAGGACCTGGTGGCCTACCTGCGCGTGCTGCGCAATCCGCGCGACAACTTCTCCCTGATGCGGATCATCAACCAGCCGCCGCGCGGCATCGGCAAGGGCACGCTGGACATGCTGCGCGAGCGCGCCGTCCACCTCGGCCAGCCGATCTGGGACGTCATCTATCTGGAGGACCTCGGCACCCTGCCGCAGCGTAGCGCCGCGGTGCTGCGCAAGTTCCGCGAGCTGATGGTCGGCCTCCAGGAAGCCGCCGCCGAGCTGCCGCTGCCGGCGCTGCTCGACCGGCTGCTCGCCAACACCGCCTACACGGACCTGTTCCGCAAGGACGATCCGGACGACGTGGCACGGCTGGAGAACATCCGCGAGTTCCTCTCCGCCGCCCAGGAGTTCACCGAGTCGAGCAGCTACAACAGCTCGGACCAGGACCTGCTCACCGCCTTCCTCGACCACATCGCCCTGGTCTCCGACCTGGACGGGCTGCAGGAGGAGAAGGGCGTCTCGCTGATGACCCTGCACAGCGCCAAGGGTCTGGAGTTCCGCGCGGTGATCGTCGCCGGCCTGGAGGACGGCCTCCTGCCGCACTTCAACTCCCAGGGCGCGAGGGAGGACGTCGAAGAAGAGCGCCGGCTGCTCTACGTGGGGATGACCCGCGCCCGCGAGAAGCTCTACCTGAGCTGCTGCCGGCGCCGCCGCATCGCCGGCCGCTACCAGGACCAGAACGAGTCGCCGTTCCTGCTGGAGCTGCCCGGCCACCTCGTCGAGGTGAAGCTGAGCCCGGAGCTGACCTACGGCGGCGAGCGCTACGACGCCCGTGCCCAGGGGGTCTATTCCTTCTTCAACCAAGGCCAGGGACCGGCCCGCTCGCCGGCGCCGGCCGCCGCGCCCCCCGGCCGCCCCCCCGCCGCCGGAGGAAGCACCTGGGGACGTCCCGCCCCCCCGTCCCGTCCTCTCCCCGGGGGCCGTCAACTGGTGCCGGACCCGGACGCCGTCGCCGTGCCGCGCCGTCCCGTGAAGCGCGGCAGTCGCGTCCGCCACCCCACCCTCGGCAACGGCGTCGTCCTGGAAATGGAAGGCCAGGGCGAGGAAGCCCGCCTCACCGTCTTCTTCGAGAAGGCCGGCAAGCGCAAGCTGGTGGCGAAGTTCGCCAACCTGGAGATCCTGTAGGTCCATGTGTTGACCCCGTCGGCGGATGGGGAGAGCCCGTCCGTCGATCTTCCGGGAACAATCCGGGACGGGCTGACTCCACCAGCTCGTCCCCCGCCTCTGCCGCGTTCCCACCGGTCAGGCTCCGGAGAAGCCGCCACCAAGCCCGGAAATGTTCAAGCCCCGCCAGGTGCTGCAGCCGGCTCGGCAGGGCAAGGAGCCTCGATTTGCAGCAACCGGGAGCTCTCCAGAAGCCGCCGAGGCCAACCGATCAGCTCATCGCCTCAAAACTCCCCGGGATGGGCTCTCCCCATCTACCGCTGGGGTCAGACCTTCTGCTGATCTCCTCGAAACTTCTCGGGATGTGCTGGTTCCATAAGCTTCCGAGGTCAGCCCGTCTCCTTATCTCTGGGAACTTCCCGAGATGGGCTGACTCCGGAAGCTTCCGAGGTGAGGCCGTCTGCTGATCTCCTGACAACTTCTCGGGAAGTGCTGACTCCGGAAGCAGACGTGGTCAACCCGTCAGCTTATGTCCTGAGTACTTCTCGAGACGCGCTGAATCCAGAAGCTTCCGTGGTCAGCCCATAAGCTGACCTCCTAAGAACTTCTCGGGAAGGTCCGGCTCCATAAGCTTCCGAGGTGA
>DIHE01000126.1:71398-71615 GCA_002420005.1 Holophagales bacterium UBA5704 | reverse complement strand
TGTGCTGACCCCATCAGCTTCCGAGATGAGCCCGTCAGCTTGTATCCTGAGAACTTCTCGGGAAGTACTGACTCCGGAAGCTTCCGAGGTGAGCCCGCCAGCTGATGTCCTGAGAACTCCCCGAGATGTGCCGCCTCCGGAAGCGGATGTGGTGAGCCCATCCGCTTATCTCTGGGAACTTCCCGGGATGGGCTGGCTCCATAAGCTTCCGAGGTGA
>DIHE01000126.1:51442-71157 GCA_002420005.1 Holophagales bacterium UBA5704 | reverse complement strand
TGTGCTGACCCCATCAGCTTCCGGGGTGAGCTCGGCAGCTTATCTCCTGAGAACTTCCCGAGATGTGCCGACTCCGGAATTGAATGTGGTGAGCTCGCCTGCTTATTTCTGGGAACTTCTCGGGATGTGCTGGCTCCATAAGCTTCCGGGATGAGCCCGTCAGCTCATCCTCCGGGAACATACCGGGCTGTGCTGGCTCCAACAGATCACGCGGTGGTGCCGCCAGCCAAACTGCCGGAAACATCGCAAGCTGCCGTGCCCCTCTCTCTCGGGTCGGCGGCGGCGCCCCTTGCGGGCGCGGGCCCGTAGCCTCGGGTTTCAACCCGAGGAGGCGACGCCCCAACCACCCACGCGCCCCTCAGGGGCGACGGCGGGGACGGAGCGACCCTGTCCACCACCCTGGCGGTCTGGCAACCTGGCGACCGACCATATTGACGCGAATGAAGGGCAAGCGTAGAGTAAATGGAGGTATCACCGGTTGGCCATCCTATGCGCAAAGTTTTTACAAAGGTTCTCCTCGCCATTGGCGTTGCGTGGTTCAGCGGATTGTTCGTCCTCGGTTTTCTCGCTTACTTCGTCACGTCCGCTGGCCCTTGTGACGGCCTCGGAAGACCACTTGCCCAGGCACCGATGCTCATGCGCATCTTCTTCGGGCAGGAGCGTCTTTGGGCTGGCTGGGGCTGGTTTGCCACAGATATGGTCTTGTTCTGGGGAAGTATCGCTGGTGCGGTCAGAATCTCGAAGCTTCTCGACAGAGACTCACATGCTTGACGTGATTCGCTGGCTGTTATTCTTGCCCGCCGCTTTCGCCGCCTCCGTTGTGGCTAGTGCCCTATTCACTATCAGTGTCAGGATGATGTTCAGTGAGTTCGTCGCTTTTTCCACCGGCGGCGCGATGGCCGCAGTGACTTTCATTATAGCGGGCTTGTGGGTTGCCCCCAGAAAAAACAACGCCGTCAAATGGTCATTGATTGCTATCTCTGCAATACTTGGCATTCTTTCCGCAGCCGGTGCTATGCTGGGAGACGACAGGCTCAAGGTCACTACCGGAGTGTGTATGGTGCTCGCGTCTTTAGGATTTGCCAGGATGCCGCCGCATAAAATTACACGGGTGGCTGACCAAGCGCTGCAGCAAACCCGACCAGGGACAGGTGCCAGCCCGCCCAGGGAGATAGACCCCGCTGAAACATCATCTCCGCCAGGGCCGACCAGCTGAGGGCAGGCGGCTGGCCGAAGAGATGAGCCCCGTCTTTCAAGCGCGGGGCGGCCAGCGCGAGGCGATGGCGGCTCTCGCCCACTTTCAAGAGGCCGCGGAGACGGATCTTCTCACGGTGGATACGGTGCAGGGGTGCAGGAGGTGGTGGCGGCGGTTCTTCGGGCGGCGGGGCGGGTGGCGGCGGGGCGGGCCGAGGGCGCGTCGTGACTTCACACTTCTTGCAGGGTCGGTCCTTCGGCCCGTCTTACCTGACTGCCGGCGAGACGCCAGCGGTCCCAGGGGGCGTGCTCGGGAGGCTTGGGGGCGGCCGGGGCGGCCACGTATTGCGCCCGTCGCCCGGAAAGATCAAGCCTCTTCGGGGACGACGGCGCGGATCCCAAGCACCTCGTAGCGCCGGAAGTCGGCAGCATTGAAAGTCAGGATGCGCTCGACGCCATTGACCAGCATGAGGGCGACCAGCCGGGCGTCGTGGACCTTGGCGCCGGACACGCCGAAGCGGACCACCAAGTCCCGCCAACGGCTGTAGGTTTCGGCGGGTTCAGGCAAGCGTGAGAATGTTTGCTCGAGGCTCCTCAAGACCTGCTCTGCTGCCCGAGTTGTCTGACCAAGACCGTTGTTCTCAACGGGCCGGGTGGAGACATTCCAAAACTCGATGAGGTTCTGACTCGCAACGACAAGACCTTCTTGTGCCCTGCCCTCGACGGCCCGGGCTGCGCTGCGATGGCGCGGGTCGGCCGGCGCCGCAAGACGCAGCAGGACATTGGTATCAACCAGATAGGCCACGGTTGTCAGGGATGGTCGGCATAGATCCCGGTACGCGACACCGCCTCATCCGACAGGGCAGGGGCATGGCGAAACCCGGAAGCGATTTCGGCGAGTTGGGCCGAGAGCGCAGCAGCCTTCGGCTGCTGGGCGGAGGTCTGCCGGAGGAGAGTCTCGACCGTGGACTCGACCGCTTGAAGGAGAACCTCGCGGATGGCGTGCGTATCCTGTTGAGCGGCGCCCGCCCGCAAGCGATTCTCCTGCTCTGCCGAAAGATTGAGCAGGATCGTCATCGACCGGCCCCCTGCTTTCGGGTCTGGGCAACACGGCCGATCTCGATCATCGTTCTCATGTCAGAGAGCGTCGCACGAAACCTGTGCAGGGTCAACGGAGCGAGGTGCGTGCAGCGATTCTCCTGCCGCTCTTTGCGGTTCCTCCTTTGACCAGGCCCACGACCCGACGTACACTATGCGAGACGCTTGTACGTCAGAGGTGCCACGATGCAAACGAAGCTCACTCTACGGATCGACGACGGGCTGATCGACCGGGCCAAATCCCATGCCCGGAAGTCGGGCAAGTCCGTTTCGCAGCTCGTCGCCGACTACCTGGCATTGCTCCCTGAATCGACCCGACGCCAACCCCGGCCGCTGACACCGGTCGTGGCGTCGCTACGCGGCGTCCTGGCCGGTTCCGGGCTCGACGAAGAGGACTATCGCCGGTACCTGGAGGACAAGCACCTTTGAGGTTGCTCTTCGATACCAACGTCGTGCTCGACGTGATGCTGGACCGTGAGCCCCATGTCGTGGCTTCGGCCGAGGTGCTGGCGCGAGTCGAAGCGGGCGATCTGACCGGGTGCATCTGTGCCACGACCGTCACCACGATCCACTATCTTGCGACCCGCGCCCTCGGCGCCGAACGGTCACTCGCCGCCGTGAGGAAGCTCCTCAGCCTTTTCGAGATCGCACCGGTGAACCGGGCGGTTCTCGAATCGGCTCTCGATCTGGGCTTCACGGACTATGAAGACGCCGTGCTTCATGAAGCGGCTCGCCAAGTGGGCTCTCAGGGGATCGTGACCCGCAATGCGCGTCACTTCAAGAAATCTGCTCTGCCTGTCTACACACCGGAAGAGCTCACGCGGGCTCTCGATCTATAGGAGCAAGCCGAAACGGGTACCAGCGAAAAAACCAGCTCTTGCTCAACGAGCCCTGGAAGCCCTGGCGATGGCGAGCCAGGCCAGGCTTTGATCATGGTGGTTTCGGGCGCCGGCTCAGTGCAGCACGATCCGGAAGATCCGCCACGGCCCGCCGGGCTCCGGCATGCGGTGGAGCTGGCAGATGGTGAGGTAGAGGCTGCCGTCGGGTCCGGTGGCGAAGCTGTCCGGCCAGGCGAGGCGCGGGTCGCGGACGACCAGCTCGACCTGTTGCGTCGCCGGATCGAAGCGCTTCACCGCATCGTCCTCCACCGCGGAGAGGTACAGCTTGCCGTCCGGGCCGAAGAGGATCCCGTCCGCCGCACCAGTTTCCCCGACCTTCTCCACCCGGGCCGCCAGGTCCGCCGCAGAGAGCGCCGGATCGCGCAGGGCGGCGGTGGCGATGCGGTAGAGGGTCCGGCCGGAGAGCGCCTGGTAGTAGAGGTAGGCACCGGAGGGATCGAGCGCCAGGCCGTCTGCGTGGACCTGCGGGGCCGCGCCGCTCGCCGTGCGCCACTCCTTGCCGCCGATGGTGAGCACGGCGCCCTCCGCCTGGGTGGACGGATGATCCGCCAGCAGGCGCCGGCTCGTTCCGGTCGCCAGGTCCACCACCACCAGGGCGCCGCCGGAGGAGTCGGTGAGGTAGGCGGTGCGCGTCTTCGTGTCGATCCGCACGTCGTTGAGATAGCTCCGGGTCGGCGCGACCGTCGCGTCGAAGGGGATCACGCGGACGACCTTGTCGGTCTTCAGGTCCACCTGGACCAGCTTGGCGCCGCCCGGAACGACGCCGCCGAACTGCGGGTTGGCCGGATCGAGTATCCACAGGAAGCCGTCCGCGTCCACGTGGACGCTCTGGACGCAGAGGAAGTGCTCGCCCGGAGGCAGCGCCGGGTCCCGGCGGTTCCAGGCCTCGTCGGGATACGGGCGCGCCGTGCCGTCCTTTCCCAGGACTCCCACCGAGAACGGCGGATCGTCGTACCAGAACGGGTAGTTGACGAAGATCCGGCCATCGGGAGCCACCGCGACACCGGTCCACAGGCGGCTCGATTCGGCCACCACCTCCAGCGAGGCGAGGGCGGGCTGGGGAGCCGGCGTCTGGGCCGCCAGCGGGAGGGCGAGGACGAGGAGGGCGGCGAACGGGTGGATCTTCATGGGGGAATGATAGCGGGGACCGGTGGGTTCGGGAGGTGAGGTTGTGGTACTTTGGCCCTCGGAGAGAAAGCGCAGGCGCAAGGTGACCGAGATGATCGACCAGGAAGAATCGGCACGCATCCTCTACGCGGGTCTTTCTCCCCAGGATGTGCCGCGCTATACGATCGCGCAGGCCGCCCGCTATGTGGGCCTGTCTCCCACGACCCTGCGGAGCTGGGTCCGGGGGCGCAGCTACCCAAGGAGTGGTACCGCGGTGCGCTCCGAGCCCCTCATCAAGGCTTCAGGCCTCCTCTCGTTCTCGAATCTGGTGGAGGCGCACATTCTGCGTGCGCTCCGGAGAGACGAAGACGTTCGGATGTCCTTCCTTCGAACCGCCCTGTCCTTCGCAGAGAAAGAGTACCGGATCGAGCGGCTGCTGCTGAGCGAGCAACTGCGGGCTGCTCCGGGGGAGGTGCTCCTTGAGCAGTACGGCCGGCTGATCAACCTGGGGCGGGCCGGACAGCTCGCCCTGCGGCATTTTTTCGACGCACACCTCAAGAGAGTGGAGTGGGACGCTCTGGGTCGTCCTGAGCAGTTCTTCCCTGGATTCGTCAGCGTGCCCGTTCTGCCCGCGCCGGAGATCCCGCGCCTGATCGTGCTGGACCCGGGCGTCTCGTTCGGCAAGCCTGTGCTTGCCTCGCGAATGGGCCTTCGCGTTTCCGCCATCGTGAGCAGGATTGACGCTGGAGAAGACGAAGATGCCGTCGCACAGGACTACGGAATAGAGCGCCGGGAAGTTGACGCAGCCATCGACTTCTACGAAAGGGCCGCCTGATCCCGTCTTCTACACGGCGCGAAGGTTTTCGTTCTCATCGGCAACGCTCCTCATCTTGAGCTGGCGAGAATCTTTCTCCGAAAGCTGAAGTGGGTGAAGGCACAGATCGCGAGCCGTGACGAGGCCTTCCTGGGCAAGATCTATGTCAAGACGGGAGAGACGGCAGTGGTCACCTTCGCCGAGTTGTGCTCTCGCTCGAATCGCCGCTGGGGCCGCACATGATCGTCACTCTGGCGTCCAGCCTCCCCGGCAGATAGCATCCCCGATCATGCAGATCCAACTCACCCGGGCGGCGATCGTGGTGGCGGCCGGGCTCACCCTGGCCGGCATCTGGCAGCGGATGCCCGCGATGTCCGCTTCGCTCCTGCTGCTCTACCTGGTCGCCCTCTTCCCCTATGGCCTTTATGCGGTGATGTCCCGCGGCCGGGGGCCTCATCTCGCCGCGGCGTTGGGGGGTGCTCTCCTCCTCGGTGGTCTGTGGCTCGCGGTTCTTCTCGGTGGCCCGTCGCTCTTCGCGGCGGTGGTGACCCACCTGGTCGCCTCGACGGTGATCGGCATCACGGTGATGTGGCTGGGGAAGCGCTCGCGTCTCGCTGCGCTCCGACCACAACCACAAACTCCCCCTTGAGCGCCGCGCGCCCGCGCAGAGTCTCCAGCACCGCGGAGAGCGGGCCGCGCAGGATCTCCTCGTGGAGCTTGGTCAGCTCGCGGGCCACCGCGACCGGGCGGTCTCCAAGGATGGCGAGGGCGTCTTCGAGGCTTCCGAGGAGGCGGTGGGGGGATTCGAAGAAGATCAGGGTGTGGCCGAGAGGGGCCCATTCCTTATAGAGGGTGCGCCGCTTGCCGGACTTGGGGGGAGGAAAGCCCGCGAAGGTGAACGGGTAGGGGGGGAGGCCGGAGGCCACCAGGGCGGCGAGGAGGGCGGAGGGGCCGGGGATCGGCTCGATGCGGAGGCCGCGCGCCGCGGCTTCGCGCACCAGGAGGAAGCCGGGGTCGGAGAGGAGCGGCGTGCCGGCGTCGCTCGCCACGGCGATCACCTTGCCGTCGTCGAGGTCCGCCAGGAGGCGCGGCAGGCGCTGCCGCTCGTTGTGCTCGTGCAGCGAGACGAGCGGCTTCTTGATCCCCAGATGGGCGAGCAGGCGCCCGGTGTGGCGGGTGTCCTCGCAGGCGATCAGGTCCGCGGCGGCGAACGCGGCGCGCGCGCGATCCGTCAGGTCGTCCAGGTTGCCGATCGGCGTCGCGACCACGAGGAGCTTGCCGGCCATCAGTCGCGGGGGATCTCCTGGTCCAGGTTGACCGCGCTCCCGGAGAGGCGCGCGATGAGCATGAGCCGCCGTTTGAACCGGAACTGGCGCTCGAAGGTGACGATCCGCTCCACCACCGCACGGTCGTAGCCGCGCTCCACCACCTCGTCGGGCGTCAGGCCCTCGTCGAAGAGCTGCCAGAGGACCTCGTCCGCCGTCGCGTAGTCGAAGCCCAGGTCGCCTTCGTCGGTCTGCCCCGGCCAGAGGTCGGCCGAAGGGCGCTTGGCGACCACCTCTGCAGGCAGCTCCAGGTGGCGGGCGAGCTGCCAGACCTGGTGTTTGTAGAGGTCGCCGAGCGGATTGAGCGAGCTCGCGTTGTCGCCGAAGACGGTCGAGTAGCCGAGCAGGATCTCGGTCTTGTTGGAGGTCCCCAGCACCAGCGCGCCGAGCTTCTTCGCCTGATCGAACAGGATGGTCATGCGCTCGCGCGCCATCTTGTTGCCGCGGCGGGCCGGATCGGCGTCGGTCTCGATCGCGAAGTAGGCGTCGATCATCGGCGAGATGTCGATCTTCCGGTGCGGCAGGGCGAGGTGCGCAGCGACCCGGCGGGCATCCGCTTCGGAGTCGGCCGACGAGGTGCGGTACGGCAGAAGGAAGCCGTGGACCCGCTCGGGACCGAGCGCCCGCGCCGCCAGGGCCGCGGCGAGCGAGGAATCGATCCCGCCGGAGAGCCCGACCACGACGCCGGTGGTGCCGGAGGTCTCGACCGCGTCGCGGATGAAGCGCGTCAGCACCGCCACGGCGAGCGGGGCGTTCAGGTGCAGGTGATCGAGCACGCGCCGGCTCACGGCCGATCCTCCGCGTCCGGTCCTTCGATGTCGATCCGCTCGTCGGCGAGGAGCGGCAGGCGCCAGCGCACCCGGTCGGCCTCGCGCAGGTCGATCTCGGTGACCAGCAGGTGCTCGTCGAGGAACGGCGCCCGCGTCGCCACCTCGCCGCCGGGCCGGACGACCAGGCTGCCGCCGGAGTAGAACGAGCCTTCTTCCCAACCCACACGGTTGCAGTAGACCACCCAGCAGGTGTCGAGGAGCGCGGTGGTGCGGCAGAGCATTTCCCAGCTCTCGTGCGAAGCGGGGACATCGCCGCTCCCCACCCGCCCCGGGCCGGCGGAGAGGACGATGAGCAGCCGTGCGCCGGCCACCGCCAGGCGCCGCGCGAGCTCCGGGTGCCAGAGGTCCTCGCAGATCAGCACGCCGGCCCGCCCCCAGGGGAGGGGCGCGAGGTCGAGGCGGCGGCCGGGGCGGAAGAAGCGTTCCTCTTGAAACAGGCCGTAGGTCGGCAGATAGAGCTTGCGGTGGATGTGCCGCCGCGGGCCGCCGGAAAGCAGCACTGCGCTGTTGTGCAGGAGGCCGCGGTCGCTCTCCTCGACGAAGCCGGCGACCACCGCCATCGGGCGGGCCGCTTCGGCGAGGCGGTCGAGCAGCGGGGCCTGGGGCGGCAGGGCGACCCGGGTGGTCAGGTGGAGCAGCCGGTAGCCGGTGAGCGACAGCTCGGGAAAGACGAGCAAGTCCACCCCGGCGGCCTTGGCGCGCTCGATCCAGGCGAGGTGGCGATCGAGGTTGGCCGCGAGATCGCCCAGGCGGCAGTCGATCTGGGCGAGGCCCACGGTGAGGCGCGACGAGCCGGCGGCGGGTTCGGACATGACCGGGGGGATGCTAGCATGCCCTTCGATGGTGCACAGGCGAACGATCCTCCCCTCCTCTCCCGTTGTGGCGCTTCTGGCGGTCCTCGCTCTCCCCGTGGTGGCCGCGGCGCAGGGCGCGCGGCCGAATCCCCCGAAGCCGGGCACCCCTGTCCCGCGCCCGGTCTCCGCGGCCGAGGCGAACGCCCAGCTCAAGGACCGCGTGCTCGCCGTGGTGGACGAGGATCCGATCCTGCAGTCCGACCTCGACCGGGCCATCGGTCTCGGCATGGTCCAGCCCGGCCCGAAGGAAGACCCCACCGCTTTCCAGCGGCGGGTGCTCGATCAGCTCATCGCGGATCGGTTGCGGTTCCACGAGATGGACCGCTTCGGCTTCGAGGAGGTCCCGGTCGAGGACGTGGACTCCCACGTGGCCGCGATCCGCGCCCGCTTCAAGGACGAGGCCGCCTACCAGAAGGCGCTGCGCGACCAGGGAATGACTCCCAAGGACCTGCGCCGCCTGGTGGCGCGCCAGCTCATGGCCCTCGCCTACGTCGACGAGCAGCTCGGCCCGCGGGTCTTCGTGGGGCTGGACGACATCACCAACTACTACAAGACCACCTTCACCGCCGATCTCCAGAAGCGTGGCGCCCCCGTGCCGCCGCTCGACGACGTGCGGGACGACATCCGCAAGCTCCTGCGCGAGAAGCGCCTCAACGAGGCGATCGCGAAGTGGACGGACGATCTGCGCAACAAGGCCGACGTCCAGGTCTTCTTCGGCAAACCCCCGGGCGCGCTGCCGCCGGTGGTGAAGAAGGTGCCGTAGGGGGGCTCGACGGCTCAGCGCACCGACTCGACCACGGCCGCCGCCGCCGGCGTCAGCTCCAGGGTTTGCGGCAGGTGGCGCCCGTCGACCCAGAGGAGGCGCTGGTCGTCGAGATCCTTCTTGAGGCGCCGGAAGGCTTTGCTCATCTTGCCGAGGGTGGAGACCGGCTCCGCGTCTCCCCAAGCCGCCACCGCCGGAGCGGCGGGATCGCCGAGGGTCCAGACGTACAGGGGCACCCGGATCGACTCCAGATAGCGGCGCACCAGGGCGGGGCTGGAGTGGCTCCGGTCGAGCGGATTCTCGGACAGGACCAGCAGCACGGCGCGGCGGTGGTTCGCCCGCAAGGCCTGGAGCCCCGCCACCGCGACGGCGTCGGCGAGCCGCTGCCGCTCGGGGCCGTCTCCGGTGGGAAAGAAGCGGGCGAGAAACCAGAGGATTCCGCCGTCGTGCCGGTCGAAGGGGCGCGAGGTGGAGAACAGCTCGACATCCGTGCCGGGCTGGTCGATCGTCCGCGGGATCGGCCAGACCATGACCACCTTCCCGTCCTCCTTGAGGGTCATCTCGTAGCGCCGGAGCTCGCTGTTCTGCTCTCCGAGGGTGGCTCCCCGCATGTTCAAGGTCGGGCGGGTCCGGGTAGCGCCGGCGAGGATTCCGTTCAGCCGGTTGCGCAACGCCAGATCGTGGACCACGACGAGGTCGGCCGGACCCTCCTCGACCGCCGCCACGGTGACCGGCAGGCCCCCGGCGCGCAGCCAGCCCTTCATCTGCTCCGGCGCGGGAAGCTTCTGCTCCGGCCGGGGCCGTACCGGTACGGCGGTCAGCTCGGTGGCCACCTCATCTCCAAAAGGACCGCCGAAGACCACGTCCCTCCGGGCGGTGAGCGCACCGGAGAAGCGCAGCTCCACAGTGAGCACGTGGCTGGTCGCCGGGTCCCAGGGGGGGAGCGCAATGCGCCCGTCCGATTCCGGGATCAGGGGCCGGTCGTCGAAGGTCACACCGAGGGCCGAGGGCTGCTCGCCGGTCAGGCTCTGCCAGGTGAGCCGCGCCGACACCGGCCGACCGGCGGGTCCGTTTTCCAGCAGGACGTCCACCTCGGCGGGAGGCCGGGGTAGATTCACCCATTGCGCGGTGGTCCCCAGCTCCCGATCCTCGGCATCCAGGGCGCGGGCCGCCAGGAGATGCGGGAGCAGCGCGGGGCCGAAATCGATCTGCCCTCTCCACGGCGGCCCCTCCAGGCGTCCGATGGGGGCGCCGTCGAGCACGATCTCCACGGCGGCCACCGCCGTCTCTCCGGTCACCGTCACCTCGATCGGCTGCACGCCGAGGGTCAAGCCGAGATAGAGGGTCAGGAACGTGATCTGCACCATGATCCGGGCTCCCAGAACAGAGGCTCCAGTGTAGCGCCGGTGCGGGCTTCGTCCGCGCTCCTGCTAGACTCTCGCTTCCTATGTCGACGCCAGACGCCCCCACTCCTCTCATGCCCTGGGACCGCCGGGCTCCCGAGCGCGGCGGTCGGCCCTCCGCCTGGGCCTTGCTGCCGGAGGACTTGGCGGAGGGAGAGTGCCCCGGCCGGCCGGCGCACGTGTTCTCGCGCCTCCAGCGCGCCCGCACCTGGCTGGCGGACGACCGGCTGTTCCTCGCCCGCGACAGCCGCGCCTGGCTGGAGGCCCACACCGACCTCTCGCTGCCGGTGATCCTCGAACGCCACCCGTCGGAAGACGGCTCCACCAAGCTGGTGCTCGGCCTGACCGACGGCCACCGCATCGAAGCCGTCCACATGCCGCGCCGGGTGGACGATCCGCGGGTCACCTTCTGTCTGTCGAGCCAGGTCGGCTGCGCCCTCGGGTGTACGTTCTGCGCCACCGGCGCGATGGGGATCGTGCGCAACCTGACGGCGGGCGAGATCGTCGGGCAGGTGCTGACGCTGATGCGCGCACTGGGGCCGACCCTGGGGGAGGATCTCTTCCTCGTCTTCATGGGGATGGGCGAGCCACTCCACAATCTGGACCATGTGCACCGGGCCATCCGGGTGCTCTGCCATCCGCACGGAATGTTGCTCTCCCCCTGGCGGATCACGGTGAGCACCGCCGGCCTGGTCTCCGGTATCGAGAAGCTGGCGCGCATGGACCCCCGGCCGCTGCTCGCCCTGTCGCTCAACGCCACCACCGACGCCGCCCGCTCCGCCACCATGCCGGTCAACCGCGCCTGGAACCTGGCGCGCCTGCGGCAGGCGCTGGACGCCTGGGAGCTCAAGCGGCACGAGCGGTTCATCTTCGAGTACGTCCTGCTCGCCGGGGTCAATGACACGCTGGAGGACGCCGACCGGCTGGTCGCCTGGCTCGGACCCTTGAGCCGGGGCCACAATCTGAACCTGATCCCGATGAACGAGCACGAGCACTCCGCCTTCCGCGAGCCGGCGGAGGAGCGCACCCAGGCCTTCGCCAAGCGCCTCCACGAGCACGGCTGCTTCGTCACCGTGCGCCGCAGCCGCGGCCGGGACGTGCAGGGAGCCTGCGGACAGCTGGTGCGCCGCGCCGTCGCAGGCGGCTAGAGCAGACCGGGGCTTCCCGGCCCGAGCAGATGCTCCCGCACCAGCGGGATCGGCGGGCCGCCGACTTCGAGGAAGCGGTCGTGGAAATCCCGCCAGGCGGCCCGGCCGCCGCGGGGGGCGGTCCAGTCGTCGCGCAGCTTGCGGAGGATCAGCTTGCCCAGGGTGTAGTTGAGATAGGCGGGATCGAAGGTGCCGCGCGCCGCCTGCTGGCGGGCGTTGGCGGGGTCCTGGAAACCCAGCTCACGAAACATCCGTTCCGCTTCGGCGAGCGTCATGCCGCCGGTGTGCAGGCCGATGGAAACCAGATAGCGGACGTTGCGCAGGAGGGCATTCTGGAGCTGCCCGATGCGCAGCCGCGGATCGCCGTCGCAGAAGCCGGATTCCCACATCAGCTCCTCGGAGTAGTGCGCCCAGCCCTCCGCATAACCATAGCCGACGAACAGGCGGCCGATCTCCGAGGCCGACCGGTTCGAGTGGAGGAATTGCAGGAAGTGCCCGGGCCAGACCTCGTGAATGGAGACGAAGAGGAGATCCGCTTCTCCGGGGACGTAGGCCTCGCGCTCCGCGGCGGACCACGACGGGTCCGGCGGTGCAATGTAGTAGATGGCCGGCAGGTGCCCGTCGTACGGACCCGGGATGTCGATGAACGCGGAGTTCCAGCGCTGGTAGGGGGGCGCCTCCTCGATCAATGCCTGGCCGCCGCCGGGGATCGACACCAGCTCCCTTTCTTCGATGAAGCGGCGCAGGCCGGCGAGCTGCCGGCGTGCCGCGTCGACCGGTCCGCCGGCGGGTTTGTCCGCCTGCACCCGTTCGACACAGGCCGCCAGGGACAGCTCGGGTGCGTACGCCGCGCACGCCTCGCGCAAGGCGGCAAGGTTGCGTTCCAGCTCCCGCCGGCCTGCCGCCTCCAGGGTCGCGAGCGGCAGATCCACCCGCTCGGACTCGTAGAGCATGCGGGTGTAGAGGTCGCGACCGAGGGCGAAACCGTCCTCCCGCTCCGCCGCATCTTCCTCCCGCTTGGCGAACCAGGCATCCACCTCCCGCATGGCCGCCGCAGCCCGGCCGCCGACCTCCCGCAGCTCCGCCTGGAGCGCCGGATCGGCCACGGAGGCGAAGACCGGCGGCACGTCCTTCTCGAAATAGTCCCCCAGGCCCCCCAGGGCCGCCCGGCCGAACTGGGCGATGGTGCGCGGCAGGTCGGGCCGCAGGTTCTCCTGGAGCTGCCGGGCGGCGCGCGGGAGCTCGCGGGCGTAGGAGAGGAAGGCGCGCAGGCGGTCCTCCAGCGGACTGTAGTTGCGGGTCAGGTAGTTCGCGGGATCGAACGGCAGGAGATAGAAGAGGGGGTTGCGCCAGGGGATCTCGGCCTCGGCGATCCAGAACAGCTCGCCGTCGACCTGGGCGAGCAGGTGCTCGCGTTCCAGCCGCTGTTGCGAATCGAGCGCCTCCGGATCGAACGCTGCACCGGCGCGGCGCTGCTCGCGCAGCCAGGCGATCTTGCGCCGGAGACCGTCCTCGCTCCAGTCCGGAAGCCGGCCGTCGTATTCATGCCGCCCGGCATTGGCGGCGAACGTCGGATTCAGGTCGAAGTATTCGCCGAGAAACGAGGTGACGAAACGGCTCCAGTCGGATCTCCCCATGGCACGGAAGTGTAACCGCAGGTGCAACGTTCCGGGATACGATGCGCCCGATCGCTGTCCGCAACCGCCTTTCCCGAGGAGACGATGCCATGGAAGAGCAGAGTTACCAGAAGCACTCGATGTTGGTACCCGGGTTCCACTTCGTGACCTTCGGCCTCCTGGCCCTGAACATCCTCTGGGCCGGCTGGCGCCTGTTCCAGACCGGCCTGCCTCTCCCCGACCGCATCTGGGGCCTGGCCATGGCGCTCGCGTTCGCGCTGCTGGCCTGGTACACGCGGATCTTTCCGCTCAAGGTCCAGGACCGGGTGATCCGGCTCGAAGAGCGCCTCCGGCTCGCCAAGCTCCTGCCGGCGGATCTGGTGCCGCGGATTCCTGAGCTGACGCCGAGCCAGCTCATCGCCCTGCGCTTCGCGAGCGACGGGGAGGTCGCCGAGCTGACCCGCAAGGTGCTGACCGAGAACCTGCGCAGCCGCGACGAGATCAAGAAGCTGATCCGCCAGTGGCGGCCTGACCATTTCCGGGTGTGAGCGCGGGCGCCGGGCCCGGGTGCTTCCTCAATTCACGAGAAGCTCGTCGAGGGAAGGGGCGACCAGGGCCCGCGTCACCAGCTCCGCCAGCCGGTCGACCGACTGAATGGCGTCGAGCCGGCGCTCCAGCTTTTCCGGCACGGCGCCGAACCGCCGCTCGAGGCCCTGGAGCAAGGCCTGCTTCATCAGCCCCACCGCCTCCGACTTGCCCTCTGCCTTACCTTCTGCCTTGCCCTGGGCGAGGCCCTTCTTCATCCCGCGCGCTTCGGCTTTCCCCAGCCAGGTCGTTTCCATGTGACGGATCTCCTTGTTCTCTTCCAGCGCGAGGAGCCGCTCGTATTCCGCGGCATTCCCTGCGGTCAATTTTACGCAGGTCTTGAGCCAGTTGACCAGGACCTCTCTCTCGATTCCCGCCACCTCCGACCGGGCGACCCGGCGGAGGCACTCGATCTTGAGCTCTGCCCGGGACCACCGCTTGGAGCGCATGAGCGCCGCGAACGCCCAGGCGATGGGTTCCTTCCTGGAAAGCCAGTCGTCGGCCAGGCAACCCGAGAGGCTGAGGACGCGGTAGGGAAAGACCACCGGCGCGGTCGCATCGAGCCCCTCTTGCAGCACTTCCAAGCCGACCCCCGGCCGGCCGCCGCGCAGGTTCACCAGGACGGTCAGCACCAGCAGGTCGAAGCGCAGCCGGATCTGCATGAAGTATCGCCAGAGGCGTTGGCTCATCCCGGAGCCGGCCCGCGCCTCGATCTCCACGTGGACCAAGACCGGGGGGCCGTCTGGTTCCTCGACCGGGACGCGGGCCAGGAGGTCCACTTCTCGACGCCTGCCAAGATCCGGCCAGTCGAGGAAGAGCTCCTTGTCGAGGAAGGTCGCCTCACCCGGGCGCAGGCGCAGGGCCGCGTCCGGGGCGACGAGGTGGAGGAAGTCGGGGAAGAAGGTGGAAATCAGGCTCTTGGAGAGCTGGTCATGGCTCATCGAGATCGTTCTCCGAAGTCGGGCGCAGCCGAAGCTGGCGGTCTGCCCCTTAGAAAGTCGGAAAACGAGGGTCGGTTCTTACACTTCTCGGAAAGATTCTGACGACGACTTGGTCCCGCGCGACCGGCGCCGCTGCCGGAAGATCAGCGCCCCGCGCCGTCCCGTCGCACCACCCGTCCCCCCAGCATGACGAACGAGACCCGCCGGAGCGCCGAGAGGTCGGCGAGCGGGTCTCCGGGGACGGCGATCAGGTCGGCGAGCTTGCCGGGCTCGATGGTTCCGATGCGGTCCTGCCAGCCGAGGAGCTCGGCTCCGGCGCGGGTGGCGGCTTGCAGGGCCTGCATCGGGGTCATGCCGGCGCGGTGGAGGGCTTCGATCTCTCCGGCGTTCTCCACCGGGGCCGGGTAGGCCCCGAAGTCGCTGCCCACGGCGATCTTGACCCCGGCCTGGATCGCCTTGCCCACCCAGGCGTAGTGCTGGGCTTTGTATTTCTTCGACAGCTCGATCATCTTGTCCTGGGCGCCGGTGGGGGAGCCGTGCTCGATGTAGTAGTCGCCGATGTAGAGGGTCGGTACGAGCCAGGTGCCGTGCTCGACCAGAAGCCGGATCGCCTCGTCGTCCAGGAAAGTGCCGTGCTCGATCGAGCGCACCCCGGCACGGATCGCGAGCTTGATGCCCGCGGTGGCATGGGCATGGGCCATCACCGGCACGCCGTGGCGCGCCGCCTCCTCGACGGCCATGCGCACCTCGTCCTCGGAATAGTGGACGTCCTCCGGATGATCCCCGGCCGACATGAACGCGCCGGTGACCAGGAGCTTGATCCAGTCGCTGCCGTACTTGATCTCCTCGCGGACGGCCTTGCGCATCTCCTCGGGTCCGTCGGCGATCTTGCCGTCGGCGACGACGTGGTGCTCCGGGCCGAGGAAGTTGATGTCGCCGCCACCGCCGGTGATCGAGAGGTAATGGCCGGCTCCGGTCAGCCGCGGTCCCACGAAGAGCCCCTGGTCGATGGCGCGGCGGATGTCCAGGTGGGCATAGAAGACGTCGGCGTCGCCGGCGATGCGCAGCGTCGTCCAGCCGGCGCGCAGGTTGTCCTGGACGGCCTTGAGGCCGCGCAGGGCTTTGAACGCCGAGGAGTCGCGCAGGTGGTCGGTCTGGTAGTCGTCCCCGGCGATCAGGGGGTGCGAGTGGACGTCGACGAGGCCGGGCAGGAGCGTCGCATCCCCCAGGTCGATCACCTCGAGACCGGGGGTGAGCAGCTCGGGACCGCCGACCGCGACGATCCGTTCTCCCTCGACGACCACCACACCGTCGCGGCGGACGGTGTCGGCCCTGCCGTCGATCAGCCGGGCGGCGCGGAGCGCGTGGCGGCCGGTGGACGGAGCGGGGGGATCGGGGAGGGGCTGGGCACCGAGCGTGCCGGTGACCAGGACGGCGAGGAGGGCGGCGGCGGCTCCGGGGAGGAGCCGCACGCTCAGCTCGCCCCCCGCCCGGAGAGGACCGCGGGGATGGTCTTCAGGAGGATCTTGAAGTCGAGCAGCGGCGACCAGGAGTCGATGTACTCCAGGTCCAGCTCCATCCAGCGGTGGAAGTCGAGCTCGTTGCGCCCGCTGATCTGCCAGAGGCAGGTCAGGCCCGGTTTCATCGCGAGGCGGCGGCGCTGCCAGCGCTCGTACTTGGCCACCTCCTCGGGGATCGGCGGGCGCGGACCCACCAGGCTCATCTCGCCGCGCAGCACGTTCCAGAGCTGCGGCACCTCGTCCAGACTGAAGCGGCGCAGGAAGCGGCCGAGGGAGGTCACCCGCGGATCGAGCTTGAGCTTGAACACCGGCCCGCTCATCTCGTTGAGATGGAGCAGGTCCAGCCGCCGCTCCTCGGCGTCCTCGACCATGGTGCGGAACTTGTAGAGCGTGAAGGAGCGTCCGTTGAGGCCGCAGCGGGTCTGGCGGAAGAGGACGTTGCCTCCCGAGGTCAGCTTGATCGCCAGGGCGATCGCGAGGACCACCGGCAGGCCGAGGACGAGCAGCAGCGCGGAGACCGCGACGTCGACCGCGCGCTTGGCGAGGAGCTGGAAGTGGCTGGTCGGCGCGGTGGCGAAGGAGAGCAGCGGCATGCCGTCCAGGTCCTCGATCTGCACCTGCGCCCGGGTGTGGGAGAAGAAGTCGAGGGCGAAGCGGGTGCGGATGCCCTGCTCCTGCAGGCTGAGGAAGAGGTTCTCCAGGCGGTCGAGGTCGCGCCGGTGGACGGCGAAGATGACGTCGTCCACCACGTTGTTCTCCACGATGCGCGGGATGTCGTCCACCTCGCCGAGCAGCGGCCAGGTGGAGGGGAAGTCCGCGGGTGCGGCTTCCGGGCCGTTGGTGACGAAGCCGAGGACGCGGAAGCCCCAGAAGCGGTGGCCGTAGATCGAATCGGCGATGGAGACGGCGCTGGGGCCGGTGCCGACGATCAGCACCGTCCGGTAGTTGAACCCATGCATCCGCACCCAGCGCGAGGTGATGCGCAGGCCGAGCTTCTCGGTCAGCAGGAAGATGCAGGAGAAGAACGCGAAGAGGAAGATCCAGAAGCGGCTGACCTGATCGTCGCCCAGCAGGCGCTCGTCGATGCGCGCCGCGTACAGCAGCAGGGTGAAGAGGCCGGCACCGACCAGGCAGACGCGGATGATCGCCCAGGCTTCGTCGAGGATCGGCACGGTGCGGTGCGACCGGTAGCGGCCGGAGAGGAGGAGCAGGGCGCCCCAGATCACCAGCGCGAGCGGCAGCAGCGGCAGATAGTCGGCGAGGGGGTACAGCCGGGTCGGGAAGGTCCCCGGCGCGATACGGGGGAGATACGCATCGCGGGCTCCGTAGGCGGCGAAGAACGCCGCAGCCACCAGAGTCAGATCGAGCAGGAAGATGGAGACGGCAAGGGTCCGGGCGCGTTCTTTCAGCATGGATGCGGTTCGATCGTCGAAATTCCGCCTCGTCGCAACGTGATGATTCTAACGCGAATCCCACGCCATTGCACCAGGGCTGCGGCCGGAGAGGCGTTCCAGCAGCTCTGCGTAGCGGTCGGTGACGCGCTCCCAGTCGTAGAGGAGGGCGGCCCGCCGGCCCATGGCGCGGCCGGATGCCGCGGCCTGCTCCGGATCGCGCCGGACCTCCTCCAGCTGCGCCGCGAGGGTGTCCGGGGCCGCCGCCCGGAAGTACCGGCCGTCGTCTCCTGCCACCTCGCGGTTCTCGGGCGTGTCATTGACCACCACACAGTTTCCGTAGCCCATAGCTTCTACGAGCGCCGGGTGCGTTCCGCCTACGTCGGTGGCATGGATGTAGGCCAGGGCGTGGGAGAGGAGCTCGCGGTACCCCTCGCCGTAGATGCCGCCGGGGAAGAGGATGCGCGGGTCGGCCCCGCGGGTGAAGCCGGCGATGAAGGCGCTCGCGTACGGGGCGCTCCCCACCATCACCAGCGGCAGGTCGCCGCCCACGGCGCGGTAGGCCTCGGCCACCCGGTGCGGGTTGTTCTCCGGCTCGAAGCGGCTGACGTACAGGAAGTAACGCCGCGGGGTGAGGCCGAGGCGCGCGAGGACGCCGGTCTCGCGCGGCGGGCGCGGATCGACGCCGTAGGCGATGGAGACGGACGGCGCGCCGTAGCGCTCCAGGTAGTGGCGGCGGATCACCTCGGCGTCGGTGACCAGGGCGTCCGGGATGACGCAGGCGAGCCGCTCGGAGAGGGCATAGACGCCGCGCCCCACCGGTCCCCACTTGGCGCGCCGCTTCTCGATGCCGTCGACGTGCAGGGCGACCGGCACTCCGGAGAGCTGCAGGATCGGCACGAACAGCGCGTTCGCCGAGTTGACCACCAGCGCGGCGTCATACGGCTCGCGCAGGGCGCGCAGGCAGGAGAGGAAGGTGTGGACGGG
Organism: Holophagales bacterium UBA5704; assembly: GCA_002420005.1. Lineage (GTDB taxonomy): Bacteria > Acidobacteriota > Thermoanaerobaculia > Multivoradales > UBA5704 > UBA5704. The sequence continues at coordinate 52,682 of DIHE01000126.1, read as the reverse complement.
GGTGTCGAGGTACTTGGTGCGGATCGTCGGCAGCACGATCAGCTCGGCGCCCCGCCACTCGGTGAGCCCGGGCGGGGTGACGTGCGAGCGGCCATAGACGGTCACCCGGAAGCCCCGGGCGATCAGGCGCACCGCGAGCTCTTCGAGCAGGGTCTCGTAACCGCCATACCGGCCGGGGATGCCGCGGCTTCCCAGGAGGGCGACGTGCAGGGGCTTGGTGGTCATAGCGGCTCTCCGGCGGAGAAGAACCAGCGGTCGAGCGCGGCAGCGGGCGCGGTGCGCCGCTCCTGGATCGTCCGGCGGCGGCGGCGGATCTCGGCGCGGTGCCGCCAGAGCCAGGCATAGGCGGGGAGCGAGGTGCGCTCGCCGAGCACCACCCAGGCGGCGGCCATCAGGTCGCGCAGAAGCGTCGGGCCGAGGGTGCGCAGGAAGTTCCCCGCGGTCTGGTGGGTGAGGCGCAGGAGGTACCGGTTCTTGAGCGAGTGGTAGTTGACGAACGCCGGCATGGCCGAGCGCCGCTCCGGCAGGTTGAACCGGCGGTGCTCGGCGACGGCCGCGGGCTCGTAGAGGATCTCCCAGCCGCGCTCGCGCAGGCGGAAGCACAGCTCGGCGTCCTCGCGGAAGGAGTGGAAGCGGGTGTCGAAGATCTCGCCGTCGACCGCCACGTCGTCGAGGGCCTCACGGCGGAAGAGGGAGGCCGCACCGGTGGCGCCGAAGACCCGTTCGGGCACCTCGTACTGCCCCCGGTCCACCTCACCGGAGCCGCGGTCGAGGTGGCGCCAGGTCGAAGTGAGCCGCATGCCGCAGGCGTCGAGGAGCCGTGTGCCGTCCGGTCCCGGCGGGCGCACGAGCCGCCCGGTGACCGCGCCGGGCCGCAGCTCCGGATGGGCGAGCGCGAGCGCCAGGAGGCGGGTCAGGTAGTCGGGGGCGGGCCGGGCGTCCGCGTTGAGGGTGAGGATCCAGGGGGACCGGGCGGCGGCCAGGGCGGCGTTCATGCCGCCGGTGAAGCCGCGGTTCTCGGCGAGGCCGAGGGCCTGGAACGGCAGGTCCGGCGGCGCGTGCTTCCGTGCCACGTCGAGGCTGCCGTCGGCGCTCGCACAGTCCACGACCACGATCTCCAGGGGATGGTGCTGGAGCCGACCCACCGCCTCCAGGCAGCCGGGAAGGTCGGCGGCGGAGTTGTGGGTGACGATGCAGAGGGCCACGCCGTCGGAGCTCCCCCTCCCCGACCCTCCCCCGC
>DIHE01000126.1:50615-51187 GCA_002420005.1 Holophagales bacterium UBA5704 | reverse complement strand
AGCACGCCCGCGAGCACCGCCAGCAGCCCGCGCAACGCCTCCCCTCGCGAAGCCGCCCGGTGCGGCCGGCGCATCGGCAGCAGGAGGAGGCGGATCACGATGCCCAGGACGAGGAGCCCCCGGGCCAGGAGCGCCCAGCCGGCGCCGTGATGCTTGCGCAGATAGCGCACCAGGTTGCGGTCGTAGATCCAGAGGAAGGGGCCATAGCCGAGGCGGGGCACCGTCCCCCCCAGGCCGTGGCGGAAGCGTGCCGCCGGCCAGTAGCACAGAGTGTGGCCGGCGGCGGCCAGCCGGCGCGCCAGATCGACGTCCTCGAACCAGGCCGGCTGGAATCCTTCATCGAGCCCGCCGATCGCCAGCACCGGCTCGCGCCGCAGCGCCAGGGCCGCCGCCGCCGGCTGCTCCACCGGCGCCCCGGCGGGCGGCTCTTCGCGCAGGCCGCCCTGGGCACCCCCCAGCGGCAGCGCATGGAGCAGCAGCTCCGCGGGAGAAGGGAGGCGCCGCAGCTGCCAGGCCCATTGCGGCGCGCCGTCGAGACCGGTCAGGCGGGGCGCGAGGCCGGCGGCGGCCGG
>DIHE01000126.1:39952-50370 GCA_002420005.1 Holophagales bacterium UBA5704 | reverse complement strand
TCGAGCAGCCGGTCGAGCGCTCCCTCCTCGGGGAGGGCGTCGGGGTTGAGCAGGAGGACGAGGGGGGCGCGCGCCGCCGCGATCCCGGCGTTGGCTCCTCCGGCGAAGCCCAGGTTGCGGCCGGGCTGGAGCAGGCGGGCCGGGCCGAGGGTTGCGGGATCGAGCGGCCGCGCGGAGCCGTTGTCCACCACCAGCAGCTCGAACCGCGGATCGCGCGGCCAGGCGGCGGCGAGCGCGGCGAGCGGTTCTTCGTTGTGCCAGTGCACGACGATGCCGGTGAGCAGAGGGTCCATGCCGGACAGAGGTTATCTGAAGAGCCGCCGGATCTCGCAGACCGGCACCGCGGGAGGCCCGAGATGGGCGAAGGCCGGCAGCGCGCCGAGCGCCCGCCCCCAGCCCGCGGCGATCCCGGCCGCCCGGCCCCCCGCGCCGGCCCCGCGCAGATCGAGCAGGTCGCGCAGCAGCATCCGGGGGACCCGGGGCCAGAAGCTCCGGCCGAGCAGGCGGGCGGCGGCGAGCCAGCGGTTGCCGTAGATGAGCCGCCAGCGCTCGCGGCTCATCGTCGACCCGGTGGCCGAGCCGGCGTGGCACGCCCGGGCCGCCGGCACCAGTCGCGCTCCCCAGCCCGCGGCGCGCAGCCGGCCCGCCAGCTCCACGTCTTCATAATAGGAATGCAGGCGGGGATCGAAGACGGCGCCGTCGGGTGCCACGGCACAGAGGGCTGCGCGGCGGAAGAGGGCCACGGTGGCCGAGACACCGAAGACCTCGCAGGGCGCCTCCCCGGCCTCCGGTGCCGGCCGGCCGTGCCCGATCTGCACCGCCTGCCACCAGCGGTTCCAGGCGATGCCGCAGCCGTCGGCCCGCGCGGAATCGTCCATCTGGAGGTTGACCCCCTGCACCGCCGCGAGCCGCGGATCGTCCAGGAGCGCCGCGGTGAGCGCCGCCAGCCAGCCGGGCGCGACGAGCGCATCGTCGTTGACCGTGGCCACCAGCGCGGCGGAGCTTTCGGCGATGCCGAGATTGGTCCCGGCGGCGAACCCGAGATTGCGGCCCGGCCGCAGCACCCGGTCGGCCAAGCCGGCCGGCAGGTCCACGGCGGACTCGCCTTGATCGACCACGAGGATCTCGATCCGCTCCCCCCCGTCCCGGCGGAGCGCCTCCAGGCAGGAGACCAGCCAGGGGCTCCGGCCGAGCGTGGGGACGACCGCGGAGACCTCGGAAACCGCCCGGGTCACTCCTCCCATGCGAGGTCCACCCGGTCGAGCACGATGCCGTTGGGCTCTCCCGGCGGATGGGGGCCGGAGGCGGCGAGGATCAGCGGCGCGCCGGCCGGCCAGTCAAAGGGGCCGACCGTCACCCCGTCCCAGGCGCGGTCCCGGCCGGGGGCCCAGACGGCGAGCAGGCGGTCCCCCGCGCGCACCTCCAGACGCAGCGGCACCGGCTGGTTGCGCACGAGCTGCCCGCGCAGGGCCAGGCTCACCCGGTGCCCCCCGGGCTCCACCGGCACCTGGATCCGTTCGCCGATCCGCAGCACCCAGCCGCCGTGATGGCGCGCCCGCTCGATGACCCAGCGGTCGGGATACACGTGCCCGCCGCTCTTGACCACCTGCGGGTCCTCGATCTCCACCACCCGTGTCGGCAGCCGTCCTGCCACCATCGGCAAGAGGGCCACGAGCCCCAGGACCGCGGCAATGCCTCCGAGGCCTGCAACCCTCACCCCCTGCCCCCCTCTCCCACCCGCACTCCCGGTCCCCCGGGAGAGGGGGAAGGGGAACCACCAGAGCACCGTCGTCAGCAGAACCGTCACCGGCGGCCACAGCCAGGTCGCCGGGCGGAGACGGATCGAGCTGGGGAAGAACCGCGCGACGTCGAGGCCGATCCGCTGTGCCAGGGCGTCCAGAGCGTAGGTCCGGCCATCCGCGAAGTTGTAGGTCCACCCCGGCACCGCCAGCCAGAGGAGGGTCAGCGCCAGGGTGAGGGCGCCCAGCCCGGCGAGGAGCATCCGGGCGCCCGGCCGTTCCCGCCCGGCGAGGAGGGGGACCAGCGCGAAACCCAGGAACGGCAGAGCGATCAGCGCATAGCGGAAGGGGGGCGACCAGCCGCCGTACCACTCGATGCGCGGGGCGACGATGAGCAGATACGGGAACGCCAGCACGGCCAGATGCACGAGCAGCCGGTGGCGGCGCAGGGCGAGCAGGAGCAGCGCGGGGAGGACGATCAGCCACACCGGCCCGCTGCCGAACAGGCCGAACGCTCCGTCCCACAAGAGACCGAGCCCGCCCTTCCAGTAGGAGATGGCCTCGTAGCGGTGGGGATCGACCTCCTCCCACGAGTGGATCTTGAGCGGGTTGCCGTACAGCATCTGGTTGTAGGCGAGCATCCCGGCCCCCACCAGGGCGAGCGCCGCGCCAAGCACGAACACCGGGCGGCGCGGCCGGCCCGCATACCACCAGGCGAGCGCCAGGAGCGGCACCGCCATCAGGAGAAACCGCATCTTGAGCAGAGGCAGAAGGAGGATCGGCAGGCCGATCCCCAGCCAGTCGCGCGGTGTCCAGTGGCGCCGCTCGTCGAGATCGAGGATGCGGTCGAGGGCCACCAGCACCAGCAGGGCCGCCGGCACCTCGGCCCACACCTGGTAGGAATAGAGGAGCAACGGCGGCGCGAAGGTCAGCAGCGCCCAGGCGATCAGGGTCTCGTCCGGCCGTTCCGGGAAATAGTGCCGGCCGAGGCGCAGGGTCAGCCAGGACAGCAGCGCGGTGAGCATCGCCATCATGGCGAGCGCGCCGAGCTTCCCCCCGAGGCGGTAGGCCGGCACCAGGGCCAGCGGGAGCAGCTCGTTGTGCCGCGAGTAGATCTCGCCGTGCGGCCCCACCGGGTCTCCGGCCTGCGGCTCGATCGGCCGCTCCATGAAATGCCGCCAATCCCCCTGCGCGTAGTTGTTGGTCAGCTCGGCGTCAAGGTCGTAGGTCAGGCTGTGGGTGACCAGCAGATAGAACGGCTCGTCACCATCCGGCTGCCGGTGCGCCGTCGACCAGGGGAGGATCGCCAGATAGACGGTCAGGGGGAGAAGGAAGAAGAACACCGGCGGGCGGCGCCCCAGCCGATGGCCGAGCAGCGGGCGCAGCGCCCGGACCTGCCGGGCCACGCGGTGGGCGAGCACCAGGGCGAGGCCGCCGGCCAGGACCTCCTCCGACCACGCGAGCCCCAAGGCGGGTTGCGCCAGGATGAGCAGGACGAGGACGCCGAGCGCGGCGAGCTCCCCCGCCGAGGCTTTCCGAGACAGAGGCAGCGCGCCGCGCCGCTCGCTCCAGCGGGCGATCCACCAGAGCGCCGCCAGCACCAACGGCAGGAGGGTCAAAGTGCCGCGAAACGCCGCGTCGTCCGTCATTTCCGGACCTCCACCGCGTGGAGCGCGAGACGGACCTCGGGAGGCAGCGCCGGATGGCGCGCGATGGTGACCCCGGTGAACGGGCCGGGCGCGTCGACCGTCCGGCGGGTGCGGTAGCGCTGACCGAAGAAGTCGCCGGCCACCCAGGAGATCCAGGCCGGCGGCGACACCAGAACGCTCGCCGCCGCCACGTCCGGCCGGCGGGCCGCCCACTCTCCGGTGTCCTCACCCGCCAGCAGGGGCCAGGAGGTGATCCGCCCGTCGCGCGCCGTCAGGTGGACCGTCGCCACCGGCGTCCCGTTGGCGAGACCGGCGCCGTTGGACAGGCTGGACTCGACGACGAGCGTCCCCACGGGCTGCGCGGCGAGGGGGCTGGTCCAGGACGGGTGCGTGGCATCGAGCGCCACCGTCGAAGCGGGCGGGAGCAGAGGCTTACCCGCCGCGGGGATCTGCATCCAGGCGGCGGCGAACAGCGCACCGGCCGCCAGGAACGCCGGCGCGCGGCGGAGCCCGATCCACCCGAGGCCGGTCAGGATGAAGGCGGCGGCGACGGCGACCAGGGCGCAGAGCGGCGTCCCGGCGAGACCGAACAGGCCCAGGGCCTCGCGCAGCGGATCGGCGCGCAGCCAGGGGTACGCGGCGAGGAGACCGGTGGCGCCGAGGAGGACGGCGGTCCAGAGGGACCTCACCCCCGAACCCTCTCCCACCGCTCTCCCCCCGGCCGGGAGAGGGGCGCCCCCTCCCAAAGCGAGGAGGGCGAGCGGGGCGGCCATTGCGGAGATGTCCGGGAGACGAGGGACGGTCAGAGCCAGGGCGAGCGCGGCGAGGGCTTGGAGCCACCGGTCGCGTCCCGGCAGGAGGGACGCGGGGAGAAGCAGGAACGGGAGCCAGGCGGTCGAGGGCCAGCCCGGATCGCGCAGGGCGAAGACCGCGAGGCCCGCCGCCACCGCGAGGGCGACGAACGGACCCTCCTTCGGCCGGGCGAGAACCAGCGCCGCCGCCGCCGTCGCCAGCCCCGGCAGCGGGTCCCAGGCGATCGGGACGAGGAGGGCGAGGAGCGCCAGACCCTTGACGATCCGGCCGCGATCCGCCTGGGCGAGGACGTCCCCGGCCGCCAGGGCGACCAGGCCGAGCGTCGCCGCCACGTTCCAGCCCGGCGCGAGGAGCAGAGCGGTCCCGGCGGCGACCAGGGCCAGGGGACCATGCCGCCGGGCGAGCACCGTGGTCGCCACCGCTCCGGCGGCCGGGAGCACCAGCAGGGCCACCAGCGAGCGGATGCTCAGTTGGGGAGCGAACAGCAGCTCGCCGCCGCGCAGCAGGACCTGCAACCCAAGCGCGAGAGGGAGGGCGACCGGGAGCGTCAGAGCCAACGGGAGCCGCCGCGCCACCGCCGCGCCCAGCGCCGCGGCCACCAGCAGGACCACCGTGGCGCCCCGGCCCGGTCCCGACGGCAGAGACCAGACGAGCAAAGTGGCCAGAGCCGCGCCGATCCCGGCTTCCCAGGCCGGTGGGCGGGCCACGAACGCGACGGCCAGCAGCCCCGCCGTGGCGAGCACCGCCAGAAAAGCCGTCTCCGCCGCCCCCACCGGGTCCACCTCGCGCACCGCCAGCGCCCCCAGCGCCGCGAAAGCGGCCAGCGGGACCGCGGCACGCGCCAGGGCGTCGCGGAGGGAGATGGAATCGTCGTTCACAGTCAGTTGGCGGCGTGGGTCCGGCGAGGAGCCTGCCTGGAGGGCGGATGTTATCGATTTCCTCGCCAGGTTCATACGGAAGCGTGGCCCCCGCCGTCACACCGGGGCCGCGGCGTGGGTCTTGGACGCCGGGGCGCAGGTCCTCCGCGCCGCGGCGCAAGTCATCCATTCCGCACAGCGCTCCTCCACGCCGTGGCGTGACCGGCCTGCGCCCCGGCGTGTGCCACCCGCGCCCCGGCGTAGGTCTCTTGCGCCCTGGCGCAGGTCTTCCACGCCGCGGCGCAACCCCTCTGGACCCGGCAGCGCGCATCTACGCCGTGGCGTGAGGGACCTGCGCCGCGGCGTAGGTCACCTCTTCGTGGGTGGACACCGGCTCCGACTTGGCGTTCCCCGGCGACGCGGTGGCGTCTCTTCGTGCCGGAGACTCTGATTCCTCGCTCTCGCGCGGCACAGTCGGGCCTGATATACTTTTTTCCATCATGCTTTCGAAAGACCTCTTGCGCGGCGAGCTGGCGAGAGTGCGTCAGGCCCTCGCACGGTAACAATCCCCCATGGCTGCTCCGCCCTGGGATGTGTTCGTCAGCTACGCCCATGCCGACGACGAGCCTCCGGCGGGGGCCACGAAGGGTTGGGTGACGACGCTGGCCGACGAGCTCCGCAAGGTGCTTCGCCGCAAGCTCGGCGTGCGCGAAGCGCGAATCTTCATGGATCACCAGCTCGCGGGCAACAAGGGTGTGACCGCGGAGCTGCTCGCCACCGTCCGCGCCAGCCGGGCACTGCTGCTTCTGATGTCGCCCGGCTACCGGAGGTCAAGCTGGTGCCAGTGGGAGCTGGTCCGGTTCCTCGAAGCGCAGACCGAGCGAAACCACCGCGACCATGTCTTCGTCCTCGAAACCGAGCCCCTGGACCGCGCCGGCTGGCCCCCGGCCCTCCAGGAGCTGATCCCGATCCGCTTCTGGCACCGCGACTTCGAGGACAAGGCACCGCGGCTGATGGGCTTTCCGGTCCCCAAGCTTGACGAGGACAACCCTTACTGGCGCAATCTCAACGAGCTGGCGCATCTGATCGCGCGCCAGTTGGAGGATGCGGAGGAGCCACCCCGGGAGCCCCGGGCGAAGGTCTGGCTCGCCGAGCCGACCGAGGATCTGCTCGACGAGCACGAAAGCGTCGCCGCCACGCTCCGCCAACAGGGATTCGACGTCGTGCCGGCCGCCCCCCTCCCGCGGGATGGCCGGGAGCCCTACCTGCGCGATCTTCAAGTCGGCCTCGAACAGGCGATCCTCGGCGTCCAGCTCCTCGGCCCGAAGGAAGGCCACCGGCCCACCTGGCGAGAGCGCTCCTTCGTCGCCCTCCAGGCCGAGGCCGCCGACGAAGCCGCGCGAGCCCGCGGTCTCCGGGTGCTCCGCTGGCGGTCGCGGGACGTCGACCTCGACCGCGTCACGAGCGCCGACTACCGGGCGCTCCTGACCGGCGGAAGCGTCCTGGCCCAGGGGATCGAGGAATTCAAACAGGAGATCCGCCGGGCTTGCGACCAGCGCGCGAAGGCCACGCCCCCCGTCGTCTTGCCCGGCGCGCCCCAGGTTGGTGCCGCGCCACACGTCTACGTCAACGCCGAGGCGGTGGATCGCGATCTCGGCCGGCGCGTGCTCGACGCGCTCGCGGGCTTCGGCGCGACCTCGGCCCTGCCCCCGCTCGTCGCGCCGCACGATGCACCCGATCAGATCCGGCGCGCTCAACAGGAGCAGCTCGAGGCGTGCGACGGCGTGGTGCTCGTCTACGGCCAAGCGCCCGCGGGGTGGGTGCACTCGCAGTGGGCCTTCGCCCGCCGCACGCTCGCCGAGCTGCGCCGGCCGCTGCGCACCGCGGTGCTCGACGGCCCGCCACCGGAGAAGCCTCCCGTTGACCTGCGCGGCCCGGGCATCCTGACCCTCGACTGCCGCGCCGGCTTCGAGCCTCGGGTTCTGGGCGACTTCGTCGAGACTCTCCGGTTGGGGGCCGCGCATGCTTGACGGCCGGGAGGTCAAGGCCCCCTACCCGGGGCTGCGGCCGTTCGAGCCGCACGAGGCCGAGATCTTCTTCGGCCGTGAGGCGCACACCGACCGCCTGCTCGAAATCCTCCAGCGTGAGCGTTTTCTCGCCGTCCTCGGCCCCTCCGGCGCCGGCAAGTCGAGCCTGGTCCGTGCCGGCCTGCTGCCCGGCCTCGCCGCCGGCTGGCTCGGCGGTGCCAGTGACTGGCGGATCGCCGTCCTGCGACCGGGCGAGCGGCCCTTTCGGCGTCTGGCCGAGGAGCTGGTGCGCTCCGGTGTCTTGGGTCCAAACGTGGACTCCTCCCTGCCCGGCCTCGAAGCCGAGCTCCGCCGCGGCCCCCTCGGTCTCGCCCACCTGGTGGCCGACGCCCGCCGCGGAGCGACCGAGGCGCCCCCTTTCAAGCTCCTGGTTCTGGTCGACCAGTTCGAGGAGATCTTCCGCTACGCCCAGGCCGGCGGCACCGCAGCGGAGGAAGCCGAGGCCTTCGTGCAACTGCTCCTCGCCTCGCGGGCCGTGCCGGACGCCGAGATCTACGTCGCGTTGACCATGCGCACGGATTTTCTGGGTCACTGCGTGCGCTTCCTCGAGCTGCCGGAGGCGATCAACCGCGCCCAGTACCTCACCCCCCGGCTCACCCGCGCGGAGCTCGAGCGCGCCATCACCGGGCCGGCCCTGGTCTTCGGTGGCGACGTGGACCCCGCGCTGGCCGCCGCGCTCAGCAACTCCCTCGACCGGGACTTCGACCAGCTCCCCCTGTTGCAGCATGCCCTGGCGCGGATGTGGATCCTCGAATCCGCCAGAGCCGATGCCCCTCCGCTTCTGACCACCGCCAGTCTCGGAGACCTGGGAGGTCTGCAGGGCGCCCTGTCCGCGCATGCCGAAGACGTCTTCGGGAAGCTGTCCCCGCGAGAGCAGGCCCTGGCCGAGACGCTCTTCCGTTGCATCACGCTCCGCGAAGGCACCGGATCGGACACCCGCAGCACCCGCCGCCCACAACGGCTCGGGCAGATCGCCGACGTTGCCGCCTGCGGCTGGCAAGACCTGGAGCCGGTGGTGCGTTCCTTTGCCGCCGAGGGCGTCAACTTCCTGCACCACGGCGAGCCTCTCGGTCCCGAGAGCGTGATCGACATCTCCCATGAGGCGCTGATCCGCCAGTGGGAAAGCCTGCGGACGTGGGCCGACGATGAGGCAGAGCGAGCCACTGAGCTGCTGAGGTGGCGGGACCGGGCGGTCCTGCGCAAGCAAGGGGGAGAGCTGCTGACCGGCGCGGACCTCGCGCGTGCGGTCAGGTGGATCGAAAACGCCGACGAAGGGGCCGGCCGGCAGCCAGAGATCGAGTGGGCGGCTCGCTACCTGGGCTCCGAAGGAGATATCGGCTTCCTGGAAACGCTCACCTTCATCGCCGAAAGCGACGCCGCCGCGGCGCGCGAGTTGGATCAGGCGCGGGTGCATGCCAGGCGGTCACGCCGGCTCTCGCTGGCCGCCCTGGCCACGGCGGCGCTAGCCCTGATCGCTTTCGGGGTCGCTGTGGTCTTCTACCTTCAGGCGAAGGAATCCGCGAGATCGGCACAGAAGGCCGCAGGGGAAGCGCAGGAGGCTGCAAAGGAGTCCTTGGCGCGCCAGCTCGCCAATGAGGCGACGTTCCTCTTGGAACCCGAACCCGACAGGGCTCAGCTTCTGGCCGTTGACTCGTTCGAGACGGCCGGCTTGCCCGTCTCGGATGTGGCAGTTCGGCAGTCTTACGTTCGATCTGAGGGCTTGCTTCGCACCTTCCGTGGCCATGAGGGCTCGGTCGGCCGCGCGGTCTTCAGTCCGGACGGCAAAACCGTCCTCACTGCCAGTAGTGACAGGACGGCGCGGTTGTGGGACGCGGCTTCCGGCCGCTCCATCCGAACCCTCCGCAAGCACGAGAGCCCAGTTCGGCATGCGATCTTCAGACCCGACGGGCGAGCCGTCCTCACGACCAGCGACGGCAAAACGGCCTGGCTATGGGACGTAGGGACTGGCAATCTCCTCCAAGCCTTCCGCGGCCACGAGGACCCGATTAACAGCGCCGTCTTCGATTTCACCGGGAAAACCGTTCTCACGGCCAGTAGAGACAGGACCGCTCGCCTTTGGGAGGTGGGAACTGGCCGCCTCCTTCAGATCTTCCGAGGCCACGAGGGTCCGGTTGGATATGCTGCCTTCAGCCCGGACGGAAGAACTGTCCTTACCACCAGCACTGACAAAACGGCACGGCTGTGGGACTCAGCCACAGGCAGCCTTCTCAAGACCCTTCGTGGCCACGGGGGCGAGGTCGGTAATGGGGTCTTCAGTCCTAACGGGCAAACCGCCCTCACCACTGGCCAGGACAGGACGGTGCGGCTGTGGAACGTAGGCACTGGCCGCCTTATCCAATCCCTCCGAGGCGACAAGGACTGGTGCTTAGGTGCGGCCTTCAGTCCGGACGGGCGAACCGTCCTCACAGCCAATGAGGACAAGACGGTACAGCTGTGGGATGCGGCCACCGGTCGCCTCCGGCAAACTCTCCGTGGTCACGAGGGCTGGATCTTCAGTGCGGTCTTCAGCCCGGACGGGCGGATCGTCCTCACTGCCAATGAGGACAGGACGGTGCGGCTGTGGGACACGGCTACCGGTCGCCCCATCCAAGTACTTCGAGGCCACGAGGGCATGGTCGGTAATGCGGTGTTCAGTCCGGACGGGCAAACCGTCCTAACAGCTAGCGACGACAAGACGGCGCGCCTGTGGGACGCAGCTATCGGCAGCCCCATCCAATCCTTCCGCGGCCATGAAGGCACGGTTCGCAAAGCGATCTTCAGCCCGGACGGGCGAACCGCGCTCACCGCCGGCGCTGACAAGACGGCGCGGCTGTGGGATGTGGCGACCGGCCGCCCTCTTAAGACTCTTCCCGGTCACGAGGGTCAGGTTGACAATGCGATATTCAGTCCAGACGGGCGAACCATCCTCACCGCCAGTCGTGGAAGCGTGGCGCGGCTGTGGGATACAAACAACGGCCGTCTCCTCCAAACCCTGCTCAATCACAAGGGCTCGGTCTTCACTGCGGAAGGGCGAGTGGCCCTCATTGACGAAGGGGATGAGTCGGTACGCTTGAGGGACGCGGGAACGGGCCGCCTCATTCAAACCCTTCGTGGCCACAGGGGCGCGGTTTTCAGTGTCACTTTCAGTAAGAATGGGCGGACCCTGCTCACCGCCGGTGAGGACAAGACAGTACGGCTGTGGGATGCTGCCACCGGCCGCTCTCTCCAGACTTTCAACGGCCACGAGGAGTGGGTCTTCAGTGCGGTCTTCAG
>DIHE01000126.1:0-39736 GCA_002420005.1 Holophagales bacterium UBA5704 | reverse complement strand
CAGTGCGGTCTTCAGCCCGGATGAGCGCACGGTGCTCACAGCTAGTGCGGACAAGACGGCACGGCTATGGGATAGTGCCACCGGCCGTCCTATGCAAATCCTTCGCGGCCATGAGGGCTGGGTCTTCAGTGCGGTCTTCAGCCCGGATGGGCGTTCGGTCCTCACTTCCAGTTCTCTGGACAAGACGGCTCGCCTTTGGGATTCAGCCACCGGCCGCCCCCTTCAAATTCTCCGCGGGCATGCGATCTTCGGTGCAGACTTCAGTCCGGATGGGCGAACCATTCTCACTGCCGGTTGGGACGGCACGGCGCGCCTATGGCCATGCAGCGTCTGCCGCCCGACCCGCGAGCTCGCGGACGAGATTCTTCGGCGCGTGGGCCGCGACCTCACGCCTGAGGAGCGAGCGGCGTCCGGCCTCTCGCTCCTTCCGGGGACCCCGAAGTAGGTTGGGGGATCGCCGGCCCGCAGCGGGGCCTGATATACACTCTCCCCATCATGCTTTCGAGAGACCTTTTGCGCGACGACCCCGAGAGAGTGCGCCAGGCCCTGGCGCTGCGGAATGCGGAACCGGCTCTGCTGGACGAATGGCTGCGGCTCGACGCCGAGAGGCGTACCGACCTCGTGGAGGTCGAGGAGCTGAAGCGGCAGCGCAATGAAGCGAGCCGCGCCATCGGCAAGGTCAAGCAGCAGGGGGGCGACGCCTCCGCCGAGATCGCCGCCGTCGGGCGGATGAAGGAGCGGATCGAAGAGCTGGAGGCCCGCCTCGCCGCCCTCGATCCCGAGATGGCCGCCATCGAGCTCACCCTGCCCAACCTGCCGCACGCGAGCGTACCGGCCGGCAAGGACGAAGCGGCCAACCGCGTCGAGCGCACCGTGGGCACGCCGCGCCGCTTCGACTTCGCCCCCAAGGCGCACTGGGACCTCGGGCCGGCGCTGGGCATCCTCGACTTCGAGCGCGGCGCCAAAGTGGCCGGCGCCCGCTTCACCGCCTACTTCGGCGCCGGTGCCCGCCTCGAACGGGCGCTGATCAACTTCATGCTCGACCTGCACACCCGCGAGCATGGCTACACCGAGGTGCTGCCGCCGTTCATCGTCAGCCGCGAGAGCCTGGTCGGCACCGGCCAGCTCCCCAAGTTCGAGCAGGACCTCTTCCATCTGGAAGGGACCAACTATTACCTGGCACCCACCGCCGAGGTGCCGCTGACCAACCTGCACCGCGACGAGACCCTGGACGAGGAGCGCCTCCCCATCCGCTACGTCGCCTACACCCCCTGCTTCCGCAGCGAGGCGGGCTCCTACGGCAAGGACGTGCGCGGCCTCATCCGCCAGCACCAGTTCAACAAGGTCGAGCTGGTCCATCTCACCGCGCAGGAGACGAGCTACGACGCGCTCGCCGAGCTGACCGGCAACGCCGAGAAGGTGCTGCAGCTCCTGGGGCTCCCCTACCGCGTGATCACCCTCTCGACCGGCGACATGGGCTTCGGCGCCGCCAAGACCCACGACATTGAGGTCTGGCTGCCCGGGCAGGACGCCTACCGCGAGATCTCCTCCTGCAGCAACTGCGAGGACTTCCAGGCGCGCCGGGCGAACCTGCGCTACCGCCCCAAGGAAGGCGGCAAGACGAAGCTCCTGCACACTCTCAACGGCTCGGGCCTCGCCGTCGGCCGGACGCTGGTGGCGGTCCTGGAGAACTACCAGGAGGAGGACGGGACGATCGTGATCCCGGAAGCCCTGCGTCCCTGGACCGGAGGCTTGGAGAAGATCGTCCCCTCCAAGTAAGCTTGCAGGCACCGCACGACCCGGAGGGATGGCTGAGCGGTTTAAGGCAGCGGTCTTGAAAACCGTCGGCCGTTCACGCGGCCCGTGGGTTCGAATCCCACTCCCTCCGCCAAAGACCAAGGACGACAAGGACACCAAGGGCTGCAAGGACAGGGGGATCAACAGCTTGCGGCACCGCGCGCTCTTGTTTCTGCTGCTGGCAGCCCTCGGCACCGCGGGGGCGGTCTGGGCTCTCCGGCCCGAACGGGCTCCCCTGCCGGTTCCCCTGCGCAACCCGGAGATCCACGTGCTCAAGGCGCAGCGCCGGCTGGAGCTGCGTTCGGCCGGCCAGGTGGTGCGGACGTATCGGATCGGTCTCGGGTCGAGCCCGGTCGGACCCAAGCGGCGGCAGGGGGACCGGCGGACGCCGGAGGGGCGGTACGTCCTCTGCCTCAAGAACCCGCACAGCCAGTTCTACCTCTCCTTGCAGATCAACTACCCGAACGAGGCGGACGCCGACCGCGGCCTGGCGGAGGGCGTCCTCTCGGCCGCCGACCACCGGCGGATCGCCCAGGCCTCCCGCCGGAAAGGGGTGCCGCCGGGCAACACCCCGCTGGGCGGAGAGATCTTCATCCACGGCAACGGCTCCTCCTCCGACTGGACCTGGGGCTGCATCGCGCTCGATGATCCGGAGATGAAGGAGCTGTTCGACGCCGTGCCGGTGGGGACGCCGGTGACGATCGATCCCTGACAACGGGGCTTTCGAGAAGGGCTGGACAACCTCCCTGCGGGTGGTACGATGCCGACGCGGGGTGGTGGGTGGTGGATCTGACAACGACCGACGTGAACCTACATGGACGACGGACCTAGTCGAACGTTTTTCGGTGCTTCAGGCGCACCGGCAGCCCTTGCGGCCCGGCGCGCGAAGGACAGGCACCGGCTCCCGATCCGGCGGCTCTGAGCACGGGCCGCCCGCGAGCCGTCTCCTGCCCTCGTGCGTACGTCGCAGGGCAAGGAGGCGGGGATGCTGTTTCTTACATCCATCGTCGATCGGCCGGTCCAGGGGCGGACCGGCGAGCCCATCGGGGTGCTCGACGACCTGCTCGTCCGCATGGGCGAGGAGCGCTATCCCCCCATCGCCGGCCTGGTGGTGCGCGACGGCCGTCGCCGCTTCTTCGTGCCGGCCGCCCAGCTTCAGGATCTGTCCGGAGCGTTCTCCCTCCTCTCCTCCTCCGTCGTCGACCTCCAGCCGTTCACCCGGCGCGACGGCGAGGTGCAGTTGCGCCGCGACGTGCTCGACCATCAGCTCATCGACATCACCGGCCGGCGGATCGTCCGGGTCAACGACGTCCAGCTCACCCGCGTCGAGGGCGCCTTCCGGGTGGTCGGCGTGGACATCAGCGCCCGCGCGCTGCTGCGCCGCCTCGGGCCGCGCGCTCTCGCCACCCACATCGTGGGGCGCCAGATCATCGACTGGTCCGACGTCCAGTACCTCGCCTCCGCCGCTCCGGTGCAGCTCAAGGTCTCCTATGACCGCCTCGCCGAGCTGAACCCGGTCGATCTCGCGCGCATCGTCGATGCGCTGTCGTTCCGGGAGAGCGCCGAGATCGTCGCCGCGCTCGACGAGGAGACCGCCGCCGAGACCCTCGAAGAGGTGAGCGACGAGCGTCTCGCCGACCTCCTTGAAGGGATGGACCAGGAGCGCGCCGCGGACATCCTCGAGGAGATGACCCCGGCCGCCGCCGCCGACGTGCTCGAAGACCTCGACGAAGAGGTGGCCGAGCAGATCCTCTCGCGCATGGAGCCCGAGGAGGCCGCCGACGTCCAGACCCACCTCGCGTTCGACGAGGACAGCGTGGGCCGCATCATGACCACCGACTTCGTGCGCGTGGCGGCGAGCGCCACCGTCGGGGATGCCCTGGCGACGCTGCGCGCCATGGAGGAGGTCCCCGATCCTCTGCTCGCCGTCTACGCCGTGGCGGCGGACGATCCCGGGCTGCTGCAGGGCATCGTGCGGCTGCGCAGCCTGATCCTGGCGGACCCGGCGACGCCCCTCTCCGAGCTGATGGACGAGGACGTGCCGACCGTCGGCCCCGACGACCGCGCCGAGGACGCGGCGCGCGTGCTGGCCGAGTACAACCTGCTCGCCGTGCCGGTGCTGCACGAGGAGACCCGGCGTCTGATCGGCATCGTGACCGTCGACGACGCGCTCGCCGAGCTGCTTCCCGACGTCTGGCAGCGCCGCGGCGTGCGAGGCTTCGCGGCATGACGGAGGGGGCATGAAGAGCCGGCGCGTCTGGCCCTACCTGCGCGCTCTCGGCCCCGGCCTGCTCGCCGCCGCCGCGGGCAACGACGCCGGCGGCATCGCCACCTATGCCTCGGCGGGGGCGTCGTACGGCTATGGTCTGCTTTGGGCGCTGGTCCTGGTGACCCTCTGCGTCGGCGTGGTCCAGGAGATGAGCGCGCGGATGGGCGCGGTCACCGGCAAGGGGTTCTCGGATCTGGTCCGCGAGAGCTTCTCGCTGCGCGCCACCGCCTTCATCCTCTTCACCCTGCTGGTGGCGAACGCGGGGATCATCGTCTCCGAGTTCATCGGTATCGCGGCGGCGGCCGAGTTGTTCGGCGTCAGCCGCTACATCGCCGTGCCGCTCGCCGCCGTGCTGGTCTGGCTGTTGATCACCCGCGGAACCTACGGCTGGGTGGAACGGATCTTCCTCATCCTCTCCTTCGCCTTCCTCGCCTACATCGGCGCCGCGTTCCTGGCGCGGCCGGACTGGGGCGATGTGCTGCGGCAGACCGTCGTGCCGCACGTCCGGCCCGAGGTGGGCTATCTCTACGTGCTGATCGCCCTCATCGGCACCACCATCTCCCCCTACATGCAGCTCTACATCCAGTCGTCGGTGGTGGAGAAGGGCGTGACGCCGGCCGAGTACCGCTACACGCGCTTCGACGTGATCGCCGGCACCCTGTTCGCCGGCCTCGTCGCCGCCTTCATCGTGATCGCCACCGCGGCCACCCTCTTTCCGCGCGGCATCACCGTGGACACCGCGGCGGACGCGGCGCGCGCCCTGGAGCCGATCGCCGGCCGCTGGGCGCACGAGCTGTTCGCCCTGGGGCTCCTCGGCGCCTCCCTGCTGGCGGCCGGGGTGCTGCCGGTGGCGACGACCTACATGATCAGCGAGGCGGTCGGGGTGGAGAGGGGCGTCTCGCGCTCCTGGGACGAAGCGCCGGTCTTCATGGGGCTGTTCACCGGCCTGATCGTGCTCGGCGCGGGCGTCGCGCTCATCCCCGGCTTGCCGCTCATCCAGGTCCTGATCGGCGTCTACGTCCTCAACGGCCTCCTCCTCCCCATCGAGCTGTTCGCCATCCTGCGCTTGGTCAACGATCGCGAGCTGATGGGCGAGCACGTCAACTCCCCCCTCCACAACGTCCTCGCCTGGGGCATCGCGATCGTCGTCAGCCTGCTGTCGCTCGCGCTGATCGTGCTGACGGTGCTGGGGTGGCTCGGGGTGATCTGAGGCGCGGCGGCGACAGCGGGGCGGGTGCTGAGGTGGTATAACGGTTCCATGCTGGAGCCCCGCCTCGACCAGCTTCCCCCCGCGCAGAAGAACCTCTGGCCTGAGCTGTCCGAGGTCCCCTCGGGATTCGTCCTCTATGGCGGCACCGCTCTGACCCTCCGGCTCGGCCACCGGCTTTCCGAGGACTTCGATCTCTTCTCCAACCGGCCTTTCCATCCGGATGAGATCGAGCGAGAGGTGGCCTTCCTCGCGGGGAGCATCCGGCTCCAGTCGGCTCCCAACACTCTGGTCTCGCGGGTCGAGCGGCCCGCGGGTGCGACGAAGGTGTCGTTTTTCGGCGGCCTCCCCCTGCGGCGCGTCGAGGACCCTGACGTGGCGAGCGGCAACGGTCTCCCCATCGCCTCCTTGCTCGATCTGGCGGCCACCAAGGTCAAGGTGGTGCAGGACCGGGCCGAGTCCAAGGATTACTTCGACCTCTTCCGGCTTCTGGAGGAAGGGATCGAGCTGCCCGCCGCCCTGGCCGCGGCCGGCGCCGTGTACGGCGGGGCTTTCAATCCCCTCCTCAGCCTGAAAGCACTCAGCTACTTCGGCGACGGCGACCTGCCGGCTCTGCCGGAGAAAGTGCGGGCACGGCTCGCCGCGGCGGTCTCGGTGGTCGATCTGTCCCATCTCCCGTCCGCCGCCGCCCGACCCGGAGGCATCCTGCCATGACGGACCTCGAGCGGGCGGCCAAGCGCCTCTTCTGGTGGAAACCTCCCGCCGAGGCCCTCGCGGACCCCCGTCGGTTCATCGCGCAGGTGATGGTCTATGGCACGCCGGAGGATCTGGCGGTCGCCCGGCGGCACTTCCCCGAGAGCGTGTTCCGATCCGTCCTCGCCGATCCTCCCGCCGGGCTCTTCGATCCGCGTTCGTGGGCCTACTGGCATCTCGTCTTCGGGCTCGCGGCCCCGCCCGCGCCACCGAGCCGGCGGCTTTGAAGCCCCCCCTCCCCATCGACAACGTCCTTCCAGAGCTGGTGGACACCCTGCGGGCGGGGCCGTCCGCCGTGTTGGTGGCTCCGACCGGGGCGGGGAAGACGACGCGCGTGCCGCCGGCTCTTCTCGCTGCTGGGATCGCGGGGGAGCGGCGGATCGTGATGCTGGAGCCGCGGCGGATCGCCGCCCGGGCGGCGGCGCGGCGGATGGCGGAGGAGAACGGGTGGACGCTCGGCGGGGAGGTGGGCTACCAGGTGCGCTTCGACCGGCGCTCGGGACCCTCCACCCGCATCCTGGTGGTGACCGAGGGCATCCTCGTCCAGATGCTCCAGGCCGATCCCTTCCTGGAGGAGGCCGGCGCCGTGCTGTTCGACGAGATCCACGAGCGCAACCTGCAGACCGATCTGTCGCTCGCCATGGCGCGGCGGGTGCAGCGCGAGGTGCGCCCGGACCTGCGCCTGCTCGCCATGTCGGCCACGGTCGATCCGGGACCGATCGCCGCCTTCCTGGGAGAGGCTCCGGTGATCGAGAGCCAAGGACGTCTCCATCCCGTGGAGATCGCCTGGCTCGATCCGCGAGAGGGGCGACGGGACGCGGGCGCGGCGCCGCCGCTCGCCGGACAGGTGGCCGCCGCCGTGCGCCAGGCCCTGGAGCGAAGCCCCGGCGACGTCCTCGTCTTCCTGCCCGGGGTCGGCGAGATCCAGCGGGCGGGCGAGGCGCTCGCGGCTCTGGCCACGACGCAGGACCTCGCGGTTCTGCCGCTCTACGGCGACCTCCCCGCCGACCGCCAGGACGCGGTGCTGCGCCCGGGCGACCGCCGCAAGGTGGTGCTCGCCACCAACGTCGCCGAGACCTCGATCACCGTGGACGGCGTCACCGCGGTGGTGGACGCCGGGCTGGTGCGGCGCCTACGCTACGACCCGGCCACCGGTCTCGACCGGCTGGAGCTGGGCAAGGTGAGCCGCGCCTCGGCGGACCAGCGGGCGGGCCGCGCCGGACGGCAGGCGCCGGGCCTGTGCCTGCGCCTGTGGGGCGCCTGGGAGCATCCCGCCCTGCCGGAGCGGGAGACGCCGGAGATCCTGCGGGTGGACCTCGCCGGCCCGGCCCTCCAGCTCCTCGCCTGGGGCGAGGGAGATCTCGGCGCCTTCGGCTGGTTCGAGGCGCCGGAGCCTGCGGCGCTCGCCGCCGCCGCCGACCTCCTGCGCCGGCTCGGCGCCACCGGTTCGCACGGGCTGACGCCGGACGGCGCCGCCATGGCCCGCCTGCCGGTCCATCCCCGCCTCGCCCGGCTGCTGCTCGAAGGCCACCGCCGCGGCCATCCGCGGGAAGCCGCGCTGCTCGCCGCCCTGCTGTCCGAGCGCGACCCGTTTCCGCGCGCTCCGCGCGGGGCCGGCCCGCGCCGCTCCTCGCGCTCCGATCTGCTCGACCGCCTCGACGCCCTCGAAGCGTTCGAGCGCCGCGACCGGTCGGGTCCGGATCTGAACACCGGAGCCGCCCGCTTCGTCCTCCAGGCGCGCGACCAGCTCGCCGAGATGGCCCGGCGCGAGCTGCCGGCCTCCCGGAGCACCAACCGCGAGGACCGGGACGAGGCGCTGCTGCGCGCCCTCCTCGCCGGCTGGCCGGATCGCGTGGCGCGGCGCCGCGAGACGCGGAGCCCGCGCGCGGTGCTGGTGGGGGGCCGCGGGGTGCGGCTCGCCGAGGAGAGCTGCGTGCTGGAGGCGGAGCTGTTCGTGGCCGTCGAGCTGGACGCCGGCCGTGGCGGCACGGCGGCGGAGGCCCTCGTCCGCCTCGCCTCCGAGGTCGATCCCGCCTGGCTCCCGGCCGCGGCCTTGCGCACGACGGTCGAGGTGGCGTTCGATGCCGGCCGGGAGCGCGCGGTGGCCTGGAAGCGGACCCGCTTCGAGGATCTGATTCTCAGCGAGGCCGAGGCGCCGCCGCCCCCGGCGGAGGCGGAACGGGTGCTGGTCGAAGCAGCCACCGGGCAGCTCGACCGCGCGCTCGCCCTGGACGATCCGGGCGTCCTCCACTTCCTCGCCCGGGTGCGCTGCCTGCGGGAGTGGATGCCGGAGCTCGGCCTGCCCGGCTTCGCCCCCGAGGACCTGATCGCCCTCCTCCCCGCCCTCGCCACCGGCAAGCGCACGTTCGCCGAGCTGCGCCGGGCACCGCTCCTCGATGCGCTGCGCGGCGCGCTCACCTGGCAGCAGCTGCAGACTCTGGAGCGCGAGGCGCCCGAGCGGCTGGAGGTGCCGAGCGGCAGCCACATCCAGGTGACCTACGAGCCCGGCCGCCCCCCCGTCCTCGCCGCCCGCATCCAGGAGCTGTTCGGCCTGGCCGAAACCCCGCGCCTCGCCGCCGGCCGGGTGCCCGTCCTGATGCACCTCCTCGCCCCCAACCACCGGCCGCAGCAGGTCACCCACGACCTCCGCAGCTTCTGGGAGAACACCTACCCGCAGGTCCGCAAAGAGCTGCAAGGGCGCTATCCCAAGCACGCCTGGCCGGACGATCCCTGGACCGCGAAGCCGCAGCGGAAACCGGTCAGGCGCTGAAGATTCAGAGGGGGTAGAGCCAGTCGGGGCCACAAACGTCGGTCACGTGGCTGACCTGGAGTGCGCAGCCACTCCAGAAGTCCAACTGCGCGACGATGGGGGGAAGCCGGTAGATCGTGTTCTCCGTACAACCCATCCAGGAGAGGACATCCGCCAAACACCCCAGAGCCAGGAGATTGGTGAGTGCATCGGAGTCGATGCACAGTTTGGGCGGGAGACGCACGGTCTATTCTGGAAGACCAACCGCCCGGACGAAGAACTGCCGGTCGGAGTCAACAAGACTTTCGAGGTCGAGACGCTCCGTCAGTGCAGCGCGAACCGCCTCGGGACCACCGTCTGCGGAGCCCAGAGCTTTCAACGCATTCTGGGCGGTTCCCCACGCCGCCATGTTGAAGCCGTAGCTCGTCACGATGCATGCAGGGTGAATGCGATGGAGCGCGCCGAGATGCCGGGCTTCAGCAGCCAACTGAACGCCGGTGATGTGGCGCGCAGACTTGAAGCCGCCGCGGTTCTTCTTCCCGTAGACAAGGTCCTTGGCGAAAAGGTTCGCCTCCCGCTCCTCGACCTGCTCGGAGCTGAAGTCGATTCTGACATCGAGCGCTGCGCCGTTGTGCAGATGCCCCCGTGCGACATGGCCCATCTCGTGAGCCAGGTGCCAGGTCAACCAGGCCGGGCTCTTTCTGAAGCTCGCCAAAGCAATGCAGGGCCGTCCGGCAACACAGAACGCCATGCCGTCGACACGCTTGGCGCCTTGGGGAAGAGAATCCAGATGGACCACGGGAACGCCGAGCTCCCAGGAAATCTGCAGCAGGCCTGGCAGGTCCACGCAGGACGACCGGGAAAGGATGAGCTCGCGCAACACCTCCGGGTCGCCCCCTTCCAGGGCAAAGGCGGGAAGGTCCCGAGCGCACGCGAAGAGAAGCTCGAAAATGCGGCGCGCGACGGCAACCGCCGGCAGCAAGTCGGGTGGCTCGACATCCTGCCGCCGCTTGAAGCGGACCTCTGCCGCCCCCTCGAGAGTGAGCGGAGACCGTGGTTCCACGAGAGAGGGAAGGGGAATCTTGAGGGTTCGGGAGATCACCAGCTCCGCGAGGCGCCGGTTGCCGGGATCGCGAGCGAGATCGTCCTCCCACCAATCCGGCAGGATGTTCTCCCTGACGTAGGCCCGCGGAAATCCCACCGCCTCCAAGCGGTCATAGAGGTCTTTGATGGGGGAGAGACGAGCCACGATACACCTCCGGCAGGCACAGGATGCCTGCAGGAGGAGTTTACCATGAGGCGCACGACGCCCTCCCTACCGCGAAGCGTCGTTCAAATCCCAGCTGTACTCGTTGAACTCGAGCACGACCTTCGCCTTGGGATCGAGGAAGACCTGCCGTTCCGGAGCCAGGTACTTGCGGAGAAAGGCGACCCGGCCGCCGCCCCATTGTTCGAAGTCGTCGGCGAACCAGTCGAGGATCTTGTTGACGTGGAGAACGACGCCGCGCTCGCTCTTCTCCATCCGCAGGTGATGGGGATCCGCGAGGAGCTTCCGTACCTGGTCGTCGAGCTGCTGGTCGAGCCGGGCGCCGACGAACGGCTCCGGCCGGATCGGCGGGCAGCTCCTGGCGGCGCAGTTGATGGCGAAATGAATGCGTGGGTCCTTGAACGCCTCGCGGATCTTCACGTGCTCGATGGTGTCGAGCGAGATCTTGCCCCCCCGCACCGGGATGGTGTCCTTCTTGAAGACGTTCAGCCGCACGAAGGGATCGGTGGAGAGGTCGCGGATCGATGCAATCGGGTAGTTGTCGACGACGGTCGCGACCACGGAGACGTTGTAGAGGTTGATCCAGTAGGCGAGGCGGTCCTTGGGCGCCAGGCCCGCGGGGTCCACCTGTGCCAGCTGCAGGCGCAGCCGGTCGAGGGCCGGCTTGTCCTGGTCGCGGAGCGCACGGTAACGCATGCCCCGCGCCGGGTCGTAGTGCTTGGTGAGGAGGGTCTGCCAGGGCGTGTAGTCGGGAGGAGCGGCGGCGAGCATCGGTTGGGCTCCAAGCCAGCCACCCATGAGGAGCGGCAGGATTTTCCAGACGATCGTTCTCATACCACCTCCTACGCAGACGGGAGGGCCGGTGGATGTCCTTGCCGTCCTTGCCGACCCTGCTGTCCTTTTCTATGCCTCCACCGGCGCCATGTCCTCCACGTAGCCACATCCTTCCGTATTGCAGACGAGCTGCGCGCCGTGGCGCTTGGTCACCTTCTCCAGCAGGAAGGCGGCGCCGCATTGCGGGCACTCCTGGGTGACCGGCTTCTTCCAGAGCGCGAACTTGCAGTCCGGGAAGCGGCTGCACGACCAGAAGATCTTGCCGCGGTGCGAGGTCTTCTCCAGGATGTCACCCTTGGTGCACTCCGGGCAGGTGACGCCGGTCGGCTTGGGCTCCGGTGCCGCCTTCTTCCCGGGCTTCCGCAGGTTCTTGCACTCCGGGTAGCCGGTACAGCCGTAGAAGACGCCGAAGCGGCTGCGGCGCAGCGCCATCGGCTTGCCGCACTTCTCGCACGGCGGGATCTCCTCCTCGGCGGCGGGGGCGGCGGTCTCGCCTTCCGCGGTGCCTGCGCCTTCCGCCGTCGCGGCCGCCGCGGGCTCTTCGGCGTTGCGGCTGTACTTGCACTCGGGATAGTTCGAGCAGGCGATGAAGGCGCCGAAGCGGCCGAAGCGCAGCGCCAGAGGGCCGCCGTCCAGCGGGCAGAGCTCGTCGAGACGGATGCCGTCGCGCTTCACGTTCGGCATCTGCTCGCCGGCCGTGCCGAGGTCCTTGGTGAACTTGGTGTCGAAGGCGGCGATCGCCTGCTTCCAGGGCAGCCGTCCATCCTCGATCTCGTCGAGCTGCTCTTCCAGCGACGCCGTATAGCCCTCGTTGATGATGTCGTTGAATCCCTTCTGCAACATCGAGTTGACCACCTTGCCGAGAGCGGTGGGGCGGAACCGCGCCTCCACCTTGTCGACGTAGTTGCGGTCGGTGATGGTGGAGAGGATGGTGGCGTAGGTGGAGGGCCGGCCGATGCCGTTCTCCTCCAGCGCCTTGACCAGGGTCGCTTCGCTGTATTGAGCCGGCGGCTGGGTGAACTTCTGCTCGCTGGAGACCTTGAGGAGGTCGAGCGTCTGCCCTTCGGCGAGCGGCGGCAGCATCCCCTCGGCGGCCTCCTCCTCGCCGTCCTTGGCCGGCGCCTCCTCGTCGGCCACCTCCTGGTAGACGGCGAGGAAACCGCGGCTCTTCAGCACCTTGCCGGTGACGCGCAGGGTGTAGGGGCCGTTGTCGACGTCGGCCTGGGTGACGTCGAAGACCGCAGGATTCATCTGGGAGGCGATGAAGCGGTCCCAGACCAATTTGTAGAGCTTCCACTCGTCCGCCTTCAGGTAGTCGCGGACGGCGTCCGGCGGCAGGTCGAAGGTGGTCGGACGGATCGCCTCGTGGGCGTCCTGCGCGCCCTTCTTGGAAGCGTAGCGGTTCGGCGCCGCGGGCAGCGCGTCCGGCCCATAGGTCGAGGAGATGACCTCGCGCACGGCGTCGAGCGCTTCGTCGGCGACGCGGGTCGAGTCGGTTCGCATGTAGGTGATGAGACCGATCGCGCCGCGGTCGCCGATCTCGCGGCCTTCATAGAGGCCCTGGGCGAGGCTCATCGTCCGTTTCACCGCAAAGCCGTAGCGGCGCGCCGCCTCCTGCTGCAGGCGGCTGGTGATGAACGGGGGCGACGGCCGCTGCTTCGACTCCTTGCGCTCCACCTTGCCGACGGTGAAGCGGCCGGTTTCGAGGGCGCGCACGATCTGGGCCGCCTGCTCGCCGTTGTCCACCTCGGCCTTCTTGCCGGAGATCCGGTGCAGCCGGGCATGGAACGGCGGTGGCTGGGCCGCCTTCAGGTCGGCGCCGATCAGCCAGTACTCCTCGGAGACGAAGGCGTCGATCTCGTCCTGCCGGGCGCAGACCATCTTGAGCGCCACCGACTGCACGCGGCCGGCGGAGAGGCCCTGCTTGATCTTCTCCCAGAGCAGCGGCGACAGGCGGAAGCCCATCATCCGGTCGAGCACGCGGCGGGCCTGCTGGGCGTCGACCTTGCGCAGGTCGATCTGCCCGGGGTTCGCGAGCGCCTTGAGCACGGCGGCCTTGGTGATCTCGTTGAACGTCACCCGGCGGATCGCCTCCGGCTTCTTGTCCAGGATGGCGGCGATGTGCCAGGCGATGGCCTCGCCTTCGCGATCCGGATCGGGGGCGAGATAGACCGTCTCGGCGTCCTCGGCCGCCTTGCGGAGCTTCTTGACGACGTCCTTTTTCTCCGCCAGGACCTCGTACCGGGGCTCGTAGTCGTCATCGACGCCGATGTCGCGCTTCTTGCCTTTGACGAGGTCGCGGATGTGCCCGAGCGACGCCTCGACGGCGTATTGCCGGCCCAGGAACTTCTTGAGCGTACGGGTCTTCGCGGGGCTTTCGACGATCACCAGATTCTTGGCCATGGGTCCCTTCAGAACGCCCGGAGACGTTCCCAAATTTCTGCGGCGCCGGACGGCGGCGCCACCGGAAGCGAGGCAACATGCCACTCCTAAGATGGCACCTCTGTCAAGTCCTCCCATACGCGGACCCCGGATGGCGGCGTGCCCGGCCGGCCAGCTCGAGGTCCAGAAGAGCCCCCAGAACCTGGTCCACGGGGACCTCCAGAGCGGCGGCGATCTCCTCCGGCAGCCGCAGCGCGCCGGGGGGCAGAGCGGCGAGCACGGCGCCGGCAAGACCCTCGGGGGGAGGCTCGCCGTCGTCGGGCGCGGCGGCCGGGAGATCCGCCGCCGCCCGCCCGGCGAGCGGCTCCGGCGGGCCGCTCAAGGATGGCACGAGCGTCTCCAGGATGTCGCGCGGGTGCTGGATGAGCGGAGCGCCGTCGCGGATCAGCGCGTTCGGTCCCAGCGCGCGCTCGTCGAAGATCCGCCCGGGGATCGCCCACACCTCCTTGCCGAGGTCCAGCGCCCAGCGCGCGGTCGACAGCGAGCCGGAGCGGGGGGCCGCCTGCACCACCAGGGTGCCGGCGGCGAGCGCGGCGATCACCCGGTTGCGCATCGGAAAGTGCCAGGCGCGCGGTGCGAGGTGGCAGGGGAACTCGCTGAGCAACGCCCCGCGCCCGGCGATCTCCCGGCCGAGCCGGTCATGGCCGGCCGGGTAGTCGACCCCCAGGCCGCAGCCGAGGACGGCCACCGTCTTGCCCGCGGGGGCGGCGAGGGCGCCGCGATGGGCGGCGGCGTCGATGCCCCGGGCGAAGCCGGAGACCACGGTGACCCCGGCGGCGGCGAGCGCGCGGGCGAACAGCTCCGCCACCTCGATACCGTAGGCGTCCGCCTTGCGCGAGCCGACGATCGAGACGGCCGGGGCGATCGGCAGCTCGCCCAGCACGGCGAGGACCGGAGGGGGCAGTGCGAGATGGGCGAGCGCCGGGGGATAGTCCGGGTCGCCGCGCACGATGAGCCGGGCGCCGAGCCGGCCGGCGGCTTCCAGCTCGCGGCCGGCGGCGGCCTGCGCCTCGGCCAGGGCGGCGAGGGCGCGGCGCATCTGGGTGCGGGGGACCCCCTGGGCCGCGGCGAGGCGGTCGGGCGATTCGTCGATCCCCAGCCAGGCGTCCGGCTCCTCGGCGAGGCGATAGAGGGCCGGGCGCGACAGGGAAGGGGTGGCATGCAAGGCGATGCGCACGGTGCGCGGGTCGAGGGTGGAGGGTGGTCGATGGGTCTCTCTGGGCATCTTTGATGGCTCCCACCCCTATATAAGTCGTAAAACGGAGGGCGATTCTTGCACTTCTCGGTGCATCTCCCCGAACTTTCTCCGGCGCCGCGGCGCGCCAGGGAGGATGTAAAGAAGCCGCGACGCCGGGGGTGAGGCGCGGCGGGGGGTGTGTATACTAGGCACCTCTGGAACACCGGGCGATGACGTACCCGAACTTAATGGGCCGGCCTCTTACCTCCGGAGCTCTTTGAATGCGCGAACCTTTTCGTCTGGGCGCCCTGATCCTCTCGCTCCCGCTGACCCTCGCCGCCTGCGGCGGTGGCTACGGCCGACCTGACGTCGCCGGCAGCCAGCTCGCGTTCGGCGTGGACATGGCCAAGCAAAACCTGTGGAGCGAAGCGTTGTTCCGCTTCCACCAGGCGGAGCGGCTGGATCCCGACAACCCCAGGGTCCTGAGCAATCTGGCGGTCGCCTACGAGGCGACCGGCGACTACCAGAAGGCCCTGGAGCACTACCAGAAGGCTCTGAAAATCTCCCCGGACAACCGGGAGGTGCGGGCCAACTATGCCCGTTTCGTCGAGTTCTACCAGGGCTTCAAGCCCGACCAGAAACCGGCGGAGACACCTCCGGCTCCGCCCCGGGAGGGCGTGGTGCCGTCGGTCTCCGGCGGGATGCCGCCCGAACCCGCGCCGCCGCCGATGCCGGAGCCCCAGATGCCCGAGCCGCAGACACCGGAGCCACCCAGGCCGCCGGTGGGGAGGTAGCCGATGAAGCCGTTGATCCGGACGATCGCCGTCCTGTCCCTCCTGATCGCCCCCCTGGGGGCACACCCCGCCGCGGCGGGCTCGGTGGAGGTGAAGCTCAAGCTGCCGCAGCGCGCCCGGCTCGACCTGCAAGGGCGCAAGAGCGTCGCCGTCGCTCCGTTCATCGTCGTCACCAAGGAAGGGGCCGAGCGGGTCCAGGGGCGTGACATCGACGTGCAAAAGGAGTTCGACCGCTATCTGGTCAAGGTGCTCCGCCGCGAGACCGACCTGAGGGTCCTCGAGCCCGGCCCGGTCGACTTCCCGGTCTACGACCTGGACCAGCTCACCCGTCAAGGCGATTTCTGGACCGCCCTCGGCGAGCGGACGCAAGCGGACCTGATCCTCGCCGGCGGTCTCGATTTCGACGTCCAGGACCGCACCGGCTACCGCACCGAAGAGTACGTGTCCCCCTTCAACGGGCGCACCTACTACCGCCAGGTCCTGGTCGAGCAGACCGGCTTCGAGTACGACATCCTGATGCAGGTCTACGACGGCAAGAACGGCAAGCTCCTCTACCAGGACAACTTCAAGGACTTCCAGAACTTCGAGGGCGAGAACACCGATCCCCTCGCCGGAATGTTCGAGAACCTCCTGTCGCTCGAGGACCGCATTGTCAACGTCTTCACCCAGAAAGAGGTCGAGGCCTCGCGCATCCTGTTCACCCAATAGACGAGACGTAAGGAGATCCCTTTGATCCGTCGATCCATGCGGCTGCTTCCCATCGCCCTCCTCGCGCTCGGGGCATCCCTCGCGACCGCGCCCCTCCCGGCGCAGATCGCCAGCCCCCAGTGGGGGGGTGCCGGCTACGGCAAGAACAAGATCCACTACCGCGACTTCTCCTGGCAGATCTATCACTCGCCCCACTTCAACGTGCACTACTACACGGCCGAAGAGGCGAGCCTGCAGAAAGTCGTCTCCTTCGCCGAGAGCGCCTACGACCAGCTCTCGCGGGACTTCAACTTCCAGATCAAGGACCCGATTCCGCTCATCTTCTACGCCACCCATTCGGCGTTCGAGCAGAACAACATCATCCTGAACTTCATCCCCGAAGGCGTCGGCGCCTTCGCCTCCCCGGTGCGCTTCCGGATGGTTCTGCCGATCGACGAGCCGGATCCCGAGCTCTACGAGCTGATCCTCCATGAGCTGACCCACATCTTCCAGTACCACATGCTGTACCAGGGGAGCCTGGCGAAGGCCGTCGCCGCGACGCCCCCCACCTGGTTCATGGAAGGCATGGCCAGCTACATGGCGAAGGACGAGAGCGCGCGCGACAAGATGTTCCTGCGCGACGCCGTGGTCAACGACCGGATCCCCTCGATCAAACAGGATTTCGGCGGCTTCTTCGCCTACCGCTATGGCCATGCGGTCTTCGACTTCGTCGAGGAGCGCTGGGGCAAGGAAGGCTTCCTCGACTTCATCTATGAGATCCGCAACACGCTTGGAGCGCGGGTGGACCGCGCCGTCGAGCGCGCCTTCAAGATGGATCCCGAGGAGTTCGACGCCGAGTTCCGCCGCTGGCTGCGCAAGCAGTACCTGACCACCCTGGTCGAGACCGGCGAGCCGGGCGACTTCGGCCGCCGTTTCCGCAACGAGAAGGCGGTCGGGGACGACTCCGCCACCTCCCCGGCGGCATCCCCCTCGGGCGACCTGGTGGCCGCTTTCAGCTCCTACCGCGGCGACGTCGACGTCATCCTCTACGACACCCGGAAACGGACGTTCCTGCGCAGCCTGACCAAGGGCTACACCAACGACTACCAGTATCTGGTCGCCCAGGAGCTCACCCTGGGCCGCGAGATGGGGCGCGATCTCGCGTTCTCGCCGGACGGCAACCAGCTCGCCGTCTTCGCCAAGCGCGAGCGCGGACGGAGCCTGGTCCTGCTCGACGTCCTGAACGGCGGCACCGACCGCATCTACGAGATGAACGACGTCGAGCAGCAGAGTGCCCCGGCCTGGAGCGCCGATGGCAAGACCATCGCCTTCTCCGGCAACAAGAACGGCAAGTTCGACATCTTCCTGATCGACGTCGAGACCGGGACCTACCGCAACTTCACCGACGACGACCTCTACGACGGAGCGCCCGTCTTCTCGCCGGACGGCGCGTCGCTCGCCTTCGTCACCGTGGTGGGGAAAGGCTTCGGCAAGATCTTCCGCGCCGACCTGGACAAGCCCGGGACGCGCATCCCCCTCACCTCCGGCGACTCGCACGAGAACGATCCGGTCTTCTCGGCGGACGGCAAGCGGCTCTACTTCACCTCGGATCGCGACGGCCGCGAGAACATCTACGGCCTCGACCTCGCGAGCGGGCAGCTCAAGCAGTACACCAACGTGGTCACCGGCGCCTTCATGCCCACCGTGTTGCGCGACGCGGACGGTGAGGAGCGGCTGGTCTTCACCGGTCTCTGGAAGGGCGGCATGGATCTCTACGTGGCCGAGACCGACGAGCCGGTCAAGGCGCCCGAGACCGTCCCGGTCCCTCAGGGCGCCGCCGGAGGCGACGGGCTTCTCCAGTTCGAGCCGGACATCCAGGTCACCCTGGACGACGCCAACAAGGAGAAGTACCGCAGCTTCAAATTCTTCCTGGAGAACGTCGAGACCTATGTCGGCGTGGACAACAACCAGACCTTCCTGGGCCGTTTGTTCCTGACCTTCTCCGACAACCTGGGCGACCGGCGGATCCTCGCCGATCTCTCTTCGGTGGACACGTTCTCGAACTTCAACCTCGCCTACCTCGACCTCAGCCACCGGTACCAGTGGCAGGTGCAACTGTTCGACGACCGGCGCTACTTCGAAGCCTACGATTTCGTGCGCGGCGAGGTGGGCCGCGGCCAGAAGCAGTACTCGGTGACCGGTGTCTCCGGGACCCTCATCTACCCCTTCTCCTTCTACCGCCGCGCCGAGATCGGCGCCGGCTACCAGTTCTGGGAGTATGCGGTGCCACGGTTCCGCCTCGTCGACGAAGAGCTGCGCCTCGAGTACGTCGACGTCAAGCTCGACTTCCCGGTGCTCCAGGGTGCCCTGGTGGGCGACTCCACCCGGTTCGCCTCCTGGGGGGCCGTCTCCGGACGGCGCTGGCGGCTGGACACCTTCTGGGCGCCCGATTTCGACAACGGAGGCACCCTCACCCAGGCCGCCGACATCGACGTCCGGCAGTACATCCCGGTGACGTTGCGCAGCAACATCGCCCTGCGGGCCTTCGTCGGAGCGAGCAGCGGCAACAGCCCGCAGCCGATCTACTTCGGCGGCCTGGATTCGCTGCGCAGCACCAACTATGGCGACCTGGTCGGCGACCGCGCCTTCTTCGTCAACCTGGAGTACCGCTTCCCGCTGATCGACTACCTCGCCACACCGTTCCTCACCTTCCAGGGGATCCGCGGCGTCCTCTTCGTCGACGTCGGCAGCGCCTGGTACACCGAGGACCCCTTCTACGACTTTTACGATGAGGACGAGAGCCGGCTGCAGGACGGCCTTGCCGCCTACGGCATCGGCTTCACCGTCCGCTTCCTCGGCCTCGACCTGAACTGGGACCTCGCGCGGCGCTGGGATTTCAAGGATCACCTCGATACGCGCACCTCGTTCTGGATCGGAACCCGCTTCTGACACCCGCGCCAGGGCCGCCGGCTCCCCCGAGCCTCCGGCCCTGGCGTTACCGCGCCTGAAGAGATACACTGCCCTCTATATATGCAGATCCAGGTCCTAGGCGGATACGGCGGAGAGAGCCTGGAATGCCGGATGACGTGCCTGCTGATCAACGGCACCATCGCCCTCGACGCCGGGTCGTTGTCCCAGACCCTCTCCATCGAGCGGCAGGCCGGCGTCCACTCGATCGTGCTCACCCACTCCCACATGGACCACACGAGCTCGTTGCCGTTTTTCACCGAGAACGTCTTCGGCCGGATCGAGCGGGCGGTCGACCTGAACGCCTCGCCGGCCACGATCTACGCCATCCGCAAGCACCTGTTCAATAACG
This sequence comes from Holophagales bacterium UBA5704, assembly GCA_002420005.1. Classification (GTDB taxonomy): domain Bacteria; phylum Acidobacteriota; class Thermoanaerobaculia; order Multivoradales; family UBA5704; genus UBA5704. The sequence goes on along the minus strand of DIHE01000126.1, from coordinate 20,441 downwards.
ACACCTGGCCCGACTTCACCCGCCTGCCGAACCACCTGGTGCCGGTGCTGCGCTTTCAGGAGAGGGAGCCGGAGGTCCCGTTCACCCTCGACGGGGTCCGCTTCACCCCGATCCAGGTGGACCATCTGGTCCCCACCTACGGCTATCTCATCGAGCAGAATGGCGCCGCGGTCCTCTGGTCGAGCGACACCGGCCCCACCAAGCGCCTCTGGGAGATCGCCAACCGCACCTCCAACCTGCGCGCGGTCTGCATCGAGACGAGCTTCGACAACAGCCTCCAGGAGGTGGCCGACCTCTCGTACCACCTCACCCCGCAGACCCTCGAGGCCGAGCTGCACAAGCTGGAGAAGAAGGTCCCCATTCTCCTCCATCACCTGAAGCCCACCTGCATCGACCGCATCCGGCAGGAGGTCAAGCAGCTCCGCAACCCGGATCTGGAGTTCCTGGAGCAGGGGAAGGAATACAGGTTCTAGGCCACCAGCAGAGGGGCCTCGGCTCCTGTGATACCCTCTCCCTTGCGGTGTTCTCCCCCTTCCAGAGCCTGCTCGATTTCGGCGCGGAGCCCGCGCCTCCCCCGGTGACCGCAGCCGCAGCGCCTCCGGCACCCCGCTTGGCGGGGCCGCCGTTGCGCGTCGGCATCCTCGGCTCGGGGAGCGGCGGCAACGCGGTGGTCGTCGAGTCGGGAACGCACCGCATCCTGCTCGACGCCGGGTTTTCGGCCCGCGAGCTGGCGATCCGCATGCGGCACCTCGGCGTCGATCCGCTGGGCATCGAAGCGCTCGTCCTCACCCATGAGCACCAGGACCACAACAAGGGGGCGGACGGCTTCGCCAAGAAGTACAAGGTCCCGGTCTATGCCACCGAGGGGACCCTCGCCGGCACCCGGCTGCGCGACGACGTGGTGAAGTCGGCGCGCCGGATTCGCTCCGGTGAGCCGCTGGAGGTCGCCGGGTTCCGCATCGAGCCGTTCAGCATCCCGCACGATGCCCGCGAGCCGGTCGGCTTCGTCGTCGAGGACCCTCTGGGGCGCCGCGTCGGCCTGGTGGCGGACCTCGGGTGCCGCACCAGCCTCGCCTGGGGACGGCTGCGCGATCTCGACGTGCTGCTGCTGGAGACCAACCATGATCTCGACATGCTGCGCAACGGCCCGTATCCTTGGAGCCTGAAGCAGCGGGTGGCCGGACGCCATGGCCACCTGTCCAACCGGGAGGCCGCCGAAGGTCTCCCGGAGCTGGTCAACGACCGCTTGCGCTGGGTGGCGCTCTACCACCTCTCCCGGACGAACAACCTCCCCGCCCTCGCCGCCGCGGCGATCGGCGAGGCGCTCGATCGGGAAGGCTCCGCCGCCCAGGCCGTGGTGACCGGCCAGTTCCATCCGACTCCCTGGCTGGAGGTGACTTCGTGAAGGCAAGAGTGACCGTCTATCCGCGCCGCGAGATCCTCGACCCGCAGGGGAAGGCGATCCGCGACGCTTTGAGCCGCGTCGGCTTCGAGGGTGTCGAAGACGTGCGCGCCGGCAAGAGCTTCGAGATCTCCCTGGGCACCCAGGACCCCGCCGAGGCCGAAACCACGCTGCGCCAGATGTGCGAGAAGCTGCTCGCCAACACCGTCGTCGAGGACTACGCCGTGGAGCTGATCCGGCCATGAAATGCGGCGTCGTCGTCTTCCCCGGCAGCAACTGCGACCACGACGCCTACCACGTGCTCAAGCACGTGCTCGGCCAGGAGACCACCTTCCTCTGGCACCAGGACGAGACGCTCCGGGATTGCGAGCTGGTGGTTCTCCCCGGCGGCTTTTCCTACGGCGACTATCTGCGGGCCGGCGCCATGGCGGCGCTCTCGCCGGTGATGGCGGCGGTCAAGCGCCACGCCGACGCAGGCGGGCTGGTCCTCGGGATCTGCAATGGCTTCCAGGTGCTCCTCGAAGCCGGCCTCCTCCCCGGCGCCATGCGGCGCAACGCGAGCCTGCGCTTCCAATGCAAGGACGTCCACCTGCGGGTGGAGCGCATCGATCTCCCTTACACCCACCAGCTCCGGACGGGGCAGGTGCTGCGCATGCCGATCGCCCACGCCGAGGGGAACTACGAGGACGCGCCGGAGAAGCTCGATGCCCTGGAGGCCGCCGGCCAGGTGGTCTTCCGCTACTGCACGCCGGACGGGGCGGTGACCCCCGAGGCGAACCCCAACGGCGCGGCGCGCGGCATCGCCGGGATCTGCAACTCCGCGGGCAACGTGCTCGGCCTGATGCCCCATCCGGAGCGCTGCTCCGAGGCGATCCTCGGCAACACGGACGGCCTGGCGCTCTTCGCGAGCGCGGTGGCGGCCGTGGGGGCGGTGCGATGACCACGCTGCACGACGAGGCCGTCCACCCGACCCCCGAGCTGCTCAAACGGCACAAGATGACCGCCGAGGAATTCGAACGCCTGCGCGGCCTCCTGGGCCGCGATCCGAGCTGGACCGAGCTGGGGATCACCTCGGCGCTATGGTCCGAGCACTGCTCCTACAAGTCGTCCAAGATCTATCTCAAGGAGTTCCCCACCACGGGGCCGCACGTGGTCCAGGGACCGGGCGAGAACGCCGGCATCGTCGACGTCGGCCATGGCTGGGTGGCGGCGTTCAAGATGGAGTCGCACAACCATCCGAGCTTCATCGAGCCCTACCAGGGATCGATGACCGGCGTCGGTGGCATCCTGCGCGACATCTTCACCATGGGCGCCCGCCCGATCGCCTGCATGGATGCCCTGCGCTTCGGCGAGATCGACGCGCCGCGCATGCGGTCACTGATCGACGGCGTGGTGCGCGGCATCGGCGACTACGGCAACTGCGTGGGCATCCCCACGGTGGGCGGGGAGACCGGCTTCCACCGCTGCTACAACAAGAACATCCTGGTCAACGCCTTCGCCCTAGGGATCGCCCGGCACGACGAGATCTTCCACGCCCGGGCGAGCGGCGCCGGCAACCCGGTCCTCTACGTGGGCAGCCGCACCGGGCGCGACGGCATCCACGGCGCCACCATGGCGTCGGACGCCTTCGACGCCGAGAGCGAGCGGCAGCGGCCGACGGTGCAGGTGGGCGATCCGTTCACCGAGAAGATCGTCCTCGAAGCCTGCCTCGAAGCGATGCGCACCGGCGCCATCGTGGCGATCCAGGACATGGGCGCCGCCGGCCTGACCAGCTCCACGTTCGAGATGGCCGGCCGCGGCGGCACCGGGCTCCACCTCGTGCTCGACCGGGTGCCGCTGCGCGAAGCCGGGCTCACCCCCTACGAGATGATGCTCTCCGAGTCGCAGGAGCGCATGGTGCTGGTGGCGAAGAAGGGCCGCGAGGAGGAGCTGGAGAAGGTCTTTCGCCGCTGGGGCCTCGAAGTGGCCGACATCGGTCGGATCACCGAGACCGGCCGCGCCGTCCTCGAATGGCAGGGAAGCGTGGTCGCCGACATCCCGATCCAGCCGCTCACCGAGGAGGCGCCGGTCTACCGCCGGCCGGTCGCCGAGCCCGCCGACCTCGCGCGGCGCTGGGAGGCGCCGGAGGTGCCGCAGCCGGAGAACCTCCGGGGGACGCTCGAAGCGCTCCTCGCGACGCCGGACTTCGCCAGCAAGAGCTGGATCTGGACGCAGTACGACACCTCCGTGCGGACCAACACCGTGCAGGGGCCGGGCGGCGACGCCGCGGTGCTCCTGCTCAAGGGGACGCCTTCAGGGCTCGCGATGACCTCGGACGTCAACCCGGTCTATTGCTGGCTCGACCCCTGGCGGGGCGGCGCCCAGGCGGTGGCCGAAGCGGCGCGCAACCTCGCCTGCGTCGGTGCGGACCCGGTGGGCCTGACCGACTGCCTCAACTTCGGCAATCCGGAAAACCCCGAGGTCTCGTGGCAGTTCCGCGAGGCGATCCGCGGCATGTCCGAAGCCTGCCGGGTGCTGGGCGTGCCGGTCATCTCCGGCAATGTGTCCTTCTACAACGAGACGGAGGGGGAGTCGATCCATCCCACCCCCACCGTCGGCATGGTCGGCGTGATCCCGACCGTCACCCACGCACCGCCCGCGTTCTTCGGTGCCGCCGGCGAGCGCATCGTCCTCCTCGGCCGCGACCGCTCCGAATTCGGCGGCTCGGCCTATCTGCGCCTCCTCCACGGCATCGAGCAAGGCCGGCCACCGGAGGTGGACCTGGACGCCGAGCTGCGTCTCGGCCGCCTCCTGCGCGGCCTGGTGGCGCGCCACCTGCTCCGCGCGGCGCACGACCTGTCCGACGGCGGCTTCCTCCTTGCGCTCGCCGAGATGGCCCTCGGCCGTGGCCTGGGTGCCTCCGTGGAGGTCGCCCTGGAAGGTGCGGACCTCTTCTCCGAAACGCAGGCCCGCGCGCTCGTCACCTGCGCACCGGGCCAGGTGGACCAGGTGCTCCGCGCGGCCGAAGAGGCCGGCGTGCCGGCGGTGGACATCGGGGCCACCGGGGGGGAGGAGCTGGTGGTGCGGGCCGGCGGAGGTCTGCTGCGTGCGCCGGTGGCCGCTCTCCACGCCGTCTGGTCGACGGCTTTGCCGCAGGCCCTGGGGTTGTAGCCATGTGTGGAATCTTCGGCATCGAAGGCTGTGACGACGCGGCCAACCTGACCTACCTCGGTCTGTATGCCTTGCAGCACCGCGGGCAGGAGAGCTCGGGCATCGTCTCGTGGGATGGCGGCAAGCTCCACTTCCTGCGCGCGATGGGGCACGTCTCCGACATCTTTCACGAGAAAGCGCTGGCGGACCTCACCGGATTCCGCGCCATCGGCCACACCCGCTATTCGACCGCGGGGACGAGCGTGATCGACAACGCGCAGCCGATCGTGGTGAAGACCTCGTTCGGCCAGCTCGCCCTGGTGCACAACGGCAACCTGGTGAATCCGGGCGAGATCCGCCATCGGCTGGAAGCGGAAGGCTCGATCTTCCAGACCACCAGCGACACCGAGGTGATCCTCCACCTGATGGCCAAGGCGCCGCGACGGGAGGTGGTGGAGTCGTTCCTGCTCGCCCTGGAGCAGGTGCGCGGCGCCTACTCGCTCCTGCTGATCGCCGAGGACTGCCTGATCGCTGCGCGCGATCCGAACGGCTTCCGGCCGCTCGTCCTCGGCGACCTGAACGGCCAACCCTGCTTCGCCTCGGAGAGCTGCGCCTTCGATCTGCTGGGCGCGCGGCTGGTGCGCGAGCTGGAGCCCGGCGAGGTCGTGGTGGCGCGCGGCGGGAAGATCCAGAGCCATCACCTGTCGCAGCACCCGGAGCCCACACGCTGCATCTTCGAGCACGTCTACTTCGCCCGCCCCGACAGCAAGGTCTTCGGCGTTTCGGTGGCCCAGTCGCGTCTGCGCATGGGGGCACGACTGGCCCGCGAGGCGCCGGCTCCGGCGGACATCGTGGTGCCGGTCCCCGACAGCGGCATGTACGCCGCGATGGGCTACAGCCGGGAATCCGGGCTGCCGCTGGAGCTGGGCCTCACCCGCAACCACTACGTCGGGCGCACCTTCATCGAGCCGAAGCAGTCGATCCGCCACTTCGGGGTGAAGATCAAGCTGAACCCGGTGCGCGAGCTGCTGGAGGGAAAGCGGGTGGTCCTGGTCGACGATTCGATCGTCCGCGGCACGACCTCCAAAAAGATCGTCCGCATGGTCCGCGAGGGCGGCGCCGCCGAGGTCCACCTGCGCATCTCGGCGCCTCCCACCCAATGGCCGTGCCACTACGGGATCGACACCCCCATCCGCAACGAGCTGATCGCCGCCCGCCATTCGATTGAGGAGATCCGTCAGTTCATCGAAGCCGACAGCCTCGCCTACCTCTCCCTGGAAGGGCTGCTCACCGCCGTGGGAGGCCCGGCCGAGAGCTACTGCACCGCCTGCTGGACCGGCGACTACCGGGTCCAGGTCTCCTCCTGGGACCAGCGGCAGGCCGAGCTGTTCCCGATGCGGTCGGAGGAGAGGTGACGCCAGGAGACGGGGTGGCGTAGAATGACCCCATGAGCGCATCAGCCCATCCTCGCTACAGCGAAGACCAGACCAACATCGAGCAACAGATTCGGTCTCTTCTCGCAGAAGGCCAGATCTGGGAGGCTCAAGAGCTCCTCAAGTCCGCGGGAGATCGCGTCCCGGCAGATTCGATGTTCCGAGAGGCTCTCGGCCCTTCCCGTGTTCGGAAAAGCCCCGTGAAGGGTATCGACCGGAGTGCCGAATTCCACTGGCTCAGAACGAAGGCGGCGGAGTACGAGGGGAAGTGGGTGGCTCTCGTAGGCGAGAATCTCGTCGCCTCTTCTGATACTCTGAAAGAGCTCCTTGCTCGTCTGGCCGAGCTCCAGGTGGAGCAGAAGCCGCTGATCCATCACCTGATCTGATCGCATGCTGATTCTTGACGGGAAGCCCTTTACCACCGGGCGGGCCAGGTTCTTCGATCAGCACCCGCGGTTTCCGGAGCCCAGTGCCAAGATCTATGTGCAAGTCGAGTTCGCCGGTCTTGACGGGACTTGGATCGCCCAGGTCGATACGGGTGCGGCCTATTCGATCCTCGAGATCGATGTTGCCACGGCTCTGGGCCTCCTTGGTCTCAAGAAACCTTGGACGAGGTTGAGTACTCGCCTGGGGGTCCTCAATGGCCAGCTCATCCGCCTCCCTGTCGCCCTGGTCGCTGATGATGGGGAGTCTCTCGAGGTAGAGGCTCCCTTTTTCGTCTCACCGGACTGGCGAGGTGGGACCTTCCTGGGATACACGGGATTGTTGGATCGCCTTCGCTTCGCCTTGGACTCGCCCGCCAATCTGTTCTATTTCGGCGAGGGGGGCTGAGCCCGCGAGATGGCCTTCTCCTCTTCCCTCCCCGCCGTCAAGTCCTACCTCCTCGACCTGCAGGACCGCATTTGCGCGGCTCTCGAGGCCGAGGACGGCACCGGCCGGTTCCGCGAGGATTCCTGGGAGCGGCCGGAGGGCGGCGGGGGCCGGTCGCGGGTGTTGACCGACGGGGCGGTTCTGGAACAGGCGGGGGTCGGCTTCTCGCACGTGCATGGGCCGGGGTTGCCACCGTCGGCCACCGCACAGCGGCCGGAGCTGGCAGGGCGGAGCTTCGAGGCGCTCGGCGTCTCGCTCGTCTTCCACCCGCGCAATCCCTATATCCCCACGACGCATATGAACGTCCGTTTTTTCCAGGCGGACAAACCGGGCGCCGAGCCGGTGTGGTGGTTCGGCGGCGGCTTCGATCTCACCCCCTACTACGGCTTCGAGGAGGACGCGGTCCACTGGCACCGCACCGCCCGCACCGCCTGCGAGCCGTTCGGCCCCGAGGTCTATCCGCGGTTCAAGACGTGGTGTGACGAGTACTTCTATCTGAAGCACCGCGGCGAGCCACGCGGCATCGGCGGGCTTTTCTTCGACGATCTGAACGCAGGAGGGTTCGAGCGCTGCTTCGCTCTCCAGCAGAGCGTCGGCGATCACTTCCTTTCCGCCTATCTACCGATTTTGCGCCGCCGCAAGGACACGCCGTACGGCGAGCGGGAGCGCGATTTCCAGCTCTACCGGCGTGGGCGCTACGTCGAGTTCAACCTCGTCTGGGACCGCGGCACTCTATTCGGCCTCCAGACCGGCGGCCGTACCGAATCGATCCTCATGTCCCTTCCGCCCCTCGTCCGCTGGCGCTACAACTGGCAGCCCGAACCGGGCTCCCCCGAAGCACGCCTTTCCGAGGAGTTCCTCCGGCCCCGAGATTGGGCGGAGGGGGGGTAGGCGGTGATCCCCGCCGCCCCCGCCCTCGTCGATCCCAAACGATCCGCGCACGCGACGCTGCGCGGCTATCTCTATCAGGCCTGCCTGGGCGCCGTCCGCTGGCTCGACCTGGGCGACGACGAAGCGCTTCTCTGTGAGGGGGATGAGGATCTCGACCGCCTGATCTCCGGCGCCGACGGGGTCAGCGAGCAGGTGAAGGCCTTTTCCGGTGGTCTCGGCATCGCCGACCGCGCCGTGGTGGAGAGCCTTCGCCAGTTCCTGCGCAGCTACGTCACCCTTCGCCGCCGGGGCGAGACGCGGCGCTTTCTCTTCACCACCACGGCCTTCCAGAAACGCTCCCGCAAGGGGGGATTGGATGTCGATCTCCTCGCCGACTGGCAGAAGGGAGACCGCGGCGAGAGGACCTGCGGCGCCGTCCGCGCTCTCCTGACGGCGGGCGACGAGGTTCCGGGCTGGCTCGCCGCGCCGGTGGCGGAGCTCGATGCCGGTCAGGGTTGGCCGGGCTTCCTCGACGCCGTGGAGTGGCGATTCGGCGCGCCGGATCTCGACCGGCTCCGCGCCGACCTTCTCGAGAAGCTGACCGCGTTTCCCGCCCTGCCGGCGGATCTCTTCCGCGACCGGCTCGTCGCCGCGGTGCTCGCCGCCTCGGCCCGGCCCGAGGTCGCGGATCGGCTTCTGACCCGGGCCGATCTCCAGGATCTCGCCGAAGCGGCCCGCGCCGAGCTGGGGGAGTGGGCGAAATCCCCGGCCGCGATCCGCCTCCGCAAGGTCTTCGGCGAGCTGGAGGAGATCGGCAAGCTCCTCCACGACAACACCGCCGACCTGCCGCCGAATCCGGCTCCGGGCAAGCTGCTGACCGCCTCCTACGAGGTGATCCCCTTTGAAGAGGAAGGCCGCCGCGGCGAGCTCGCCGCTCTCGAAGTCTGGTGCAACGGCCCGGGCTTGCGCAGCGTCCTCCTCCTCACCGGCGACGGAGGCTCCGGCAAGACCCGCCTTGCGCTGGAGTGGTGCCGCCGCCTGCGCCACCAGGGCTGGCACGCCGGCTTCCTGCGCCGGGACCGCTCGGAGGAGGAGCTCGATCCGCTCCTCCAAGGCGTGACGCCGCGGCTGATCGTCGTCGACTACGCCGAGACCCGTCTCGCGGTCGTCCAGCCGCTCCTCTACAAGATGGGGATCGACCCGAACGGCGGCGGTCCACCCATGCGCCTGCTCCTCCTCGCCCGCCGGGCCGGCGACTGGTGGGCGGGCCTCCGGTCAGGGACCGCGGGGCGAGAGACCGAAGATCTGCTCGCGCGCTCCGAACCGCTGCCCGTCGCGCCACTGGTCCCGGCCGCGGAAGACCGCCGCCGGGTCTTCGACGCCGCTCTCGCCGCCTTCGCTCACGAATCCGACAAGGCGGTTCCCGCCAATCCGCCGGTCCCCGACCTGGCCGAGCAAGGCTTCGAGCGCGTCCTCTACCTCCACATGGCCGCCCTCTCGGCCCTGGACGGCCTCGCCATCGGCTCGGCCGCCGACGCCCTGGCCCAGACGCTGAACCATGAACGCCGGTTCTGGAAGGAGCAGGTCGAGGAGTTGAGGCTCGATCGCTCGCTGACGGAGGCCGTTCTCGCCGCCTTCGGCCGAGCCGTCGCGGCCTTGACGCTCCTCGGAGGCGCCGCCACCGAGCCGGAAGCCCGAGCCCACCTCGGGCGAGTCCTGGATGGGTTCCCGACGCGATCCGATCTCCTGGCCGCGATCCTCCTCCGGCTGCGGAACCTTTACGGAGGCACCGCCCGTTTCATCGAGCCTCTCCAGCCCGACCTTCTTGGAGAGGAGCTGGTCGCAGAAGTCCTCCGGGGAGACATCCGCCTCCTCGAGAAGGTCTTGGCGGGCGCGGCCATCGAAGAAGGCCGCGCCCTGCTGACCGTCTTGACCCGGCTCGCGCAACGGCGCCCGGTTGCGGAAGAGTGGCTGCGGGCCGCGTTTCACGAGCGGCTGGACTTCCTGGCCGAGAGCGCTCTGGAGGTGGCGGTGGAGACCGGCGACCCGATCGGGCTCGGGCTCGCCCGGGAAATCGAGGCGAACGCAACCGAAGAGCTGGCGAAGCGTCTGATGGACCGGTGCGAAGAAGCTCGGTATTTTCTCTCCTTGCCGCTGCGGGAGGTAGGGCTCGCCGCCAACACACGCAAGAGAGACCTCTTCCTGCAACGCCATCCGCCGCCGCAGGGGCTGCTCCCTCTCCTCTTCCGGAGGTGGCGCCGGCTTCCCGAGCCCGTTGCCCGGGAGAAGGCGCGTCTGGCGAACAACCTGGGGTATCGCCTGAGCGAACTGGGCCGTCGGGAGGAGGCGCTCCAGGCCACGCAGGAGGCCGTCGCCGTCTCTCGCGAGCTGGCCGCCCGTCGTCCCGACGCTTTCCTCCCCGACCTCGCGACGAGCCTCAACAATCTGGGCAGCGATCTCAGCGCTCTGGGCCGTCGGGAGGAGGCGCTCCAGGCCACGCAGGAGGCCGTCGCCGTCTATCGAGAGCTGGCCGCCCGTCGGCCCGACGCTTTCCTCCCCGACTTCGCGAGGAGCCTCAACAACCTCGGCGCGATGCTGAGCGAACTGGGCCGTCGGGAGGAGGCGCTCCAGGCCACGCAGGAGGCCGTCGCCGTCTATCGCGAGCTGGCCGTCCGTCGTCCCGACGCTTTCCTCCCCCACCTCGCGACGAGCCTCAACAATCTGGGCAGCGATCTCAGCGATCTGGGCCGTCGGGAGGAGGCGCTCCAGGCCGCGGAAGAGGCCGTCCGAACCCTGTCTCCTTTCTACCTCCGGCACCCTGCTGCTTTCAATTCCTGGATGCAGATCATGGTCGGCAACTATCGCAAGCGCGCCGAGGAGCTCGGCCGGAAGCCCGATGAAGAGCTTCTTCAGCCGATCGTAGAGAGGCTGGCTGGCGGATAGGGGGTTGAGCCTCGGTCGAGCGAGGCCGTACGCGAGGCTGGCACCTGGTTCTGGGGGGGGTGCGCCCGCGGTCTGGGCCACTCCGCCCTCGATCCGAGGCTCCCGGCTCCCGGTACGAGCCTCCTGGCTCTCGATCCGAGCCTCTCCGCCCTGGGTCCGGGCCTCCCGGGGCCAGGTGCGAGCCTCGCCGATCTCAGGAGCGGCCTCCCGGTTCTCGGCAGGGGTCAACCCGCTCTCGGCCCGGGCTGCCCGGCTCTCGGGTCACGCCTCGCGGCTCCAGGTCCGAGCCTCCCCGCTCTCGATCCGAGTCTCCCCGCCCGAGAGGCGGGGTCCCTCCGCCCGCGGGAGGAGAGGCTCCGCCCGCGGTCTGGGCCGCTCCGCCCGACGTCCGGTTCCTCTACCCCAGCCCCTCCCCCTCCACCAACCGCCCGTCAAGCTCCAGCTTCTCCTGGTGGACGAAGTCGAGGGCACTCAGGGTGTGGTGGATCTCGAAGATCCCCGGCGGAGCTCCGAGAAAGGTGCCTTGGGCGCGGTAGGTGTAGGCGTGGGCCGGGCTGTAGAGCTCGACGCCTTGTGCCGCGGGATCGAAGTCCTCCGATTCTTCCAGTCCCTCCAGGACGACACCCTCCGGCAGCGGCGCGTGCAGGGCGCGCTTGATCTTCCCGGCGGGCTCGGCGGAGAAGGCTTCGGCCCGGAAGGTGAAACGGCCTCCCGTGATCTCCCGCACGCGCTCCAGCTCGAATTCGTCCTTGCCCTGAATCGCCCGGACGAGGGGGCCCACCTGGGTTCCGGGAACGAACAGCAGCTGGTGGGTGCGGGCGCCGAGAAGACCCAGCAAATGCTCGGGGAAGGATCCGGCGTGCAGGTCGACCTCTGTGCCCCAGAGAGGACGCTCGCCATCTGTGGCGACGCCGGGAAGGAGGTCCCGGACATCGTCCTCTCTTCCTTTGAGGATCATCTCGTACCAGGCGCTCATGAGCAGCTCCTAGAAGAAGATCCAGGTCGCCACCAGGAAGATGGGGACCAGGACGAGCCCAGAGTACTTCATGTAGCCGAAGAAGGAGGGCATCTCCACGCCGGCCTCCTCGGCGATCGCCTTGACCATGAAGTTCGGGGCGTTGCCGATGTAGGTGTTGGCGCCCATGAACACGGCGCCGGTGGAGATCGCCTTCAGGTAAAGGCCGTTCTCCGCGATGAGCCGCAGGATCGCCTCCCGCTCCGGAAGGTCCGGGTAGAGCCGCCCCAGGGCGGTCGACAGGAAGGTCAGGTAGGTCGGCGCGTTGTCCAGGAACGAGGAGAGGATGCCGGAGGCCCAGAAAAACTGCGCCGGCGTGCGCACCGCATGGATGAGCCCGGCGAGCGCGCCGTGCTCGCCGGCCTTCAGGATCGCGAGAGGCGGGATGATGGTGACGAAGATCGCCGCGAAGAGGATCGCCACCTCCCGGATCGGTCCCCAGGAATAGCCGTTCGCCTCCCGCACCGGACGGGGCGTGATGGTCCAGGAGGTGATCAGCAGAAGGATCAGCAAGCCATCGCGGACCAGGTTCTGCAGGCCGGCCTGGATACCGAGGATCGTCACCTCGCCGGGGTGCCAGACACCGGAGAGGATCACCGCCGCGAGGACGCCCCCCAGGAGCAGGAAATTGATGCCGCCGTCGATGCGCAGCGTCTCGGTTCCCGGGGGCGCGGTTCGCACCTCGATGCTCTCCCGTTTCCAGAGCCAGGCGTCGAGAACCAGGTAGGCCGCGAGCACGAGGCCACCGACCACCAGCAGCTCGGAGCCCAGGGTGAGCGTCCAGGCGAACGGGACGCCGCGCAGGAAGCCGAGGAACAAGGGTGGATCGCCGAGCGGGGTGAGCGAGCCGCCGATGTTGGCGACCAGGAAGATGAAGAAAACGACGGTGTGCTGCCGGTGGCGCCGGTTCGCGTTGGCCCGTAGCAAGGGGCGGATGAGCAGCATGGCGGCGCCGGTGGTGCCGATCCAGGAGGCCAGGAAGGTGCCGAGCAGGAGCAGGGTGGCATTGACGGCGGGCGAGCCGCGCCACGAGCCGCGGATGTAGATGCCGCCGCCGATGGTGAACAGCGTCCCGAGCAGGATGAGGAAGGGCACGTAGTCGAGCAGGGCCACGTGAAGGATCTCGTGCACCGCCGTCGCGCCATAGACCCAGACGAACGGAATCGCCAGCAGGAGCCCCCAGGCGAGCGCCACCTTCGGATAGTGGTGATGCCAGAAGTGGGGTGCGGCGAGCGGAAACAGGGCGATGGAGAGGAGGATGCCGACGAACGGCAGGGCGCTCCAGGCCGGGAGCAGGGTACCGAGAGACTCATGCATCGAACGTCCTCTCCTTGCGGGGTGCGCGAGGCCCCCCAAAGGGAGGGCGAGCGGATATTCTATCGTCCGTGGACCAACCCTTGCCTTTGAGCGTCGAGATCCGGCGGGTCACCAAACGCTTCTCCGATGTCGCTGCGGTGAACGAGGTGTCGCTCGACATCCGGCGTGGCGAGCTGTTCGCCCTGCTCGGCCCGAGCGGTTGCGGCAAGACGACCCTGCTGCGGATGGTCGGCGGTCTGGAGACGCCGTCGGCGGGCACGATCCACATTGAGGGGATCGACGTCACCGAAGTGCCTCCTCACCTCCGGCCGGCGCACATGGTGTTTCAGCAGTACGCCCTGTTTCCCCATCTCACGGTGGCCGACAACGTGGCGTTCGGCCTGCGCTACAAGAACGGCGGGCGGGCGGGGTGGAGCACCAAGGTCAAGGAAGCGCTCGACCTCGTCCGCCTGGCCGGGATGGAAAAGCGGCTGCCGCACCAGTTGAGCGGCGGCCAGCGCCAGCGGGTGGCCCTGGCGCGCGCGCTGGTGCTGGAACCCAAGGTGCTCCTGCTCGACGAGCCGCTGGCCGCGTTGGACCCGCAGCTCCGCGAAGAAGTCCAGGTCGAGCTGAAGCATTTGCAGCGGACGCTCGGAATCTCCTTCCTCTTCGTCACCCACGACCGCGAAGAGGCGCTCGGGATGAGCGACCGGGTGGCGGTGATGCGCCACGGACGGGTGGAGCAGGTGGGGACCCCCGCCGAGATCTTCGAGCGGCCGGCGACCCGCTTCACCGCCGAGTTTCTCGGCGCGACGAGCTTCTTCACCGCCGAGGTGGCGAGCCTCGTGGACGGCGTTGCCACCCTGCGCCTGCCCGCCGGCCTCGACCTGCAGGTGCCACGGCCCGATGCCTCTCTGCGGCCGGGGGACCGGATCGATTTCGTGGTCCGCCCCGAGAAGCTCCGCGTGCGGGTGGAGCGCCCGGCGGAGGCCGAGATGGCCGTGGTGCCGGTGACGGTCGAAGAGAGCATCTACCAGGGGATGGGCACCACCTGGATCGTGCGGGGACCCGCGGGGGAACGCTTCGTCGCCTGGGAGCAGAACGCCGCGTCCGTTCTCGACGAGCCCTCGGCCCTGCGCCCGGGGGGTGCGGCTTTCCTCTGCTGGCATCCGCGGCATACGGTGGTGCTGGGAGGAGGGGGGGATGCGTAGGCGCGGCACCTGGCTCCTGCTCCTTCCCACCTGGCTGGTCCTGGGGATGTTCTTCCTGGTGCCTCTCGTTCTGACCTTGGTGCTGAGCTTGCGGCAGCGCGGGGTCTATGGAGGCGTCGCGCCGATCCCGGATCTGGGGGCCTACGTCACCTCCGGCAGCTTCCTGGGCAACTACGCGCGCTCGTTCGCCGGGATCTATGCGGGCATCGGCTGGCGCTCGCTCTGGATGGCGGTGCTCACCACCGCGCTCACCCTGGCCATCGGCTATCCGGTCGCCTACGCCCTCGCTCTGCGTGCCCCCCGGCGCTGGAAGGACCTGCTGCTCGGCCTCGTCGTGGTGCCGTTCTGGACGAGCTTCCTGATCCGCACCTATGCCTGGATGTTCCTGCTGCGCACCGAGGGGCTGGTCAATCGGCTGCTGCTCGGCACCGGAGCGGTGGACCGGCCGCTGGAGATCCTCTACACCGAGCTGGCGGTGATGATCGGCCTGGTCTACGGCGAGCTGCCGTTCATGATTCTCCCTCTCTATGCCTCCTTGGAGAAGCTCGACCGCACCCTCCTCGAAGCCGCCGCCGATCTGGGGGCCGGCCGCGTCTCCTCGTTCTGGAGGGTGACCGTCCCTCTCACCGCACCGGGAATCGCCGCGGGGATCGTGCTGGTGTTCATCCCCAGCCTGGGGCAGTTCGTGGTCTCGGACCTCCTCGGCGGCGCGCGCAGCATGCTGCTGGGCAACCTGATCCAGAACCAGTTCGCCGTGGCCCGCAACCAGCCGTTCGGAGCGGCTCTGGCGTTCGAGCTGATGGCGGCCGTCCTGTTGCTCCTCCTGGCTTATGCCTTCTACATGAAGCGCAAGGGGGAGGAGGTCCTGCTGTGAACGGGCCGGTGTCCGCGGGCCGCTGGAGCCGGCGCGTTCTTGCCGTGCATACGGCGTTCATCTATCTGTTTCTCTGGGTTCCGATCGGCGTGCTCGCCGTGTTTTCGTTCAACACCGGCCGGCAGACCGCGGTCTGGCGCGGGTTCACCCTCGACTGGTACCACCGCCTGCTGGCGAACGAGGCGCTCCTCGCTGCGGTGCGCAACAGCCTGCTGGTGGCGGCCTTGACCACGCTCCTCGCCACGGTGATCGGCACCCTGGCCGCCCTGGCCCTGCGGCGGCCGGAGACTCCCGGGCGCGGCGGCACCCTGGCATTGCTCCTCCTGCCCATGGTGATTCCGGAGGTGGTGCTCGGCGCCGCATTGCTCACGTTGTTCGGCGCGCTCGGCCTGCGTTTGTCGCTGACCACGGTGGTGATCGCGCACGTGGTGTTCAGCGTCTCCTACGTCACCCTGGTGGTCCGGGCGCGCCTGGCCGGGCTCGACCCGGCGCTGGAGGAAGCGGCGCGCGACCTGGGAGCCGGTCCTTTCGAAACCTTTCGGCGGGTCACCTTGCCGCTCATTTTCCCCGGCGTGGCGGCGAGCGCCCTGCTGGTGTTCACCCTGTCCATCGACGACTACGTGGTCACCTCCTTCGTGGCGGGCGTCGGCTCCACCACGCTGCCGCTCCACGTCTACTCCATGCTGCGGGTGGGCGTGACACCGGAGGTGAACGCGGTGTCGACCCTGCTGCTGGCCGGAACGATCGTGTTGATCGTGGCGGCCCAACGGCTGATGCGCGTCTCTTCTTCCGAGGGAGATCGAACATGAAACCATGGATCCTGTCGGCCCCCCTGGGCCTGCTTCTCCTGGCCGGCTGCGGTGCCGGCGAGAAGGCGGCGGAGGCTCCGAAAGAGCCCCGCCAGCTCAACATCTACATCTGGACCAACTACCTGCCGCAGGACGTGCTCGCCGACTTCGAAAAACGCACCGGGATCAAGACCCGCGTCGACACCTACGATTCCAACGAGACGATTCTCGCCAAGCTCCAGTCCGGCGTGGCGGACTACGACATCGCCGTCCCGTCGGACTACATGCTGAAGGCGCTCATCTCCGAAAACCTGGTGCGCGAGCTGGACCGCTCGCGTTTGCAGGGCTTCGAGAACCTCGATCCTCGCTTCCTCAACCAGAAGTTCGATCCGGAGAACCGCCATTCCATCCCGTACGTCTGGGGAACGGCGGGCATCGGCTACGACACCACGAAAGTGGCGGCACCGATCGACAGTTGGGGCGCGCTGTTCGATCCGCGCTACAAAGGGCGCATCCTGATGCTCGACGATGCGCGCGAGGCGTTCGGCACGGTCCTGAAGCTCCAGGGCAAGTCGCTCAACGAGACCGATCCGGCGGTGTTGCGGCAAGTGGCCGAGGTGCTCAAGAAACAGAAGGCCCTGGTGCGCACCTACAACAGCTCGGATTTCGCCAACCTGCTCACCGCCGGGGACGTCGACGTCGCCCACGGATGGAACGGAGAAATGGCGGAAGCCGTGGCGTCAAGCAAGGGAAAGCTCGCCTATGTGGTGCCCAAGGAAGGCGGAACCCTGTGGATCGACAGCGTCGTCTTGCCGACCTCCGGCCGCAACACCGACGCGGCCTACGAATTCCTGCGCTTCGTCCTGGAGCCGGAAATCGCCGCCCGCATCGTCAACGGCATCCACTACGCCGGAGCCAACCGGGCGGCGTTGCCGAAGATCGACGAGGCCATCCGCAACGATCCCGCGATCTATCCGCCCCAGGAGGTCCTCGATCGCTGCGAGCTGCTCGAGGACCTGGGACCGACGACCGAGCTCATCGACGAGCTGTGGACGGAGATCAAGGCGGCGAGCTGATTCATCCGGCGGCGAGCCGGTAGCCTGCCGCGATCGCCGCCAGATTCTCCTCCGCCCGCCGGCCATCCAGGCGGGCGGCCTCTTCCAGCGCTTCCCGGGGAAGCAGCCCCAGCCGGGCCACCGCCGCGGTGGTCGCCGCGAGGGCCGTCTGGGTCTTGCCGAGCTTCGCTCCGGCCGGATCGACGACGGTGACGCGGGCGCGCGTCTTTGCGTCCGCCAGCTCGGGGACGGCGAAGACGCGGTCGGTCTCGTCCATGGCGGCGAGGTGGCGTCCGCACTTCTTCGCCCCGTCGGCGGTCAGGAGGAGCAGGGCGTCCGGGCGGGTGATGCCGGTGTCGCCGATCTCTTCCGGGGCGAGGATCAGCTCGGAGAGGCTGTGGCCGGTCTTCACGGTGATCGGGTAGTCGTCGCGCTGCGCCGCCCAGAGGCCGGAGAGGACGCCGGCCTGGGCGATCAGGCGGACGGCGGTGCGCACCTTGCCGCCGGCTGAGCCGGCGACGACGAAACGGAACGGACGGTCGAGCCCGGCGGCGCACCGCGGCTCCAGGATCTGCGGCTCGACGGTGGAGCGTCCCTCCGGGGTCTGGGCGCGGTAGGCGGCGGCGAGCTCCGGTGCCTGGCGCCGCGCCAGGAGCCCGGTCGGCAGCTCCAGGTGGCTCATGGTCTCCAGGAGCTCCTTGCGCGAGGAGTCGTTGAACGGCACGTAGTAGGCGGTGCACAGCTCCCAGATGTCGAACAGCGCGAAGGTCTCGGACTCGATCGCCTCGGCGATGCGCTCCGCCAGGTCCTTATCCCACGAGGTGCCGCGGTAGACGTAGCCGGCGCCGTTGACCGCCACGGTGGCGCAGACGTCCAGCGGGCGCTCCAGGTTGCCCGCCCGTGTCGTCGAGGTGTGGGCGCCCGCCGGGGTGGTCGTCGAGTGCTGGCCGCCGGTCATCCCGAAGTTCAGGTTGTTGAACACCAGGACGGTGAGGCCGATGTTGCGCCGCGCCGCGTTGAGCAGGTGGGCACCGCCGATGCCGGTGCCGCCGTCGCCCATGATCACCACCACTTTGAGGTCGGGCCGGGCGAGCTTGATGCCGGTGGCATAGGTGAGGCTGCGGCCGTGCAGGCCATGGAACGCGGAGGTGGAGAAATACTGGTCGGAGAGGCCGGAACAGCCGATGTCGCTCACCAGCACCACGCCGCGCGGGTCGAGTTGCAGGCGGGTGAGGGCGCGGTTCAGGTGATCGAGGATCAGGCTGTGGCCGCAGCCGGGGCAGAACGGGTACGGCGTCTCGTTGCGGTAGGTCGCGAGCGGGGTGATCAGGGTCGAGGCCGGGGCGCCGTTCATGACAAGGTCTCCAGGAACTGGTCCGGGGTGAGGAGCTCGCCGTCCATGCGATGGAGGCCGATCACCGGCCGTCCCTGGGCGAGCAGCTCGATCTCGCGCCGGTACTGCCCGAGGTTGAGCTCGGCGACGACGATGCGCTCGATCCCTTCGAAGGCTTTGCCGAGCGCGGTGGCGGGGACCGGCCAGAGGCTCTGCACCACCGCGGAGGACACCGCCCGGCCCGCCTCCCGCGCCCGCCGCACGGCCTCGCGCTGGGCGCCGGCGGTGGTGCCGTAGCTGACGAACAGGGTGCGCGCGCCGGGCTGGAGGTCCAGCGCCACCCGCTCGATCTCGTTGCGGTGCTCCTCGATCTTGGCGACGAGATGCCGGTTGAGGGCGCCCACCGTCGCCGGGTCCTTGGTGATGAAGGCGCGCTCGTCATGGCTGGAGCCGGTGAAGCGCACGGTGGCGTCGCCGCCATAGGGGACGAGCGGCGGCACGCCGTCCGCCGGCTCGTAGCGGTAGGGCACCACCGAGCGGATCTCGGGGCCACGCGGCGCCTCGGGTCCCGGCCGGGGCGGCGGAGTGCCCGGCCCGGCCTTGCCGGCTTCGACGGTGTTGAGGGTGAGGTTCAGCTCCTTGTCGGTGAGCAGGAAGACCGGGCAGCGGAAGCGCTCGGCGAGGCGGAAGGCCTCGATCGTCAGCTCGTAGCACTCGGCGACCGAGGACGGGGCGAGGGCGATGATCGGAAAGCCGCCGGAGGTCCCCCAGCGGACGAACTGGACGTCGCCCTGGCCGATCGTGGTGGCGCCGCCGGTGGCCGGCCCGAGCCGCTGCACGTCGACGATGACCAGCGGAACCTCCCCCATCACCGCGAGGCCGATGCTCTCGCTGTAGAGGCTCAGGCCGGGGCCGCTGGTGGCGGTGAGCGCCCGCGAGCCGCTCATCGCGGCGCCGATGCACATGCCGATGGAGGCGATCTCGTCCTCGCCCTGGACGGCGACGCCCCCCACCCGGGGAAGCTCGACCATCAGCGACATCAGGATCGTGGAGGCCGGAGTGATCGGATAGCCCGCGAAGAAGTCGCACCCGGCGGCGAGCGCTCCGCGGACGATGGCGGTGGAACCGTCGATGAGCTCGCGCATGCGCCATGCTGGGCCGGTGACCGGGCCGGCCGGAATACCCGCGCGGGTGGTGGCGGGCCACCCGCGGGGGTCGCCCTCCCCCGGTCACGCCCAGACTTCAGGTGGCGCCCCAACTCTGGGGCGTCACCCCCCAAACGACAGCGGTCACCCCCCAAGCTTGGGGCGTCACCCCCCAACTCTGGGGCATGGACCACTCAAGTGAGTGCGGTCAGCGCGCAGCTCTGGGGCCTCACCCCCCCCAAACGTTGGCGGTCACCACCAAACTCTGGGGCCTGGCCACCAAACTCTGGGGCTTGGCCGCTGAAGCGAGCGCGGCCAACGCGCAGCTCAGGATGGTGACCATCAGAAGCCCTGCGCCCGGCACAACACACGTCGTGGTCGTGCCGACTCAGGTGAGGGCCGCAACATTCCTCCGCCTAGAGCCCGTAGAACCGCTTCTTCTTACGCACCGTGGGGCGGGACATGCGGACATGCCGAGGATGCGGCTCGCCTCGCTGATGTTGCCGCCGGTTTTCTGGAGCGCGTCGGCGAGGAGGGCGCGCTCGTAGCCGTCGCGGGCGGTGCGAAAGGTGCCCTTGCCTTCGGTGGTGGGGAGCGGCGGCGGTGGCGGCCGCTCGCCCCCTGTGATCCGGGGCCGTCACCGGTGCCGCGGCCCCCCCTCCCCCCCTTGACACTCCATCCCTTCGAGGCATTAGATAGACGTCAAAACACTGCCGTAAAGCTTAGGAGGGCGTCCAAAGTGAAGCAGAGCCATCTAACTGGCCGGAACGTGTCCATCCCGCTCCTTTTCTTGCTGCTCCTGCCGACTGCCGCTCCGGCGCAGGAGGAGCTCCCGTTGGAGCAGGAGGTCCTCGTCAGCGCCGTGGAGACCGTCCGGCCCAGCCCGGGGCTCGCCGAAGACCGGCCGGCCTGGGAGGCCAAAGAGCGGCCGGAGTCGCTGGTCGTCGATGAGGAAACCTGGAAGCTCTGGAAGGAAGAAGCCCTCACCCGGACGGAAGCACTGCCGCCGGACTTCATCGTGCCGGTCGATGAGGAGCCCGGCGCCGGCCTCGCAGCCACCCTCACCTCGTTCCCGGG
>DIHE01000061.1:11222-26422 GCA_002420005.1 Holophagales bacterium UBA5704 | reverse complement strand
GGGGGGCGACCGTCCGGCTCTGGGGGGCGACCGGTGCGCTCATGAAGACGCTCGGGAAAACCCGAGGGAGGGGAAGACTAACACCGCACAGGCGCCGCGGCTTGGAGGGGTCGAGTGTTCAGAAAACGAACACGAGCTGGGCGAGCCCGGCGAGCAGCCCGAGGACGGCGCCGGCCAGGATCAGCTTCATCTCGTCTTCCTGGAAGCAGGGCCGCAGCAGGTCCTGGAACTGCTCGGGAGACAGCCGCTCCATCCGTTCACGCAGCTCGCCTTCGAGGATTTCGGCGCGCTCGCGATTGAACGTCCAGTGATCGAACGGATCGGAGGAGACCGCGACCGCCTTGGCACCGATGGCCCCCCGGATCTCCTCCCAGCGGGCGTCGCTCACCGCCAGACCGATGATCTCGCGATAACCCGCCACGGTCCCCTCGGCGAGGGGGAGGACGTGCTTCTTGATCAGCTCTTCCGTGCGCGCCGCCCGCGGGCCGTAGAGCATGGCGTAGAACAAGCGCTGCAGAGTGAGGATCTCCGTCGTCACCAGGCCGCACCAGACGGCCGAGACCTCTTTCTGGCGCTTGAGAAACAGGCCCTGCAGCGTGATCCCGAGCACCCGCCGCGGGTGGAGCGGCCGGAAAATCATTTCCAACGCGAGCCAGTTGGTGACGTAGCCCACGATCGCCCCGAACACCGGCAGCACCCACCAGGCCGGATAGACGATCCAAACCGCAAGCTGCACCAGACCGAACAGGAATCCGAAATAGAAGCCGGAGCGGACGATGAACTTGAACTCCTCCGAGCCGGCCTCCAGGAACAGCCGGTTGAGCAGGTTCTTGTCGCCGTCGAGCCGCTCGATCAACATGTGTTTCAAATCGAGCAGCTCCTCGATCCGCTCCGCCGTCTCGTGCATCAGGTCGTGCAGGCGCCGCGGCATCTCCTCGCGCAAGCGGTCATAGATCACGGTCTTGACCGCGTGCGGCAGGCGCTCCCACACGGCCGGATGCGTGTAGAACATCACCTCGTCGGCATAGCCGGCCAACCGGCCCTCGACCATCCGCGCCACGTGGCGCGCGATCTCGCCCGGCCCCATCACCTCGAACACCTCGCGCAGCGTCCCCAGGCGGTACATGGTCTGATCGACGAAGATCGTCGCCATCTTGACCGCCTTGGACGGAATGATCCCCTGCCAGCCGAGGTACGGGCGGATGCCTTTGAACTCCAACGGCTTGAACGTCATCACGATCGCCACCCAGTTGGTGAACCAGCCGATCACCGCGGCGACGAACGGAATGCTGACGTACGACCAAAAAACCGGATCGGACAAGACCTTGGGCCACACGGTTCAGGTCCTGCTGCTCCGCAGCGGAAGGAGGAGGCCGACGAGCAACAGGAAGGCCCACAGAGGCCAGGGGACGCCGAACCCGGCGAGGATCGCACCGGCCACCAGGCAGAAGCCGCCATAGAGCGTCGCCCGCATGCCCGCGAACGGATTTTCGGCCGGCCGGTGGGTCGCCTGCTCCACCAGGAGAAGGCCTTCGGTGATCAGCCGCGGCGTCTTGGCGAGCGCATCCGCCAGCTCCGGCAGCTCGGAGAGACCCTGGCGCGCCAGGTGGAGCGGGTCCAGGCGCTCCAGGAGGATCTGCGTCACGTAGCGGCGCGACAAGCCGGCCACGTCGAGACCGGGCATCAGCATGTGCCCGACCGCTTCGAAGGTGACGATCGCCTTGACCATCAACACCATCTCGACCGGAAAGTAGAGCCGGTGCCGGGCGGCGCGGCCGATCGATTCCAGGATCAGCCGGCCGAGCGAAAACTGCTCGAACCTCGCCCGGTGCGCCCACTGCCGGCAAAGGTCCTCCACCTCGCGCCGGAAGCCGGCGGGATCGGAGCCGGTGGTCGTCTGGGCCAGGGCGGTGAGCGACCGTGCCGCGCTCTCCGCCTCGCCCATCACCAGGCTGTAGTAGTAGAACAGCAGGGAGCGGCGCAGGTCGCCGTCGAAACGGCCGACCATCCCGAGGTCGATGAACCCACAGCGCGGCCCCGGCAGGATGACCAGGTTTGCGGGATGCAGGTCGGCATGAAAGAAGCCGTCGCGGTAGAGCATGCGCAGGATGGCCTCCGCGCCCAGCTCGACCAGATGTTGGCGGTCCTTGGCACGCAAGGTGAGAGCGCGCGGATCGGTGGGCTGGATGCCCTCCAGGTAGTCCATCACCAGCAGGTTTTCGTTGCTCCACTCCCGGTGGATGCGGGGGAAGACGATCTCCGGCCGGTCGCGGAAGCTGGCGGCGAACGTCTCGGCGTTGTCCGCCTCGCGGCGCAGATCGACCTCGCGCAGGGTGTAGGCGCAGAACTCGTCGATCACCCGGCGCGGCTGGAAGCGGCCGAGGAACGGCTGGAGAACCCTGCCGAGCAGGCGCAGCCAGAGCGTGTCGCGGCGCAGGGTGCGGCGGATGCCGGGCTTGACCAGCTTGAGGATGACCTGCTCCCCGCTGCGCAGGGTCGCGAGGTGGACCTGGCCGATCGACGCCGAGGCCAGCGGGGCCGAGCGGACATGGACGAAGACCTCGTCCACGGGCCGGCCGAGGTTGCGCTCCACCAGCTCCAGAAACCGCGGAGAGGGGACGGCGGGCAGGTGGTCCAGCAGGTTGCGCAGCTCGGAGGTGACGGCCGGCGGCAGCAGGTCCTCGCGCAACGACAGAACCTGTCCCAGCTTGACATAGGTCGGCCCCAGCAGCTCCAACCGCCGCCGGAGCTGGACCGGGAAGGGTGCGTTGCGCAGGCTGCGGTCGACGAACAGGCCCCCGACGGCGGCCCCGGCGCGCAGCAGCAGAATCCCCGGGCGCCGCCGGTCCTCCGGCGCCACCTCGCGCAACCAGGCGGCGAGCCCGCCGAGAGCCAGGCCCAGGAGATGGCGGTGGGTGACCAGGAAGCGCCGCAGAAGCCCTTGCCGCCCCGTCTCGACGTACGGCCCGAACGTCGCCTCCTGTCCCGGTTTCGGCGGATCGGGAACCCGGACGAAACGTGCCTTGGTGAGCGCTTGCATCGCTGCGGGTCTCCGGCCGAGGAGAGAGATCCTCGCGCCTGAGCTTGGCGCCGTGGGGGTGCCGCCTCAAACACCCCGCCACACGGCCCGAAACACCCCGCCGGGCAGGCCGCCGCCACCCCGGGGCACGGCCCCAGAAACAGCACTGAGCGCCGGTCCTGGGAGGCCGATCTCGCCCGGCTCCGGCGGCTCGGCGGCTGAGCGCGGCGGGAGCGCACCACCGCCGGCCTTCCCGTCCTGAAAAATCGCGCGTCATCCTGGAAAATGCAGATCGCCTCCAGGATCGCGGCGGAGAGAGCAGGGGCTTCGGCAGCCTGGCGGTGATTCGGAGCCAGCGTGGCCGGAGGGCACAATCTTGCCGGTCGGGAGCTGTTCAGGCAACCGCCATCTGTGCCCAATCGGCCCGGAGCTGCCGCCGCGCCTCCTGGATCTCGCCCGCTGCCAACGTCCGCGTCCGGGTCGCCGCCTCCAGCTTCCTCCAAAGCTGTCGAGCCCCCTCCGGCAGCTCCTCCTGACCCGCCGCGAAGGCGCACAGCTCGACCGCCTTCGTCCACTTCTTGCGATCCACGTGGAAGCCCAGCAGGAAGGCCTGATAGCTCGTCATGAGCTGGTAGAGGCCGCGCTCGTAGCACTCGTCGATGACGTTCGCGAAGAGCTGGAGCGCCTCCTCCTCGTGCTCCAGCAGCGCCGCCAGGCGGGCTTCCATCACCCGGACGCGCACTTGCAACGCCGGATCGCAGAACTGTTCGAGAAACGCCTGGTGCTCCTGCAGCTCGCGCAGGGCCTCACCGACGAGCCCCTGCTCGATCAGGCACTCGACCATCATCCCCAGGGCCGACGCACGGGTCCGCAGGTCGTCTTGGCGGCTCAGGTAGCCGAGTGCGCCATACGCCGCCTGGTAGGCGCCCGCGGGATCGAAGACGCTCACGATGTCGGCGATCTGCACCATCGTCCGGCCGACCTGATGGATCTCACCCGCCCTCTCGTAGGTCTGCCGGACGTCCGACAGCAGCAGGATGGCCTCGGCGGGGTTGCCTTCGTCCAGGCGGATCGACGCCCGGATCGAGCCGATGCGTGCCAGCAGAGCGGGCCCCCCCGCCCCCTCCTGCGCCATGCGGTGCGCGCGGTCGAGCAGCTCGTTCGCGGCGCTCCGATCCGCCTGGAGCCGCCGGGCGTTCGCCTGCTCGGTCAGCAGCTCGGCGTGCAGGGCGTCGCGCAGGCGGGTCGGCAGGCCGCACAGGTCGTCCACCAGATGCAACCCATAGGTGCAGAGCATCGCGGCCGTCTTCGGGTCGCTCGGCGCCTTCTCGCGCGCCGCCTTGGCGAGGGCGGCGACGAGATCGGCGCTCTGCGCCCGGGGATCCGAGCGGATGAACCGCGCCCGGCCCTTGTCGTCCAGGGCGAGCAGGACGGACACCAGCCCTTTCGCCCGCACCGCGGCGCCGGCCCGCTCCTCTTCGAGCCGCAGGATCTCCCGCAGCGCCGCCGCGGCGGGAGACAGCCGTCGCGGGTCACAGCCGCTCTTGCCCAGCCCCCCCAGGACGCTCGCGGCCAGCCGGCGGCAGTCCGCGCACGAGATGGCGTGCGCGGCGAGGAAGCCTCCGTCCACGTCCGTCCCGCCGCGGAAGAAGCTCTCCAGGTCCTGCCGGTCGCAGTGGCGCATGGTGACGAGCTGTTGCTCCTTCCCTTCTCCAGGTTCTTGGACAAGGCACAGTTTACTCAAGCAGGTATTTTCATGGAAGAGGCCCGCCGGAGGACCCTCCGGCGGGGATCTCAAGGCAGAACCCGGGCGGTCTACCCGTTGGGGTCCCAGCCACCGCTGCGGTCACCGCTCGGAAAACCGTTCGGGTCCCAGCCGCCACCCCGGTCGTCGGCCCCCAGCACCAGCAGGCAAATCAAGAGGAAAAAGGCGCTCACATCGTTCTCCGTTTCTGGAGCCTGGCGCATCATGGAGACAATTATTGTCACCTGACAAAAAACGGCTCCGGTGCCAGTTTGCGCCTTTGCCACACTGGGGGCAATCGATGACGACGCACCCTGACCCAGAAAGGAGAGTGGCACCATGGAACCGATCGACCGCGCAGCCCGCGATCTGACCGTCGCCTCGTACTGGATGGAGAAAGGTTTGTATCGGACGGTGGCTCAAGGCCTGGCCCGGCTGGGCATCCGGACCCTGGACGACCTGGCGGCGCTGACGCGCGAGGAGCTCGTCGCCTCCGAGGGGCTCGGCGAGGGGGCCTTGAAGCGATGCGAGGCCCTGCTCGGCCGGCCGTTCCCCTCGGCCAAGAAGGAGTGGATCGCGCGGGGTCTGCGGCCGTGGGCCGCGTGGAAGCTGTCGTTCTCGCGCATCCTCACCCTGGAGGACCTCGCCGGGCACACGGCGCAGTCGCTGCGGCGGCTCGGCCTCGATCCCGAGGATGTCGCGCTCCTCGAGCGCCTGCGAGGCCCCCGCGAGGCCGAAGAGGTGCGGTAGTCGGCCCGCCCGCGGCCCGGCCGCTTTCCGGTAGACTCCCCGCCATGTCCAAGCGCACCCGCAAAGGCCCGCCCGCCGCAACCTCTCCCGGGCGCCGGGCGGACGCCGCGCCGGGCGCCGCCGCGCGGCCGGGGTGGCGCTTCGCGCCCCTGGTGACCCTGGGGGTCGCGGCGCTCGCCGTTCTCACGTTTTATGTGTCGATGCGGGTGACCGCGCCGCAGCCCTGGTCGTACGACGAGTACTACCATCTGGGCCTCGCCCGGGAGATGGGCTCGACGTTCCGGATTGAGTCGTTCCACTGGACGCCGTTCTCGGTCTTCTTCGACCACTTCGCGGACAAGGAGCCGCTCTTCCATCTGCTCCTGATGCCGTTCGCCGGCCTCTCCCTCGAACGGGCCGGGCTCGCCGGGACGGTGCTCGGCCAGGTCTTCGTGGTCGCCGTCTTCGCCTGGATTCTGTGGCGGCTGCGGGTGCCCCGCGCACCGCTCTTCCTGCTCGCCCTGACTGCTCTGGGACCGATGTTCGCGCTGCGCACCGAGATGTGCCGGCCGCACATCTGGCTGATCGGCTTCTCGCTGCTCGTCCTCGGCCTGCTCGCCACGGAGGCCTCGTGGAAGGTGCTGGCTCCGGTCTGCGCCCTGTTCGGCCTCGCCCATACCGGCGGCTGGATCGCCATCCCGTTCGCCGCGGTTTGGGCGTTCGCCGGGTTCCTCTCGCGGGCACCCGGCGAGCGGCGGATCGTCTGGCACCCCCTGGCTGCGGCGGCGGGCGGCTGGCTGGCCGGGCAGCTCGTCCATCCCAACGTGCCGGAGAACTTCCGGCTGTTCTGGCTGCAGAACTTCGTGGTGCCGTATCAATCCACCGCCGGGAGCGAAGCGCTGCGCTCGCAGATCGGCGCCGAGCTGACCCGCCCGGAGTGGCCGGTGCTCGCCGAGCAGCTCCCGGCGTTCGTCGCCCCCCTGCTCCTCCTCGGCTTTCTCTTCTTCCAGCCCCGCCTGCGCACCCGCACGACGGTCACCACAGCCGTGTTCGCGCTCGCCTTCCTGTTCCTCGGCACGTTCTTCCTGCGCCGCTTCTTCGAGCTGGGAGCCCCGCTCTCGCTGCTCGCGCTGGCGCTCACCCTCCGCGAGCGGCAAGAGGCCGGTCTTGCACCGCGCCGCCGGTCGAAGGCCTGGCCGATCGTCGCCGCCGTCGCCATTCTCTGCGGAGCGGCCTGGACCTGGCTCTTGACCAGCGCCAACGGCTTCGGAGCCTCCTCGCCGCCCCGCGAGATGGCCGCCTGGCTCGGCGAGCGCGGGCAGCCGGGGGAGCGGGTGTTCACCGCCCAGTGGGCGGATTCCGCGCCGCTTTTCTACTCCGCGCCACAGCTCCAGTCGCTGGTGGTGCTCGATCCGACGTTCTTCCTGGCGAAGGACCCGGAGCTGTTCGAGACCTACGTGCGGATCATCCAGGGCCGGCACACGGCACCCGCCCGCGCCATCCGCGACCGCTTCGGAGCGCGCTGGATCACGGTGTGGAAACAGCCCGCCTTCCAGACCTTCGCCGGCCAGCTCGCCCAGACGCCCGGCGTGCTGGTGCCGTTCAACACCCAGGATTATCTGGTGTTCGATCTGCGGGCACTGCCCTGAAAGAGAGGCGCCGGATGCGCATCATCTCGCTCGTTCCGAACGGTACGGAGATCCTCTTCGCGGTGGGCGCCGGGGACCTCGTGGTGGGGGTCAGTCATGAGTGCGATTTCCCGCCGGAGGCGCGGACGCGGCCGATCCTGACCGGCAGCGCGCTCCAGCCGGGGATGAGCGCGGCCGAGGTGGACGCGGCGGTCGCCGCCCAGGTGGGGAGCGGGCTCAGTCTCTACACCCTGGACGACGCGCAGATCGCCGCGCTCGATCCCGACGTCATCGTGACCCAGGAGCTGTGCCCGGTCTGCGCAGTGAGCACCGAGCAGGTGGAGGGCGCCGTCCGTCCCCTCCCCCATTGCCCGGAGGTCCTGTCGCTCGATCCCCACTCCCTCCAGGACGTCTTCGCCGACATCCGCCAGGTGGGCGCGGCCACCGGCCACACGGCCGAAGCCGAAGCGCTCCTCGCCGGCCTGGAGGCGCGGCTGGATGCCGTGCGTGCCCGGGTGGCCGGCCGCCCGCGGCCCCGCGTGGTGGCGCTCGAATGGCTCGATCCCTTCTTCGCCGGAGGCCACTGGGTGCCGGAGATGATCGAGATCGCCGGCGGCCTCGACGTTCTGGCAAAACCCGGAGACCCCTCCCGCCGCCTCACCGCGGAGGAGGTCGCCGCCGCCGATCCCGATCTCCTGGTGGTGATGCCGTGCGGCTTCGACGCAGCCGGCGCCCAGGACCAGATCGACCTCCTCGCCGACCGCCCCGCCTGGCGCGCGCTCCGCTCCGTCCGCAACGGGCGCGTCCACCCGGTCGACGCCAACGGCTGCTTCAGCCGCCCTGGGCCGCGGCTGGTCGACGGGATCGAGCGGCTGGCGGCGATCTTTCACGGGGTGCGCAGCGAGCTCTGAGATGGATCTTGCCCCTGAATCCTACCTGGAGTAGGATTCCCCTATGCGAACCGAGAAGGTCTCCCTCTCCCTCGAAGAAACGCTCCTCGCCGAGGCCCGCGAGACCGTCGGGATTCGTGGGCTTTCAAGTTACGTCAACCGCGCTCTCCGCCAGCAGCTGCAGCAAGATCGGCTCACCGCTCTGCTGGCGGAGCTCGAGAAGGAGCACGGCCCGGTGGATCCGGCTCTCCTGGAGGAAGCTCGTCGAGCATGGCCGGCTCCCGAATTGAACGTCGCCAAGCGCCGCAGCGCCTGATCCTCGACTCCGGGGCGGTTCTTGCTCTGGCCCGGGGAGACCAGAAAGCGCGCGCCTTTCTGATCCGCGCCTTGGAGCTCGGTTGCGCTGTCGAGGTCCCCGTGGTCGTCGTC
This sequence comes from Holophagales bacterium UBA5704, assembly GCA_002420005.1. Lineage (GTDB taxonomy): Bacteria > Acidobacteriota > Thermoanaerobaculia > Multivoradales > UBA5704 > UBA5704. Next base: position 17,983 of record DIHE01000061.1, on the reverse strand, counting down.
GCGGAGACCATCCGCGGCGGCCCCCGCGATGCTCCCATCCATCGCGTCCTCAAAGCGGTCGGCTCGGTGGCCGAGGAAAGAGAAGTCCACGGGCGCATCGCCGGTCGCCTCCTGGGTCTCGCCCGATCGTCCCATACCGTGGACGCCCTCGTGGTCGCCCATGCCGTGGAAGGAGGAGGGGCTCACATCCTCACAGGGGACCGCGAGGATCTCACCCGGCTCTCCGCGCCACATCCAGAGGTCTGGATCCAGCCTCTCTGATCCTTTGGCCCCCGCGCCCGAGGCGCCGGTATAGAATCTCCTCCCGAGCCTTCTGCTGTTTCCTCTGAAAGGAGATTCTCCATGACACGTCGTTCCTTGACGCATGCCTTCCCGGGCTTGGCGTTGCTTCTCCTCCTCAGCCTCGCAGCCTCCCCGGCAATGGCCCAGTCGATGGCCGCGGGAGGCGAGATCGTGGGCACGGTGTCCGATGAGACGGGCGGCGTGCTGCCCGGGATCGCGGTCACCTTGCGCGACCAGGAGCGCGGCACCGTCCGCGAGATGACGACCGACGCCGCGGGCCGCTTCCGCGCACCGCTCCTCCCCGTGGGCACCTATGAGGTCACCGTCACCGCCGACGGCTTCGCCACCACCCGCCGCACCGACCTCGTCCTCACCGTGGGCGCGACGCTGACGGTGGACGTCGCGTTACAGGTCGCCGCCTCCGACGAGATCGTGGTGACCGCCGAGGCGCCGACGCTCGAACCGGGACGGGTGCACCAGGCCTCCACGGTGACCGAGAAGTCGGTGGCCAACCTGCCGGTCAACGGCCGCAACTTCATCGACTTCGTGCTCACCACCCCCGGCGTGACCCGCGATGTCCGCCAGGGCGACATCAGCTTCGCGGGCCAGCGCGGCACGCTCAACAGCCTGGTGGTCGACGGTGCGGACAACAACAACACGTTCTTCGGCCAGGCCCTGGGCCGCACCGGCTCCGGCCGCGCGCCCTACCAGTTCAGCCAGGACGCGGTGCAGGAATTCCAGGTCAACCGCAACGCCTATTCCGCCGAATACGGCCGCGCCGGCGGCGCGGTGATCAACGTGGTCACCAAGTCGGGCACCAATGAATTCCACGGCTCGCTCTTCGAGTTCTACCGCGACAAGAGCCTCAACGAAAACAGCTGGGTCAACAAGACCGCGGTGCCCGCCCGCCCGAAGTCGCCGTACAACTTCGATCAGTTCGGCGGCTCGCTCGGCGGCCCGATCGTCAAGGACAAGGCGTTCTTCTTCCTCAACTACGACGGCCAGCGCAACGAGATCCCCAACGTGGTGAACCTCGACCAGAACCTGGCCGGCCTGACGCTCCCCACCGATCCCGACACCCAGGCCGGCCTCGCCAAGCTGCGCGCCAAGGCGAACAGCTGGACGCGCGGTCAGGACCAGGACGTGATCCTTCTGAAGACCGACTGGCACCCGACCTCCTCACAACACCTGAGCGTGCGGTACAACGATCAGGATTTCACCGGCACCAACTTTGAAAACGGCGGTGCCACCAACGCCGAGGAGCACACCGGCGACAGCCTGGTGCAGACGCAGACGCTCAATGCCTCGCTGTCCTCGATCTTCTCCGGCTCGCTGTTCAACGAGGTGCGTGGCCAGTTCGCGAAAGACAAGGAGCCGGGCCGGGCGAACAGCGACACGCCCGAGGTGACCGTGCGCGAGAGCGGACGCACCATCCTGACCCTCGGCCGCAACTTCTTCAGCCCACGCGAGACGACGATCAAGCGCTGGCAGATCGCCGACACGGTGACCTGGGTGACCGGCCAGCACACCTGGAAGGCCGGCTTCGACGTCAACCACGACGACATCAAGAATTTCTTCCCGGGCAATTTCTCGGGCGCCTACACGTTCAACTCGATCGCGAGCTTCAACCGCGGCACGCCGAACGGCCCGGGCGAGCGCTACGTGCAGGCCTTCGCGGGACCGGGCACCACGGGCCCCACGACGCATCCGGACATCGAGGAGACGTCCTTCTTCCTCCAGGACGAATGGGACCTGCGCCAGAACCTCCACCTGACCGCGGGCCTGCGCTATGACCTGCAGAAATTCGCCCAGCCGGACGTGCGCAATCCCGATGCCCAGCTCGCCGCGGCGGGGATCGATACGAGCTACCTCAAGACCGACAAGGACAACGTGGCACCACGCCTCGGCTTGTCGTGGCAGCCGAATGAAAAGACCGTGGTGCGCGCGGGATATGGTTTGTTCTACGGCCGGACGCCGTCGATCATGGTGGGCACGGCGCACTCGAACAACGGCATCAACGTGCAGACGGTGACCTTCACCGGCAACCAGGCGCCGACCTTCCCCAACCTGTTCCCCACCCTCCCCACCGGCGCGGCACTGCCCAAGCCGACCATCTTCGTGTTCGACCGCGACTATGAAAACCCCGAGGTCCACCAGGCGAGCCTGGGCGCCGAGTACGCGCTGACCGACGACATCGTGGTGGGCGCGGGCTATCTCTACGTGCGCGGCAAGAAGCTGCAGCGCTCGACGGACATCAACCTCTCCGCCCCGGTGCCGACGCAGATCCCGGTGCAGGGCGGCGGCTCGGTGACCGTGGACCAGTTCCCCACCGCGCGGCCGTTCACCAATTTCGACCGCATCATCGAGTTCCAGAGCAGCGCCGAGTCGGAATACAACGGGCTCACCCTGGAGCTGCGCAAGCGCTTCCGCGGCAAGCTCCAGTACAACGTGGCCTACACCCTTGGAAAAGTGGAAGACACGGCACCCGACGCCACCGCGGTGGTCCCCAACGGCAGCGACGACGCGAAGTTCGCCTCGAATCCGTTCGATTTCGACGACGACCTCGCGCCGGGCAACAACGACCAGCGCCATCGCCTGGTGGTGAGCGGCCTGTGGGATCTCTCCTATTGGCGCGAGGCGAGCGGCTGGAAGAAGGGACTGCTCGACGGCTGGTCTCTCTCCTGGATCGCCACCTGGCAGACCGGCCAGCCCTATTCGAAGACGGTCACCAACGACCTCAACCGGGACGGCAACACCCGCAACGACATCGTGCCGGGGAGCCGCAACAGCCAGCGCCTGCCGGACTCGTTCAACGTCGATCTGCGGGTCTCCAAGCGGATTCCCCTGTTCGGCCCGGCCGGCCTGGAGCTGATCGCCGAGGCGTTCAACCTCTTCGACAAAGACAACATCAACGCGCAGCGCAACGTTTTCTACAACTACAACACGGCCTCGAACCTGCTGATCCCGCAGACCAACTTCGGCGCCGACACCGGCGCGTTCGACAACCGGATCGTGCAGCTCGCGGCGAAGATCACCTTCTGAACCCTCTCCCCCGGCCCCTCTCCCGTTGCAGACGCGCGGGAGGGGGGTGCTATACTCCCCGGGCCAATTATTGACGCCCTCTATGTTGCTTGATCAAGAATACGGCCTCCAGAGCGAAGATCAAGACCGCGACGCCGGGTCGCTCGCGCAGGCCACCGCACGCCTCGGGAGGAACGAGCGCCGCTTTCAGAGCGTCGTCGAGGGCGTCATCGACGCCCTCAAGTCCGCCAAGGCCCGCGAGACCCACAACCTGGCCCTGATCGCCTCCGGAGCTCCGCTGCCGGCGATCCTCGAAGCGATCGTGAGCAGTGTCGAGGCCGAGCATCCTTCCTTGATGTGCGGCGTCCTGCTGCTCGACGACGCCGGCACCCACCTGCACACCGCGGCCGCCCCCAGCCTCCCCCACGACTACTGCAACGCCTTGAACGGCATGGCCATCGGGCCGGCGGCCGGCTCCTGTGGCACGGCGGCCTTCTTCGGCCAGCGCGTCGTCGTCGAGGACGTCCGCACCGACCCCAAGTGGGCGGCGTTCACCGGCCTGACCTCCCGGGCCGGGCTGGTCTCGTGCTGGTCGGAACCGATCTTGAGCAGCGGTGGCAAGGTGCTCGGCACGTTCTGCGTCTACCGGCGCGAGACCTATCACCCGACCGGTGCGGCGCTGCGGTCGGTGACCGCCGCCACCCGTTTCGCCGCCGTCGCCATCGAGCGCAAGCACGCCGAGGCGGAGCTGTTGCGCGCCCAGGCCGAAGCCGAGGCCGCCAACCGGGCCAAAAGCGAGTTCCTCGCCACCATGAGCCATGAGCTGCGCACACCGATGAATGGAGTCCTCGGCTGCACCAGCTTGCTGCTCACCACCGCGCTCACGCCGCAGCAGAAGGAATTCGTCCAGATCATCCAGCAATGCGGGGAGGCCTTGCTGACGCAGATCGACGACATTCTCGATCTCTCCAAGATCGAGGCGGACAAGATGGACGTCGAGAGCGTCCCGTTCGACCTGCGGGCGGTGTCCGAGGAGGTCATCTCCCTCCTGCGGCCCAAGGCGATGGAGAAGTCCCTCTCCCTCACCCTGGACTATCCTCTCGACGTGCCCCGTGAGATCTGCGGCGACCCGGCGCGGGTACGGCAGGTGCTGCTCAATCTCGTCGGCAATGCGCTCAAGTTCACCCACCAGGGGAGCATCCGCGCCGCCGTCACCTGCTGCGGCGACCAGCTCGTCCGGGTCGCCGTGACCGACAGCGGCATCGGCATCCCGGCCGAGAAGCAGCGCCTGCTGTTCCGCAAATTCACCCAGGTGGACTCCTCCACCACCCGCCGCTATGGCGGCACCGGCCTCGGCCTCGCCATCAGCAAGCGGCTGGTCGAGCTGATGGGCGGAGAGGTCGGGCTGCGCAGCGAGGAAGGTCAGGGCACCACCCTCTGGTTCACCCTGCCGCTCTGTGCAGCGCCAGGCCGGCCGGCCGAGCCGGCGCCGCAGGAGACCTCTGTGGAACCGGCCCCGCCCGATCCCGCGCCGGTCGCCGGGTCGTCCCCGCCGCGCGTGCTGCTGGTCGAGAACGACCCGGTCAGCCAACTGGTCACCGCCCAGCTTCTGGAGAAGCTCGGCTGCCACGTGGACCATGCCCTCAACGGCACCGAGGCGGTCGCGCGCTGCAGCCGCGAACGCTTCGACATGATCCTCATGGACTGCTACATGCCCGAGATGGACGGCTTCGAGGCCACCCAGGCGATCCGCCGTCTGGCGGGCGACCGGCGGAACGTCCCGATCATCGCCTTGACCGCCAGCGTGATGCCCGAGGATCGGGAGAAGTGCGAACGCGCCGGGATGGACGACTTCCTCGCCAAGCCGATCCGCGCTGACGAGCTCCGGCGCGCCACCCGGAAGTGGGTGCTTCCGCGCCTTGCGCGGTAGCTACTACCGCGACCGCATCCAGGCGATCACCTGGGCGGTCACGCCGCCTCCCTCCCCCAGCCCTGCGTCGAAGCGCTCAGGGAAGGAAACGTGGCCGCCGCCGCGGAGCCAGGCGGTGTGCAGGAGGGGGGAGGCGCCTTCCAGGCCCGGCCGCACGGAGCGCGCCGGGACCATGGGATCGAGCTCGGAGTTGCAGAGGAGGGTCGGGATGCGCAGGTGGGCCAGCCGGGCCACCGCGCTGGCGCGGGCGTAGTAGTCGGCGGCCCCGGTGAACCCGTGGCGCGGGGCGACGATGCGGTCATCGAGATCGAGGAAGGTGCGGATCTCGCCCAGGCGGTCGACCGGCCATGGCACCGGCCGGCGGGCGGCGACCGCGGTGTAGAGCGATCGCAGGTTGTTCAGGAGATAGTGCCGGTAGATCCAGTGCACCGGCGCGTCGATCTCCTGCTGGGAGCGGGCGAGATCGACCGGCGCACAGACCGCAGCCACCGCCGCCACCCGGGGATCGCCGGGCTCGGCGGCGTAGCGCAGCGCGACGTGGCCCCCCATCGAAAAGCCGATCAGGTAGAGGCGCCGGCACGCCGCCAGCTCCGGGCTGGCCAGGGCGGCATGCAGGTCCGCCGTCAGGCCGGCATGGCCATAATCCTCGCCGAGACGGTCACAGCCGCGCAGGTTGAGCCGCAGGCAGGAGAGCCCCGCCGCTTCGACCACCGTGGCCGCACGCGGCATGTAGTGGCTGTCGATGCAGCCCCCCAGACCGTGCACCAGCACCACGGCCTCCTCGCTCCCCGGCACCTCGCGCCAGCGTCCGGTCAGGCGCAGCCGGCCGAGGTCCGGATCGTCCACCCGCGTCTCCCAGGGCCGGGACGGCGGACAGACATACGGCCGGACGGCGTGCCGCAGGCGCGGCCCGATGGTCCACAGATGGCCGGTGAGGAGGAGCGGAGACATGGAGAGCGATGGTACCCTCCCCGGCCATGCGCGGGAAGCCTCCGGCCGGCGATCGACGCCTCTTGCAGATCCTCGACGACACCTGGGCCGAGGCCGCGCGCCGCGCCGGGGACCGGCTGGTCTGCAAGCCCGGCTGTACCGCGTGCTGCCACGGCCCTTTCCCGATCAACGGGCTCGATGCGGAGCGCCTGCGCCGCGGGCTCGCCGAGCTGCAAGGGCGCGACCCGCGGGAGGCGGAGGCGGTGCGGGCGCGCGCCAAGGCACAGATCCCGACGCTCACCCCCGGGTTCCCGGGAGACGCCGCGGCCGGTGCACTGGCCGACGACGAGGCGGACGCCTGGTTCTCCCGCCACGCCGATCTTGCCTGCCCGGCGCTCGATCCGCAGAGCGGGCACTGCGCGCTCTACACCCACCGCCCCCTCTCCTGCCGCACCTTCGGCCCCCCCGTCCGGATCGGCGGCACCGACCTCCCACCGTGCGACCTCTGCTTTCAGGGTGCGCCGCCGGAGGAGGTCGAAGCCTGCCGCGTCGAGCCCGACCCCGAGGGGCTCGAAGACCGGCTCCTGCGGCGCCTGCC
>DIHE01000061.1:0-11015 GCA_002420005.1 Holophagales bacterium UBA5704 | reverse complement strand
GGGGCTCGAAGACCGGCTCGTGCGGCGCTTGCAGGCCGCCGGGGAGACGCTCATCGCGTGGGTGCTCGCCCGAGCGTGACGGGAGTGTCTTCGCTCCAGGGGACGGCGAGAAGGAGCAGCGTCCCCACCGCGGTCGGCACGCGGGTCAGCGTGGCGTTCAATTGGCCCGCGAGGTTCGCGGCCAGCTGCAGACCGAAGGAGGTCGCGCGGGCCGGGTCGAAGCCCTTCGGCAGCCCGGCGCCGTGGTCTTCCACCGCGAGGAGGAACGACCTCTCCCGCCGGACGAGGCGGACCTCCACGATTCCCGCGGCCCCGGCCGGGTAGGCGTATTTGAACGCATTGGTCACCAGCTCGGTGACGATCATGCCGCACGGCAGGGCGGTCTCCGCCGGCACATGGATGTCCTCCACGAGATCGCGCAGCTCGATGCGCTCGGCCACACCGTGAAACGAGCGCCGCAACTGCCCGGCGAGGGCCTGCACGTATTCGCCGAGGTGGATGCGGTGGAGGTCCTGCGACCGGTAGAGATTTTCATGCACCAGGATCATCGCACGCAGCCGGTCCTGACCGTCCCGGAAGACGGCCAGCGCCGCGTCGTCCGGTGCTTTCTTGGCCTGGAAATGCAGCAGGCTGGAAATGATCTGGAGGTTGTTCTTCACCCGGTGGTGCACTTCCCGCAGCAGCGTCTCTTTCTCCTGCAGCGAGTCGCGAAGGGCCTTCTCCGCCCGCTCCCGCTCGGTGATGTCGCGCAGGAAGGCATTGAATTGCCGCTCTCCCCGGAAGGAGACCGGGGACACCGTCAGCTCGATCCGGATCTCCCGCCCGTCGTTGCGCAGGGCGGTCAGCTCCAGGCGGCGGTTGAGCATGTGGCTCTCGCCGGTTGCCAGATACCGGCGGAAGCCCTGCTCGTGGCGGAGGCGCCAGGCGGGCGGGATGATCGTTTCCGACAGCGTCCGGCCGAGAACCTCGGCGACACTCCAGCCGAAGATCGCCTCCGCCTGCGGATTCCAGCCGGTGATGCGGCCGGCGGTGTCCATCGAGATCACGGCATCGAGAGCCGTCTCGATGATCTGGCGGGTGTGTTCCTCGCTCTCGCGCAACGCCTCTTCCATCCGCTTTTGCTCGGTGATGTCGGTGAGCGAGCCGACGAAACCGAGAATCTCGCCCAAGGGCCCGGTCTCGGCCTGGGCCTGCCCCAGAACCCAGAGGACGGTGCCGTCACCGCGCCGAAGCCGGTACTCCAGCCGGAACGGTTCCACGTTTCTGGCCGCGATCGCCCATTCCTCCCGCACCCGCAGGTCGTCGTCCGGATGCAGAGCAATCTGCCAGCCCCGCCCCAGGGCCTCTTCCCGACCGATTCCGAGGAGCGCGCAGCAGTGGTCGTTGACATAGGTGCAGCTCCCTGTGGCATCGGTGCGGAAGATGCCGACCAGCGCCAGCTCCGCAAGAGTCCTAAAGAGCGTGTCGCCGGCGCTCATCGAGAGCCCGGGAGCCACCTGGCGAGAACCGCCTCCAGGGCGTCCATCTCGAGCGGCTTGGTGAGGTGGTCGTCCATGCCGGCGGCTCGGCTTCTGATCTGATCCTCGCGCAAGGCGCCGGCCGTCAGCGCAATCACCGGGATGTCATGGTTGCGCACCGCCGACGTGCGGTCCCGGATCACCGCGGTCGCCTGATAGCCGTCCATTTCCGGCATCATGCAGTCCATCAGGACCAGGGCGTAGTCGTTCTCCTCCAGCGCCCGCAGCGCCTCCCGGCCGTTCTCGACCAGGTCGACGCGATGGCCGAGGACGGCGAGGATTTCCTTTGTGACGATCTGGTTCACCGGATCGTCCTCCGCCAGGAGCAGCCGCGCGCCCGATCCGGCGGCCGGCCGCGGCAGGGCGGGCGCCGCCGGCGCCGGGGCCTCGGCATGGGCCTCGACCTTCGGCAGCACCAGGGTGAACCAGAAGGTGGAGCCCTGCCCTTCATCGCTCTCGACCCCGATCACGCCGCCCATCAGAGTGACGAGCTGCCGGCTGATGGCCAGCCCCAGGCCGGTGCCGCCGAAACGGCGCGTGGTCGAGCTGTCGGCCTGGGTGAAGGGATCGAAGATCAGGTCGAGCTTGTCGCGGGGGATGCCGATGCCGGAGTCCTCCACGGCGAAGCGCAGCGTCGCGCTCGCGGTGTCCTCACCGAGCGCCGAGACGCGGAGCCTCACGCCGCCGGACGGGGTGAACTTGACCGCATTGCCGAGCAGATTGAGCAGGATCTGCCGCAACCGCCCCGCATCCCCCACCAGCCGGGAGGGCACGCCGGGCTCGATCTCACACGCGAGCGACAAGCCCTTCTCCCGCGCGTGCAAGGTCATCAGGTCGAAGGCGGCCGTGAGCAGGGAGGGCAGATCGAAGACGGCAAGGTCCAGCTCCATCTTCTCCGCCTCGATCTTCGAGAGGTCGAGGATCTCGTGAATCAGCCGCATCACGTTCTCGCCGCACTTCTGGACCACCTCGGCATACTCGCGCTGCTTCGGGCTGAGCTCGGTCCCCAGCAGCAGGGCGGTCATGCCGAGAACTCCATTCATCGGAGTGCGGATCTCATGGCTCATGGTGGCGAGGAACCGGCTTTTGGCGAGGTTGGCGGCCTCGGCCGCCGCTTTCGCCTGGCGCAGCAGATCCACCTGGCGGCGCAGGTCCTCGCGCAGCAGTTGCTCGACCTGGTGCTTGGCGAGCGCCGCCTGCAGGGTGGCGTGCAGCTCGCGCTCCTCGAACGGCTTGACCAGATAACCGAACGGCCCGGTGCCCACCGCCTCCCCCACCCGGCCGGGATCGGAGAAGGCGCTCAGATAGACGACCGGCACGTCGCAACGGTCGCGCAGACGGGCGGCGGTCTCGATGCCGTTGAGCGCTCCGGCGAGCTGGACGTCCATCAGCACCAGATCGGGACGGGCCGGCGGAATCTCCTCCAGCGCCCTCTCTCCCTGCGCCGCCCGGCCGCAGACCTCATAGCCGAGGTGGGCCAGGCGGTCGGCCAGCTCCATGGCGATCAGCGCCTCGTCTTCGACGATGTAGATGCGAGTCCGGCTCATTGGGGAAACCCTGGAGGTTCGCCAGAGTCTACCTGCGAAACCCATCAAAAGCCAGACGGAGCGAGCCCGCGCCGCTGCGAAGCCCCCTTGAACGCAGGCCAGGGCGCGCCGATGCCTTCACCGAACTCCAGCGCGTAGGTCATCACGACCGGCGTTCGGTTCAGTCCCAAGGTGATCCGCCCTTGCACGATCTCCGGTGTGCCGTCGCCGTCCAGGTCGGCGACGACCGGCGAGGAGAGCGCCCAGCCTTCGACGTCGAACGGCCAGCCGCCGAGCGGATGACCGTCCCGGCGCAGCGCCCACAGCTCGCCGGAGAGATCCGGCACGACGATCTCCGGATGGCCATCCCCGTCGAGGTCCGCCAACGCAGGCGAAGCGGCCACCTGATCCGTGGTCGTCACCGGCCAGCCCGGCAGCAGGTGCCCCTCGGCGTCATAAACGGCGATGGCGCCCGTCCCATCGTTCTGGCCGCTCGCGACGGCGATCTCCAGATGGCCATCCCCGTCGAGATCGCCCAGCGCGGGCGACGAAAAGGAGAACGTCCCCGGCAGGCTCGCGAGAAACCGCGCCGTCCCCCGCACATCGATCCGATAGAGGAGCCCGTCCGCGGTCACCGCGACAATCTCGACCGCTCCATCGGCGTCCACGTCGCCCACCGCGGGCGATGCAGGACCCCAGGGCGTCACCGCTGCCGGCCAGGCCCCGGCGGCCGGGGTACCGTCTCCCCGCCAGGCGGACAGGCGCCCGGTGCCGCCCGCGGCGAGAATCTCCAGGCCGGCACCCGCCGCGTCCAGCTCGGCCAGCACCGGCGTGGTGTTGGAGACAGTCCCCAGGCTCTTCGGCCAGCCCGGCAGGAGACGGCCGGCCCGGTCGAAGACCCGCAGCGCGCCGCTCAGGTCGAGGACGACGATCTCTTGTGCACCATCCCCATCGACGTCGCCGGCCGCCGGGGAGCAGAGCACGTAGTCGTCTACCGGCCGGGGCCAGCCGGGCAGCTCCCGTCCCTGCGGGTCGAACAGGTGAATCTGCTTCTCTCGCACCACCACGATCTCCGGCTCGCCGTCGCGGTCCAGATCCTCCACCAGGGGGGACGATTGCTCAAGAAAGCTCGCGACGTGCAGCGGCCAGCCCGGCAAGGCCGATCCATCGCCTTGACGCGCAAACATGTCTCCCTGGTCGGAGACCGAGAGCACCTCGCGGTCGCCATCGCCGTCGAGGTCCGCGAGCACGGAGGAGGTGACCATGCCATCGCCCACCCGGCGACCGTAGACCGGCCAGCCGGGCTTGCGTCCAGGCCCATGCAGGGCCATCGGCACCGGCAGATCCTGGCGGACCCCTCCCCGCAGGGCGACCTGCAAGGCGCCTTCGAGACCCCGGGGGACCGCCGATCCGATCTTCAGATCGACCGTCATCTCCTGGCTCGTCCCCATCGGCCAGCTCGCCACCTGCCGGGTGCCCCCCGCCACCACGACGGCCTCCGGCCCGGTGACCAGCTCCAGAGAGACGTTCTTCGCCGGCCGCCAGACGTTGTCGAGGCGCAGGAGGAGCCGCACATCCTCCCCCGGCTCGGCGCTCCCGTCGCCATCGGACTCGGCGAGCATCTGCCACGAGCGCAGGAGGACCGCCGGCCGCGAGCGGGCCGTCAGAGCGCGCAGCAGGTTCAGGCGGCCCCCACCGAAAGCCAGGTGCGCCGCGTCGCGGGCGATGAAGGGCACCACCGGATCCGCCGTCCCCACCAGGCGCGCCGCCACGGCCTCCGGCCCCAGGCTCGGGAAGACGGACAGGATGAGAGCCGCCGCGCCGGCGACGTGCGGTGCGGCCATCGAGGTACCGCTCACCCGCAGGCAGCGGTCACAGGCGCCGGCGCTCCCGCCCCCCGGCATCCTGGTCCCTTCTGCCGCCAGGGAGGCGATGTCGGTCCCCGGAGCGGCGAGGTCGATCCCCGTTCCCCAGTTGCTGAAGGACGCCCGGCGGTCGCCGGTCTGGGTGGCCGCGACGCTCAGCACCCGGGGATAGGAGGCGGGATAGAAGTCTTTCACGTCGGCCCCGGAGTTTCCCGCCGACGCCACCAGGACGACGCCGCGAGCGTGCGCGTACGCCACCGCCAGCCGGACGGTCTCGGACGCTCCCACCCCTCCGAAGCTCATGTTGATCACGTCCGCCCCGTGGTCCGTCGCCCAGCGGATCGCGGCGGCGATGTTGTCCTGCAGGAGGAGACCCTCGGCGGCGTTGATCTGGTTCAGGGTGTCGCGCACGGCGAATCCGGCCCGCACCGGCATCAGCCGGGCTCCCCAGGCGATACCGGCGATCCCTTCCTGGTTGTCGGCGACGGCGGCGATGGTCCCCGCGACGTGCGTACCGTGGCCGAACTTGTCGGTCGGCTCGAAGTCCGGCGTGCGGTAGTCCTCCCCCGGGGTTCGCGCAAACCCGAACCTCGCGAGCTCCGGCCAGAGAGAGGTCGGCACGTGGACCGTGTCGCGCCCCGGGCGGCCCTCGGCATCGCGCCAGACGTTCGCAGCGAGATCCGGGTGATCGACATCGACCCCGGTGTCGATCACCGCCACCACCACTCCGCCCCCACCGCGGCGCGCCGGGTCAGCCCACAGGGTGTCCTGGCGCCGCCAGACCTCCCCCCAGCCACTGCGTTCCATGCCCCACAGATCGGCATAGCGCTGGAACCAGCCTCCGGCCCGGAAGACGTCCTGTCCGGTGGGATCGATCAGCGGGTCGTCGGGCAGGGGCAGCGCCTGGGTGAAGGAAAGACCGTTCGGCTCGGCATAGACGACGTGCGGGTCCCTCCGCAGCGCCGCCACCGCCGCGTGCGTCGCGACACCCGGCCCCAGCTCCAGGCGGTAGACGTGGACCAGCTCCGCCCCACCGGTCTCCCGCCGCCGCAGCTCCGCCAACGGCACCGGAGCCTCCTCCGCCGCGCGGAACACCGGCGTCACCGCCTGCACACCCAGCTCGCGAAACACGGCATCCAGCGAGCCCGAGCGATCCGCCGTGCCCTCCCGAAACGAGCCTCTCCTCTGGAACAGCCCCTCCACGCCGGCCGTCACACTGTCGTGAAAACGGACGAGCACCTGCCCGGGGGCGAACGAGGGCAACCGGCGGGCTCTCTCCTGCTCCGCCCGCAGGCGGGCCAGAGGCTCCGACGGCAGCGCCGGAACGGCGGCGAGGGCCAGGGAAGGAGCGAGGAGAGACAGGAGCAGGGCGGCGGGCACGCACAGATTCCGGGCAGACGATCGCATCGGCACCTCCAAAGAACGAACCGGGCACATTCTTTCAAGAAACGCGCCAGACACCGCCCCGCCCGTCAGGAGGAGCCGCCGCGTCCGGCGCCGAGGACGCGGGCGTCGCCGGCGCGGGACGCGGGAGAAGCGCCTTCTCACCCGAAATCCGGGCCGCCGGATCAATCCCCTCGAACCCAGGGCGCGGGCCTGCCGGCCTGTGCCGGAAAACCGTCCTCGGACAGAGAGGTGGACACCATGGCGACCAGGACAAGGCTTCTTTTCATCTCCGCCTGGCTGGCGTTGGCACTCGCCGGCCAGGTCGCGGCTCAGACCGTTCTTCCGTCCGGAGCGCTCGGCTGGTGGCGCGGAGAAGGCGATGCGCGCGATGCCGTCGGCCTCGGCCACGGGACCATGGAATCCGGCGCCGGGTGGGCACCGGGCCAGATCGGCCAGGCGTTCTCGTTCACCGGGCAGGCGACCGCCGGAGGTGTCAACCTGGGCAACGTGCCCGCCTTCGACTTCACGCCGACCAGCAGCTTCACGATGGAAGCCTGGATCAACAGCGTGGGGACGACCAGCCCCTACCACCAGGTCATCATCATGCTCAACTACAATTGCGGCACACCCGGCACGCTGCAGACCCTCGCCATCAATCCCTAGGAAAAACCGTATTTCAGCCTCCGGGATGCGGACAACGTCGCGAGCGTGGCCACGGCGGCGGAGGCGCTGGCCAAGAATTCCTGGCATCACATTGCCGGCGTCCGGGAGGTCACGGCCACGGGAAAGACCCTCAAGCTCTACGTCGATGGTGTCCTGGCGGCTTCAGCCCCCGACACCACGACGGGAGGGCTCGCTCTGGCCACTCCCGACTACATCGGCCGCGAGATCCTCTGTGGCCCGACGACGCACCCCTTCAAAGGCCTCATCGACGAGCCGGCCGTTTACAGCGGCCGGATCGAGGGGAGCGCGGGCCATGCCGTCCATCTCGAAGGGGGCGGGGGAGAGCTTTCGTTCGGCGGCACGATCTCCAACCGGCCCACGGGCCGCACAATGTCCGCATCGCCAACACCGAAGGGCTCCTGAGCCCGCTCTCCATCTCCGGCAGCCGCTTCATCGAACCGCGGGCCGGCCAGGGCCTCGTCCTGGAAGCGCACGGCACGGCGGTCATCCAAGGAGTGAGCGTCACGGGAAGCACCTTCGCCGGCATCCCCAAGGGCCTGAGAATGGCAAGCTCCGGCTCGGGAACGATCTCCGGCTTCACGACCTCGGCGAGCACCTTCTCCGGCGGCGTAACCATGGACTTCTCCGAGACGCAGATGGCGACCCTGACCTGCAGCCCGTGAAAACCCGTTCCTGTGGCCGCCCTTCTTGACCACGGAAGCCGCTGCGCGAGGTGTGAGAGCTGGGGTCGCGGGCCACGCGCGGCTACATTCCGGAGCCCCCTCCGGGGGTCGCCACGCTTCATCCCCCGGCGTCAGCTCCTGCGCACCGCCGGCTGCGCGACCTCGACCGCCACGGTGGACCGGCCCGAGGGGTGTGGGCCGGGCGGCGGCGCCTCCTACGGCACCACTCCGTACTCCAGGGCTTCGAGGAGCGGCGCCGGGCCGGCGGCGCGGAGGGAGGAGGTCTTGCCGATGACGATCTCCAAGGTGCCGTCGCCGTCCAGGTCGGCGACCACCGGGGCGGCCGGGGTGCCGCCTTCGAGGTCGTAGGGCCAGCCGCCCAGGGTCTGGCCGGCGGCCTGCCAGACGTGGAGACGACCGCCCAGGTCGGGGACGATCACTTCCGAGCGGCGGTCGCCGTCGAGATCGGCCAGCACCGGCGCCGCGGTCACCGCCACCTCGGTCGCCACCGGCCAGCCGGGCAGGAGACGGCCCGCCGCGTCGACCACGGTGAGGAAGCCGGAGCCGTCGAACTGGCCGCTGCCGATCGCGATCTCCGGCCGGCCGTCACCGTCCAGGTCCCCCACGGCGGGCGAGGAGAAGAACCAGGTCCCCGGAAGCTTGCCGAGGCCGTCGACCCGGCCGTTGCGGGTGATCCGGTAGAGGCGTCCGGTGACGCTCGCCACGACGATTTCGACCGCGCCGTCGCCGTCGAGGTCCGCCAGCGCGGGTGTCGAAGGGCCGAGGGCGGCGAGGCGCACCGGCCAGGCGCCGGCCGGGATCGAGCCGTCGGATCGCACGGCCGTCAGGGTCCCGTCGGTCATGCCGGCGAGGATCTCCAGGCCGGGCAGGCCGTCGAGGTCCACCAGCACCGGCGGTGTGTTGCTCGACCCGCCGAGCTTGCGCGGCCAGCCGGGGAGGCTCCGGCCCGCGGCATCGAAGGCGAAGGCGCGGGCATCGTCCGCCAGCACGACGACCTCCGGCCGGCCGTCGCCGTCGAGATCACCCACCGCGGGCGCACCGGAGACCCAGCCGTCGATCACCTGCGGCCAGCCCGGCAGCGACCGGCCCGCCGCGTCGAGCACGTGCACCTGCCGGCCGCGCACGAAGATCAGCTCCGGCCGGCCGTCGCCGTCGAGGTCGCGGGCGAGCGGCGAGGATTGCTCGGTATTGCCCGGGAAGGACAGAGGCCAGCCGGGCAGCAGCGTGCCGTCCGCCGCGCGTAGAAAGGCGTCGCCGCGGCTGGAGAGCGCGAAGATCTCCAGCGACCCGTCGCCCTCCACGTCGCCCACCGCCGGAGCGGTGATCACCCCGTCCGCCTCCCGCTCGCCGGCCACCGGCCAGCCCGGCTTGACCACGGGACCGCGCAGCACGAGGGGCAACGGCACGTTCTGCGCGATACCGGCGCCGCGCACCTCCAGATGGAGGGTGCCACTGGTTCCCCAGGCCACCGCGTCCGACACGCGCAGCTCGGCTTCGAGCACCGCCGAGCCGCGCGAAGGCCAGGGCTGCGCCGGCAGGCTCCCGGACACCACCGCGACCTGCGGAGTCTCCGCCACCAGACGCATCGACACCCCCTGCACCGGCCGCCACTGGTTGCGGATCTCGATGCGGACCCGCACCGTCTCCCCCGGCTCGGGGACCCGGTCGCCATCGGTGTCGGCGACGACCTCCAGCGAGCGGATGGCGAACGACGGCTCGGCGGACGCGGTCAACGCGCGCAGGAGGTTGAGACGGCCGCTGCCGGCGGCGCGGGCCCTGCCGTTCGCGGCTTCGAGGTCGGGAAAGGGGTCGGCGGTGGCGAGGACGCGCGCCACCACCTCCGCAGGGCGCAACCGGGGCCAGGCCGACCGCACCAGGGCGATCGCTCCGGCGACGTGCGGTGCCGCCATGGAGGTCCCGCTCGCCCGGGTGTAGCGCGCGTCGAGGACGCCGCTCCAACCGCCGACGGCGGTCCCTTCGGCCCGGGCGGAGAGGATCTCGCTCCCCGGTGCGGCGATGTCCACGCTCGCGCCCCAGTTCGAGAAGAAGATCCGGCGGTCGCTCGCGACGGTCGCTGCAACGCTGACGACCTTGGGATTGGCCGCCGGCCAGGTGGAGACGGCGTCGGCGCCTTCATTGCCCGCGGCTGCCACCAGGATCACCCCGCGGGAGACCGCGTAGTCGATGGCGAGCGCCACCGTCCGCGATTCCTCGCCGCGCAGGCCGAAGCTCAGGTTGATCACGTGCGCTCCGTGGTCGGTGGCCCAGACGATCGCGGCGGCGATGTCGTCTTCTTCCAGGAAGGCGAGATGCGCACCGTCGCTCGTCTTGAAGACGTCGAAACCGGCGCGCACCGGCATCAGCCGTGCCCGCCAGGCCACACCCGCGATGCCCTCGCCGTTGCGGGCCACGGCACCGATCGTGCCGGCCACATGGGTGCCGTGACCGTTCCTGTCCGCCGGGTCACCATCCGGGGTCTGATAGTCCTCGTCCGGACGGATGGTGTAGCCGGCTTCCGCCAGAGCGCCGAGGGTCGCGCTGGACACGCCCACCAGATCGACGCCGGGGTTGCCGGCGTCATCGCGCCAGAGGTTCGGGGCGAGATCCGGGTGGCTGACGTCCACGCCGGTGTCGATCACCGCGACGACCACACCGCCGCCACCGCGCCGGGCCGGGTCGGGCCAGATCCGGGCCTGCTGCCGCCACACCTGCCCCCAGGAGATCCGGTCGAGCCCCCAGAGGTCGGCATAGGGCTGCGCCCAGGAACCGCGCTGGAAGGTGCCGCGGCGCGCCGGATCGACGAACCGGTCGTTGGGCAAGGCGGCGACGGCCGCCAGACGGTTCGGCTCGGCAAAGTCCACCCGGGGATCGCGCGAGAGCGCAGAGGCCGCCGCGACCGGATCGACGCCGGGCGCCAGCTCCAGCCGGACCACCCCGTCGAGCGCTGCGAGGCGCCGCGGCCCCGGGCCGACAACCGCCTGGCCGCGCAGCACGCCGATCTGCCGGAACGCGGGCGCCAACGACCCGGACGGCACGCCGTCCTTGAGCCGGACGAGCAGTTCCCGGCCCAACGGGAGGGCCGCCGCCACGGGCAGATCTGACACAGGGGACGCAGCAGACACGCCGGCCGCCACGTCCGGAGCGACGGCACCGGCCACGGCGGGAACGAGAAGACAACCGACCAAGAACAAGGAAGCGGCGGTGCGCCGCATCCGGAACCAGCCCCACATAGTGAAAAACCTCCGAGCCTCAACACAGCCCATGCACCTAGCCTTTCACACCACGTGCCAGGTGGGCCTCGCCGAAGCAACGGCGGCGGGCGGGCCATTCTCTCAGAAAGGCGCGGGTGGGGGG
>DIHE01000127.1:22873-39905 GCA_002420005.1 Holophagales bacterium UBA5704 | reverse complement strand
ACGGCCCCCTCGTCCTTCCCCGGAACGGCCAATCCGGCCTATGCCATCAGTGCGAAAGGAAGCGCCGTAGGCACCACCTACACCATCTTCCGCGTCCGCAACATCACCACCGCCAACCCCACCCTCACCTCGTTCACCATCAATGCCGCGCCCTTCTATGCCTATCCGCCGGATGCCTTCCAACTCGGGAACAGCCTCGACAGGATCGAAACCGGAGACTCGCGCATTCTGTTCCGCATCAACGTCGGCCAGAACAGCAGCGGCGCCATGACGGCCACCCTGGCCCAGCAGGTTACCTTCGGGGGAGGCCAGGACTGGTACTACTTCATGCCGGCCGTCGCCGCGAACGATGCGCAGCGAACCGTGGTCGTCTTTCTTCGCAGTAATGCCAACACATTTGTCAGATCCGCCTGGACGGCCAAAGCGGCGTCCTCTGCGTCATACCCCGGCGCTGCCAACTTGACTGCAGGCGGCTGCACACTCCTCAATACACCGGCGCGCGTGGGTGACTTCCTCGGCGCCCAGGTCGATCCGACGAACGGCACCACCTTCTGGATCACCGGTGAGCACCCTGTCACCTGGCCACCTGGTGGTACCCCGCAGCGCTGTGTCTGGGCAACGACGGTCGCGCACGTCAATTGAACCTCTCGCGAGCCCTGAGCCTCCAGGCGGGCTCAGGGCACAGCCAAGACCGCTTCAGGGCTTCAGATCGACAAGCTCGTCGAAGGGCAAATTGGAGAGGAAAGACGATATTTCAATGGGCCGACCACGGCGAGCCCCAGGGCGACCCACAACAGCCCCATCGTCTTGAGCTTCTGGCGCATGCGCTTCTCCTTCCGGGTGTTTCCCTTGGGAAGAGATTAAACGATGCCTCCCCGGCGGGCAAGGCGCGACGCCCCTGCACCCTGCAGGCCCCTCCTCCATTCGAAAGAGGGACCTGCCCATCGGTCAGCCCGCCCGGCGGTGCGCGGCCGGCTCTTTCCCGCTGCCTCCGCCTTGCCCGCCCATGGGCCGGCTGCCGAAGCGCGGGGCCTGCGGCGAGCTCCGACTCTTCCGCAACCGGTGCAGGCTGCGCAGCGCCATCACGCACTCATGGCTCTCCTTGAACGTCGCCCTCAATTGCGCCGACGCCTCTCGCAACGACGCCCGCAGAAACTCACGCCGCCCGATCAGGTGGACGGCCTCGGCATGGTGGCCTTCCAGCGCCCGGACCAACGGCTCGGCGGCCGGCTGCAGGTCCGGCGCCACCCCCTCCGACCGCACCTCCGCCAGAAGCGAGGTGATCTCCTTCAGACGTTGCTCCCGAGTCATGCTCATGGTAGACTCCTTTCGTCGAGTGGAACTTTGGTTCTCGATACCCGTCACAGGGAAGGAGAGGCGTGCTGGTCACACGCCCCTCCTTGGGGATCAAAGGTCAACCGGCAGTCTTCACGGGCGGGGGGCTCATGGTTTCTGTCTCGGGGGCCATGGGCTTCCCGCCCGCCTCTTTCTTGCCCACCACCGGAAGAAAGCCCGTCAGGTTGAAGAGGCCCAGCCCGAAACCGTGAATCTCGAGGCCGGCCAGGTGCTGCGGCATGTGGAGGGTCATCGGCTTGAACGAGGAGAGGCCGACCGTGGTCGTGTCCCGCACCATCCCCGCGGCCAGGCCATCCTGCACCCGCTCCGACTTGAGGGAGATCCAGAACGGATCCTCCTCGAACGCCACCGCCAGGCCGTCCTGCACCCGCTCCGACTTCAGCTCCATCTCCCCGGCCTCCCCGCCACTCAGCACGGCCAAGCCGTCCTGCACCCGCTCCGACTTCAACTCCGCGACACTCTGCTCGTTCTGACTGTTCATCGGACATCTCCTTCTGGAATTCCGGCGCCTTCATGGCAGCGGAAGATCAATCCGTGGCCTCGATCTGTAGGACCGGCCCCGCCGGCTTCCTGCTCGTCTGTCTCATTCTACGGACGCCCCATGGCCAGCGTCTAGGTTTTTTGGAAGAAAATCGGCTCTAAATATTGTCGTTGCGACTTCTGGGCTGCATAATGTAGCTTTGTAGCGGTTCTGATGCTCTTCATGGCAAAGCTGGCGCTCTCCATGCGTCGGCACGGCTGGAACCCACCGCCTTCCCGGGCGGGAGGCGGGGGTTCCGCCTTCGTGGCGTTGCGGTCAGTCCAGCAGAGTCTGCAAGGCGGTGATCGCTGCGTCCAGGTGGTCGCGCTGGGCGCATTCGATCGTCGTCCGCACCCGGAAGGAATAGTCCGGATCGTCTTCGCCGAGCAGCATCGCGTCCTCCCGCGACGACGGCGGCAGCCGCGCATGCAGCTCGTTCAACCGCTGCCCGATGGCGTGCAGCTCGGCGATGCTCCGCCGCAACGGTGCTTCGGTCTGGGCCTTCAGGTCTTCCTCCATCGTTCTTCCTTTCTCCTGGCTCATTACGGTCTCCTCAATGACGCCCGAGCCGTGGGCCTGGATCGCTTCCGCCCTCATGGCCCCGCAGCGTAAATTCCCTCTGCAAGAGGGCAAAGGCCCCTTTACGCAAGTGTCCGATCATGCCCGCCTCATCCCCCAAAGCCTTTCCGCAGCTGCTGCCGTGTCCGACCCTCGCGGCGTCAACTGTCCGGCATGGCCCAGGCCATCCCCCACCTTGATCGCTCCTTCCGCAAGTTTGAGCCGGCAGAGCTGTGCGACGTCACGGAAGAGGGGGTCTGCGATACTTCTATGGGTGTATGCTTGCGCCGTCTGCACAACCAGCAAAGGAGAGCCGATGCCGCCCGGTCATCTCGTCGCGATTGGATGCCTGCTGTTGAACGCCTTGCGCCGCGGGCGGGGTCTCAAGCCGGAGGCCCTGGCCTTGCTGGCCGGCCGGTCGGCGGCGCAGATCCGCGCCTGGGAGTATGACGAGGAGCCGATCTGGCCGACCCTCGTGGAGCTCTGCGTCACCCACATGAAGTACAGGGTCTGGGAAGTCGAGGAACTGTACGATTGTCTCTCCCGCATCCAAGGCCTCACCGGCCGCAACTGCGCCCACCCCGCCCGCTCCCTCTCCCCCATTCTCCTCACCGAGGCCGAGCTGCAGGCCGTCCGCCGGCTCGCCGCCCCGTTCGGCCGTATGGCCCAGGACGCCTACACCGAGGCCGCCGTGCGCGAGCTGCGCGCTGCCAAGGTGCGCAAGGCCCGGCAAGACGCGCAAGCGCTCTGCGTGGCGTTCCTCGCCCAGGCCCCGGAACGCCGCAACCCCGGCACCCTCACCGCGGACGCCGCCCTGCTGTGGGCCGTCGCCGAGGAGCTGGCGGAGCGCAGTGCGAAGGCCGCGGCCCATTCTTATAAGGAAGCCCTGAAGATCGCCCGCCTCGCCTGCAAGACGGCCCGGCGGGTGCCCGACGCCGAGGCGTGGCGGCTGCGCCTGCTCGGCTTCTGCCTCGCCTTCCTGGCCAACGCCTGGCGCGTGGCCGGCAAGAACCGCAAGGCGCAGCGGCTCTTCCGCCGCGCCCTCGACCTCTGGAACCGCGGCGAGGCCGGAGACCCCGATCGCATCCTCCCCGAATGGCGGATGTTCGACCTGGAAGCCTCCGTGCGCCGGGACGGCTGCGAGTTCGCGGCGGCGCTGGCGCTCCTCGACCGCGCCAAGGACGCCGCGCCCGAAACCGCCTGGGGCCACATCTTTCTGAAGCGTGCCTGTACTTTCGACGCGATGTTCGAACCGGAACGGGCGCTGGCGGTTCTGCACGAGGCCGAGCCGCGCATCGGCGCGGACAAAGAGCTGCTCGGGCTGGCGGCCTCCCTGGAGTGCAGCAACCTCTGCCGGCTGGGCCACTACCCGGCTGCCGAGAAAGCGCTGAAGGCCGCCACCCGTTTGGCGTCGGAGCTGGGCAACTTGCTCGACCTTGTGCGCCTGCGCGGCCTGCGCGGCCGAGTGGAGGCCGGGCTGGGGCGGACGAAGGCGGCCCTGGAATCCTTCGAGACAGCGCGCCGCCATTTCGACGAGGAAAAGATGGCGTACGACTACGCGGTGGCCAGCCTGGAGGAGGCCGAGCTGCGCCTGCGGTTGGGGCACTTCGACCGAGTGCAGCGAATGGTGACCTTCGACATGAAATGGGTCTTCGACGCAGAGGGCATCCACGAAGGTGCCCACGCAGCCTTGGTGCTGTTCCGTCAAGCCGTGGAAGGGGGCGAGGCGACGGCCGAGCTGGCCCGCCGCGTCCATCATTACCTGGACCGCGCAGCGTACAACCCGGCGCTGCGCTTCGATGGATGATCGCCGGGGCGGAAAATCCCCGCCCCGGCGGCCGGCCGGATCAGCCGTTGGGATCGCGGACGAAGCCCGCGTCGGCCGCATCGGGTTCTTCCGCCGGCGTTCCGTTTCCGCCGCTTGAGTTCCCTCCATCCGGGTCGCGGACGAACCCGATTGTGGGGAGGTCCAGGGTTTCCAGGAGGGCTCCCAGCCAGTCGGTGAACGGGGATGCGGCGGCCGGGCCGGGGCCGAGGACGAGGGCGGCGAGAGCCAGGGCGGCCCACAGAGGGCGGACGCGGCGGGGGGTGTGCATGACGAGCTCCTTTTTCGACGAACGCGGCGGCGCCCGGGCCCTCCCCCATGGACGGCCACGCGCCCGCCGCAGAGGGGCACCAGCATGACCGAA
This sequence comes from Holophagales bacterium UBA5704, assembly GCA_002420005.1. GTDB lineage: Bacteria > Acidobacteriota > Thermoanaerobaculia > Multivoradales > UBA5704 > UBA5704. Next base: position 35,282 of record DIHE01000127.1, on the reverse strand, counting down.
AGAGGGGATGATCTGGGCGAAACCGGACAGTTGGACCTGACGGACCCCGCCGTGGCCGGCGCGCTGCTCGCCTGGATCGGGGGTCTCGGCAACTGCCTGGAGCACGAAGAGCTCGCCCGCCGGACGGCGCTGAACCCCCGCACCCTGGGGCGCTTCGCCAGCGGGGAAGCCGGCCGGGGCGGGCCGGAAACGCTGGAGCGCCTGCTCGCCACAGTGCGGCTTTCGTATTGGGTGGGACGCGACGTGATGCTGCCGGTGCTCCAGATGATGGCCGCGACCCGGCAGCCCGGCTTTCAGGGGGGCGATGAAGCGCTCCTCCTGGCGGGCCGAGTGGGATGCCTCGCCGTGGTCGCCCTGGTGGGTGCGGAGCCCGACCCGGCCGAGCCCGGCATCCCACCATGGGCCTTGCACCCGGCGGATGCCCGGGCGTACATCGCCTGCCTGCAGGCGCTGGCCGATTTGACGCGCCGGGACCTGGCGGGCCAGGCCGGCATCAGCCATGAAGCTCTCCGGCTCTACGCGAGCGGGGAGAAGCACTTCTCCACGCTGCTCGTCCCCAAGCTGGCCACCGGAGCCGGCGTGCGGTCTTCGTGGGCGGAAGGCCTCATGGTGCCCGCCCTCCGCACGGTGCGCCGGCTGATCGCGCATCCGCGGAGTGCCGAGCTCGCCACCGGCGGATGGAGAACGGCGGACCCGGGGATTGCGCCGATCGGCCGGCCCGGCCCCTCCCTCCATGTCCTGCCCGAGAAAGGAGAAGAGACGGAATGAGGAGACCTGGGAAGACCGACGATCCCGCCTACCTGGCCCATGCCGCGCGGACCAGCGCCCCCACAAAGGAGAGCGCCTTCCGCGAGCTGTTCCTCGCCCAGATTTCGAACCAGGAGGACATCGCAGCCGTCCGTCACGTCGGAAAGATGCTCTACACCGCCGCCCTCGAGGTGGATGGAGGATGCAGGGACGCCTCGGAGCCCTACGTGGCGACGATGCTCCGCGCCGCGGTCGCCGACCTGCGGAGACTCGAGATCGAGCTGGCCGAAATCGGCAGGACGCCGGAGGATTTCATCGTCGAGACCCCCCGCGAGCTCAAGCTCTGCCGCGTGGCGACCGAGAAAGCCTTCGCCGTCGCGAAGATCGCCGATGCGATCGAGAAGGAGATCGGCCCCGCACCGGAACGCGGCGAGAAGGACCCCGCCCTCGCCGTGGTGAGGGCGGGCGGGCCAGTGTCGACCTTGTTGATCTCCCCTACCAGACCGGCTCGTTCCAGGTGGAGCCGGTCAAGAGGGTGGCAAGGTCCAGGGTGCGGGGGGTTGACGGCCCTTCTCCCGAGCGAAACCAGCCACCAAACTGAATTCGCTCGCTGTCATAGTATTCTCTTCCGCCGAAGAGAGGGTGAAACAGCCACCAGAATAAAGATCCGCGGTCCCAGCTTGTGCACCCGATCTCACCCGGGCCGGAACAGGCGGCGAGGACGACGGACTGGGCCGCCAGCAGCCGCCCATGGTCGTCCCACGAGAGCCGTAGCTCTACCGCCATGCGGCCACTCTCCTCGAGCCCCTCGTAGATTGGATAAAAGTTGAGCCGATAGACGTTCGGTTCCCGCCCGCGAAAGATCGCCACTTCCATGTCCGGCTCGAAGAACTGTGTCGTTTCGTTACCTCGAACCGTCCGTTGCAGGATTGAGAAGACATGGCGATCAAAGTCGGTGAGCTTGTCATGGCAGGAAGTGAGCAGGCCATCTGCGACCAGGCCACGCCCTGGCTTGGTGCTGCTGGCAAGGAAACCATTGTAGGATGCACCGACAGCTGGCTCCACAAGGTTGTTGATGATGAGGCGATCTCCACCGCCGAGGGTTGGATCAAGCCTCAGGGTGATGTTGAACCAACTCTCAGCCGAAACGAGGTTCGACCCACTGCTCACCCGGTAGAGGACCACCTGAGCAAGCTCGGGCCGAGCAGGGTTGAGAAGAAGAGTCCTAGCCCTTGACTCAAGTCCGAAGGAGAGATAGGTCTCAAAGAAGTTGTCCGGAGGAATCTGACCGACATCCAGGCGAACAGCCTCACCGGTAGCCACCAACCCTTCGTAGGAACCACTGCCGCCACGCGGGAAGAGCAGCAGGGCGGTGGGCAACTGCGGGGGGATGAATTCTTCGTGGCCTGCGCTCATCCTGCGTAGAAGCCGTTCAAGCTGTCGTTCGTCGCAGGAAACCTCCGCGGCGGAGAGCGGGTTGGTCAGCTCATCACCGGCAGCGGGTAGACCGAAGGCGGCGAGAGCACAGAGGCTCAAGAGTACAGTTGTGCAATAGTTTCTGTTGATAGGCATGTTCACTCCACGATAGCGGTTGCCTCGTGTCAAGAGCCAAGCTTCACGTTGTACCCGTACACGGAGAATTTCTGAGGCCCTTTCGGAACTCCGACTCCCTTGACTCGGATCTTGATCTTGCTTCCGGCTGGAAACGTACCGGCAGGGATGAAGATGGCTTCGACGTTGTTGATCATGTCGCTGAGAGCGGCTTGCGTGGATGTATAGGCGTGCGAGTACCCATCGTCAATACCAACGACGTTCTCTCGAAAGTTGTTCCCCCACCACACCCTATTGCCACCTACGAGATCCACGCGAAAGCTGAGGTCGTTGACCACCAGCGGGTGGCCGGCAGTGATCTCAGAAGCCGGGTCACTCCAGGCGAGCACCAGGTAGGTATCCTTCCCCGGGTTGTCGATGGTCCTGGTCCAGGTTCTCTCAACGCCGGCAGTCACGGCAAGGAGGCCATTTTCGTTCACATAGAAGCGAGCCACTGCCGGGTCGGTCGCCCGCTCCAGGTTGGCCCGCCCCCAGCCTTGCTTGTAGCTCGGGCGGTAGTCGCCGCCGAGAGCGGCCCCCAGGTCGGTGGCCGTGGCGGCGATGACCGCTTTGATGAGGCTGGGAGCCGGGTCGATCTCTCGGGCGAGGAACCACTTGCGGAGGAGGGCCGCCATGCCCGAGACCACCGGCGCGGCGAAGCTGGTCCCAGAGCTGAAGGTGTAAGCGCTGTTCTCTCGTGGCCGGCCGCGGCCACCGCAACGCCGAGGACGACGCCGCAAAGCACCAGGATCTTCAGGCTCTTGGATCTCATCGTTGGCTCCCCGGCTGATCACCAAATGCGCCTCGGTGCCGGATCGCTCTCGTGAGAGGCTTTCACGGGCACCGGGGCGGCGTTCGCGGCGTTGCTCTCCCTACCAAACCGGCTCGTTCCAGGTGGAGCCGGCGAGGAGGGCGGCAAGGTCTACGGTGCGGGGGGGTGTGGGGTTGTCAGGCAACAGAAACAAACCGCCGACCTGCACTTGGTCGGCGAGGTAGTGTTCCCTGCCACCAAAGACAGGAGGAAACATGAACCAGTCCAACTGCCGCTGATCGAGGCTCGTGCACCCTGTCTGGCCTCCAGCGCCACAGCGGAGATAGGTGCTCGCCACCGCCGTGGTCAGCCGCCCAGCCTCGTCCCAGTCTACGCGAAGCTCGGTGGCCATCCTGCCTCGCTCTTCAAGTTCTTCATAGATCGGGTAGAAGTTGAGGCGGTAAGCATGAGGGTCCTCTCCACGAAAAATCGCGACTTCCATGTCGGGCTGGTAGAACTGGTTGAGGTCGCTGGCCCTCACCACTCTTTGCAGGACCGTGAACACATGCCGGTCAAAGTCAGTGAGCTTGTTGTGGCAAGGGGTCAGGAGCCGGTCGGCGACCAGTCCCCGCCCGGGCTTCGTGCTGGTGGCGACGAATCCATTGTGCGCCGCTTCCACAGGCGGCTCCGCCAAGTTGTTGATCGAGAGCGGCTCCCCACCCCCGAGGGAGGCATCGAGCGTCAAGATGACGTTGAACCACGGCCCGGACTCCACGAGATTAGAGGCACTCTCCTCCCGGCTGAGGCTCACCTGAGGGAGCTCACTCCGGTCGGGGTTGAGAAAAATGGTCCGAGCTTTCGTGACACTGAAGGCGAGGTAACGCTCGTAGTCATAAGCCGGCGGAAGCTCGCCGACGAACAGGCGAAAAGATCCCGTAGCGACCAAGCCGTCGTAGGCTCCGCCAAGCCCCCGGGAAACGAGAAGTGTGGTCGGTATGTCAGGCGTTATGTATACTTCCTTGGCTGAATTCATCCGGTGAAGCAGCCGTTCAAGCTGCAGCTCGTCGCAGGCTACCTCCTCCGCGGTGAGCGGGTTGGTGAGCTCGTGGCTCCAGGTGAGTGCCGGGAAGCCGCTGGCCACCAGTGAGATCAGCACACAAGTCCTTGCTCTTCGGTTCTTCATCATGGACGCTCCCAATCACAGGGACTCGCAGTCACGAGCCCGGCTCGACGTTGTAAGCATAGAGAGAAAATTTCTGGGAACCTTGCGGCACCTGGAGACCCTTGACTCGAATTCTGACCTGGCTTCCAGAAGGAAGGGTACCCGCGGGGATGAAGATGGCCTCGACGTTGTTCATGGCGTCGACGAGAGGCTGTGCCGCCGTAGAGTAAGCATGCGAATTCCCATCGTCGATGCCGACGACGTTTTCTCTGAAGTTGTTCCCATGCCACGACACATTGCCGCCGACTCGGTCCACCCGGAGGCTCAGGTCATTGACCACGGGAGGATGGCTTCCGGTCTGCGGGGAGGCGGGATCGTTCCAGGCGAGCACAATGTAGGTATCCTTTCCCGGGTCGCCGATCGTTCGGGTCCAAGACCGTTCAACTCCCATCGCGACCGCAAAGCTGCCATTTTCATTGAGGTAGAACCGGGCCACCGCGGGATCGGTCGCACGTTCGAGGCTGACTCTGCCGAAGCCCTGCTTGTTGCTCGGCCGATGGTCTCCGTCGAGGGCCGGGCCCAGATCGGTCGCCGTGGCGATGATGCTCGCCTTGAGGAGGGTGGGCGCGGGATTCATAAGCCCTCGGCCGATGAACCACTTGCGGAGCAGAGCCGCCATGCCCGACACCACTGGTGCGGCAAAGCTCGTGCCGGAGGCGTAGGTGTAGGCGCTGCCCACCGGCCAGCTGACGTGGCAGAGGGCCGGGCAGACATAGGTCGAACGGAAGTAAGGTGTAATGCCGAAGACCTTTCCACCGGGCGCCACGACCGTCGGCAGAATCCGGGTCTTGTGGACAAGCGGTTGATTGAGGCCCTTGCGGCCAAAGAGCGGACCTTGAGAGCTGAAAGCACTGATTTTCGCGATGTCGTTGGCTTCTCTCGTGTATTCCGCGGGAAAGGAGATCGAGCATGAGTTCGGGGGTGCCTGCGTAGAGGGCCTGTAGCTCTGGCAGGAGCCAACCGAGAGGACGTTCTTGGCAGTAGCTGGCGCCAGGACGAAGCCGGGGCCGCTGGCGCCTTTGTTTCCGGCAGCTACCACCATCAGCATGGCCTGAAGGCCGTTACCCGCGGGAGGGTTCGCGTCGATCACCCTGGCATCGAGGAGCTGTGAGATGTCGGCATAGGTGTTACGGTTGATATTCCAACTATGATTCGCGATCAGCGCTTTGTCGGCACCGGTGGTTGTCACCCGACTGAAGGTAATGGCTCTGCCCAGGTTGTCGGGGGGAACGTCGCCCAGTCCGTTTCTGTCCCTGCACTCACCCTGGCTGTTCAGAAAGCGGTCGAAGAGCTGCACGGGCACGATCTTGGCGCCGGGTGCGATCCCCAGGCCCAGGCGGAAACCCTGAGCGTCCAGCAGGCCGGTCTGGGTCAGGGGCGGAACGAGACCTCCCGTGATGATCGAAGCCACGAAGGTGCCATGTCCGGAAGCATCGTCGATCCGCGGAGTCACGGGGCTGAACACGAAGTTGCCGAGATTCAGGTCGCCGGGGAGCAGGCGCTCGACGAGGTTCTCCATCTCGGGATGGTGAGGGGCGGTGTCCGGCAGGCCGTCGTCGTAGCCGGTGTCGAAGACCGCGACGGCCGGCAGGTTGGCCAGTGTGTCCAGGCCGCGGCTCTTCAGGAACTCATAGTAGCCGGGCGTGGTCACGGCGCCGGACAGGGCACCCGGGTAGCCCGCGTATTTGCCCGCGATGATCAGGCCTTGCCGCTCGTCCGACAGCTCCGCGGCTCCCCCCGCCGGGTGGATGGCCAGCAGCGACTCGCTGGTCTCGAGGAGCGCCACCAGCTCAGGGGCACCCGCCAGCACACCGAGGGAGAGGCTGCCATCCTCCCACACCATGTTGTCGCCGGCGTCCATTCCGGCCGGCAGCTCGGCCAGAGCCTTTTCCAGCTCGGTCCCGGGCGCGAAGACCAGCGAGTAGACCTCCTTCTCCAGGCCGGCGGTCGCCAGAAGCTCCGGAGAGGTCCGATCCGTGGTCAGAAAAGGCTCGACCCACGCGAGATAGGGGGCGGCGGCGGCGCAGGACTGGAACACGGTGAGGTTCTGGGCACGCATGGAGAAGACGCCGTTCCCATAGTACAACAGCGGCTCGGCGCCGCAGGCCCGCAAGCCGTCCAGCCAGGACTCCAGAATCGGGAAGGCGAAGTGAACCAGAAAGAGCCGCGGCACCGGCAACGGTTTCACCGCGTTGCCGGCCCATGGAGCTGTCCGTGCTTCCGGCTTTGAGAGATCAAATTCCATGAAAGGCAGGACGCCCGGCAACTTCGGGTCCTCATAGGCGAAGAGACCTTCCTGCAGAGCCAGGGAGGTCAGGCTGGCGGCCTCAGCCGCGGGGAGCCGGGCGGCGACCAGACTTTCGTACTCAACGAAGTCGCCACCCAGGAGAGATGCAACGGAGAACGGCAACAGCTGGGGCTCCTCGACATCTCCAAACGGCACCTTGTCGATGAGGACCAGCTCGCGGCCGGCGAGCGGGGAGCGCCAGCCTTCGACGGTGGCGGCGGGTGCGGGGGAGATGGTCAAGATGGTGACCGATAAGGTCAGAGACAAAACGGCGAGAAGGCGCCAGGGGGCGCGGCGAACGATGGGCATGGGAATCTCCTCGGGCGAGAGGCGAAAGCACCTCTTTAAAAGAGGAGGTGCTCACCGGGCCGATTTGCGAGCCGCTTCTGACAACTCTTTTGCGGCGACGGTGTGATTCCGGAGCACGGCGGGGAGAAGAGACTGCGCCTATCTCGGGGGAAGCGCCTCACGGTACGGATGGCACAGGAGTCGGCGAGCGCCTCCTCCTCGGCGCTCGGCGCTGGAAGCTGCAACCTTCGTCAGATTCCCGGCGACCTGCGGCCGGGCCTTCGGCCCATTCCACTTGACTGCCGGCGAGACGCCAGCGCTCCCAGGGGGCGCGCGGCCGGGAGTGTGGGGCGAGCTCGGCCTTTGGCATCCTTCAGTTGAAGCAGTTGAGACCCCCGATGGACACCGCCTCCGCCTTCAGCTCGTCGAGGCGGTTGTTCGGGCCGTCCATGAGGATCGAGCGGGAGCCGACGAGCAGGAACGACTCCTGCGGTGCGCTCCAAGCATCCTGCGACAGCAGAACCGACGCTGTTTGGGCCTGGATGATCAACGTGCCCAGCGAAGGATCCGGGCAACCGCCGGCGCAGCGGAAACTGACGTTCGTGTACCCACCCGGCGGCACGTCCAACCGGGCCACTGCGTAGGCGAAGGTTCCATCGAGCCGCGTGGCCACGACCGCGTGACGTGCACGCTGATGAAAGTTGCCTTCCGTGTCGACGGTACCCGGGGCCACGCCACACGTCCCGTCGTCACGGCCAAAGATCGCCGTCCCCTCGACGAGACTGCCGTCGCTCGCCACCACGTTCAGGATCTGCCGCCACCTCCCGGTATCGAGATTCTTGCAAATCACTACAAAATCCATCTCCTTCGCCCCCGGTTGCACAGGCTTCCCGATCAGGTCCTTCGGCCGAAGCCAATACGTGTTGAGCGGCGCCACTGCAGTCGCCGTGCCGGTGTGGTTCTTGGCGAGCTGGTAGCGGCTCACCGTGCGCAGAATCTCGTGCCGCATGTTGGTCGTGTTGTTGTTGGCGTTCAGCTTGCACGTCAAGGTGTCCGACCGCTGGATGAACCCATTCCACAGCAACGGATCGGTCTCCGTCGCCCCCGGCCAGGGCGGCGTCGTGGACTCCCGGGGCACCCCGTTCTGGTCTCGGATCGTCACCCGACTCTTCCCGTTGTGGCAGAAGTCGAGCGGCCGCACGACTGAGGTGAACGTCTGCGGAGCGGCCGCGGACGTGCCGGTGCGGGTCTCGGAGATCACCGGGCTGCCTGCCCATCGCGTGGTGCGGGAATAATCCGGAGACACGCACTGCGCGCCGCCGGACTGTGTGGGGTTGGCCACCCGGCAATCCGGGTCGCCCCGATCGAACCGCAGCACCGACTGCACCATGTCGCCGATCGGCTCGCTGACGATCTGGCGGGTGGTGCCAAGCTGCCGAATCTGACCGATCGCGTTCCCCCAGGTACGGTTGAAGTCCACCCGCAGATTGTTGTTCTGGAGAAAGTTGACCCCATAGCCGCTCTCCGGGCCGGGAATGAGCACGTGCGACTTGCGAAGCAGCTTGCCAAACCGCTGATAGCCCAACCGCGAGCCACTGCCAGACCCGCCGAGCACCAGATCGAAGAGATACCCTATTGGTGATGTCGCGAGCCAGGTGCGGTAGTCCGGCCCGCCGGACCGCTTGTAGCGCCGCAGCGGCAGAAGGCCCGAGCTCGTGCGCCCCGAAGGCGTCCGATCTGCATGGGCTGTCGCGATCCAAGGATTCGCCAGCACGTTGGGGGTAGAGCCGGTGAAGCAGTTGTAAGCCGGCGCGCCCTCGGTGGTGCTGGTGCTGTCGCGCGCGTCGGGAATCGCGCTGTTCGTGCAGCGATAGATCAGGCCTGTCTGCCCGGGTTGACTCTCTTTGCGGACGTACCAGGTTTCCCGCAGGGTACCAAGGACAGGGTTTGTTTCTACGGAAGGCCTGATGTCTTCAAGCCGCACTGTCTGATAATCCTGACCGACCTTCATGTCCATCAGTCGAACACTCTGCTCGTAGTACGGCCGAAAGTCGAAGCTGCAAACACCGTCACAATCAGTCCTGGCGAACCCGGGCAGGCTTCTTCAGGGGCGGGCTCCGTTTCCTGGGCACGCACCGTGGCCGCACTCATGAAGAGGGCAAGAGCAAAGAAAATTTGAACACTTTTTTTCACGGAAGTCTCCCTTCGACGGATGGGGCAGATGGCAGAGTCACGGCCACCGAGCTGCTCAACTCGCTCCGGACGATATTCTCGTTCTCCGCGTGAGGCTTGGAGAACGTGCGTACGCGAAAGGTGTACAGGCTTCCCGGCTTGAGCCCGTTTACACTGGCCGCCGAAGACTCTTTACCGGGGACTGTTTTGATCAGGCGGAATCGGTCGCTGGCAGCAGCCTTCATATAGACCAGATAGCCACCTCGCTCATTGAGCAGCCCAGGACCGGGAAACGCCGGCTCCCAGGTCAGGCGCACCGTGGAACTGCTCGTCGCCACAACCACCAGATTTTCCGGTGCCAGCGTCTGCGTCTGGAGCCAGCCCAGCAGCCCGCCCCGGTCCATGAAAAACTGTTCCACTTCGGGGCTCGTGGGGTAGAAGGCGTTCCAGCTGACGTTGATGTAAGAGAGGAAGTCGAGATCGAGGACCGATTCCGGGATCGGCCCACTCAAGCGATTGCCTTCCAGGTGGACGATGTGGAGCTCGGGCTTGCCGATATTGGCAGGAAGGCGGCCGGTGAAGTGATTTTCCGTCAAGCTCAGTTCGTTGAGATCCTTCAGCTCGAAGAGCTCGGCGGGAATCGAGCCGGAGAGCTCGTTGCGGTCGAGTCCAAGAGTGCTCAGTGCGGTCCACTCCCCCACCCAGTGCGGTAGCTCACCTGAAAGCCGATTGTCGCTCAGGAAAAGAAGCTGGACACTCTTCAGGCCCGCCAGCTCCGCCGGCAGTGGTCCATGCAGGTCGTTGAAGCCTAAAGACAGGTATCTCAGGCGAGTCAACCGCCCGAGCTCCGGTGGGATCTCTCCGGTGAAGCGGTTGACTCCAAGCTCCAGCTCTCGCAAGCGAAGCAGCTTGCCCAACTCGCCGGGCACCTCACCTTGCAGGCGGTTGATCGCCAGGTTGAGCACTTGCAGCTGCCGAAAGCGACGGATGCTCCGGGGCAGGTAGCCGCGGAGATTGTTCTGCTCAAGGTCGATCTGGTAGACGGCCGGGCAGGCTCCTTCGGTGAAGCAGCCGCAGGAGACGCCGTGCCAGTCGCACTCGGTGCCCGGGGGGCCGAGCCAACCTTCGTTGTTGATCCAGTTCTCTCCATCCGTCGCCTCGTACAGGTCGATCAGGGCCTCGCGCTCGACGGGGCTCAGAGGGCCCCAGAAGCTCTTCGCACCCGCAGGGGCGGCGAGCAGAAGGACGAGGAGGGCGGCGAAGAGATAGCAAGTTCTACGCATGGGCATCACCTTTCAGAGATCACGGCTCGGGAAGCGGCACCGCCGGGTCGAGGCTGCGGGCGACGGCGAAGAGATCTTCCTGGCCCAGGGCCGGCCCGTCGTCCAGAGTGTGGCTGAAAACATAGTACGCAGTGCCCTCAGTGTCCGTCCAACGGACGAAGTTGTCCGCGATCGTCAGTCCCTCCAGTGTCGGGTCCTCTTTTACGGTCGCGTCGTGGATCGCTCCCACCTCCAGGACGACGTTGCCGGCGGTGAAGACCCAGGTGGCGGCGAATTCGGTCGGGAGGGGCGTTCCCGTGGTGCAGCCACCCTGGGCGGCGCGGAGGACCTGGCTGCTCGAGATCTCCTCGAACCCGGGCGGCACGACAGGTATCCGGGCCATCCCCCGCTCCGTGAGCCGGGCCGCGCTCCCCTCGGCCACCCAGCGGGTGCATTCCTTTTGAAAGGCGGGATCGAGCGCGGTGGCCACGGCGGTCACCGTGCCCGGATCGAGCGCCGGATCGGTGAAGGTCACTACGTAGGCGAGGTGGTCCTCGATCCAGGAGGCGGCGGTCGCGGTCAGCCGGCCCGGACGCTCGGCGGCGGTCTCCGCGGTCCACTCGGCGGCCAGGTCGAGGCGAGCGCCGGCCGGGGTGGTGAAGCCAGCCGAGAATCGGAGGGGCCAGGCTGGCGCGGGCGCGGCCGGCGGGCAGCCGGCGGCAGGAGCTCGGTAGAAGGTCAGACTCATCCCGGCCGGCGCATAGGCCGCCGGTACGGCGGGACGAGGATCGCCGAGCCCGGCCGCGGCGAGATCGTCCCACGAGCCCTCGGTCCAGCGGGAGAAGCAATCGATCGCAAGCCCCGGCGCCAGCTCCCTGATTGCGTCCAGCAGCACCTGATGCGACGACCGGCCAGGAGCGGCGGTGGCATGGAGCTGATACCGGTCGTCCTCCCAGACGAAGGACGCGGCGGTCTCGTGGAGAACCGGCGCGACGGGGTCGAAGTCCTTCCACTCCTCTCGGCTCCCCCAATACGAATCTCCCTGAATCTCCTCCGCCGACAGAGGATGGGCGGCCGACACCGCGGTGAGCAAGAGGGTGACCCAGAGGGTCCTGAAAGCTCCGCGCATTACGTTCCTCCTCAGAGTTGGAAAGCCTCTCAAGAGGTAAGGGTGCTCACCGGGCCGCTTTGCGAGCCGCTTTCGACAACGTTTGTACAGAAACGTCGCGATTCCGGTACGCCGAGGCCCGGAGATCTCGCGCTCCGCCCGCGGGATCTCCAGCCCTACGGCGAAAACGATGTCCCCAACGACGTGGCGAGACATTTTTTCTACTTTCCCGGCCTTCCCATCAACGATTCCGTGTTATGGTCCGTAGACAGTAACGAACCGGGCGCCATGAAGGCGTTCGGCAACCGGGGGCCCGGGAAGGCTCCCAGAAAACGGAGAAGGACCATGCCATCGTATGCAGTGCACCTGAAGAAGTGGGGAGACCAGGGCAAGGCGCTCGCCGCCAACGCCGCGGAGCTCTCCTTCCTGGAACCGAAGCGCCAGCGGCTCGCCGAGCTGTTGACGCTCGCCCAGGACCTCACGGCCGAGCAGAACACCCTGACCGCCCGCAAGCAGGAAGTCACCAGGCAACTCGCGGCGGTCATCGCCGAGGGGCGGATCCTGTCGACCTTCCTGATGGTCGGGGTGCGAGAGCACTTCGGAAGCCGGGCGGAGAAGCTGGTCGAGTTCGGGCTGCAGCCGTTCCGCAGCCAACCGCGCATCCAGGTCGTCGGGCTCGACGGCAAGCCGCTCAAGCGGCGGGCCGGCACGACGGCCGCCGACTGACCGTCCGACACGCCGGACCTGCCTTCTCGTTCTATCCGCTCGGGGCGTGGCTCACCGCCACGCCCCCTTTTTTTGCCTGCACCAACCTCCACCAGGCCCGATCCGTGCAACGAGCCGGGCGTTTCGTTTCACGAGCCGGGCGTTCCGCGCCACGAACGACCCGTTTCGTTTCACGAGCTGGGCGTTCCGTGACACGAACAGACCGTTCCGCTCAACGAGCCGGGCGTTCCGTAGAACGAGCCGACCGTTTCGTTTC
>DIHE01000127.1:572-22657 GCA_002420005.1 Holophagales bacterium UBA5704 | reverse complement strand
GAGCCGACCGTTTCGTTTCACGAGCCGGCCGTTCCGTTCAACGAGCGCAGCGTCTCGCGGAACGAGCAGGCCGTTCGGCTCGACGGAAGGCGCGTTCCGTGGAACGAGGGCGCCGTTTCGTTCAACGAACGGGGCGTTGCGCTGAACGAGCCGACCGTTTCGTTTCACGAACCAGGCGTTCCGTGGACCGGACGTTCCGTTCTGTTCAACGGGCCGCGCGCCCCGGTGTATCATTCCCGCATGCCGGGCCAGACCCTTCTGCCGCTGTTTCCGTTGCCGGACGTGGTGCACTTTCCGCGCACGGAGCTGCGGCTGCATGTGAACGAGCCGCGCTACCGGCGGCTGGTCCACGACCTCGAAGAGCGCGCCGAGGAGGACCGGACGATCGGCATCGTGCTCCTGAAACCCGGCTGGGTGCAGAGCTACGAGGGCAATCCCGACATCTTCCCCGGCGGCACCGCCGGCCGCCTGATGGACGTCGACGAGTTGCCGGACGGCAGCGCCAACATCCTCCTCTGGGGGGATTTCCGCTTCGAGCTGGAACGCGAGTGCGTGAGCATCCCCTACCGCCGGGCGGTGGTGCGGCCGGTGGCCGAGCCATGGCTCAATGAGCAGGACGCCGGCATCGTCCTCGTGCGCGACGAGATCCTCACCCTTCTGCGCAGCCTGGCGGACGATCTCGGTGCCGCCTTTCCGCTGCGCGAGGAGCTCGGCCTCGGGGCGGACAGCCCGTTCGAGGAGCTGGTCAACCGGATCGCCGCGGAGCTCGACGTCCCGGTGCTACGCAAGCTCGACCTGCTCGGCGAGCCGCTCCCGCAGCGGGGCCTTTCCATCCTGTCGATCCTGCGCAGCCGCCAACAGGTGATCGACCTGCTGCGCCCGTACCGGCACCTGGCCGGCCGCTCCTCCCTCAACTGATCCGCGAGGTCTTGTGCTCGACACGCCGCTCGCTCCCCTGTCGCTGCGCGACCCGGTCCACGGGTTCATCCGGGCCGACGCCCTGGAGGCGGCGCTGATCAACAGCCGGCCGCTCCAGAGGCTGCGCTTCATCCATCAGCTCGGCTTCTCCTTCCTGGTCTTCCCCGGCGCGGAGCACAGCCGGTTCAGCCACGTTCTCGGCGCCATGCATCTGGCCGGCCGGATCTACGACACCCTCTCCGCCAAGAGCGAAGGCCTGTTGCCGCGGGGTCCGCAGAGCCGCGAGCGGAGGCTGGTCTGCGCCGCGGCGCTCCTGCACGACGTAGGGCACGCTCCGTTCAGCCATTCGGCCGAAGGGCTGTTCGAGGACGGCATCGACCATGAGGAGATGACCCGCCGCCTGCTCGCCCTGCCGGAGATCGCCGCGATCTTCGAGCGCCACGGCGACGGGCTCGCGCCGGAGGACGTGGTGCGCCTGCTCGCCCAAGGAGGCGGCGCCACCGAGCACCTGCTCTCCGGCATCATCTCGGGCGAGCTCGACGTCGACAAGATGGACTACCTGCTGCGCGACAGCCTGTTCTGTGGTGTGCGCTACGGCAGCTACGACCTGGAACGGCTGCTCGACACCGTGCTCCCCATCGAGGACCCGGCGACCGGCATCTGGGGGACCGGCGTCGACGAGGGTGGCGTCCACGCCCTCGAAGCCCTGGTGATGGCCCGGTACTACATGTTCACCCAGGTCTATTTCAACGCCACGAGCAAGGCCCTGGAGCTGCACCTCAATGAATGGCTGCAGGAGACCGGCCGGCGCTGGGCCGCGGAGCCCGAAGCCTTTCTGCGCCAGGACGACGTCTCCGTCTGGGCCGACCTGCGCCGCTCGGACAGCCCGCACGCCCGCGCCCTGGCGGAGCGCGACCATTTCCCGGTGGCCTTCGAGACCCGTGAGCACCTCTCGCGGGAGGACAAGGAGCGGTTCGAGACCTTGCTGCCGGACCTCGCCGCACGCTTCGGCCCCGGCAACCTCCTGCTCTCCAACTCGGCCAAGGATCCGCACCGGATGCACAGCAGCCGCGTCCTGGTGCGCCGGTTCGACGGCTCGCTGGAACCCATGGAGGAAGCCAGCCACTTCATCCGCCACCTGACACGGATCGACCGCTACCGGGTCTATACGCCGCCCTCCCTGCGCAACCCGGTCGCCGCTGCGCTGCGCGAGCTCTGGGGCTCCGCCTGAACCCGATCCAAAATTCCGGACAGCGTCGATCCGGTTTTTTGGTTCGCGCCCAATCCCTTGGATCGCCGGATTGCCCACGGCGTGGGCAGAGAGGTGCCAAGTGGCGGGAGCGACAGGGGTTCTTCGGAGCATTGACAGGGCGATGAACACGGCATGACAATTGCCCCGTCTTCTATCGATGCTCTATCCCGCTTCTCCCTGGTGGGGAGCCCAATTCGAGGAAAGGAGTCCTTTGATGAAATCCAGAGCCTTGGTCCTGTCTGTGGGCCTTGCTCTTCTGCTGACGGCGCTTCCGATGCTCGCCCAGATTCCCACGGGCACGGTGTCGGGCAAGGTCACGTCGGCGGAAGGGGAGGCGCTTCCCGGCGTGATGGTCACCGTGACCTCACCGAGCCTGCAGGGTACCCGCGACACCGTCACCAGCGAGGGTGGCGAGTACAACATTCCGCTGCTGCCACCCGGTGAGTACGAGGTGAGCTTCGAGCTGGAAGGGTTCTCGAACCCGAAGCGCACGGTCAAGGTGTCGGCGGCGCAGCAGATCCGGCTCGACGCCGAGCTGTCCAACACGGCGGTGAGCGAGGAGATCGTGGTCACCGGCTCGTACGAGACCATCTCCACCGCGTCGGAAGCGGCGACGACCTATGAGAAGGACTTCGTCGAGTCGCTGCCGATCGAGCGCAACATCCGCGAGACGGTGCTCCTGACCCCCGGCGTCGGCGCCACCGGCGTGGCCACCGACGGCCGCGCCCGCGGCATCAGCATCGCCGGCTCGCAGTCCTATGAGAACCTGTTCCTGGTCAACGGTGTGGCGATCACCGAGAACCTGCGTGGCCAACCGTTCGACCTGTTCATCGAGGACGCCATCGAGGAGACCACCACCACGGTCTCCGGTGTGTCCGCCGAGTTCGGCCGTTTCTCCGGCGGCGTGGTGAACACGATCACCAAGTCGGGCGGCAACGAGATCCATGGCTCCGTGCGTGCCAGCGCCACCAACCAGACCTGGGAGGAGAAGATTCCGAAGATCACCGGGGTGCAGACGGACGACGTCAAGGAGCGCTTCGAGGCGACCCTCGGCGGCTGGCTCTGGAAGGACAAGATCTGGTATTTCCTCGCCGGCCGCGACTTCGAGAACGTCACCTCGGCGCAGACCGCCGTGCTGGCGGGCGCCACGAACTCCAGCCCGATCCGCTTCACCGCGGGCCCCGACCAGCAGCGCTATGAGGGCAAGCTGACCTTGTCGCCCTTCCAGGGCCACCGCCTCATCGGTTCCTACATCAGCATCGAGCAGGAAGACATCGGTAACCGCTTCGGCACCATCCTGGACACCAACAGCGTGGTGAACCGCAAGACCCCGCAGGAGCTGATGGCGCTCAACTACACGGGCGTCCTGACCGAGAACTTCTTCGTGGAGGCGCAGTACTCGGAGCGCAAGTTCACCTTCGAGGGCTCCGGCTCCAGGTTTACGGACCTGATCAACGGCACCCTGATGGTCGACGGCGTCACGGGCTTCCGCTGGTGGAGCCCGACGTTCTGCGGCGTCTGCACGGACGAGGAACGCAACAACGAAAACATCCTCGCCAAGGGCAGCTGGTTCCTGTCCTCCGCGAGCACCGGCTCGCACGACCTGTCGTTCGGTGCCGACTCCTACGACGACCAGCGCCTGGCCAACAACCACCAGTCGGGCAGCGACTTCCGGATCATCACCCGCACCGCCATCCAGCGCGACGGCGTGGTCTATCCGGTCCTGAGCTCCGATCCGACCGCCCTGCTCAACCAGTTCATCCAGTTCAACCCGATCCTCCAAGAGGCGACGACGACGCGGTTCAAGACCAACTCGCTCTATATCAACGACAAGTGGCGCCTGAACGACAACTGGAGCTTCAACATCGGCCTGCGCTACGACGCGAACGACGGCGAGGACTCCGCGGGCCGGAAGGTCGCCGACGACAGCCGCATCTCTCCGCGCCTCTCCGCCGCCTGGGATCCCAAGGCGAACGGCGACTGGGTGTTCAGCTTCAGCTACGGCGAATACGTGGCGGCCATCGCCAACTCCCAGGCCAACTCGACCTCCGCCGCCGGCAACCCGGCGCAGCTTCGGTGGGCCTACGGTGGCCCGTCGATCAACACCGACCCCAACGCGCCCCTCATCTCCACGGACGCGGCGCTGCGCCAGATCTTCGACTGGTTCAACTCGGTCGGTGGGGCCAACAACACGAACGCCGTCGGCCGTGGCGGTTTCCTGACCTCCGTCGACATCCCGGGCGGCACCACGGTCATCCGCGGCTCGCTCGACTCCCCCTTCGTCCGCGAGTACTCGGTGGGTGCGGCCAAACGCCTGGGCAACCGCGGCATCGCCCGGGCGGACTATGTGCACCGCGACTATCGCGACTTCTACTCCTCTCGCCTCGACCTCTCGACCGGCCAGGTGACCACCCCGACCGGTGGGCGCAGCGACCTGACCATCCTCGAGAACAGCAACGACGGCCTGGAGAGGGTCTACGACGGCCTGCACACCCAGCTGCAGTACCGCTTCAGCGACAAGCTGAGCGGCGGCGCGGTCTACACCTGGTCGCACCTGCGCGGCACCTTCGATGGTGAGACCGCCGCCAGCGGCCCGGTCTCCGCCCTCATCGACTCCTACCCCGAGTACAAGGAAGCGCGCTGGAACAACCCGCGCGGCGACCTGCTTCTCGACCAGCGCCACCGCGCCAGCGTGTGGCTGGTGTACGACCTGTTCCGCACCTCCCACCACTCGCTCAACGTGAGCCTGCTGCAGACCTATGGCTCGGGCATCCCCTACGGCGCGGTCAACCGCGTCAACTCCCGCGCCTTCGTCACCAACCCCGGCTATGCGCTGACGCCACCGGCCGCGCAGATCAACTACTACTACACGAACCGAGACGCCTTCCGGACGGATGACATCACCGCCACCAACCTGACGTTCAACTATGCATTCAACGTCCCGGCGTTCGGCAAGGACATCGAGCTGTACCTGCAGCCGGAGATCCTGAACGTGTTCAACGAGCACGGCGTGATCAACGTCAACACCGCGGTGCAGGACGCGACGAACAGCCCGCGCTCCGCCACCAACCCGAACGGTCTCCTTCCCTTCAACCCCTTCACCGAGACCCCCGTCGAGGGTATTCACTGGCGCAGGGGCGGGAGCTTCGGCAAGGGTGTGATCGAGACCGACTACCAGACCCCCCGGACCTTCCGGTTCTCGCTCGGCGTGCGGTTCTAGCCCTTTCGGGAACGACCGCTCCACCCAGAAGCCCCGGTCTTCGGATCGGGGCTTTTTCTTTTTCTACGCGGGGTGGAGCAGATCGCGCAGGGCCGATTCGAGGTCCGGCCGGCGGAAGGCGTAGCCGGCGGCGAGGAGCCGCGCCGGGATCACCCGCTGGCCGCCGAGCAGCGAATCGGCGAATTCTCCCAGCGCGAGGCGCAGCGCAAAGGCGGGCGCCGGCAGGAACGCCGGCCGGCGCAGCACCCGCGCCAGGGTGCGGGTGAGCTCACGGTTGGTGACCGGGTGGGGTGCGGCCAGGTTGAAGGCGCCGCGCGCCTCCTCCCGCTCCAGTAGAAAACGGAGGGCGCCGACCTCATCCTCCATGTGGATCCACGGGAACCACTGCCGCCCGTCGCCCAGCGGGCCGCCCAGCCCCAGCCGGAACGGCCGGCTCATCACCGGCAGCGCCCCTCCCTCGCGGGCCAGCACGATGCCGGTGCGCGCCAGGACGCGGCGCACGCCGAGGCTCTCCGCCTCCGCCGTCGAGGCCTCCCACTCCCGGCAGACGTCGGCGAGGAAGCCGGCGCCCGCAGAGGCCTCCTCCGTGATCACGGCATCTCCGCGGTCGCCATAGAGGCCGACGGCGGACGACTGGAGGAGCACCCGCGGACGCACCACGGCGGCGCGGATCGCCGCCAGCACCGCCTCGCCGGAAAGCACGCGGCTGTCGCGGATGCGGCGCTTCTTCTCCGCCGTCCACCGCCCTTGCGCCACGCTGTCTCCGGCGAGATGGACAATCGCGTTCTCGGTGTCGAGGAGAGATCCCCACCCCGCCGCCGTCCGGCCGTCCCAGCGCGCCGCCCGCACCCCGGCGGGCAGCGGCCCGGCGCGCTCCGGATCGCGGGTCAGCAGGACGACCTCGTGCGCCGCCGCGAGCTCCCGGGCGAGCGAGCGGCCAATGAGCCCCGTGCCGCCGGTGATCAGGATGCGCATCGACAGCCTCCCTCAGACCGCGGCGAGCTCTTCTTCAAGGAGCTGGCGCTGGTGGAGATCGGCATAGAGGCCTCCATGGGCGAGCAGCTGCTGGTGTGTGCCGCGCTCGGCGACCCGGCCGCGGTCGAGAACCAGGATCAGATCGGCGTTCTGCACCGTCGAGATGCGGTGCGAGACCAGGAACACCGTCCGCCCTTCGAAGACCGTGCGCAGATTGCGCAGGATCTGCTCCTCGGTGTGGGTGTCGACGGCGGAGAGCGAGTCGTCGAGAAGGAGGATGCGGGGGTCGCGCAGCAGCGCGCGGGCGAGGGCGACGCGCTGTTTCTGGCCGCCGGAGAGGGTGATCCCGCGCTCCCCCACCAGGGTGTCGAGCCCTTGCGGGAACGCCGCCAGGTCCGTCTCCAGGCCGGCGATGCGCGCCGCTTCCAGGGCCTCCTCGCGCGTGGCCTCGGGCCGGCCGAGGGTGATGTTGTCGGAGAGGGTCGCCGAGAACAGGAACGTCTCCTGCGGCACCATGCCGATTGCCCGGCGCAGCGTGGCGAGCGGGATGCGGCGCACGTCCACACCGTCGAGGAAGAGGGTGCCTTCCGGCGGATCGAGGAGCCGCGGGAGGAGCGAGAGGAGACTGCTCTTGCCCGAGCCGGTACGCCCGACCAGGGCGACCGTCTGGCCGGCCGCCACGTCGAACGAGAGATCGGTGAGCGCCGGCTCGCCGGAGGGCCAGGCGAAGCTCAGATTCCGGGCGCGGAGCGCGCCGCGCACCTCCGGCATCTCCACCAGAGGAGGCTCGTCGCGGATCGCCGGGACCACGTCCATGATGTCGCGCAGGCGGGTGAGGGAAGCGGTTCCCCGCTGCGCCAGGTTGGCCACCCAGCCGATCGCGATCATCGGCCAGATCAGCTTGTTCAGGAAGAAATTGAAGGTGACGAACTCGCCCACCGAGATGCGGCTGCGCATGACCAGCAGGCCGCCGTACCAGAGGACCGCCACGAACCCGACGCCAATGAGCGCCTGGAGCACCGGATGGAAGGCCACCGACCAGGCGATGAGCCGGCGGTTGCCGAGCAGGAAGTCCTCGTTGACCTTGCGGAACGTCTCCCGCTCCCGCTCCTCCTGGGCATAGGCACGCACCACACGCACCCCGGCGAAGCTCTCCTGCACCCGGGTCGAGATGTCCGCGAAGCGCCCCTGGACCTCCGTGAACAGGGTGTGGATGCGCTGCCCGAAGAGCTTCGTGGACACCGCCACGGCGGGCATCGAGAGGAGCGCCACCAGGGTCAGGCCGAGATGGATGCGGGACATGAAGAACAGCGCGCCGAGGGCGGTGAAGAAGGTGCCGAAGCTGTACATGATCGCCGGCCCGCAGAGCATCCGCACCGCCTGCAGGTCGTTGGTGGCGCGCGCCATCAGGTCGCCGGTCGGGTGGTCGTGAAAGAACGCCGGCGGCTGCGTCTCCAGGGAGGAGAAGTACCGGTTGCGCAGGTCGTACTCGATGTCCCGGCTCATCCCGACCAGGATCATCCGCTGCAGGTAGCTGAAGATCCCCTGCACCAGGGTGGCGCCCACCAGGAGCGCGGCATAACCGAGCAGGGTCTCGGTGCGGACATCCGCCTTCAGGGAGTCGACGGCCCGGCCGACCAGCAGAGGGCTCGCCATGCTCACCACCACCGAGGCGAGGATGGCGAGCAGCCCGGGGATCAGCTTGCGCCGGTAGGAACGGAGAAACGGCCAGAGATACGCCAGACGTTTGAACACCCGGGAAGGATATCAGACCGCCGCGAGCACTCCCCGTGCACCGCGCGGGTGGAGCGGCGCCGCACCGGGCGTGCGCGTCACCTCCAACCGCAGAATCGGCCGCCCCTCCACCAGGTATTTCGCCTCGTAGTTGGTGCGCGCGCCGTCGTCCCAGGGCCGGTCGCGGCGGGTCACCTCCAGACCGGGATAGGACTCCAGGATCTCCTGCACCAGGGCGCCGTACTCCAGGAAATCGGTGGCGAAAAGGAGCCGGCCGCCGGGGGCGAGGAGAGACAGGACCAGGTCCACCGTCTCGGGATCGAACAGGCGGCGCTTGTGATGGCGGCTCTTCGGCCAGGGATCGGGGAAGTAGACGTGCACCGCGGCGGCGAAGCCCCTGGGCACCGTGGAGGCGAGGAGGGCCAGGGCGTCGCCGCGCAGGGCGATCCAGTTCGACAGCCGGTGGCGCCGCGCCCGCTCGACGAACATCCCCCAGTATTCCGAAGCCAGCTCGATGCCGAGAAAACGGCCGCCCGGCTCCTCCCGGCAGCGGCGCAGGAGATAGCGCCCCTTGCCGAAGCCGATCTCGACCTCCCAGGCCCCGGAGCCGGGCACCAGCGCGTCGAGCGGCAGAGGCGCCGCGGTGGTGGCGAGGCCCCGTTCCCCCTCCGGCGTGGCGATGCGCAGCGGCTGGATCACAGCAGCTCCCCCCGCCCGCTCTGCTGGAGGGCCGCGACGATCTTGCGCACCTCCTGCGAGCGCTCTTTCGGCATCACCAGCACCGCGTCGCCGGTGCGCACCACCACCAGCCCTTCGACGCCCAGAACCGCCACCGTGCCCCCCTCGGAGAACAGCAGATTGCCGCTCGACTCCACCGCCACCACGTCGCCGCGCGCGGCGTTGCCGGCCGCGTCCTTCGGCAGGATCTCGTCGAGCGCCTCCCAGGAGCCCAGGTCGCTCCAGCCGCAGTCGAGCGGCAAGGTGGAGAGGCCGTCCAGCTTTTCCATCAGCGCATAGTCGATCGAATCGGCGGGCAGACGGCCGTAGAGCTCACCCAGCCGCCCGGGTGCGGCGGCGATCTCCTCCAGGCCGCGGGCGAGCTCCGGCTGATGCCGCTCGAGAAGCTCCAGCAGCGTCGTGCCGCGGAACACGAAGATGCCGGCGTTCCACAGGTGGTGCCCGGAGCGCCAGAGCGCCTCGGCCTTCTGCGCATCCGGCTTCTCGACGAACCGGCGGACCCGGCGCAGCCCGTCCGCCTCGGCGCCGGGTGCCAGCTCGAGATAGCCATAGCCCGTCTCGGCCCAGCGCGGCGTCACCCCGAGCGTCATCACCCGGTCGTCCGCCACGACCGCGCGCGCCGCCGTG
Organism: Holophagales bacterium UBA5704; assembly: GCA_002420005.1. GTDB lineage: Bacteria > Acidobacteriota > Thermoanaerobaculia > Multivoradales > UBA5704 > UBA5704. The sequence goes on along the minus strand of DIHE01000127.1, from coordinate 13,193 downwards.
GCCAGCGCCGCCCGGAACGCCGCCGGGTCGCCGATCCGGTGATCCGCCGGCAACACCGCCACCGGGCCACGGCGCACCGCCTCGGGCATCGAACGCACGGACCAGCCGATCGCCGGAGCGGTGTTGCGCCCTTCGGGCTCGAGCAGGATCTGCCCGGCCGGAACCTCCGGCACGTCGCGGCGCACCGCATCCGCCAAGGCCCGGGTGGTGCAGATCCACACCGACTCCGGCCCGGCCAGAGGTTGCAGCCGCTCCACGGTCTCCCGCAGCAGGCTCCGCTCCCCTTCGAGAGCCAGAAGCTGCTTGGGACGAAGCTTGCGCGACAGCGGCCAGAAACGGGTGCCGCTGCCGCCGGCGAGAATCAACACCTGCATGGGACGGTCTCCTCAAGACGAATCAATGAACGGACGAAGTTTCGGATCTGGCTATAAAACATTTGTACCCACGGGAGTCGATCTGCACGGCAAGATGCCGCAGTTTGTCCCGAAAAGGAGCCCCTGCGGCAACTTATAGGGAGGAGGCTCTGATCCGGGCGCGACCGGCCGGAGCGGAGCCCCGCAACCGACATCTTATTGAAGGCAGCCGATGAAGGCCACACATGAATCGTTCCTGCACGACCTCCGCGCGATCCTGAGGCGGCCCGCGAGCCCACCCCCGGGACGGGTTCTGTGCTTCCCGCCTCCGCAGGCCGACTACGTGCCGGCCCTGGAGCGCAGCGCGGCGACCCTGCGCGAGCGCCAGATCGCGCTCGACCGCGAACGGGCGGAGGCCGGCTTTCTCCTGGCCGAGCTCACCCGGCACCGGCCGGAGCGGCGTGCCCTGGTGCTCGCCGGCGACCCGCGCTTCCACACCTGGGGGCTGCTCGAGAAGCTGCTGGAGGAGAGCCAGGAGACCCGTCTGGCGAACCGGATCGGCAGCGAACGGCTCGCCGTGCTGGCCCTGGCGCTGGCCGAACGGCTCGATGCCGCCCTGTACGGTGAGGCCCGGCTGGAAGACCTGAAGGCGCGCGCCTGGTCGTTCGTCGCCGACGCCCGCCGTCTACGCGCGGATTTCGCCGGCGCCGGCGAGGCCTTCGACCGGGCGCACGACCACCTGCGCCGCGGCACGGGAGATTCGCTGGAGCGCGCCTGGCTCCTCGACCTCGAAGCGGCGCTGCGCCACGCCGAGCAGCGGCGGAGCGAAGCGAAACGTCTCCTGCGCAAGGCGATCGAGGGATTCCTGGAAAACGGGGAGGAGGAGCGTGCCACCGGATCGCTGATCCATCTCGCCATCGTCCACCGGAGCCGAGGGGAGCTGGCGCGGGCCCTCTCCCTGCTCCAGGAGGCGCAGCGGCAGGTCGCAGGCGCGGCCGAGCCGCGCCTGCTGCTCGCCACCCGCCACCAGCTCATCGCGACCCTCCTCGCCTCCGGCCGGTTGATGGAGGCGCGCGGCCTGCTCGTCCGCTGCCGGGCGCTCTACCGGCAGTTTCCGGACCCCTGGACGCAGAGCCACCTGCGCTGGCTGCGTGGCCGGCTCGCGCTCGCGTTCGCAGAGACCGCAGACGGCGAGGCCGACCTGCTCGGCGCCCGCCAGGGTTTTCTCGCCCAGGAGAACCGGCTCGAAGCCGCTCTGGTGGCGCTCGACCTGTGCGCCCTCTACGCCCGCCAGGACCGGGCGGCGGAGCTGCGCGAGCTGGCGGAAGACGCGCGCCGCCTCTTCCGCGCCCTCCCTTTGCCCGGCAAGGCCCGCACCGCGGAGTCCTACCTGCGCCAGGCGGAGGAGATCGAAGGCGCCTGGTGGGAGCTCGCGCGGGCGGCGTCGGCGTTTGAATGAGCGCATAATCTCCACGCTCTTTCGTGGAGGTGTCCCATGCGCCGATTCATCCCCGCCCTCGCCCTGCTGCTCGGCGCCACCGCCGTGCAGGCCGCCGACCCGGCCCCCGTCACGCTCCGCGTCGGCAAGCTGCTCGACGGCCGCGGCGGGTCCATCGAGAACGCCCTGGTGACGATCCAGGGCGCCAGGATCGTCTCGATCGAGCCGATCGGGCCGGGAGGCACCGCAACGCCCACCTGGGACCTGCGCCCCTTCACCCTGCTGCCCGGCGGCATCGACACCCACGTCCATCTCACCTGGCACTTCGACGAGGCCGGCCGGCTGGCGGACGAAGAGAAGGAACCACCGGCCCGCACCGTCCTCTACGCGGTGGAGAACGGGCTCGCCACCCTGAAGAGCGGCATCACCACCGTGCAGAGCCTCGGCGCGCCGCTCGACGCCGAGGTGCGCGACGCGATCGCCCGCGGCACCGTCCCCGGCCCGCGCGTCCTCACCGCGCTGGCACCTTTGGAGGATGCGAAGCGCACGCCGGAAGAGCTGCGCGCCGACGTGCGCGAGCGCAAGGCGCAAGGGGCGGACGTGATCAAGATCTTCGCCTCCGAGAGCATCCGGCTGGGTGGCGGTCCCACCTTCAGCCAGGCGCAGCTCGACGCGGCGTGCGGCGAGGCGAAGACGCTCGGCCTGCGCACCGCGGTCCATGCCCACGGCATCGAGAGCGCCCGGCGCGCCGCGGCGGCCGGCTGCACCTCCGTCGAGCACGGCGTGCTCCTCGACGCCGCGACGCTCGCCTTCCTCGCCGGCCACGGCACGTATTTCGACCCGAACACCGACTTGATCTTCCGCAACTACCTGGAGAACAAGGCGAAATTCCTCGGCATCGGCAGCTACACCGAAGAAGGCTTCGACATGATGCGGCGCGCCGGGCCGCTCGTCCTGAACGTGTTCCAGATGGCGCTCCAGACACCCGGGCTCAAGGTCGTCTTCGGCACCGACGCGCTCGCCGGCTCGCACGGCCGCAATTTCGAGGAATTGGTCTATCGTGTCGAAAAGGGCGGCCAGGCCCCGATGGCCGCCGTCGTCTCCGCCACCTCGCTCGCCGCCGAGTCGCTCGGCCTCGGTGACCGGATCGGTACTCTCGCTGCGGGTCATGAGGCCGATCTGATCGCGGTCGCCGGCGATCCCTCGCAAGACATCCGGGCGCTGCTGCGGGTCGTCTGGGTGATGCAGGGAGGACGGGTGGTGGTGGACGAAACCCGGCGCTGAGGCGCCAAGGAGCTTGCTGATGTGCTCGATCTTCGGCCTCTTCGGCCTGCAACCCGGCGACGACGTGCAAGGCCTGCGGCGCCTGGCGTTGGAGCTGTCCCAACGCCAACGCCACCGCGGCCCGGACTGGAGCGGCGTGCACCTCGACGACGGCGCGATCCTGGTCCATGAACGGCTGGCCATCGTCGATCCGGCCGGCGGCTCGCAGCCGCTGCGCTCCGCGGACGGCGCACTGGTCCTCGCGGTCAACGGCGAGATCTACAACCACCGCGAGCTGGAAAAAGAGCTGCGGCAGCCTTACGCCTTCCAGACCGGGTCGGACTGCGAGGTCCTGAATGCCCTCTACCGCGAAGGCGGCGACCTCGCCTCCTGGTTGCCGCGGGTCAACGGCATCTTCGCCTTCGCGTTGTGGGACCGCGCAGGCCGACGCTACGTGATCGCGCGCGACCCGATCGGCGTCTGCCCGCTCTATTGGGGCCACGACACCGTCGGCCGGCTCTGCGTCGCCTCCGAGATGAAGGCGCTCGCCGGCCTCTGCGCCGACGTCGCCCAGTTCCCGCCGGGCCACGTCTACGACAGCGCGACGGGCACCCTGGCGCGCTACTACGACCGGCCGTGGCGCGACTACGAGGCGACCCAAGGCGTCGTGGTGTCGAAAGAGGAGCTGCGCGAGGCGTTCGAGCGCGCGGTGCACCGCCAGCTGATGTCCGACGTGCCCTATGGCGTGCTGCTCTCCGGAGGTCTGGACTCGTCCCTGGTCGCCGCCTGTGCCGCGCGGTTCGCCCGCCGCCGGATCGAGGAGGACGACCGCGCCGAGGCCTGGTGGCCGCGCCTGCATTCCTTCGCGATCGGCCTGGAGGGCTCGCCCGACCTGGCGGCGGCCGAGATCGCCGCCCAGGCGCTGGGCACCGTCCATCACGGCTTCCGGTACACCTTCGAGGAAGGCCTGGATGCGATCCCGGAGGTGATCCGCCACATCGAGAGCTACGACGTCACCACCATCCGCGCCTCGACGCCGATGTTCCTGCTGGCGCGCCGGATCAAGGCCATGGGGGTGAAGATGGTCCTGTCCGGCGAAGGCTCCGACGAGATCTTCGGCGGCTACCTCTACTTTCACAAAGCGCCGGACGCCCGCGCCTTCCACGAGGAGCTGGTGCGCAAGCTGGACGCGCTCCACACCTACGACTGCCTGCGCGCCAACAAGTCGATGATGGCCTGGGGCGTCGAGCCCCGGGTGCCGTTTCTCGACGTGGAGTTCCTCGACGTGGCGATGCGCATGGACGCCCGGGCCAAGATGGCCGGCCCCGGCCGCATCGAGAAGGCGATCCTGCGCGAAGCGTTCGCGGGCTACCTGCCGGACTCGATCCTCTGGCGGCAGAAAGAACAGTTCAGCGACGGCGTGGGCTATGGCTGGATCGACGGCCTCAAGGCCCATGCCGAGGCCCAGGTCGGCGACCGCGAGCTCGCCGCCGCGGCGAGCCGCTTCCCGATCAACCCGCCGTTGACCAAGGAGGCGTATTTCTATCGCGCCCTCTTCGAGCGCAACTATCCCGGGCCGGCCTCTGCGCAGACGGTGCCGGGCGGCAAGTCGATCGCCTGCTCCTCCCCGGCGGCGATCGCCTGGGATGCGGCCTTCGCCAACGCCGCCGATCCGTCCGGCCGCGCGGTGGCGGGGGTGCACCGGGCGGCGCGGTGAGGAGGCCGGGAGCACAGACGAACCGCAGCCTCCTATGACCGCCGTCATACGTGACGCCTCCCCCCTCCCGGTACGCTCGCGCCACCAGAAGCTGGTTCGTTCACCAAGGGAGGGTTTCCAACCATGCGAAAGATGCTGCTCGGTGCCGCCGCGCTCCTCGCCGCGGCGGCCTTGCCGGGAGGAGTGCGGGACATGTCCGCCGCCGCTCCCGCGGCAGCCCCGGCACCTGCCCAGGCCGCCGCCCCGTCCATCTGCGTCGACTGCCACCGCACCACCACCCCCGCCATCGTCACCGACTGGGAGCTGAGCAAGCACAGCGCCCAGGGAGTCGACTGCTCGGTCTGCCACGGCGACCGGCACACCTCGGCGGCAGACGTCGCCAAGGTCGAGATCCCCACGCCGGAGACCTGCGGCCAGTGCCATGGCGACCGCGTGGAGCAGTTCACCAAAGGCAAGCACGCCAAGGCCTGGGCGGCGCTCAACGCCATGCCCACCACCCATGCCATGCCGATGGCCCTCGCCGACGGCATGAAGGGCTGCGGCGGCTGCCACAAGATCGGCCTCAAGACCGAGGACGAGATCCGCAAGCTGCGCAGCGAAGGCGCCGGTTTCGGCCTCGCTTCCTGCGACGCCTGCCACACCCGCCACACCTTCTCCGTCGTCGAAGCGCGCCAGCCGCAGGCCTGCCAGACCTGCCACATGGGTTTCGACCATCCGCAATGGGAGATGTACTCGGCCTCCAAGCACGGCGTCCGCGCTCTGCTGAAGCAGAACGGCACGCTCCCCGCCTCCACCGCGGCCCCCACCTGCCAGACCTGCCACATGCAGGAGGGCAATCATGAGGTCCGCACCCCGTGGGGCTTCCTCGCCGTCCGCCTGCCTCTGCCCGAAGACCCGCAGTGGGCCGCCGACCAGGTGACCATCCTGCAAGCCCTGGGCGTCCTCGATCCCGAAGGCAAACCCACCCCCCGCCTCGACGTCGTCAAGGCCGCGGACGTGGCCCGCCTCACCGCCGAGGACTTCCAGGCCGAGCGCCAGAAGCTGATGAACGCCTGCAGCCAGTGCCACTCCGAGAACTTCGCGAAGGGTGAGCTCGCCAAGGGCGACAACCTGATCCGCGAAGGCGATCATCTCCTGGCCGAGGCCATCCGCCTCATCGCCGGCCTCTACAAGGACGGCCTCCTGGAGAAGCCGGCCGGCTACGCCTCCGCCTTCCCCGACCTCCTCACCTTCCACGACGCGCCGACGCCGATCGAGCAGAAGCTCTTCGTGATGCACCTCGAGCACCGCATGCGCCTTTTCCAGGGCACCTTCCACGCCAACCCCGACTACGCGCTCTGGTACGGCTGGAGCGAAATGAAGCGCGACCTCGCGGAAATCCGGCAGATGGCCGCCGAGCTGCGGGAGCGCAAGGAAGCCAAGAAGTAGAGAAAGCCAAAGGACCCAAAGGACGACAAGGACGACAAGGACAACAAGGACCCTCGAGGACACCGGCTCCCGGTCGGGGGGGCCGGGGTGTCCTTGGTGTCCTTTGGGTCCTTGAAGTCCTTCCCCCCGCCCGCCAGACCGGATAATCTCCCTGGCGCGAGCCTGCCGCCATGGACCTTTTCCCTCTCACCCGTGCCCTGATCGACATCGACTCGGTCACCGGGGGGGAACGCGCGGTCGGTGACTTCCTCTTCTCCCATCTCTCCGATCTGGCCGGGCGCACCGGCGGGACGGTCGAGCGGCTGCCGGTCGCCGAGGACCGCTGCAACCTGTTCGCCTCGTGGGGCTCTCCGGTGGTGGTGCTCTCCACCCACATGGATACGGTGCCTCCGTTCTTCGCCTCGTCCGAGGACGAGGTGCACATCCATGGCCGCGGTGCGTGCGACACCAAGGGTCTCCTGGCGGCGATGATCAAGGCTCTGGAGGAGCTGCTGGCCGCGGGGGACCGCGGGTTCGGGCTGCTGCTCGTGGTCGGCGAAGAGACCGATTCGATCGGGGCCAAGACGGCCAACCGGTCCCCCCGCGGGTCCAGGTACCTCGTCAATGGCGAGCCCACCGAGAACCGGCTGGCTCTCGGGTCCAAGGGGATGCTCTACCTGTCCCTCGCCGCCCGGGGGAAGGCGGCCCATTCGGCCTATCCGGAGCTGGGCGTGTCGGCGATCGACCGGCTGCTGGAAGCTCTCGACCGGCTGCGCCGGGTGCCTCTGCCGTCCGATCCCCTCCTCGGCGAGACGACGCTCAATGTGGGGACGCTCTCCGGCGGACGGGCGGCGAACGTCATCGCAGACCAGGCGCGCGCCGAGATCATGCTGCGCACGGTGGGTCCCACCGCGGAGCTGCGCGCCGGCCTCCAGGAGGCCATCGCCTCTGTGCCCGGGGTGGAAGTGGCGGCGCAACGCGAGACGCCGGCTCTTCACCTGGGTGCGCTGCCGGGATTCGCGAGTACCATTGTCAAGTACACCACGGACGTCCCCCACCTCACGGCCTGGGGGAAGCCGTTCTTGCTCGGACCGGGAAGCATCCATGTGGCGCACACCGCCGAGGAGCGGGTGCCCAAGCGGGAGCTGGTGGAGGCGGTCGGCCTCTACCGGGATCTGGTCCGCGCTTTGTTGTTGGAGACGCCCTGATGAGTGGAAAAATCGAAGTCGGCATCCTCGGTGCCACCGGGACGGTGGGCCAACGCTTCCTCCAGCTTCTGGAGCATCACCCGTGGTTCACCGCCACCTGGCTCGGCGCGAGCGACCGCAACGTCGGCAAGCCCTATCGCGAAGCGATGGCCTGGCAGCTCGAAGGCGCGGTGCCGGACGAGGCGGCGGAGCGCCGCGTCGAGGAGTGCGTGCCCGGGCGCGGCCCCCGCGTCGTCTTCTCCTCCATGGCCTCGAACCTCGCGGGTGACATCGAGCGCGCATTCGCCGCCGCCGGCCACATCGTGATCTCCAACTCCAGCCACTACCGGATGGACCCGACGGTGCCCCTCCTCGTCCCCGAGATCAATCCGGGACACCTGGGCCTGCTGCCCGTGCAGCGGCGCGAGCGCGGCTGGGAAGGGGCGATCGTCACCAATCCGAACTGCGCGGCGGTCACCGTGGTCATGGCGCTCGCACCGCTCAAGCCGTTCGGCCCGCGCAAGGCGATGGTCACCACGATGCAGGCGGTCTCCGGCGCCGGCTACCCCGGCGTGCCGTCGCTCGACGCCCTGGGCAACGTCATCCCCTACATCGGCGGCGAAGAAGAGAAGGTCGAGACCGAGATGCAGAAGATCCTCGGCGACCTCGACGGCGACGCCGTGCGCGCCCTGGACCTGGCGGTGAGCGCCACCTGCACCCGCGTGCCGGCGATCGACGGCCATCTCGCCACGGTGAGCCTGGAGTTCGAGAAGCGTCCGGAGAAGGAGGACCTCCTCGCGGCGCTCCGGAGCTTCCGCGGCGTGCCCCAGGAGCGCGGCCTCCCCTCGGCGCCGCGCCGGCCGGTGCATGTGCTGGACGCTCCCGACCGCCCGCAGACCCGCAAGGACGCCGGCCTGGAGCGCGGCATGGCCGCCTCGGTCGGCCGCCTGCGCCCGTGCCCGCTGTTCCACTGGAAGCTCGTCTGCCTCTCCCACAACACCCTGCGCGGCGCCGCCGGAGCGGCGTTGTTGAACGCGGAGCTGATGCAGAGCGAGGGGCTGCTGTGACCCCCTCCCCGACCCTCCCCCGCGCAGCGGGAGAGGGCGCCACCGCCCACCCGAAGTCGGCCCGTAAGGAGCGGTCTTTTTCCCCTCTCCCGCTTTGCGGGGGAGGGGCCAGGGGAGGGGGCTCATGATCGTGATGAAATTCGGCGGCAGCTCGGTCGATGCACCCGAATCGATCGAGCGGGTGGTGGGGATCGTGCGCAGCCAGCTCCACCGCCGGCCGGTGGTGGTGGTGTCGGCGATGGCCAAGACCACCCGGCGGCTGCTGCGCTGCGCCGATGCCGCGGCGGCGGGGGATCTCGACCTGCCGAAGGCTCACTCCATCCTGAACGAGCTGCGCGAGTACCACCACCAGGTGGCGCACGCCGTGGTGGAGCCGGCCGGCCATTCGGTGCTGGAGGCGATGCTCGACCGCTACCTCGGCGATCTCACGTCCCAGATCAACGCCATCGGCCGGGACGGCCGGCTGTCGGCGCAGGCGGCCGACGCCGTCGCGAGCTACGGCGAGCTGCTGTCTTCCGCCATCTCCTCCCTCGCCCTCGACCGCCCGGGGGACGGCCTCGAAGCGCCATGGATCGATTGCCGGCAGGTGCTGGTCACCGACGACTCGTTCAACCGCGCGAAACCGATCTACGAAGAGACCGAGCCACGGATGCGCCGCGCCTTCCTGCCGCACCTCGAAGCCGGCCGAGTGCCGGTGGTCGGTGGCTACGTCGGGGCGACGCGCGACGGGATCACCACCACCCTCGGCCGGGAGGGCTCGGACTTCACCGCGGCCATCGTCGGCGCCGCCCTCGGCGCGGAGGAGGTCCAGATCTGGACCGACGTGGACGGGATGATGACCGCCGACCCCCGCCTCGTGCCCGGCGCCCGGCGCATCCGCACCCTGTCGTTCGGTGAAGGCCTGGAGCTCGCCTGCTCCGGCGCCAAGAAACCCCATTGGGGCACCTTGGGGCCGGCGCGCCGGGCAAACGTGCCCATCCGCATCCTCAACTCGTGGAACCCCCACCTGGAGCGGGGCATCGGCGAAGGCACCCTGATCGGCCGCCGCAATCCGGCCGCCCCGCCCGGCATCAAGTCCATCTGCTGGCGCGCCAACGCCCGCCTCCTCACCGTGCGCGGCGACGGGCCGGGCTTCCAGGCCGCGGTCTTCGCGATCTGCGAACGCTACCGGCCGTCGCTCCAGGTCCTCGGCGTCCGCGCCGAGGGCATCGAGCTGGCGCTCGATCTGGAAGACCGCCTGTTCGAGATCCGCGGCGCGCTCTCCGCCGCCGGGGACGTCCAGGTGGGCGCCGGACGGGCGGTCGTCTCCCTGGTGTCGGACGACCTCGCGGCCCATCCGGAGCTGGTCGAACAGACGCTCGCCGAGATCCGCGCGCTCGACGCCGCTTCGGAGCCCCGCCTGGTGCTCACCGGCAGCGCCGCGCCGTGCCTCCGCTGCCTGACCTCCGAGGAGAGCGCGCCGGACGCGGTCACCCTGCTGCACGAGAAGATCTTCCACCTCCACCCCGAGGAGCCCGTCGGATGAGCGACCGGAGGAACCGCCTGGCCCTGCTCGGAACCGGCCGGATGGGGCGGCTCGTCGAGCAGCTCGCACCGGAGCACGGATTCGAGATCGCCCTCCGCCTGGATGGATCGAGCAACGCCGGAGGCTCCGGCATCACCGCGGAGGCCTTCCGGAGCATCGACGTCGCGGTGGACTTCTCCGTGGCCGGCGCCGTCCTGGCCAACGCAGAACGCCTCGCCCCGCTCGGTGTCCCCGTCGTCGTCGGCACCACCGGCTGGCAGGAGGACCTGCCGCGGGTGCGCGCCCTCGTGGAGAGCCAGGCCGCACACGGCGCCGGGCTTCTCTACGGCGCCAACTTCTCGATCGGCGTCCAGGTCTTCTACCGGCTGGCCGCAGCGGCCTCCCACCTGCTCGCCCACGAGGCCTCCTATGAAGCCTGGCTCTGGGAGATCCATCACAGCAAGAAGAAAGATGCACCGTCCGGAACCCTGCACGAGATCCGCCGCACGATGGAAGCGGCGGGATGGGCGCGGCGGCTCGACGTGGCCAGCAACCGGGCGGGCGCGATCCCCGGCACCCACCAGATCGGCTTCGACTCCGAGGCTGATACCATCGTCCTCGAGCACCGCGCACGCGACCGATCCGGGTTCGCCCGCGGTGCCCTCCGCGCCGCGCGCTGGATGATCGGACGCCGCGGCGTCCATGCGTTCAGCGACGTCTGGGAAGAGATCGTCCGGTCCTGAGAGACCCCGAGGAAACCACCATGTTCCAAGGTTGTGGCACCGCTCTGGTCACGCCGTTCCGGCCGGACCAGTCGCTCGACGAAGAGACCCTGCGCCGCCTGGTGCAACGCCAGATCGAAGCGGGCATCCACTTTCTGGTGCCCTGCGGCACCACCGGTGAGAATCCCACCCTGACCCGGCCGGAGCACCTGCGCGTCGTCGAGATCACCCTCGACGAGGCGAAGAAGAAGACCCCCGTCCTCGCCGGCTGCGGCGGCAACAACACCCGCGAGGTCGTGGCGCTCGCCCGCGACCTGGAGGCGCTCGGGGCCGACGGCCTGCTGGTGGTCACCCCGTTCTACAACAAACCCACGCCCGACGGCCTCTATGAGCACTTCAGCGCCGTCGCCCAGGCGACCCGGCTGCCCATCGTGGTCTACAACGTGCCGGGACGCACCGGCGTCAACGTCGATCCCGCGACCCTCGCCCGCCTCGCCACCCTGGAGACGGTCATCGGGGTCAAGGAAGCCTCCGGCAACATCTCCCAGATCGCCGCCATCTTCCAGGTCGTCCCCAAGGATTTCGCGGTCCTCTCGGGCGACGATGCGCTCACCGTGCCGGTGCTCTCGCTGGGAGGTCTCGGGGTGATCTCCGTCGCCTCCAACGAAGTCCCCTTCCCGATGGCGCGCATGACCTCGCTCGGGCTCGAAGGCGACTTCCCCGGCGCGGTGGAGATCCACCGGCGGCTGCATGCGCTGATGGAGATCAACTTCATCGAATCGAACCCCGGCCCGGTCAAGGCCGCGATGGCGATGATGGGCCTTCTCGAACCGGTCTGGCGCCTGCCCGCCACGACGCCGCGGCCGGACAGCCTGCGCAAGATCGAGACCGTGCTGACCGATCTGGGCCTCATCCCCCACGACGGCACGGGCGCGGGGACGCCGGGGCGGTGAGCGACGTCATCTACTCCCGGCAGGAGCTGCACGACGCCATCGAGGCGCTCTTCGCGGAAGGGCGCAGCACCTTCGAGCCGGAGCACTTCGAGCTGCTCGGCCGGTTCAAGAAGGCGCTCAACCTGGGGACCCTCCGCGCCGCCGAGCCCGATGCCGCCGAGCCCTCGGGCTGGCGGGTCAATCCCTGGGTGAAACGCGGCATCCTCCTCGGCTTCCGGATGGGCACCCTGGTCGACATGTCGGTCGGAACCGGCGAGCACGCCGTCCCTTTCTTCGACAAGGCGACCTATCCGCTGCGTGGCCTGTCGCTCGACTCCGGGGTGCGGGTGGTGCCGGGCGGCTCCTCGATCCGCGACGGCGTCTACCTCGGCCGCGGGGTGACCTGCATGCCGCCGATGTACATCAACGTCGGCGCCTGGGTGGACGACGGCACGCTCGTCGATTCCCATGCCCTGGTGGGCAGCTGCGCCCAGGTCGGCCGGCGGGTCCACCTCTCCGCCGCCGCCCAGCTCGGCGGCGTCCTGGAACCGGTGGGCGCCTTGCCGGTGATCGTGGAAGACGACGTCCTCATCGGCGGCAACTGCGGCGTCTATGAAGGAACCGTGGTCAAGCGCCGCGCCGTCCTCGCCGCCGGCGTCCTCCTCACCCGCTCCACCCCGCTCTACGACCTGGTCCACGGCACCATCCACCGCGCACCGGACGACGGCCCGCTCGTCGTCCCCGCGGAGGCCGTCGTCGTCCCCGGCTCCCGCGCCGTCACGCGCGGCGCCGGCCGGGAGTGGGGCCTGTCGCTCTACACCCCGGTGATCGTGAAATACCGCGACGAGTCGACCGACGAGCGGGCGCGGATCGAGGAGTGGCTACGGTAGGCCCCCTCCCCGCCCCTACCCCGCAAGCGGGAGAGGGGAATCCAGAACCGGGATCAGGTCCCGTTGCATTGCAGGGCTCACTCCGGGAGGGCGGTGGCGCCCTCTCCCGCTTGCGGGGGAGGGGCGGGGAGGGGGGGAGGG
>DIHE01000127.1:0-377 GCA_002420005.1 Holophagales bacterium UBA5704 | reverse complement strand
GCGGGGGAGGGGCGGGGAGGGGGCTACCCCGCCGACTCCATCTTCTTCGCCAGGGCGTCGAGCGTCTCCTGCGCCTTGCGGCTCTTTTCGCGCACCTGCCCCTGGAGCCGTTCGAGATCGGCGTCGAGCTCCCTCCAGGAGTCGCGGGCCTGGCCGGCCTTGTCCCCGGCCGTCTCCCAGGCCCGTTCCAGGTTCTGCCGGATCTCGGTGAGGTCGCGCTGCACCGCCGCCAGATCGCGGTCGTTGACGACGTCATCCCGGTGCCGGAGCAGCTCCTCGCGCGCCGTCTCCAGAGCCGCGCGCCAATCCTCCGGCCCCTCCGGCCCCTCCGGCGTCACCTCCGCCTCGGCGGGCAGATCGGCCGCCGCCGTCTCCGA
>DIHE01000029.1 GCA_002420005.1 Holophagales bacterium UBA5704 | reverse complement strand
AGTCAGCCCATCCCGGGAAGTCCTCAGAGATCAGCTTACGGGCTCATCTCGTAAGCTTCCGGAGTCAGCACGTCTCGAGAAGTGCTCAGGACATCAGCCGGCGGGCTCACCTCGGAAGCTTCCGGAGTCAGCCCATCCCGGGAAGTCGCCGGAGATCAGCTGACGTGCTGAGCACATAAGCTCATGGAGTCAGCACTTCTCGAGACGTTCCGGGGAGATCAGCAGAAGGTCTGACCCCGGCGGCGGACGGGGAGAGCCCATCCCGCGACGTTGTGAGGAGAGAAGCAGATCGGCTGACCTCGGAAGCTGGTGGGAAGCGGCTGTTTGTGGACGTCGAGGCGGCCTGCCCTGCCAAGCCGGCTGCGGCGCCTGCCGGGGCCTGAACATCTCTGGCTGTGTTGACGCGGGCCCGCCGCTGTGTTCTGTCCTCGGCTCCCTGCTGCCGGCTTCTCCGGGGCCGGTTCGATGGGAACGCGGCGGAGTCGTGGGATCGAGGGGTGGCGTCGGCCGATCTCGGGATGTTCCCGGGCGATCTACGGATCGGCTCACCTCGGCCGCCGACGGAGGCAGCGTATCCCGAGAGGCCCCGGGGAGAGCGGCAGAGGGCCTGACCGCAGAGACGGACGGGGTGACCGCCGGCGCGGAAGCTCTCGATGTCGACGAGGTTGCCAGCCAGCGGCTGGCCTGGCCTCCCGGCGTCTTGCGTCCCCGGAGGGCCTGCGGTACCATCCGCACGCTTGTGACGACTTTCACAAGGGACCTTGTACCGAGCGTGACAGTCCGGTATCGTCCCTCTCCGGGTGGCTAAGGGGGGTCCATCCGTATGCAGATCTTCCATCGCAGCACGAACACGATCGCCAAGGTCAGCATCTTCGGGGCGGTCTTCTTTCTGGGGTTCTTCGTCTGGGTGTTCGACACTCTGATGAAGTCGCCCTACGCCACACGCCAGGGGGTGGTGCTCAAGCAGCCGGTGCCGTTCAGCCACAAGCACCACGTGGCCGGGCTGGGGATCGACTGCCGGTATTGCCACACCTCGGTCGAGCAGTCGGCGGTCGCCGGCCTGCCTTCCACCGAGACGTGCATGAACTGCCACAAGCAGATCTGGACGAACGCCGAGCTGCTGGCGCCGGTGCGCGCCAGCCTTGCCGGCAACAAGCCGATCGAGTGGAACAAGGTGCACGACCTGCCCGACTACGTCTACTTCAATCACAGCGTCCATGTCGCGAAGGGCATCGGGTGCGCGAGCTGCCATGGCCGGGTGGACCAGATGCCGCTGATGTACCAGGAGGCGTCGCTCCAGATGTCCTGGTGCCTGGACTGCCATCGCGATCCCGGCAAGTTCGTCCGCCCCCGGGAAGAGGTGTTCAACCTCGCCTGGGAGCCGCCGGCGGACCCGGCGGAAGCGCAGGCCCTGCAGGCGAAGCTGGTGAAGGACTACAAGATCCAGTCCTTGATGAGCTGCTCGACCTGCCACCGCTGATCGAGGATGCAAACGCGCGAGCGCGCGGGGACCGAACAACTTTTGAGAGCGAGCAAAACCTGATGGACAGCGATCATGGTGTGAAAGGCAAATGCGGGGCGGAAGCGTCCCGCCGGCCGGAAGCGGGGGCTCTCCTCGATCTGGAGATGCTGCGGCAGAAGCGCAGCCCGGAGCTCTGGCGCAGCCTCGAGGACCTCGCGGAGACGCCGGAATTCGAGGACATGCTCCACCGCGAGTTTCCGCGCCACGCCTCCGAGTGGCCGGAAGGGGTGTCGCGCCGGGGCTTCCTGCAGCTCGCGAGCGCTTCGCTCGCCCTGGCCGGCCTGACCGGCTGCACCAAGCAGCCGATCGAGAAGATCGTCCCGTACGTGAAGAAGCCGGAGGAGATCATTCCGGGGCGCCCTCTGTTCTATGCCACCGCCCTCACCCATGAGGGGTATGCGACCGGCGTTCTCGCCGAGAGCCACATGGGACGGCCGACCAAGCTCGAAGGCAACCCCGACCATCCGGCGAGCCTCGGAGCGACCGACATCTTCACGCAGGCCGCCGTGCTCACGCTCTATGACCCGGCGCGGTCGCAGGCGGTGACCCAGGCGGGCCGGCCGTCCACCTGGGAGGCGTTCGTCGCGGTGCTCAACGCCGCGCTGTCCGCCCAGGAGGCTCTCGGCGGGGCCGGCATCCGCCTGCTCACCGGGATGGTGGCCTCGCCCACCCTGGCCGCCCAGATCCTCGAAGCCCGCACCCGTTTCCCCAATCTCAAGTGGCACCGCTGGGACGCCGCCGGCCGCCATCAAGGCCGCGCCGCGGCACAGAGCGCGTTCGGCCGCCCGGTGGAGGTGCGCTACGACCTGGCCAAGGCCGACGTCGTGCTGTCGATCGAGTCCGACGCGCTCACCCAGGGGCCGGGCAGTGTGCGCTACCAGCGCGACCTGGCGGCGAAGCGGCGGGTGCGCGCCGGTCAGCCGCAGGAGATGAGCCGGCTTTACTGCGTGGAGAGCCTGGCCACCAACACCTCGACGATCGCCGATCACCGCTTGCAGATTCCGCCCGCCGAGGTCGAGGGCTTCGTGCTGGCGCTCGCCCAGACCCTGCAGGTCGTGCCCGGAGCGCCGTCGGTCCCGGCGGCGACGGGCGCCTGGCTCCAGGCCGTGGCGGGCGATCTCCAGGCCGCCGCCGGCCGGTCGCTGGTGGTGGCCGGCGAGGTTCTCTCCCCGGCGGCGCAGGTGCTGGTCCACGGCATCAACCAGCACCTCGGCAACCTGGGGACCACGGTGCTCGTCACCGAGCCGGTGGAGGCGGAGCCGGTCGATCAGGTCGCCTCGCTGCGCGAGCTGGTGGAGGACCTCAAGGCGGGCCGGGTGGAGATCCTGCTGACCCTGGGGGTCAATCCGGTCTATACCGCGCCGGCCGATCTGGACTTCACCGCGGCGCTCGGCAAGGCGCACCTGCGCATCCATCACGGTCTCTACGAGGACGAGACCTCGGGCCATTGCCACTGGCACGTCCCGGCGGCCCACGAGCTGGAGTCGTGGAGCGATGCGCGTGCCTTCGACGGCACCGTCTCGCTCATCCAGCCGCTCATCGAGCCGCTGTTCGACGGCCACAGCGCCCACGAGCTCCTCGCCCTGGTCGCCAAGTCGCCGGTCACCGCGGGGTACGACGTCGTTCGTGCGCACTGGCAAAAGCAGCTCTCCGGCGATTTCGAGGCGCAGTGGCGCGAGGCGCTGCTCGCGGGCCTGCTCCCCGGAACCGGGCTCGCGCCGGCCGCCTTGCCGGTCGACGCCGCCGCGGTGCAACAGGCCGCGGGGACCCTCGCCGCCGCGAAGCCCGCGGGCGACGGTGTCACCCTGTGCTTCCGGCCCGACCCGACCATCTGGGACGGCAGCCTGGCGAGCAACGTCTGGCTCCAGGAGCTGCCGAAGCCGATCTCGAAGCTCACCTGGGACAACGCGGTGATCGTCGCTCCGGCGACGGCGGTGAAGCTCGGCCTCGGCCAGCAGGAGCGCATCGAGCTGGAGGCGGGGGGCCGCAAGCTCGCCGCCGCGGTGTGGATCATGCCCGGCGTGGCGGCGGACACCGCCATCCTCCATCTCGGCTATGGCCGCACCCGCTCCGGCGAGCGCAGCGACGGCCGCGGCTTCAACGCCTATGCCCTGCGCACCTCGCAGGCCTTGTGGACGGTGTCCGGCGCGGCGATCCGCAAGGCGGGCGGCGACCTCTATCCGTTCGCCTGCACCCAGAACCACCACGCGCTGCGCGCCTCGGACACCTCCGAGCCGCTGGAGGCCAGCCGCGAGGCGATGGGGCCGCGCAAGATCCTGCGCACCGGCAGCGTGATCGAGTACCGCAAGGACCCCACCTTCCTCCAGGACAAGCATCACAAGGAGGGAGAGGCCCCGAGCATGTACCCGCCGCACGAGTACAAGGGACATGCCTGGGGGATGGCGATCGACCTCGGCGCCTGCACCGGGTGCAGCTCCTGCGTGGTGGCCTGCCAGGCGGAGAACAACATCCCGGTCGTCGGCCCCGAGCAGGTGCGCCGCGGCCGTGAGATGCACTGGCTCCGCATCGACCGCTACTATGCGGGTGAGGTTGACAACCCGACGCTCCACAACCAGCCGGTGCCCTGCATGCAGTGCGAGAACGCGCCGTGCGAGGTGGTCTGCCCGGTGGCGGCGACGACCCACAGCGACGAAGGGCTGAACGACATGTCCTACAACCGCTGCGTGGGCACCCGCTACTGCGCCAACAACTGCCCGTACAAGGTGCGCCGCTTCAACTTCTTCCGCTTCAGCGAGCGCGAGAGCCCGCTCTACCGGATGCTCTACAACCCGGACGTGACGGTGCGCATGCGCGGCGTCATGGAGAAGTGCACCTACTGCGTGCAGCGCATCGAGCAGGCGAAGATCGACGCCAAGGTGGAGGAGCACGCGATCACTCCGGATCGTCTCAAGACGGCCTGCCAGCAGGCCTGCCCGACGCAGGCGATCGCCTTCGGCGATTTGAACGACGAGCAGTGGGACGTGACGCGCTGGAAGAGCGATCCTCTGAACTACAGCCTCCTCGAGGAGCTCAACACGCGGCCGCGCACCACCTACCTGGCGAAGCTGCGCAATCCGAACGAGGCTCTCGGAGACCTTGCGACCGGTGGAAAGGAAGAGCATGGCCACTCTTGACGACTTCGGCCCGGTGGAGAAGCCTTACAAGCCGCCGGTCGTAGCGCCCGGGCACACCCCGGCGACGGTCACCGACAAGATCAGCGCGGTCGTCCTGGAGCGGACGCCGAAGTGGTGGTACGCGGCCTTCGGGGTCTCGTTCTTCCTCTTGATGATCCTGATGATGGCGGTGACCAAGCTGTTCCTGGAGGGTGTCGGCATCTGGGGCATCAACCAGCCCTCCGGCTGGGGCTTCGACATCATCAACTTCGTCTGGTGGATCGGCATCGGCCACGCCGGCACGCTGATCTCGGCGATTCTGCTGCTGCTGCGCCAGGAGTGGCGCACCTCGATCAACCGTTTCGCCGAGGCGATGACCCTCTTCGCGGTGGCCTGCGCCGGCATGTATCCGGTGCTGCACACCGGCCGGCCGTGGCTCGCCTACTGGCTGTTGCCCTACCCCAACACGATGGGCCTCTGGCCGCAGTTCCGCAGCCCGCTGGTCTGGGACGTGTTCGCGGTGTCCACCTACGCCACGGTGTCGCTCCTCTTCTGGTACGTCGGCCTGGTCCCCGACCTGGCGACGCTGCGCGACCGGGCGAAGAGCAAGCTGGCGAAGATCGCCTATGGCGTTCCGGCGATGGGCTGGCGCGGCTCGGCGCACCACTGGCACAACTATGAGGTCGCCTACCTGCTGCTCGCCGGGCTGTCGACGCCGCTGGTGCTCTCGGTGCACACGGTGGTGTCGTTCGACTTCGCGATCGGCATCATCCCGGGCTGGCATGCCACCATCTTCCCGCCCTATTTCGTCGCCGGTGCGATCTATGCCGGCTTCGCCATGGTGCTCACCCTGGCGCTGCCGCTGCGCGCCGTCTTCGGCCTGCAGGACTTCATCACCCAGCGCCATCTGCAGAACATGGCCAAGGTGATGCTCGCCACCGGCCTCATCGTGGTCTACGGCTATGCCATGGAGTTCTTCTTCGCCTGGTACAGCGGCAACCACTACGAGGCCTTCATGGCGGTCAACCGGGTTCTCGGGCCGTACAAGTGGCACTGGCTCGGGCTGATCATCTGCAACGCCGTCGTGCCGCAGCTCCTGTGGATCCGGAAGTTCCGCAGCTCGACGTTCTGGCTGTTCTTCGTCTCCATGTTCATCAACGTCGGCATGTGGCTGGAGCGGTTCATCATCATCCCGGTGAGCCTGTCGCGCGACTTCCTGCCGTCGTCCTGGGGCATGTACTCCGGAACGATCTGGGATTGGGCGACGTTCATCGGCACGATGGGCTTGTTCCTGTCGCTGCTGTTCCTGTTCGTCCGCCTGCTGCCGATGATCTCCGTGTTCGAGATGCGCACGCTGGTGCCGGACGCTCAGAAAGCTTCGTCCAAGGAGGTGGCGCCATGAGCTCGACGCCCCATGCCCGGCCGGAGATCTTCGGCCTGATGGCCGAGTTCCATACCGCCGAGGAGTTGATCGAGGCGACGCAGAAGGTGCATGCCGCGGGGTACCACCACGTGGACGCCTATACGCCGTACCCGATCGAGGAGGTCTCGCACGCGCTCCACCTCAAGCGCTCCAAGCTGCCGATGATCGTCCTCGGCGGCGGCATCACCGGGGGCCTCGCCGGCTACCTCCTGCAGTACTGGAGCTCGGTCATCGAGTACCCGATGAACATCGGGGGGCGGCCGTTTCATTCGTGGCCGGCGTTCATCGTCCCGACGTTCGAGATGACCATCCTGTTCGCGGCGCTCTCGGCGGTGCTCGGGATGTTCGCCCTGAACGGCCTGCCGGAGCCGTACCATCCGGCGTTCAACGTGCCGCGTTTCGCCCTGGCGTCGCGCGACCGCTACTTCCTGCTCATCGAGGCGCGGGATCCGAAGTTCCACGCCGACGAGACCCGGAAGCTCCTCCTGGACCTGCACGCGAGCGAGGTGTCCGACGTTGCGCACTAGAGCCCTGACCCTCTGCCTGGCCGCCGCGCTGCTCGCCTCCGGCGGCTGCCGGCAGAACATGCACAACCAGAACAAGGTCAAGCCGTACGCGACGAGCACCTTCTTCGCCGACGGCCAGGCCTCCCGGCCGATTCCGGCCCATACCGTGGCGCGCAACGCCACGGGCGCCAAGGTGGCGATCGCGACCGGCCTCACCGTGGCGAAGGCTCCCGCCCAGGCGGGGCCGCCGCCGGTGACGCTCGCCCTGCTGCAGCGGGGGCGGGAGCGCTACGACGTCTTCTGCTCTCCCTGCCATGGCCGCGCCGGCGAAGGCCAGGGGATGATCGTGCAGCGCGGCTTCAAGCAGCCCACCTCGTACCATGACCCGCGGCTGGTGAACGCGCCGACCGACTACTACGTGCAGGTGATGACCCAGGGGTTCGGCGTCATGCCGAGCTATGCCTCGCAGGTGCCGCTGGACGACCGCTGGGCGATCGCCTGGTACATCCGGGCGCTGCAGTACAGCCAGAACGCCCGTCTGGCCGATCTGCCGGGCGATCTGCGCGCGCAGGTCGAGGGCGCGCTCCAAACCAAGGCCCCGGCCGAGCCGGCGCATGCCGCCGCCGCGCCGACGGAGACCCATCCATGAAATCCGCTGCTGTCGAGACATTCCGCCGCCCCGATCCGGCGGCGCTGGCCGCTCCGGCCGCGGTGGACCGGCTCCGGCTTCTCGCTCTCGGAGTCGGCGGCGCCGCAGCCGTCGCACTGCTCATCGGGCTGGTGATGCAGCCGGGATACTTCTACCGCTCCTACCTGGCCGGATGGGTCCTGTGGGCCGGCGTGGCCCTTGGCTCGCTCGTCCTGGCCATGCTGCACACGATGACCCGCGGCTCGTGGGGCGTCGCCGGGCGGCGCGTGCTGGAAGCCGCGGCGCGCACCCTGCCGTACGTGCTGCTGCTCGCCGTCCCCCTCGCCTTCGGGCTCCAGGAGCTGTACCCCTGGAGCCGGCCGGAGGCGGCGCACGACCACCTGTTGCAGAAGAAGGCGGCGTACCTGAACCCCGCCGGCCTGGGGATCCGCACGCTGATCTACTTCGCGCTGTGGATCTTCCTGATGATGACGCTCGACCGCCTGTCGGCGCGGCAGGACCGCGACCCGGACCCGGACCTGATCGCCCGGATGAAGCGCATCGCGGCCCCCGGCATCGCCTTCTGGGCGCTCGCCGTCACCTTCGCCGCGGTCGACTGGCTGATGTCGCTTGATCCGCACTGGTTCTCGACGATCTACGGAGTCTGGCTGATGGGCAGCCAGGGCTTGTCGGCGATCGCCTTCTTGATCCTCATGTCGGTGTGGCTCTGGCGCCGGGCACCCATGGACGCCTACCTGCGGCCCGGCCACTTCCATGACTGGGGCAAGCTGATGTTCGCCTTCACCATGCTGTGGGCGTACTTCTCCTTCTCGCAGTTCCTGATCATCTGGTCGGGCAACCTGCCGGAGGAGATCGGCTGGTATCTGCGCCGCACCACCGGGGGATGGGGCGGTCTGGCCCTGATCATCGTCCTGTTCCATTTCGCCCTGCCGTTCCTGATGCTTCTGTCGCGCGACCTGAAGCGCAGCCCGCGTTTCCTCGTCTACATCGCCGGCCTCATGCTGGTGATGCGGGCGGTCGACCTGTTCTGGCAGGTGGAGCCGGGTTTCGAAGGCCGTCACCAGCCGGGGTTCTACTGGATGTACGCAGCGGCCCCGGTGGCCATCGGCGGCATCTGGCTCTGGCTGTTCCTGGGAGAGCTCAAGAAGCGGCCGCTGCTGCCCGTCAACGATCCCTACCTCCCGGAGGCGCTCGCCCATGAGTGAGTTTGACCGCGAGATCGATCTCAAGGCGATCGGCAAATGGCTGGGCGCCCTCGCCGTGGTCATCGTGCTCGCCGAGGTGGCCATGGTGTGGATGCTGCGCGGGATGAACCACCTGGACGCGAAGAGCGATCCGGTGGCCCTGCCGATCCAGCAGGAAATGAAGCAGGAGCCGCCGCCGTTGCCGCGCCTGCAGGCCAGCGAAGGCTTCGACCAGCTCAACCCGGAAGCGCCTCCCGCGACCCGCTCGGACGTGGAGGACATGCAGCTCCTGCTCGCGGCGGAGGACGCCAAGCTCCACGGGGCCGCCTGGCTGAACGAAGCCGAGGGGATCGTGCGGGTGCCGATCGACGTCGCCATGCAGGTGATCGCAGAACGCGGGGGTGCGGCCACGGCGCCCCCCGCGGCGGTGGACGCCGCCGCCCCGGCAGCGGCTGCACCGGCCGAGCCTCCGGCGGCGCCGCAGGAGCCCTGAAGCGATGCGCGGACTCTCTGTGCCCACCCCTGCGGCCCTCGTGGCCCTTCTGGCGGCCCTTGTGGCGGTCTTGCTGACGGCCCGGCCCGCCCAGGCCGGAAAGACGTGGACGAGCCCCACGGGCTCGGCCCCGCCGGCCGCGCAGCAGCCGCAGCAGCTGCAGGGGGTGCGATTCGACCAGCGTCTCGGCGAGCAGGTGCGGCTCGACACCGTCTTCCGCGACGAGATGGGCCGCGAGGTGCGGCTCGGCGACTACTTCGGCAAGCGCCCCGTCGTCCTCGTCCTGGCGTACTACGAATGCCCGATGCTCTGCGATCTGGTCATCACCGGCCTGGGCGGGAGCCTGAAGGCGCTCACCTGGGAGCCCGGCCGGGAGTTCGAGGTGGTGGTCGTGAGCATCGATCCGGGAGAGACCCCGGAGCTCGCCGCGGCGAAGAAGCGGCAGACCCTCTCGCGCTACAACCGCGCCGGCACCGAGGACGGCTGGCACTTCCTGACCGGCGGCCAGGAGGCGATCACCACCTTGGCCGACGCCGTCGGCTTCCGCTACGCCTACGACAAAGAGCGGGACGACTTCGCCCATCCGGCGGGGATCACCCTCCTGACCCAGGAAGGCCGCGTCTCGCGGTACCTCTTCGGCATCGACTACCCGCCGCGCGACCTGCGGCTGGCGTTGATGGAATCGAGCAACCGCAAGATCGGCACACTCGTCGATCAAGCGATGATCTTTTGCTTCCACTACGACCCGACGATCGGCCGCTACACCGCGGCGTCGATGCGGCTTCTGCGCATCGCCGCCGGGGTGACCCTCGTCGCGGTGCTTTCCATGATTGTCCTCCTGCGGCGGCGGGAGACCCAGACGCAACCTCCCGGTCCCCTGGGGGCAGCCTAGACCATGAATCGTTCGCAGCTCCCGCTGTTTCCCGAATCGGCCTCCAGCATCGCCCCTGAGGTCGATGCCCTGTTCTACGCCTGGACCGCGGTCAGCATCTTCTTCACCGCGCTGATCGCCATCCTGATCCTGTACTTCATCGTCCGCTACCGGCGCAAGCAGGAAGACGACGTCGGCCAGCCGGAGCGGGCACCCGTCTGGCTGGAGATCGGCTGGTCGATCATCCCGCTGGTCATCGCCCTCGCCATGTTCGCCTGGGGCACCCAGGTGTTCGTGAAGATCTACCGCCCTCCCTCGGATGCGGTGGTCTATTACGGCGTCGGCAAGCAGTGGATGTGGAAGTTCCAGCATCCGACCGGCCAGCGCGAGATCAACACCCTGCACGTGCCGGTGGGCCAGTCGATCCAGATGAAGCTGACCTCCGAGGACGTGATCCACAGCTTCTTCGTGCCGGCCTTCCGGGTGAAGCAGGATGCGCTGCCCGGCCGCTACACGAGCATCTGGTTCCGCGCCACCAAGCCCGGCACCTACCACCTCTTCTGTGCCGAGTACTGCGGCGGCGAGCATTCCAAGATGATCGGCAGCGTCATCGTCCTGGAGCCGCGCGACTATGAGGCCTGGCTGGCTGGCGGCCAGGGGGGGCAGACCATGACCCTCTCGGGCGCCGAGCTGTTCCAGCAGCTCGCCTGCCAGACCTGCCATGGGGAGAACGGCTCCGGCGCCGGCATGGCCGGGATGGCGGCGCGCGCGCCGCGCCTCGCCGGCCTGTACAACACCGAGGTCACCCTGGCGGACGGCCGCAAGGTGATCGCCGACGAGAGCTACATCCGCGAGTCGATCCTGAACCCGATGGCCAAGGTGACGGCCGGCTGGCAGCCGATCATGCCCACCATGCAGGGCCAGGTCACCGAGGAGCAGCTCACCCAGCTCATCGCCTACGTCCGCTCCCTCTCGCAGCAGGAAGTGAAGTAAGGACAGGACCATGAACACGAGCGCACCCATCGAGCGACCGAACTATCTGAACGCCGAATACGGTCTCCGTTCGTGGCTCCTGACCCGGGACCACAAGCGGATCGCCATCCTCTATCTGATCTCGGTCTCCATCTTCTTCGCGATCGGAGGCCTGTTCGCCCTGCTCATCCGCCTCGAGCTGCTGACGCCCGAGGGCGACCTGATGCAGCCGGACACCTACAACCGCGTGTTCACCATGCACGGCGTGGTGATGGTGTTCCTCTTCCTGATTCCGGCGATCCCCTCGGTGCTGGGGAACTTCCTGGTCCCGATCATGATCGGAGCGCGCGATCTGGCGTTCCCCAAGATCAACCTGGCGAGCTGGTACATCTACAACCTGGGCGGCGTGTTCGTCCTCTGGGCGATGGCCAACGGCGGCGTCGACACCGGCTGGACCTTCTACACTCCGTACAGCACCAGCTACTCGAACACGCACGTCATCGCCACCGGGCTCGGAGCGTTCATCATCGGGTTCTCGTCGATCTTCACCGGCCTGAACTTCGTGGTGACCATCCACCGCATGCGCGCCCCGGGCATGACCTGGTTCCGGCTGCCGCTGTTCATCTGGTCGCACTACGCGACCAGCCTGATCATCCTGCTCGGCACCCCGGTCATCGCGATCACCATCGTGCTGCTGGCGGCGGAGCGGACGCTCCACCTCGGCATCTTCGATCCCAAGCTGGGCGGCGACCCGGTGCTCTTCCAGCACCTGTTCTGGTTCTACTCCCACCCGGCGGTGTACATCATGATCCTGCCGTCGATGGGGGTGACCTCCGAGCTGATCGCCGCCTTCGCCCGCAAGCGGGTGTTCGGCTACAAGGTGGTGGCCTTCGCCTCGATCGCCATCGCCGTGCTCGGCTTCCTGGTCTGGGGCCACCACATGTTCGTCAGCGGCCAGTCGATCTACGCCGCGACGGTCTTCTCGGTGCTCACCATGCTGGTGGCGATCCCCTCGGCGGTGAAGGTGTTCAACTGGACGGCGACCCTCTACGAAGGATCGGTCTCCTACCAGACGCCGATGCTCTACGCCTTGGGCTTCATCGGCCTGTTCACCCTGGGCGGCCTGACCGGCACGATGATCGGCACCCTGGGCATCGACGTCCACCTGCACGACACCTACTTCATCGTGGCGCACTTCCACTACGTGATGGTGGGCGGCACGATCATGGGCTACCTGGGCGGCCTGCACTACTGGTGGCCGAAGATGACCGG
>DIHE01000043.1:15195-57039 GCA_002420005.1 Holophagales bacterium UBA5704 | reverse complement strand
CTTCCCGGGATGGGTTGACTCCGGAAGCTTCCGAGGTCAGCCCGTCAGCTTATCTCCTGAGAACTTCTCGAGACGTGCTGACTCCGGAAGCTTCCGAGATCAGCTCGAAAGCTTATCTCCGGGGACTTCTCGGGATGTGCTGACCCCATCAGCTCACGCGGCGAGGCCGTCAGCCAATCTGCCGGGAACATCGCAAGCTGCGGTGCCCCTCTCTCCCGGGTTGGCGGCGGCGCCCCTTGCGGGCGCGGACACGTAGCCTCGGGTTTCAACCCGAGGAGGAGACGCCCCAACCACCCAAGCGCCCCTTCAGGGGCGACGGCGGGGCAGGAACGTCTCCACCCGTTCGCCCCCCTCCTCGATCGCCTCCGTCATCTCGTCGGCGGCTTCCTCGTCCAAGGTGCCGGCCACCTGGAGCAGGTCCTCGACCGAGGAACCCCTTGGCAGAGTGGACACGAGCCCGTGGACCGGCTCGGCGGTGCGTCGCACTGGTAAAGGCGCGTGCTCTCGGAGGGGACCCACCTCCCCCACCTCCCCTCTGACAGGCACGTTGACGCTCCCGGGCGTCTCGGTTAGCCTTGGCGGTGGGGAGCACCGCGATGAAGAAGCTCAGGATCTACTTGGACACGTCCGTCATCGGCGGCTGCTTCGACCATGAATTCGCTCCGTGGTCCAACGCGCTGCTGGAAGACTTCCTGGCCGGGAGCTTCGTCCCGGTGCTGTCGCAACTTGTCGCCGCAGAGATCCGGCCGGCTCTGTCCGACTCGACAAGATCCGGGTCTTCAATGCCGTGAATCTGGAGCTTGGCTATAAATCACTGCAGATCTACTCACCGCGCGAGGTCACACTCCATGGTAAAGACAGAGATCAAAGCTCTTGAGATGGTTCGGCGCATTCGCGACGAGCACTACGAGAAGACGAAGAACATGTCGGACGAAGAGCGCCTCCAATTCTACCGCCGCGAGGCCGAGGCGGTGAATGCGGAGGCACTCAGCCACCTCGCGAGGCGGCCTGTGGCAGCCTCCCGATAAGCGGCGGGAGGCGCTGCTCGAGATCGGCGGAAGCCGACCTTGACGACAGTTGCCCCCTAAAGGTTTTCGAGAAATGATAGAGAAGATCGGCATCCTGGTACTCGGCGTACTCCTTGGCGGCGTAGGGAAGCTCGTATTCGACGCGCTCGCCACACACCGCAAAGCGCGCGCACTTGAGCTGCTCTGGCTCACCGAGCTTGCAGAGCTCTCCACCTCGTCTTCGACGCTCATGGACCGGTACCAAGCCGCGCGTCAGTTGCTGCAAGACTCTCTCGCACGCCACGAAAGCGGAAAAATCGTTCAACGATCACATTTCGACGCGACAGCGGCAACGCTCCTGGGCGTCGCTGCGAAATGCTTCAGTAGGTCGGGCGGTGGCTACGCGGAAGTCTATACTGAGGTAGAAAATGCGCTTCGCCGCTATCAGGTCCAGCTCGGCGCCGCCTCTCTGCGGCGGGTGCTCCTTGCAACGCGAACAGCACAAGAGGCCCTCGGGGCACAGCGATCAGCAGGCGCCTAACGCTTCTAACGCTCAGTCGCTCAATCGGGGCTCCAAGAACAGATCACCCGGCCGCCAGGGCCGACCGACCGGTCCTGCGCGCGGCTGAGTTCCGATGACCCTGTTTGCCACCCCTTCCCCCTACCCTCTCCTCCAAGGCCGGCCCCGCGGTGCCCCTGAACGGCACCGCTGCTGGCGCCGGCCCGAAAGGAGACCGTCATGCTTCTCGCGATCTGGCTCTTCGTGCAAGCCCTGTTCGGTGGCCTCGGCCAAGAATGGATGAGCCCTGCCGGGCCGATGTCCGACTCCGGGCACGAGATGGATCCCAACGGGTAGGAGCCGCTCTCTTTGCCGGCGGCCGGTTTGTCCGTGCCGCCGGCAGCGTTCTTTGTTATCCTGCCTCGCAACAGCGGCGACGACCGATGAGGCCAACCTGATGGACGACATCCACCTCTCGCGCGAGCTCCTCCGCGCCGTGCACGACAGGAAGGTGCCGGGGAACATCCTGGAGGAGATCAAAACGGAGCATCTCCTGAGTCGTTGCCCCCATTGCAGGGCGGAGGTCCAGGCGTATGAAGCGGAGGTACGGCGGAGAGTTCCTCTCTTCTCCCGTGTCCTTCAGGTCGTCTTGGCCAAGCTCAAGCCTCTGCTTCACCCAGCCTCCCGGGAGCAGGCCCGCGCCGAGCGCGATCTCAGGGATCTCCTGGAGCGGACTCCTGAAGACCGGGTCGGGGTGGTTGCCCGCGCCCGGAGTCGCTTCCGGCAGCCGGCGCTGGTCCGGCTCCTCCTGGAAGAAAGCCGTAAACGGGCTCCCGGCGACCCGGCCGAGGCCTACCTCCTCTGGCCTTGAGGATTGCCAACCGATATCCGGGAACGCCGGGCTACGCCGAGCTCTATGTCCTTGCCCTGGCACACATGGCGAATGCCCGCCGGGTCGGGGGGGAGCGCCGCAAAGCGGATGACCTTTTCGCCGTGGCGCGGCACGCCCTCATCGACAACGGCGTGACAGACCCCGCCGTTGTCGCCCGGGTGGACGATCTCCTGGGCTCGCTCCGCAAGGACCAGCGCCGGCTCCCGGAAGCGGCGCGGCTCCTCCGGCGCGCCGCCATGCAGTTCAGCTTGGTACAGGCGCACGCCGATGCGGCGCGGGTGCTGATCAACCTCGGGGCCGTCTACAACCACCAGAAGGACTTGGCCCGCGCCATCGAGACGACGCGGTCGGCCCTGGCCCTCCTGGGTCCCGAAGCGGAGCCCCGGCTCCACGTCTGCGGGCTCTACAATCTGACCTTCTTCCTGGCGGCCGCAGGCCGGTTCGCGGAAGCCGGCGAGGTGCTGGAATGGAACGAAGGGCTGTTCCGGCGGTTTCCGGAACCTTGGACGCAGCTCCGGCTTCTCTGGCTCCGGGGCGACGTCGCCGGGGGGATGGGCGATCTGGCGGCGGCCGAGCAGGCCTACGCGGAGTGCCGCGCCGGGTTTGTGGCCGAAGGCGTCGGGTACGACGCCGCTCTTGTGTCTCTCGACCTGGCGGTCGTCTATCTCCGCCAGGGACGAACAGCCGAGGCCAGGCGGCTGGCCGAAGAGGTGATTCCCGTTTTTCAGGCGCAGGGCGTCCAGCGCGAGGCGATGGCCGCTCTCGTCCTCTTTCAAGAGGCCGCGGAGAAGGACCTGCTCACGGTGGAGACGGTGCGGGAGGTGGCGGCAGTTCTCCAGGAGGCGCGGCGGGTGGCGGCGGGGCGGGCCGAGGGCGCGTCGTGACTTCACCCGCTCTTGCAGGGGCGGGCCTTCGGCCCGTTCTTCTTGAATGCCGGTGAGACGCCGGCGCTCCCAGGGGGCGTGCTCGGGAAGCTTGGGGGCGGCGTCCTGCCGGTCTACCCCCGCTCCGGGCCGAGAAAGCGGAGCCGGCGGCCGGTCACCTCCCACGGCTCGGTGAGGAGCCGGCGGAGCGCCTCCGGGTATGCCTGGTGCTCCTGCTCCAGGATGCGGGCCGCCAGATCCTCCACCGTGTCGCCGTCCTGCACCGGCACCGCCCGCTGGACGACGATCGGCCCGCTGTCCAGGCCTTCGTCCACGAGATGAACGGTACAGCCGCTCACCTTGACCCCGTGTTCCAGGGCTTGCGCCTGCGCATCGAGCCCGGGAAAGGCCGGGAGCAGGCTGGGGTGGACATTGAGGATGCGCCGCGGCCAGGCCGCCACGAAGTCGGCGGACAGGAGCCGCATGTAACCGGCGAGGCAGACCCAGTCCACCTCCGCTGCGCGAAGCTCCGCCAGCACCCGGGCTTCCTGGGCGCGGCGCCCGCCGGGCAGGCCGTGCGGGATGGCCGCGGCGCGCAGGCCGAGGTCGCGCGCCCTGGCGAGGCCCGGCGCCTCCTCGACGTTGCTGATCACCACGGCGATCGTCGCCGGCAGCTCGCCTCTCTCGATGGCGCCGTGGAGCGCCAGGAAGTTGCTGCCGCGACCGGAGAGGAGAACCCCGAGACGGGTCACCCGGCGGTCTCCCCGAGGTCGGGCGGCGCCCAGCCCAGGTCGTAGACCACCCCGGAGCTGCCCGTCTGGACCGTCCCGATGATCCAGGACTTCTGCCCGACGGAGCGCAAGAGGCCCAGGACGTCGCCGAGGCCGGCCGGGGCGACCGCGAGGATCATGCCGATCCCCATGTTGAAGACCCGGAACATCTCTTCCGCCTCGACCTCCCCCGTCTCCTGCAGGAAGTGGAAAAGCTCGGGGAGCGGCCAGCTTCCCACCCGGATCAGCGCCTGCGTCTCCCGCGGCAGGATGCGCGGCAGGTTGTCGGTGATGCCGCCGCCGGTGATGTGCGCCATGCCGTGCAGCGCCCGGTCGCCCAGCAAGGGGCGCAGCGACTTGAGATAGGACAGATGCGGCGTGAGCAGGACCTCGCCCACGGTGCGCTTCTTCTTCTCCCAGGGGGCGCGATCCTTCGCCTTGAGCCCGGCCTGGTCGAAAAGGATGCGGCGCGCCAGGGAGTAGCCGTTGGTGTGCAGGCCCGACGAAGGGAGGCCGACGAGGACGTCGCCGGCCTCGACCCGGGAGCCGTCGAGGAGCTTCGGGCGGTCGACCAGGCCGACGATGAAGCCCACCAGCTCATAGTCCCCGGGCTGGTAGAAGCCGGGCATCTCGGCGGTCTCGCCGCCCAGCAGGGCGCAGCCGTTGTCGCGGCACCCCTGGGCGACTCCCCCGACCAGCTCGGCCATCTTTCCGGGGTCGAGCTTGCCGGCGCCGACGTAGTCGAGGAAGAAGAGCGGCTCGGCCCCCTGCACCAGGATGTCGTTCACACAGTGGTTGACGAGGTCGATGCCGACCGTGGAGTAGTCGTCCATCAGGCGGGCGACGGCGAGCTTGGTGCCGACGCCGTCCGCGGAGGAGACGAGGACGGGCTCGGCCATGCCGGAGAGGTCCGGCCGGAAGAGACCGCCGAAGCTGCCGATCTCGGAGAGGACACCCGGGGTGAAGGTGGATTTCGCCAGCTTCTTGACGCGGGCGAGGCCTTTTTCCTGGGCGTCGATGTCGACGCCCGCGGCGGCATAGGCGGAGGGTTTTCGTTTCGAGGTCATGCGGTGCGCTCCCGGAGGCGGACTATAGCGCAGGGCCTTCCCCACCCGGCGGCGTGCCACGCCTCCCCATCGGAAGGTTGGGCTTCCGCGGCACGCTCTTCTATTCTTGGCTCCCATGAGCCTGCCGCGATCTCTCCCCGAGGACGGCCGGGGTCTCACCCGTCTCGCCGCCGCCGCCACGGTCGCCGGTCTCGTCGTCGGAGCCGGCGCCTGGCTCCTCGGCCGGGCCGGTGTCGCCCATGCCGCCTGGGGAGCGACCATCGCGATCGTCCTCCTTCCTCTTCTCTTCGAGGTCGTGGCCAGCCTGCGCCGGGGTGAGGTCGGCGTCGACGTGATCGCGCTCTTCGCCATGGCCGGATCGCTCGCGCTCGGCGAATACCTGGCCGGTGCGGTGATCGCCTTGATGCTCTCCGGCGGCGAGATGCTCGAGATCTACGCCGCCGGCCGCGCCCGCAAGGAGCTGTCCGCCCTCCTGGAACGGGCCCCGCGCGTGGTCCATCGCTACGAGGACCACCATCTCGCCGAGCCGGCGCTGGAAGAGGTGCGGCCGGGGGACCGGCTGCTCGTCAAGCCCGGTGAGATCGTGCCGGTGGACGGCCTGCTCGAAGAGGGGTCGCAGGAAGGAGCCACCGCGGTGCTCGACGAGTCGGCTCTGACCGGCGAGTCGGTGCCGGTGGAACGCCATGCCGGGGAGCGGGTGCGCAGCGGCGTGGTCAATGCCGGCGGCCCGTTCGACCTGCGGGCGGTGACCTCCGCCGCGGAGAGCACCTATGCGGCCATCCTCCGCCTGGTCCGCGAAGCCGAGACGTCCCGTGCGCCCTTCGTCCGCCTCGCCGACCGCTACGCCCTGGTCTTCTTGCCGGTGACCCTGGTGGTGGCCGGATTGGCCTGGGCGCTCTCGGGCGATCCGGTGCGCGCCCTCGCCGTCCTGGTCGTGGCCACCCCATGCCCGCTGATCCTGGCGGCGCCGGTGGCGTTCGTCTCCGGCATCTCCCGGGCCGCCCGCCGCGGCGTCATCGTCAAGGGAGGGGCGGCGATCGAAGCCCTGGCCCGCGCAAAGATCCTGCTCCTGGACAAGACCGGCACCCTCACCTCCGGCGTTCCGAAGGTGACGCGCATCGAGGCCTTTGCCGAGGTCTCGGCCGAGGAGATCCTGCGCCACGCCGCCGCCCTCGACCAGGTCTCGCCCCACGTGCTCGCCGCCTCCATCGTCGCAGCGGCCCACCAGCGAGGCTTGCGGCTGCCGTTTCCCTCCGATGTCCAGGAACGGCTCGGCCAAGGGATCGAGGGCACGGTCGGCGGCCGGCGGGTCACCCTCGGCAAGGCGGACTGGATCGCCGGAGGAGCACCGCTGCCGCCGGCCGCGGCGGCCCTGCGCTGGGAGACCGCGGAACGCGGCCTGTCGAACGTCTTCGTCGGGCTCGACGGCGTTCTCGCCGGGGCCCTCGTCCTGGAGGATCACCTGCGCGACGAGTCGGCGGCGACGCTCAAAGCCTTGCGCCGGCTCGGCATCGGGCGGATCGTGATGCTCACCGGCGACCACCGTCCGGTTGCCGAGCAGGTGGGCCGTGCGGTCGGCACCGACGCCGTGGAAGCGGAGTGCTCGCCCGCGGGCAAGGTCGAGGCGGTGCGGCGGGAGCGCCGGGCCGGCCCCGTGGTGATGGTGGGGGACGGCATCAACGACGCACCGGCCCTCGCCGCCGCCGATGTCGGCGTCGCCATGGGAGCGCGCGGCGCGACCGCCTCCTCGGAAGCGGCCGACGTGGTCATCCTGCAGGATCGCCTCGACCGCCTCACCGATGCCTTTGCGATCGCCCGGCGGGCGCGCGCCATCGCCCTGCAAAGCGTTCTGGCGGGGATGGGACTCTCGGTCGCCGCGATGATCGTCGCCGCGGCCGGTTTCCTCCCCCCGCTCTCCGGCGCCCTCTTCCAGGAGGCGATCGACGTCGCCGTCATCCTCAATGCCCTCCGGGCCCTTGGCGGAGGTCGATCCGAGGCCGATCGGCCGGCCCCTTGAGCTACGGAAGAGCGTCCCGCAGCCCCGCCGCCAGCCGCCGCGCGAGAATCTGGCCGACCTTCTCCTGCACCACCGGGCCGGCCGCCTCGACCAGGGCGGCCAGGGCCAGGGGAGAACGGACGATGGCACCGGCCACCCCGGCGGCGTGCAGCAGCTCGTCACTGAACGACCGCAGGTGGCCGACGGTCAGCGGGCCGCCGAGCACCTCGAAGCCCTGCTCCGACCGCTCTCCGGCTTGAAAGACGGCGTCGCGGCCGATCGTCGGCCAGACGGCGAGAAACAGGAGGGCCACGTCGCGGAAGCGGAAGACCGCCTCCGGCAGGTCGCCATGCTCGCGCCCTTCCCACAGACGGTACAGCGCGTGGCCGTCCTCCTCCAGGCGCACCGTCCAGGGTCCCATGCTCTCGCCCTCGGCGGAAAAGAAAGCCTCGTCCTGCCGGTGGAGCTCGTCGAGATAGTCACCACGGAAGGCATTGATGGGGTCGGTCGGAAAGGGCTCGGTACCGGCCATGTCTTCTCCTCCTCAGCCTCGGATTGCGCCAACGCAACGGGCCGGTCTCGGGTTGTTCTCATCACGGGAATGTTGCCATGTAGGGCAACGAAACCGGTCCCGGGATTTCTATCTCAGAGAAGTTGGACCAGTCAACCCGTCATTTTCATCCGGCCGCCGATTGTTCGCACCTGCGCCGTTGTTGTAGACTGGCTCCGCCATGAACGAAGAGATCAAACGGCTCCTGAACGTCCTCAAAACCGCGATGAAGATTCTCGACCTCACCAACCGGGATCTCGAGAAGAAGCTGGGGTTGAGCTACGGGTATCTGAGCCGCCTGTTCTCCGGGGCGATCGAGCTCAAGGTCGAGCACGTCCTCGACCTCTGTGGAGCTTTGGGGCTTCGGCCGGCCGAGTTCTTCCACATCGCCTATCCGCGGGTCCCCACCCCCGGGACCGCGGCGGCCGTCCGCGTGCGCGACGTCCTGCAAGGGTTCCAGGCCCCGGGCGAGCAGGAGGATGCTCCGTCGAAACTCTCCGCCCTGTCGCGCGAGGAGATCGAGCACATGATGCTGACCTCCTTGCGCAAGCTGCTCGCGGACCTGGGGCGCAGCTAGCTCACCGGGGGTGGAAGGCCGCACCGCGCCGTGCCATGTCGCGCAGCAGCGGCGCCGGTTCCAGGCGGGTGCCGTGGCGCCCGGCCAGCTCGTCGAGCCGGTCGACCACCCACGAGAGACCCCGGTGGTCGGCCTCGCGCAGAAGGCCGCCGCGGAACGGCGGAAAGCCGAACCCGAAGATGACCCCGATGTCGACGTCCGCCGGATCGCTGAGGATCCCTTCCTCCATGCAGCGCGCGGTCTCATTGAGCATCTGGAGCCAGCAGCGATCGACGGCCTCTTCCTCCTCGAACGGCTGCGCCCGCCAGCCGAGGAGTCTGTAGACGGCCGGATCGACCGGCCTCTGCCCCTTCTTCTCGTCGTCCTCGTAGAGGTAGAACCCGCGCTTCGATTTGCGGCCGAGGCGCCGGTCGCCGATCATGCGGTCGAAGACGGCGGGCGCCTCCAGCCGCTCGCCCAGGGCTTCGCGCACGACGCCCCCGGCATGTTTCGCGACGTCGAGCCCCACCTCGTCGAGCAGGGCGAACGGCCCCACCGGCCACCCCCAGCGGACCATCGCCTGATCCACCCGGGCGATGTCGGCCCCCTCGGCGAGCATCCAGGCCGCTTCGTTGAGCATGGCGCCGAGCACCCGGGTGGTGAAGAAGCCCGGGCCGTCGTTGACCACGATGACGGTCTTGCCCATGGTCCGGCCGACATCGACCACCGTGGCCACCGCCTCGTCGGAGGTCCCGGGGTGGCGGATGACCTCCAGGAGGGGCATCTTGGCCACCGGGCTGAAGAAGTGCATCCCGACCACGTTCTCCGGCCGCCGGCTCGCCTGCGCCAGCGTGGCGATGGGGATCGCCGAGGTGTTGGAGGCGAAGATCAGGCTCTCGGGCGCCACCGCCTCGACCTCGCGGATCACCTGGTGCTTGATGCCGACGTCCTCGAAGACCGCCTCGATGACCAGGTCGATCCGCGCCAGGGCCGTGCCGTCCACCGTGCCGTGGATGCGCCCGAGGGCGAGCTTCGACTCGGCCTCGGTGAGCCGGCGCCGCTTGGTGAGGCCGCGAAATTCCTGCGCCGCGAAGCCGAGGCCGCGGCCCAGCCCCGCCAGGTCTTTGTCCTTGAGGACGACCGGCGTGCCCTTGGCGGCGAGCACCTGCGCGATGCCGGCCCCCATGAAGCCGGCGCCGAGGACGCCGACGCGCGGCACCGGCCGGGCAGCCCGCGCCACCTTGGCCGCCCGCGCTTCGACGGCGGTTTTCATGAAGAAGATGGAGATCAGGTTCTTCGCCGCCTCGGAGACCACCAGCTCGGAGAAGGCGCCGGTCTCCACGTCGAGCGCGCGAGGGAGCGGAAGCTTCAGCCCGTCGCGCACCACCTCCACCGCCACCAGCGGCGCCGGATAGTGGCCGGCGGTCTTGGTGAGCACCCCGCTCCGCGCCTTGTCGAAGATCAGGCGCTCGGCCACCGGGGTGCGGGCGATGAGGTCCGTCGCCCGGCGGGCGATGCCCCCCGCGGCGGCGCGTTTCCCGGGCCGGGTGCGCGCCCAGCGCTCGGCGGCACGCGCCAGGTCCACCGGATGGCAGGTGTCGTCCACCAGCCCCAGCTTGCGGGCGCGGCGGGCGTCGAGCTGCTTGCCGGTCAGGATCAGATCGAGCGCCCCGGGCACACCGACCAGGCGCGGCAGCCTCTGCGTGCCGCCGAGCCCGGGGATCAGCCCGAGCTGCACCTCCGGCAGGCCGAGCTTCGTCTTGCGGTGCTCGGTCGCCACCCGGAAGTGACAGGCGAGAGCCAGCTCCAGCCCGCCTCCCAGGCAGGCACCGTGGATCGCCGCCACGGTCGGGAACGGCAGGCCTGCGAGGCGCTCCATGGCCGCATGGCCCCGCTGCAGGAGGGCGATCACCGCCTCCTTGTCGGCGACCGCGAGGAGCTCTTCGAGATCGGCCCCGGCCACGAACCCGTCCGGCTTGCCGGAGGTGATCACCAGCCCGGCCGGAGGCTCGCTCTCCAGCCGGTCGAGCTGCTCCTCGAACCAGACGAACAGCCGAGAGGACAGCGTGTTGACCTTCTTGGCGGCATCATCGAGAACGAGCCAGGCGAGCCCCTGGCTGTCGTACAGAAGGGACCCGGGGGAGTCGTTCAGCGGAGGGGAGGAGACGTTCTTTTTCCTGGCCATGGACCCATCCTAGGGAGCAATGCCGCAGCGTGTCAAGAATCTTGCCGCATCATGCCATTACCTTCATGCGATCATGGCATAGACGCCTTTGCCGCGGGGGACGTATGCCTCTACAAATTACGGAGA
This sequence comes from Holophagales bacterium UBA5704, assembly GCA_002420005.1. Classification (GTDB taxonomy): domain Bacteria; phylum Acidobacteriota; class Thermoanaerobaculia; order Multivoradales; family UBA5704; genus UBA5704. The sequence goes on along the minus strand of DIHE01000043.1, from coordinate 46,528 downwards.
ACCTTCCATGCCTTTGAAAAGCTGGCTGCTCCCTTTGAGCCTTGCGGTGCTCGCCGCCGTACCCCTGGCCTCTCAGACCCTCTCCGCCGGGCCGGAGATCCGGGTGTCGGGCCTGCCCTTCGACACCCTCTTCGAAACCTCCCTGGCCGCCGGTGCGGACGGCGGCTTCCTGGCGGCGTGGCAGGATTTCGGCCGCACCTACGCGCGCGCCTTCTCTGCGGCGGATACTCCGCGGCTCGCCGCCGGCCAGCAGCTCAGCCTGGAAGGGTCCGACGTCCTCTCCCCGCCGAAAGCCGCGGCGCTCCCCTCCGGCACCTCGGTCGTCGTCTGGTCGTCGACCCGCAGGAACCCCGGCCTTCTCGACCACGTGAAGATCGCGGCCCGCATCCTGGACCCCGCGGGCGCGCCGATCGCCGGGCTGATCACGCTGAGCGAGGGCGATGTGGAACGGGACGGCTGGCTTCCGACCGCGGTCGCCGTCGCCGCCGAGCCCGGCGGCGGGTTCATCGCGGCCTGGGAGAGCTCCGGCGACGTCCACGCCCGGCGTTTCGACGAACAGGGGCAGCCGGTGGGACCCGAGGTCACCGCCGGCCCCGGGATGTACCCCTCGGTGGCCTCCCTGCCGGAGGGCGCTTTCGCCGTCACCTGGTACCGCACCGTCAGCGATCCCGTGACGGCCCCCGGCGACGTCGTCCTGCGGCTCTTCCAACCCGATGGCCTGCCGGCCACCGCGGAGACCCGGGTGGCCGATCCGCTCGCGCTCGGGGTGTTCGGCTGGGATCCGCACGTCTCCTCCGACGCCGCCGGCCGCCTGACCGTGGCCTGGAGCGAATTCCAGATCTCCGACACCGCCCTCGCGAGCACCTGGCGGGTCCGGGCCCGGCGCTTCAGCCCGCAGGGACAGCCCCTCGCGGCGCCCCTCCTCATCGCGGAGACGAACGAGTACGGCCGGGGATTCCTGGTCGGTGACGTGGCGGTGCGGCCCGAGGGGAGCTTCCTCGTCACCTGGTGGGACGGCGCCACCATCAACGGCGGGACCGGCGAAGAGCAACCCCGGCCGGGCCATGTCCTGGCCCGCGCCTGGAATTCGGCGGGGATCCCGCTCGGCGCCGCCTTCCGGGTCCACGACGCCCAGGACGGGGAGCACCGTGTGGGCGAGGCCGAGGCGACGCCGGGCGGCTGGATCGTCTCGTGGGTCCGCCGCTTCGGAGCCGACGGCGTCCGTGCCCGCCGCCTCTCGCTCTCCTGCGGCGCGGCGACCGCCCTCTGCCTGAACGGCGCACGTTTCCGTGCCGAGGTCACCTGGAAGGTGGCGGCCACCGGCCAGCAGGGTCTCGCCACACCGATCCCCCGCACCAACGACACCGGCGCCTTCTGGTTCTTCAACCAGGCCAACGTCGAGCTCCTGGTCAAGGTCCTCGACGGCACCGCGGTCAACGGCAAATTCTGGGTGTTCTACGGCTCGCTGACCGACGTCGAGTTCGACCTGAAGGTCACCGACACGTCGACCGGCCAGGTGCGCACCTACCACAACCCCGCCGGCACGATGGCGAGCCGGGCGGATACGCTGGCCTTCTGATGGAGACATGTCGATGCGAGCCCTTTCTCGGATAGCGCTCCTCTCAACCCTGGTGGCGGTCTCCGCCACTCCCTCCTTCGCTCAATCTCTCACCGCCGGACCCGAGATCCTGGTGACCACGGCGGGCTATCTGCACGTGCGCGAAGCGGCTCCGGCCATCGCCCTGCGCTCCGACGGCGGATTCGTCAGCGTCTGGCGAGACAGCCGGTCGATCCACACCCGCGCCTTTGCCGCGTCGGATGCTCCGCTCTCGGCAGCACGGAAGCTCAGCTCGGCCGGGCCGGATTCGCCGCGGCTGGCAGCTCTCGCCTCGGGTGGCTTCGTGGCGGTCTGGACAGGCTACCGGCCCCCGACTCCCCCGACCTACACCGGCGACGGCACCATCGTGGTTCAGCTCCTCGACTCCGCCGGAAACCGCCTCGGCTCGCCGCAGGAGCTCGACAACGGCAGCGGCGTCGCGGAAGGCGTCGGCGACCCCGCGGTGGCGGCGGAGCCGGACGGCGGATTCGTGGTGGTCTGGAATTCGGCCCGGCGCATCCTCGCCCGGCGTTTTGACTCGCACGGGACGCCCGTGACCGGCGAGATGATCCTGGCGAGCGCGAGCGGGTTCCTCGCGGTGACCGCCCTTCCCGGAGGCGGCTTCGCCGTCTCCCGGCTCGAATTCATCAGCGACGTGACGGGGCACGTTCGGATGCAGGTCTCCATCCAGGCCTTTGCGGCGGACGGAACGCCGGTCGGGCCGCAGACCATCCAGGCTTCCGCACTGGCCGTCTCCGCGGCGATCTCCGCCGATGCGTCCGGCCATTTCATCGCCGCCTGGACCGAGCAGGCCGGCGTGCAGGCGCCTTACCGTGTCTTCGCCCGGCGGTTCTCTCCCTCCGGCCAGCCCCTCGGTGACCCGATCCCCGTCGGCTCCACGCCGAGCCTCTGGTTCAGCGCCTACGTGACCAGCGTGGCGGCACGGCCGGATGGCAGCTTCCTGGTCGTGTGGGGGCAGGAGATCAATCCCATCTCCTCCGGGCCGGCCAGCTTGGAACCCGTGGAAGGAGACGTGTGGGCCCGTGCCTACACCGCAACCGGCGAGAGCCTCGGTGCTGCGTTTCTGGTGCACGACGGAGCCGCCGGCGAGCAGCACGACGGACAGGCGGTGGCCGCTGCCGACGGCTGGCTGGTCACCTGGATGCAGCGCCTGGACGGCTCGCGCGTCGCGGCCCGCCGCCTCACACTCGCCTGCGGCGCCGCCACCGCGATCTGCCTGAACGGCGACCGCTTCCGCGCCGAGGTCGCCTGGAAGGTCCCTTCCACCGGTGCCGAAGGCATCGGAACGCCCATCCCGCTCACCGATGACACCGGTTCCTTCTGGTTCTTCACCCCGGCCAACTACGAGCTCGCCGTCAAGGTCCTCGACGGCCGCGCCCTGAACGGCCATTTCTGGGTGTTCTACGGCTCGCTCACCGACGTCGAATTCGACTTGACCGTCACCGATACGGCAACCGGCCAGGTGCGGACCTATCACAACCCCGCCGGCACGATGGCGAGCCGGGCGGATACGCTGGCGTTCTGAGGTCGCGGTAATCTCTTCCCATATCCGTCGTAGCAGATACGACGGCGTTCTCAGCCGGGAAGAGATGACCCGATGAACGAACAGCAAGCTCTCACGCGAAAACAGGTTGTGTGGCGGTCCTTCGCCGACATGGCCGGGTGGCTCGTGGTTCTCGTGCTCGCCGCCTCGGCGCAGTCCGTCGCGCTGACGGAGGGATTCGGGCTCGATCTGCGGCAGATGGACTACAGCGACTGGCGCATCTATCTCACCGAGTACCTGATGCCGCTGGTCTCGCTTCCTCTCCTCACGTGGATCCTGTGGCTGCGTGGCGAGCGCTGGTCCGACGTGGGGTTTCGCAGGCCGGAGTCGTGGCCGCGCTTCTGGCTGACCGCTCTGGGAGCCACCGTCGCGACCCTCCTCGTCAATCTTGGAGTGCGTGCTCTGCCGTCGCTCTGGGGCGGGACCTGGCCGCCTTCTGATTTCGCGGCGGTCGCGGAGCATCCTCTCGCCTTCGCCATCCTCGCGACCTACACCTTCTTTCTCGTCGGGATCACCGAGGAGGCGCTGTTTCGCGGGTTTCTGCTGAGCCGGGTGGCGCGTGCGCTCGGTGATTCCAGCCGGGCCTGGTGGTGCGGAATCGTGATCGTCGCGTTGCTCTTCGGACTCGTCCATGGAAGGCACGGCTTCGTTTCGATCCTGAACGCGACGGCGATCGGTCTCCTCTACGGAGTGATCTACCTTCGCACCGGCCGCAACCTCTGGGTTCTGGTCGCCGCCCACTCGCTCTACGATACGGCCCGGCTCGTCCAGCTCTACTTCGGTTGAGGCGCAGGTTCGTTCAGGCAACACAATCGCCCAGCGACATCTACTTTGTCCGCGCCGGAGAAAGTGCGATCACCAAAGGGCTCGGGTTCTCCCTCATTTCGTTCCTGCTGGGATGGTGGGGAATACCTTGGGGGCCGATCTACACGATCGGTGCGTTCATCACAGACTTCGGAGGCGGAAAGGACGTAACCCAAGAGGTCGTCGCGAACCTTACACAGCAAAGTGCCTGACAAATCGCTCCGGCCGCCGGCCACTCGCTCCAGACCCAGACCGCGACCGTCTGCGTCGCCGACGGTCGCATTGTCGGCGTCGCCACACCCAGCAGGCGGCGGGGGGCGGTCCCCCGCCGCAGGGGAGGGCCTGGAGGGGTCAGCTCCTGGACCGGCGTCGCCGCGGGAGGAGGTCCTCGGCAGACTCCACGAGCCGGATCTTTTCGACCAACTCGATCAGCGGCTCCGGAGTACGGATGGCTGCAACCTTCGCCGATACGCGATCCGGGACCCCACCGAACCGCTCTTCGATCCGCCGCAGAACCGCTTCGCGCATCCGGGCCACCCCCTCGGCCCTGCCTTCGGCTCTGCCCTTGGCCACTCCTCGGGCCTCTCCCTTGGCCAATCCGCGGGCCTCTCCCTTGGCCTCGAGCTTGTCCATCCAGGTCAGCTCCATCTCTCGGACCTCCTTGTTGTCTTCCCGGCGGAGGAGACGCCGGTACTCGGCGTTCTCCTCACCGGTCAATTGTACATAGCTCTCGATCCAGTTGATCAACAGGGCTTTGAGAAACCCGGCGCCGACCCGCAGCGTAGTGCCCGGCCATGAGACATCTTCCACTGCTCGCGCTGGCGTTTGTCGCCCTCCCGTGCCTTGCCCAGGACAAGCCCGCCGATCTCTGCATCGTCAATGTGACCGTCGTCTCCCCCGATCAGCAGGCGCGGGGACACGGACCCCAGACCGCGACCGTCTGCGTCGCCGACGGCCGCATTGTCGGCGTCGAGCCGGGTCGCGCCACCCGCACGGCCGCGGTCACGATGGACGGGACGGGGCGCTTCCTGATCCCCGGATTGATCGACAGTCACGTCCATCTGTACCACGCGCCCGGCCTCCATCGGCGCTACACCTCGCAGTACGACACGCTGAAGGCCGCCTACGCGACGCAGCTGCCCCGCAGCTTCCTCTACTACGGCTACACCAGCATCATCGAGCTGAACGCGGTGCCTTCCGTCAACCAGCGTTTCGAAGCGGCGCCCGTGCACCCGGAGCTCTACCACTGCGGGCAGGGGCTGGTGCTCTCCAACGACTTCATGGCCACGGACTACGACGGCGCCGCGGAGTTTCTGGCCGACTTCCCGAACTTCCTGCACGACCGGTTCACGACGCCGGAGCTGCCGCCGGGATACGACCCGCGGGAACACACCCCCGCGGCGACCGTTGCGCGGATCGCCGAGCAGGGCGGGCGCTGCGTGAAGCTCTATTACGAGGAGGCGCTCTGGTGGCCGGGGGAGGAGCGGCCGAGCTTCAAGCTCCCCTCCGCCGAGATCGTGCGCGAGGTCGTGGGAGAGGCCCACCGCCGCGGCATGACCGTGGTGATGCACGCGACGACCCCGGCGGGCCATCGCCTGGCGCTCGACAGCGGCGTCGACGTCCTCGCGCACGGGCTGTGGGAATGGCCGGGCTCGTTCCGGGCCGGGAGCACCGTGCCGCCAGAGGTCGCCGGGCTCGCCGACTCGCTCGCGGCCGGCCGCGTCTGCATCCAGCCCACGGCGATGACGCTCCGCGGCACCTCAACGCTCTTCGAGCCGGAGCTTCTTCAAAACGCCACCCTGCGTGACGTGCTCTCCGAGGCCTACGTGGAGTACCTGCGCACGGATGCCCAGGTCCAACGGGACCTCTTCCTGCAGCGCTTCGGCCCGCTGATCAGCGAAACACCGATGAACGCCGAGGCCCTCGCGGGTGAGGCCCCGCGGTTGCTGGCGCACATCAACCAGCGGTACGAGCGCGAGATCGGGCGCTGGTCGGCGCACGGCGCGTGTCTCCTGCTCGGCACCGACACCGCGGTCGGAGGATTCGGGTGGAGCCAGCCCCCGGGGCTGGCGGGCTTCTTCGAGATGCAGGCCTGGGCCCGCGGAGGCGTGCCGCTCGCGCAGATCCTGCACGCCGCCACACTGGGGAACGCGCGGGCGTTTCATCTCGAGCAGGAGATCGGCAGCATCGAGGTGGGGAAGCGCGCGAACCTGCTGCTGCTCAGGGACAATCCCCTCCGGGACGTCGACGCCTACCGTGCGATCGACGTCGTAATCCTCGGCGGGCGGGTGCTCGATCGGGAGTCGCTACGCGCCCCTTGAGCGAGTCCTTGACCTTGTCTACCGGAGCTTCAGGAGCCAAGCGGCGGGGGGGCCGGTCCCCCGCCGCAGGGGAGGGCCTGGAGGGTCAGATCCTGGACCGGCGTCGCCGCGGGAGGAGGTCCTCGGCAGACTCCACGAGCCGGATCTTTTCGACCAACTCGATCAGCGGCTCCGGAGTACGGATGGCTGCAACCTTCGCCGATACGCGATCCGGGACCCCACCGAACCGCTCTTCGATCCGCCGCAGAACCGCTTCGCGCATCCGGGCCACCCCCTCGGCCCTGCCCTTGGCGATCCCGCGGGCCTCTCCCTTGGCCAATCCGCGAGCCTCCCCCTTGGCCTCGAGCTTGTCCATCCAGGTCAGCTCCATCTCTCGGACCTCCTTGTTGTCTTCCCGGCGGAGGAGACGCCGGTACTCGGCGTTCTCCTCACCGGTCAATTGTACATAGCTCTCGATCCAGTTGATCAACAGGGCTTTGAGAAACCCGGCGCCCTCCCACGGCCCAATCCGCCGCAGACATTCGAGCTTGAGCTCCGCCCGCGACCAGTCTCCGCGATCCATCAGCGCGGCGAGAGCCCAGGCCAACGGCTCGGGGCGGGCCAGCCACTCTGCCGCGCGGCAGCCCGCGAGGCCCAGGACGTGGTAGCGGAACACCAGTGTGGGGACCGGGAGGGAGTCGAAGCCTTCTTCCAGCACCCCCAGGCTCACCCCCGAGCGTCCTCCCCGCACGTTCACCAGGATGGGGAGCACCCGAAGGTGGTGCCGCTGGGTGATCTGCATGAAGTAGCCCAGCAGCCGCCGGCCCATCCCGGCCCCCGCCCGGGCTTCGATCTCCACGTGGACGAGGAGGGGCACCCCGCTTCCGTCCTCCACCACCCGAGCGAGAAGATCCACCTCCCGTGGCTCGCCATCCGGCCAGTCCGTGTAGTGCTCCTTGTCCAGGAAGCTCGGCTCGGCGAGCTGGAGCCGCCCGGCGAAGGTGGGGGCCACCAGCAGCAGGAGCTGAAAAAAGAACGCCTGGAGCAACCTCTTGAACAGTTGGTCATGCTTCATCGATTCGTTCTCCGTGGGTCCGTCCGGCCGAAGCCGGCACAATGCACCCATAGAAAGTCGGAAAACGAGGGTCGATTCTTACACTTCTCCCCAAAACTGCCCGAAAAAAGTCGCCCGGTGCCCCGGTCTACTCCTCGCCCTTCTCCAGGCTCTGGACGATCTGGGTGACCTCGACCTCGGCCTTGCGGATCTTGCCGCGGCAGAGCTCCAGGAGCCAGGCGGCGCGGCGGAGCTCTTCGGCGAGACGGTCGATGTCGACGTCCTCGCCTTCGATCCGTTCGAGGATGCCTTCGAGCTCGTCCATGGCGGCCCGGAAGCTCGGGGCCTCGGTCTCGGGGGTGGTCTGCGTCTCGCTCATGGCTCCTCCACTCGACTGATCAGGCTCCCTTCCGAGAGCCGGGTGACGACGATCTCTCCGGCCGCCACCTGGCCGGGGTGCCGTACGACGGCGCCCGCGGCGGTACGGGTGATGCTGTAGCCGCGCTGCAGCGGCCGCTCCGGCGCGAGCTGGGCGCAGAGGCGCTCCGTGCCCTGGAGCTTGACGGCGGTCTCGCGCAACCGCCCGCGCGCCGACACGGTGAGCCGCTCTCCGAGACGGCGGCGCTCGCGCTCGCCCGCCTCCACCTGGCGCGGCGCCTGGCCGACCAGGCGGATGCGCAGCTCGTCCCCCTGCCGCTCGGCCCGGCGCAGCGCGTTGCGGCCGAGGCGGCCGAGGGCACGGGCGGTCTCCTCGATCCGCCGGCCGGCCGCGGCGAGGCGCAGCCGCGCCAGCTCGACGCCGCGCTCCGCCCGCCCCAACGCCTCGCGGGCGGTGCGCAACGGCTCTTCCGCCTCCCGCCGCAGGCGCCGATGCAGCCCGTCCACCTCCGCCTCCTGGCGGGCGATGCGCTCCACCAGGAACTCGGCGACCTTGGTGGGGGTCTTGAAGGTGGTGTGCGCCACCTGGTCGGCGATCGAGGTGTCGATCTCGTGCCCGAGCCCGGTGAGCACCGGAAACGGCGCCCGCGCGATGGCCTCGGCGATGGCCCGGCTGTCGAAGACGGCCAGATCGCTGCGCGAGCCGCCGCCGCGGATCAGCACCGCGCAGTCGAGGGCGAGCCCGCCGAGCGCGGCGAGGGCCGAGACCACCTCCCGCTCCGCTTCGCGCCCCTGCACCGCGGCATGGACGAAGAGGACCCGGAAGCCGTACCCGCTCTCGGTGAGGCCGGACAGGAAGTCGTGGTACGCCGCGCTGCCGTGCGAGGTGATGAGGGCGACGGTGAACGGCAGCTCGGCGAGCGGCAAGGCACGGTTGCGCTCCAGCAGACCCGCCGCCTGCAGGGCGGCCAGGGTCTCCCGCCGCCGGATCTCCAGCATCCCCAGGGTGAAGGTGGGATCGATCTCGCGGATGCAGAGCTGCAGCCGGCCGCCGGGTCCATAGAAGTCGAGGCTGCCGCGGCAACGGATCTGCATCCCGTCGCCGAGCTTCTGGCCGGTGGCGGCGAGCGCGCGCTGCACCCGCAGCCAGTCGGTCTTCCACACGACCGCATCAAGCTTGCCGACGATCTCGTCGCGCTCCCCCTTCTCCACCAGCTCCAGATAGAGGTGCCCGCGCGCGCTCGGCCGGACGCGCTGCGCCTCCCCCGCCACCCAGACCGCCGGGAAGGCCTGGCCCAGGAGGTCGCGGATCTCGCCGCAGAGCTGAGCCACGCCATACGTCGGCTCGAGCAGGGAGAAAGGACTGTTCACGCGGATCTCAGTGGTACGACTTGAGCTCTTTCGAGGAGGCCAGGGGAATCGACTCCGCCCACTCGATGGCCTTCTTGTCGCCCGCCGTCAGCTTGGTCAGGAACTCGACGGCCTCCTCGCGCTCGCGGAACAGGCGCCAGATGAAGGTGTGGCCGGCGGGAGCGGTGAAGTAGGTGTAGCTCTTGGCGCCGTTGCTGCTCAGATCGAATCCGAGGTTGGACTCGCCGTTGACCCCCACGCAGGCCACCGCGATCGCCCGCCAGGCGAGGGCCAGGGCCTTGACGGCGTCCTCATAGTCGGCCAGCTCCTCGCGCGACAGCGGCGAGTGGTAGACGGAGACGCGCGCCCCGTCCTCCTCGGCCAGCAGGTTGTAGGGGAAGTCGTGGCGATCCAGGGCGTCCTTGGTCTCGCTGGTGGTGACGAAGACGTCCTCGGTCCCCACCACCTTGTAGCTGATGGCGTAGACTTCCTTCTCCAACTGGGCGAAGGACTCGGCGAGGATGCTCTCATCCTCGATCGTGAAGTAATAGAGACGGTTGATCATCCGTCGTGCTGCCATGAAACGGGCCTCCCAGGGTACGAGGGGATGGATCTCCACGCGAAGGCGCGGACGACCCGGAATTTTTTACTCTATCAGATCGGCCGGCGCTCTCGAAGGACGAGCCCGAGAAGCAGACCCGCCGCGCAGCCCCCCAGGTGGGCGGCGTTGTCGATGCCGGGCGTGATGAAGCCGAAGACGACGTTGATCCCCGCCCACCCCAGGAGCTGGCTGAGCAGGCTCCTGGCCGCCGGGGTCAGGCGGTCGCGGTGGCGGAAGAGAAACCCGATCAAGGCGCCGAGCACGCCGAAGATCGCGCCCGACGCGCCGGCGGAGAGCCCCTGCGGCTGCATCCACCAGAGGCTCGCCAGCGAGCCCGCCACGCCGCTCACGAAGTAGACGAGCAGCAAGGCGAACGACCCCATGACCGATTCGAAGAGCCCGCCGAGCTGGAAGAGAGCCCAGCCGTTCAGCAGCAGATGGACGATCCCGATGTGCAGGAACATGCTGGCGACCAGGCGCCACCACTGCCCGGCGCCGAGCACCGATTCCGGGTGATTGGCCCCCAAGGCGAGAAGAACCTGCGTGCTGGTCGAGCCGCCCGCCCAGGTCTCGACCAGAAACAGGACGGCGATGGCGGCGAGAAGAAGGGCGGTCACCGGGGTCTGCAGCAGGCGCATGCGAGGATGGTAACCGGAAAAAGACAAAGGACCATAAGGTCGCCAAGGACGGCAAGGACCCAGGAGCCACAGCCCTTGTTGTCCTTGGTTGTCCTTGGCGTCCTTGAACGCCGCGCCCGGCGGCCCCCTACGGATAATACCCGCGCGCCGCCCGCACCTTGCCCTTGCCGGCCTTGACCACGATCGGGCGGAAACCGGCGGCGTCTTCCTTGCGGTTGGAGTTGAACGCCAGGTAGTAGCGGCTGCGCAGCTCGTCCTCGATCTGGCTGTACACCGCGCCCAGCTCGGTCGCTTCCCGGATGAAGAAGGCCCGGCCGCCGGTCGCCTCGGCCAGCGCCTCCAGCTTGGAGCGGGCGCTCAGGCTGAGGACGCCGACGCCGAGCCCGATGGGGTAGACCACCACGCCGCTGCGCTTGGTGTACTCCAGGGCCTGCTCCCAGGACGACCGGCTCGCCGTGTCCTCGCCGTCGGTGAGCACGATCATCGCGCGCTGCCCCTTGGTGTTGCGGAAGTAGTAGAGGCCGGTGATCAGCGCGTCGTAGTACGCCGTGCTCCCCATCGCCTGCAACCCCTCCAGGGCCCGGGCGACCCCGGCCGCGTCGTCGGTCGGCGAGATGACCACGTAGGGAAAGCGCGCGAAGCCCACCGCGAAGGCGCGGTCCTGCGGGGTCATCAGCTGGGACAACAAGGAGGCAGCGGCACGCTGCGACTCCACCAGGGCGTCGGCCATGGAGGTCGAGGTGTCCACGATGAAGCCCAGGGTGATCGGGAAGGTTTCGACCATCTCGAAACGCGCGAGCGTCTGCGGCCGGCCGTCTTCCAGGACCTCGAAGTCCTTCGCCTCCAGGCCGCGGAGGAAACGGCCCGAGCCGTCGGTCACCGCGGCGTACAGCTCCACCAGGTCGACGTCCATCTCCTCCAGGTTGGCGGGAGCGCGCAGGAAGCGGACGTCCTCGGTCTCGGCACCATCCTCCAGGCGCGCGGTCACCGACACCCACGCGGTGTCCTCTCCCGGCGGCACGTCGATCGGCGTTTGCCAGGGCGGCTCGGTGAGCCGCGCCACCGGGGCGTCGTTGACCTTGAACTCGACCCAGGCGACGGACTGTTCCTCGGGGACCACCACGTCGGCGCGGGCGGTGACCCGGCCGGTCGAGCGGGAGCCGCGGCGCGGCTCTTCGAGGGTCACCCGGAAGGTGCCGCGCGCCTGATTGAGCACCACCTGGTCGGCGGCGACCAGCTCGCCGTTCGCGTCATACCCTTCGGCCCGCACCACCTGCTCCCGCGGGAAGGGATCGAGCCGGACCTCGGCCGAGAACGGCGCCAGGGTGCGCGTGAGCTGCGGCTGGCCGTCGACCAGGAACACCACTTTCTGGATGCGATCCCCGGCCACCAGCGCTTCGGCGCGCCAGGCACCGATCAACACCTCGCCGACCGGAGGGAGCAGGAGCAGGGAATCGCGCCGGCCGAGCCCCGGGGGCAAGGCCTCCCCCGGCGCCGCACCTTCCACCAGCGCCCCCAGGCGGGACACCGGATCGGACGGCACCGCGAGGCTCCGCGCCAGCACCGCCTGCGCCTCGCTCCCTTCGTCGACCACCCGCAGGCGCAGGAGGAATCTCTGGCCGGGGCGCAGCGCCGCCTCGAAGACGAGCGGGACCGCCGCACCGCCGGCGGGGACGGGGACCCGGTAGCGGACGCGGAAGGTCTCGAAGATCTGGCCGTCCCGTTCGAGCAGGCCTTCGAGCCGCAACCGGAGGCGCGGCGTGCCTTCCACCTCCGCCGCCACCAGGCCGGTGCCGTGGACGGCGACGATGCCGCGGGCCATCAAGCGCTGCCCTGCGCGGTAGGGGAAGTCGAGGTCCAGGCCGGCGACTTCCAGGGTGCCGGCTGCGGGCGGGAGACGGGTCGCCGCGGCGGCCCGTGCCCAGGCGGCGAGATCCGCCGGGGGACCCAGGAAGGCGGCGCGGTTCTTCGGGCGTGCCCAGTAGTAGTCCTTCCCTTTGGAGGGATCGATGGTGCCGTCCGGCCCGATCTTCTCGATGCTCGCGACGACCACGCCGCGCAGGCCGACGACCCCGGTGGCCGCATCGACCTTCTTGGCGTCCGGACAGTAGATCCGGTCGATCCGCTTGCCGCGCAGGCGCAGCTCGTCGAAGTCCTCGACCCAGCGCAGCGCCTCCGCGGTGTAGAGAGATTTCTTCGAATCCAGCGGCACCCAGAGGCGGAACGGCTCGGAGGCGCCCGGCCGGTAGAGGACGAGCGGGCGCGCCGTCTCCGGTGTGGCGCCGTAGGACCACAGCTCCAGCGGCTTGAACACCCCGCAGTCGATCACCTCGCGCGCCAAAGGCGGCCCCTGGAGGAAGAGGAGCCGGGCGCGGACGTCGAGCGGTGTCCCGCTCTCCAGCGCCGCGAGGCGCAGGCGGCGGGCGATCCCTTCGCGCAGCTCGTTCTCCGCCGTCTCCGGAATCGGGTCACGGTCCAGGAAGCCCTGCAGGAACGCCGCGCGCCCGGCTTCGTCCAGGGCCAGGAAGGCCGCCCGCTGTTCTTCGGTCAACAACCACCCGGGACCGTCCTGCCAGAACGCCCGTTGCTCTTCCGGCCAGAAGAGTGGATCGGCCTCCACCGCCACCGCCGGCACGGCGCAGAGGAGAAGAGCGGCGCACGCCAGAGCTGTTCTCATGGGTACACTCCGCGCGAAACCCGCGTCTTGTGGCCGCCTTTGACCTTGACCTCCACCGCCCGGGCACCGGTCGCGCTGCTCTCCGCGGCGTTGTAGACCAGCAGGTAGCGGCTGCGCAGCTCCCTCTCGATCTGGGCGTAGACGCCGGGCAGGTCCTCCGCCTTGTCGGCGTAGAACACCCGCCCCCCGGTCTCCAGGGAGAGCTCTTCCAGCTTGCCGCGCAGACCGCCGAGCGCCGGCACGTTGTAGCCGATGGCGTAGATGGCGACGCCGCTGCGCCGCGCGTAGTCGAGGGCGTCCTGGTATTTGAACCAGCTTGCGCTGTCGTCGCCGTCCGACAGCAGGACCATCGCGCGCTGCCCGGTCATGCCGCGGAAGTAGTAGAGGCTGTGGATGATGGCGTCGTAGAGCGCGGTGCCTCCCACGGCCTGCAGGTTGGAGAGGGCGAGCACCACGCCCTCGACGTCGTCGGTCGGCGGCATGTCGAGGCGCGTCCGCGAGGCGAAGCTGACGGCGAAGGCCTTGTCGCGCGGCTTCACGACGCTGCGCAGGAAGCCGGCCGCCGCATCCTGGGCCTGGGCCAGCGACTGCGCCATGGAGCCCGAGGTGTCGAGCAGCATGCCGACGGTCAAGGGACGATTCTCCACCAGCTCGAACTTGGCGATCTCCTGCCGCCTGCCCTGCTCGAGGACCTCGAAATCGTTCTGGGTCAGGCCGCCGACGAGCTGGTTGCCGCGGTCGGTCACCGTCACGTACAGCTCGACCAGGTTGACCTCGACCTCTTCCATGTACTCGGGCGCGCGCAGGAAGCGCACCGCCTCGGCGCGCGTCCCGTCGTCCAGCACCGCCACCGCGGTGACGTACACCACGTCGTCGCCGGGCAGCGTCAGCTCGGCCTGCCAGGGCGGCTTGGCGAGGGAGGTGACGACCTGATCGTTCAGCCGCAGCTCCAGGGCCTCGATGCGCCGGCCGTCGGGGATCATCACCTCGGCCTTGACCAGCGCCTTCGTCCCGGTCACCCGCTTCCCCTTGGGCGGCTCGGTGATCCACACGCCGAGCGCACCGCGCGGCTGGTTGATGATCACCTCGTCCGCGGCGACCAGCCCGCCGGTCTCGTCGAACCCCTCGGCGCGCACCACCTGCTCGGTGGGGAACCGCGCCAGCCGGACCTCGGCCGAGAACGGTGCCGCCGAGCGGGAAAGCTGGGCGACGCCGTCGACCAGGAAGGTGACCTTGCGGATGCGCTCGCCGGTGACGATCGCCTCGGCGCGCCAGAGGCCGAGCACCACGTCGGCCGGCGGCGGCAGGAGGATCAACCCGTCGGCGCCCTTCACCACGTCGCCCGGCATCAGCTCGCCGGTCGCCCCCGGCGTGGCGGTCAAGCCGGGGGTGGGTGTCTCCGGGGCGACGAAGCCGCGGGCCAGGCGGGTCTCGGCCTCGCCCCGTTCATCGGTGATGCGCAACCGCAGCACGAACGGCTGCCCGGGGCGCACCGAGCGGTCGATCGCCAGGAGGAGGGGGTCGGCCTCCGTCTCGGGGACACGGTAGCGGATCCGGAATTCATCGAACGGCTTGCCGTCCTGCTCCAGAACCGCCTGCACCGCCAGGGTGTAGACGGAGGGGGCCGGCGGCTTTTCGGCCGCCTCGCCGGCCGCGGCCGGAGCCGCTTCCGGTGCGGGCTCGGGCGCGGTGAGCACGAGGCCCGCGGGATCCACCGCGATCTGCGCGGCCATCCGGATGCGTCCCCCGTCGCGCTCCGGAAAGGCGAGCTCGACCGAGCGGAGCGCCACGGCGGGGAGCTCCGGCGGCGCCTGCGCGGTGGAGGCCGCCTGCGCCCACCGTGCCAGGTCGCGCGGCGCGGCGAGGAATTCCGCGTTGTCGATCGGCTTGACCGTGAAGCCCTTGCCCGGCTTGGCCCCGGTCAGCCCGGGCACGCCGGTGGCGCGGTCCACCGCGAGAGCCGACTCGCGGCAGGTCTGGATGTCGAAGCGCACGGCGCCGATACGCCCGCGCAGCTCCTCCCACTGCTGGAGCCAGTATTCCATCTGCGGGATGTAGAGCGACCGCTTGGCGTCGGTGGGCAGCCAGAGGCGGAACGGCTCACCCGCGCCCGACCGGTAGAGGACGAGGTTGCGCTCCAGCGGCTTGCCGGTGGCGGCGTCGATGCCGCGCGCCGGGTAGCTCCACACCTCGACGGGCTTGAAGGCCTGGCCGCAGTCGACGATCAGCTTTTCGAGCGGCTTGCCGTTCAGGAAGAGGAGCCGCCAGCGGACGTCGCTCGGCGAGGCCACCTCGGCGTCGGCGATCCGCCGCCGCCGGGCGATCCCCTCGGCCAGCTCGTTCTCCGGCGTCTCGGGGAGCGGGTCCGTTGCCAGGAAGGCCTGGATCGCCCGCTCCCTCTCCTCGGTGGACAACGCCGCCAGCTCCGAGCGCCGCTCCGCGGCCATCAGGAGGGCGGGACCGTCCTGGAAAAAGGACCGTTGCGCCTCCGGCCACAGCACCGGGTCGTCCCCGGCCGACGGCTGCGCTCCGAGGGGGAGGAGGGCGGTGACGAACAGGAAACACCACGTCGCGCGCATACCTGGACGATATCTCACGCACCCGGGCTCTGCACGGCGGGTGCCAAAGCGCTATGATGCGTCCTTCATGCCCATTCAGCGCAACAAACCCATCCGGCAGTGGGAGAACGGCGACGTCGTCCAAGGCTTCGCCCTGCTCACCAAAAAAGAGAAGCGGGAAGACAAGAACGGCAAGAGCTACTACGACCTGGAGGTCGCGGACGCCAGCGGCTCGATGGTGGCCAAGATCTGGTCGGACAGCCCGGCCATGCACGGCAACTTCGAGATGCACCGCTTCATCGCCTTCCGCGGCGCGGTCAAGCTCTACCGCGACCAGCTCCAGCTCAGCGTCGACGACTGCCGCGCCGCCACCGAGGACGACCGGCGCTACGGCTTCGACGAGTCGCTGCTGATTCCGTCCACCCGCGAGGACATCGGTGATCTCTGGCGGCGACTGACCGACCTCCTGGAGACCCGGGTCGCCCGCCCCATCCTGCGCCGCCTGGCCCGCGAGACCCTGGACCTCCACGGCACCGCCCTGCGCGAGCATCCGGCCGCCAAGTCGATGCACCACGCCTACCGCGGCGGCCTGCTGGAACACGTGGTCTCGATGGCCGAGCTGGCGCTGCGCATCTGCGAGCACTACCGGGACGTCGACCGCGACCTGGTGGTCCTCGGCGTCCTCTTCCATGACATCGGCAAGCTGCGCGAGCTGGGCGCCATGCCGGCGAACGACTACACCCTGGAGGGCCGCCTCATCGGGCACGTGGTGATCGGCCGCGACATCCTGCGCGACCGCTGCCGGGCGATCGAGGGATTCCCCGAGGACCTCCAGCTCCATCTGGAGCACCTCGTCCTCTCCCACCAGGGGAAGAAGGAATTCGCCTCCCCGGTCGAGCCGATGACCCCGGAAGCCCTGGTCCTCCACTTCGTGGACGACCTCGACTCCAAGCTCAACCAGCTGCGCGCCGCCCGCGACGCCGCGCCGGGCATCCAGTACCACCGCGGCATGGGCCGCTACGTCTACCTGCCCCCGGTCGTCGACCGCGAGGCTCTGGAGAAGCAGGGGGCGGAGGCCGATCTGGACGACGCGGACGGCTTCGAACCGGCGGACCACCCGGAGGAGGAGATCCAGCCGCCGCTGTTCCGGGTGTAGGGCCCGTTGCAGCGACCGGACGGACCTGCCGGTGCCGTTCAGTGACCGCCGGCGATGGCCCGTTGCGCCGCGCTGGCGAGGAACCCGCTGCGGGTCATGTGGTGCTCGGCGGCATACCGGTCCATCCGTCCGACCAGGTCTGCCGGCAGCGAAATGTTGAGGCGCACGCTCTTGGTCTTCACCTTGGAGAGATCGATGTCGAGCAGGACCCAGAAACCGCCTTCGTAGCCGGGATGCGCCGCCAGCTCCTCGATCGGCGTCGGCGGCGGAATCTCCATGTCCTCGCCTTCGAAATGCACCTCGACGGCCTCCTGCGCCAGCCGGGTGACCTCCGCGAGGTCGTCAGCCGCCGAGAAGCACCCGGGAAAATCCGGGAAGGTCACCCCATAGGCGCTGTCCGTGTCTTTGTGGACGTACACCGGATACACCATCGCTCAGCTCCAGTCCCAGCCGGCTTGCCGGAAGATATTGCGCAACGTGCCGATCGCGAGGTCCCTGCGCGGGTGAGGCACGGTCACGTGGCCCGGTTTCTTCGGGTGCTTGAACTTCCGATGATCCCCCTTGCCACCCACGCAGACCCACCCGTCGGCTTCGAGTCGCTTGACCACCTCGGCGCTGCGCACGGTGTGTATGGTTACACACGAGATATGGAGCGTCAAGTTGCCCCTCACCCCTTGCCGCACCGCGACACGAGGTGTAGTCTGGGTGCGGCAAGGGCGCCTTCGGTGCGCTCTCGCTCCTGCGAGGGAGGTCACGATGTCCCAGATCGAGGTGGTGGGTCGCAAGACCGGCCCGCCGTACGACCAGATTCTCACCCCGGAAGCGCTGGCCTTCGTCGCCGCCCTCCAGCGCGACCTGTTCGCTGCCCGCGAAGAGCTGCTGATCCGCCGCGACCGCCGCCTGGAGGATCTGGCGGCCGGTCTCCTCCCCGAGTTTCTCGACGAGACCCGGATCATCCGCGAGGACCCCGCTTGGCGGGTCGCTCCGGCGGCGCCCGACCTCGAGGACCGGCGGGTCGAGATCACCGGCCCGGTGGAGCGCAAGATGATGATCAACGCGCTCAACTCCGGGGCGAGCGTGTTCATGGCCGACTTCGAGGACGCCCTCTCCCCCACCTGGGAGAACGTCGTCGAGGGACAGGCGAACCTGATCGACGCCGTGCGGCGGCGGCTCACGTTCACCAGCCCGGAGGGCAAGGAGTATCGCCTCGCCGCGAAGACGGCGACGCTGCTCGTCCGCCCGCGCGGCTGGCATCTGGAGGAGCGCCATGTGCTGATCGACGGGCGGCCGGTCTCGGCCAGCCTGTTCGACTTCGGGCTCTACGTCTTCCACAACGCCCGCGAGCTCGTGGCGCGCGGCTCCGGCCCGTACTTCTACCTGCCCAAGCTCGAAAGCCACCACGAGGCCCGCCTGTGGAACGAGGCCTTCGTGCATGCCCAGGACGCCCTCGGCCTGCCCCGCGGCACGATCCGCGCGACGGTGCTGATCGAGACGATCACCGCGGCCTTCGAGATGGAAGAGATCCTGTGGGAGCTGCGCGAACATGCGGCGGGCCTGAACGCCGGGCGCTGGGACTACATCTTCAGCGTCATCCGCAAGTTCCCCTCCGGCTGCGGCGTCCTGCCCGACCGCTCGCAGGTGACGATGACCGTCCCCTTCCTGCGCGCCTACTCCGACCTGCTGGTCGCCACCTGCCACCGCCGCGGCGCGCACGCCATCGGCGGCATGGCCGCCTTCATTCCCAGCCGGCGCGACGCCGAGGTCAACGAGCGCGCGCTCGCCAAGGTGCGGGAGGACAAGCTGCGCGAGTCCCGCGCCGGCTTCGACGGCACCTGGGTCGCCCACCCGGACCTGGTGCCGGTGGCCAAGGAGATCTTCGACGCCCACCTGGGGGACCGGCCGCACCAGAAAGACGTGCTGCGCGAGGACGTGGACGTGACCGCCGGCGACCTGCTCGACTTCCGGGTCGAGGGAGGCCAGGTGACCGAGGGCGGAGCGCGCCACAACGTCAGCGTGGCCCTGCGCTACATCGACGCCTGGCTCCAGGGCACCGGAGCGGCGGCGATCGACAATTTGATGGAGGATGCAGCGACCGCGGAGATCTCGCGCGCCCAGCTCTGGCAGTGGCTGCACAACCGGACACCGCTCGCCGACGGCCGGGTGTTCACCGCCGAGCTCTACCGGGAGATCCGCACCCAGGAGATCGCCAAGCTGGGAGGGGAGGAGGTGGGGCGCCTGCGCGAGGCCGTGGAGGTCTTCGACGAGCTCGTGCTCTCTCCCGACTTCGTGCCGTTCCTGACCTCGCAGGCGTATCCGCGGCTGGATTGACTCGTGACGCGCCCCTCTCCCGGTGGAGAGGAGAGGGGCGCCGGGAGAGAGGGATCAGTTGCCCTGCGGAGGAGCCGGAGGAGCCGGCTGCGCAGGAGGGGCCGGCTGGGCGGCGGCGGCGGCCGCCTGGGCGTCGATCGGCTTCACGTTGTAGCCGACCACCTTCCACTGGCCGCTCGCCTCGAGGTAGGAGGTGACCACCTCGGCGGTCGACACCGGCGCCTGGACGAACTTGGTGTCGAAGGTCGTGACGAGGTAGCGGCCCTGCGGCGCATTCGGCAGGTTCTCGGTCACCTGGACGGCCTTGAGACGACGCCACTCCAGATTACCGAACGACTTGCGGGCATTCGACAGCGAGGCCTCCCACCGCTCGCGCGGCAGGGCGTTCTGGAAGAGCTGGCCCGCCTGGTCCCAGGTCGCGCCGTACTGGCCGGAATCCGCCAGAGCCAGCCACTCCCGGGCACCGCTCACGGCGATTTCCTCACGGTCCTGGGCTGCCGCCCGGCCGGCCAGGGCCAAGGCAAGGCCCAGGGCGACGAAGAGCGTTTTCGCAGTCCTGGTTTTCATCGTTTCTCTCTCCTTGTGCGAATCACGTTTCCCAAATCAGCCCTCGGCCGGCGGCACGTCCCGGCAGAGCGCCACGAAAGCTCCCGGAAATCCCGGGAATGACATCTCAACAGCCTTCCGGATCGCCGAAAGGTCTGGGGAGGGTAACACATGCAAAGAGCGCACCCGCCGCGCCGGGCCGGATGCCGGACGGCCCCCGGGGAAAGGCGTCCTCGCAGGGGGACGCACCTGCCTCTCCGAGGGAACAAGAGGCGCTATATACCATCTTCACCAGCTCATCCGGTAGAGCATCCAGTACACGATCACACCGGTCACGGAAACGTACAGCCAGACCGGCAGCGTGTAGCGGGCGATCCGCACATGGAGGTCCCACCGCTTGCGGGCGGCGCGCCAGACCGTCACCCCGACCAGGAACGGCACGAGGGCGGCGAGCACGGTGTGGGTGAGGAGGATCGAGAAGTAGACGATCCGCACCGGCCCGGTCCCCTGGAAGCGCACCGAGCCCACCTGGGCGTGGTAGACCAGATACGAGGTGAGGAACAAGGCCGAGCAGGCGAGGGCGGCGATCATCAGGTTGCGGTGGGCGATCGGCCGCCGCCGCTTGATGCACACCCAGGCCGCGACCAGCAGGATCGTGGCAAGGCTGTTGAGGGTTGCGTTGACCGCGGGTAGATCGGTGACCTGAAGCATGGCGGGGAGATTGTAGCCTCCCCCACCCCGCGAGGGGGCGCGCCGTTCAGGTGGAGCCTCGTATGCTGCCCACGAACGGCCGCAGGCCAATCGAGAGGAGATCCATATGGGTCGGAGGAAAGTGGTCATCATGGGGGCGGCGGGGCGCGACTTCCACAACTTCAACATGCTGTTCCGCGATCAGCCGGACTACGAGGTGGTGGCCTTCACCGCCGCCCAGATCCCGGACATCGAAGGACGCACCTATCCGCCGGTCCTGGCGGGCGGCCTCTACCCGCAGGGGATCCCGATCCGGGCGGAAGAGGAGCTGGAAGGGCTGATCCGGGAGCACGCCGTCGACGAGGTCTGGTTCTCCTACTCCGATGTCTCGCATCTCGACCTGATGCACAAGGGGAGTCAGGTGGTCGCCTGGGGCGCTCACTTCGGCATCTGCTCGGCCACCCGGACGATGGTCCGGTCGAGCCGCCCGGTGATCGCGATCACCGCCGTCCGCACCGGCGTCGGCAAGTCGCAGACCACCCGCTACCTCTCCGCGATCCTGCGCCAGCTCGGCAAGAAGGTGGTCGCGGTGCGCCACCCGATGCCCTACGGGGACCTCGCCAAGCAGGCGGTCCAGCGCTTCGCCACCTACGCCGACCTGGACGCCCAGGAGTGCACGATCGAGGAGCGGGAGGAATACGAGCCGCACATCGACAACGGCTTCGTGGTCTACGCGGGCGTCGACTACGAGAAGATCCTGCGCCAGGCCGAGGCGGAGGCCGACGTCGTCCTCTGGGACGGCGGCAACAACGACACGCCGTTCTACAAGCCGGACCTCCACATCACCCTGGTCGATCCGCACCGCCCGGGGCACGAGCTGTCCTACTACCCCGGCGAGACGAATCTGCGCATGTCCGACCTGCTGATCGTCAACAAGGTGAACACGGCCGACCCGGCGCACGTCGCGACGGTGCTCGAAAACTGCCGCCGCGCCAATCCGAAGGCCCGGGTGATCCAGTGCCGCTCGGTGGTCACCGTCGACCATCCGGAGCTGATCCGCGGCAAGCGCGCCCTGGTCATCGAGGACGGCCCCACCCTGACCCACGGCGGCATGACCTACGGCGCCGGCTGGTTCGCCGCCAAGGACGCCGGGGCCGCCGAGATCGTCGATCCGGTCCCCTACGCCGTGGGCTCGATCCGCGACACCTACGCGAAATACCCCAACGCCCGGCAGATCCTGCCGGCCATGGGCTACGGGGAGAAGCAGGTCCGCGAGCTCGAAGCGACCATCGAAGCCGTCCCCGCCGACGTGGTCGTCGAAGGGACGCCGATCGACCTGAAGCGCATCCTGCGCGTCAGCAAGCCGATCGCCGGGGTGAAGTACGAGCTGGAAGAGGTCGAGCCGGGCGTGCTCGCGGAGGCGGTGCGGAGGGCGGTGGGGTAGGGGAAGAGAAGAAAAGGACACCAAGGACAGCAACGTCACCAAGGACCGCCCGCCCTGCGCGGTCCTTGGGTCCTTGGGTCCTTGCCGTCCTTGAAGTCCTTTCCCCTCAGTGCTCCGCCGGATGCCCCAGGATCCCGATCAGCTCTTCCTGGTGCCGCGCGAGCTCTTCCGGAGTGCGGGCCTCCAGCACCAGCCGCAGGAACGGCTCGGTGTTCGACGGCCGCACGTTCGCCCACCAGTCGGGGTAGCTCAGGGTGATGCCGTCCAGGTAGTCGATGGTGGCGTCGGCGTAGCGCTTCGCCAGCTCGTCCATCTTGCCCTGCTTGTCCTCGACCTCGAAGTTGATCTCCGGGCTCTTGGCGTAGCGGCGCAGCGGCTGCACCAGCTCGGAGAGCGGCTTGCCGGTCTCGCGCAGCAGGTTCAGCACCTCGATGACCGCGAGGAGCGAGGAGTCGGCGTAGTAGTTGTCGCGGAAGTAGTAGTGGCCGGCCAGCTCGCCGCCGAAGATGCCGTGGCGGTTGCGCAGCGTGGCCTTCATGAAGGAATGGCCCACCCGCTCGCGGACGGGGACGCCCCCCTTCTCTTCGATGTACTCGTGCACCGCCCGCGACGAGCGGAGGTCGTAGAGCACCGCCTTGCCGGGCTCGCGGCCGAGCAGCTCGCCGCCGATGAGCGCGGTCATCAGGTCGCTGCCGATCGCCACCCCCTTCTCGTCGATGAACGCCGCGCGGTCGGCATCGCCGTCGAACGCCACGCCGAGGTCGGCGCCGCTCGACGCCACCAGGCGCATCAGGTCGCGGAGGTTCTCCTCCTTGAGCGGATTGGCCTCGTGGTTCGGGAAGCTGCCGTCGAGCTCGAAGTAGAGCGGGATCAGCTCGATCCCCATCTCCTCCAGGAGCGGCCGGTAGAGGACGCTCATGCCGTTGGCGGCGTCCACCGCCACCTTCAGCCGGCGGCCCTCCTGGTGGCGGAGGAAGGGGCGGAGATGCTCGCGGTAGGCCTCCATGATGGTCCCGGTCGAGACGGTGCCGGGGCGGCCGGCGCGCGGCAGGTCGCCCGCGGCCACCTTGGCCTCCATCAGCGCAATCCCGTGGTCGCCGGAGACCGGACGCGCGCCGTGGCGGCTGAACTTGAAGCCGTTGTACTGCGCCGGGTTGTGGCTGGCGGTGACCTGCACGCCGCCCGCCGCCTTGGTGTGGCCGGTGGCGAAGTAGTTCATCGGCGTCGTGGCCAGACCGATGTCGAGCACGTCGAGGCCCGCCGCGGTGAGCCCGTCGATGAGCGCCGTGGCGAGACCCGCGCTGTGCGAGCGCATGTCGCGGCTCACCACCACCGTGTTGCCGTTGGCGCGGTCCTCCGCGTCCAGCACGTGCTGAAAGGCGAGGCCGATCTGCCGCGCGATCGCCTCGTCGAGCTGCGTGGGGACGATCCCCCGCACGTCATAAGCTTTGAAAATTCCCGCCATGAGCGTCCTTCTCCTCAGACCTTCTCGAGCTGCAGCGACAGCCCGGCTCCGGAGTCTCCTTCGATCGAGACCGCCAGCGTCTCGCCCTGGATCCACTCCTTGTTGGCATCGACGGCCGCCTTCATCTCGGCGTCCGCGGTGTACGAAACACGAATACGATCCGCGTAGTCCAGCCCCAGGTTCTTGCGCTCCTGCTGGACGAAGTGGACGAATTCCCGCGCCAGCCCTTCCTGGGCCAGCTCGGGCGTGATGTGGGTGTCGAGCGCCACCAGCAGCTCGCGGTCCCCCTGCGTGGCCATCCCCTCGCGCTCGACGAGCCGCACCTCCACCTCCTCGGTGGACAGCTCCGCCGGGCCGGTGGACAGCTGGATCGTCAGCCGGCCGGTGCGCTCCAGCTCCGCGGCGAGCGCGTCGCCGTCGCCGGATTCGAGCGCCCGCTTGACCTCCGGCATCTGCTTGCCGAAACGCGGCCCGGTCTTCGGGAAGATCGGCCGCACCTCGTGGTGCACGTACTCGCTGCGCTCCGCCGCCCAGCGGATCTCGCGGACGTTCAGCTCGTCGCGCAGGACATCGGCGTAGGGCGTCACCACCCCGCGCAGCGTCTCGTCGGCGGTCACCAGGGTCACCGCGCCGAGCGGCTGGCGGGTCTTCAAACCGTGCAGGTTGCGCGCCGCGTGGCCGAGGCGGACGATGCGCAGCACCGCCGCCATCCCCGCCTCCAGGGCCGGGTCCTGCCGATCCCCCGCCGGCACCGGCCAGTCTTCCAGATGAACGCTCGCCGCGGCCGTCCCCCCGGGCTGGCTGCGCACCAGTTGCCGGTGGAGCACCTCGGCGACGAACGGCGTGAACGGCGCGAGGAGGCGGGACAGCGTGGTCAGCACCTCGTAGAGAGCGTTGTAGGCGCTGGCTTTGTCCAACGGATCGCCCTGGCCGTCCGGCGCCCAGAAGCGGGCGCGGCTGCGCCGGATGTACCAGTTGGTCAGATCGTCGAGCAGCTCCTCGATCGCCCGCGCCGCCGCGGTGGGCTCATAGGCCTCCAAACGCTCGGTCAGCTCACCGGTCAACCGGTCGAGCCGCAGGAGGATCCAGCGGTCGAGCGCCGGCCGCGCCGCGAACGCGGGCAGTGGATGCCCGGCGGAGGGGCGCCAGCCGTCCAGATTGGCGTAGATGGTGAAGAACGACAAGGCGTTCCACAGCGGCAGCAGGAGCTTTCCCGCCGCCTCGCGCACCAGCCGCGCCGAGAAACGCGACGGCAGCTCCGGATTGTTGATGTAGAAGTACCAGCGCATCGCGTCGGCACCGGTCTCCGGGATCACCTGCATCGGGTCCACCACGTTGCCCAGCCGCTTCGACATCTTGCGGCCTTGCTCGTCGTTGATGTGGCCGAGGACGATGCAGGTCTCGTACGCCACCGAGTCGAACAGGAGCACGCCGAGCACGTGGAGGGTGTAGAACCAGCCGCGCGTCTGGTCCACCGCCTCGGAGATGAAATCGGCCGGGAACTGCCGGCGCCCGTCGATCAGCTCGCGGTTCTCGAACGGATAGTGGTGTTGCGCGAACGGCATCGCGCCCGAGTCGAACCAGGCGTCGATCACCTCCTCGACGCGGCGCAGCGTCCCCTCGCCGCACTGCGGGCAGGGCCAGGTCACCTCGTCGATGAACGGCCGGTGCGGATCCCACTGCGCGGCATCGTACAGATCCGCCGGCCGCTCGCGGCCCGAGGCGGTGAACAGCTCGTCGTACGAGCCGATCGCCGTGGTGTGCGCACAGCTGCCGCAGCGCCAGATCGGCAGCGGCGTCCCCCAGTAGCGCTTCCGCGACAAGGCCCAGTCGACCACGTTCTCCAGCCAGTTGCCGAAGCGGCCCTCGCCGATGTGCTCGGGGTGCCAGTGGATCTCCTTGTTCTTGTCGATCAGCGCCTGCTTCACCGCCGTCGTCCGCACGAACCAGCTCGTGTTGGCGTAGTAGAGGAGCGGCCGGTCGCAGCGCCAGCAGAACGGGTAGCTGTGGCGGTAGCGCTCGGTGTGCAGGAGCAGGCCGCGGCTCTTCAGATCCTGGAGGATCTTCGGATCGGCGTCCTTGAACCAGAGCCCGGCGAACGCCTCCAGCCCGGGCTTGGCGCGCACCTTGCCCTCGCCGTCGATGGTCAGGATGAGCGGCAGGTTGTACGTCTGGCCGGTCTTGTAGTCGTCCTCGCCGAACGGGGGCGCGGTGTGGACGAGCCCGGTGCCGTCCGTCGCCGTCACGTAGTCGCCGAGGACCACCCCCCAGCCGCGCTCGTCGGACGGGCCGTCCTCCGCCGCACCCGCCACACCCCCCAAATCACCGCGGCCGGTGCCGTCCCATCCTTCGCGCGGAATCGGGTAGGGGCGGTCGTAGCGCAGCCCTTCCAGGTCCTGGCCGCGGAAGCGGGCGAGGGCCGGCTGGTCGCGCAGGTCGTGCTGCTTGCGCTCGCCGCCGATCTCGGCGACCAGCGGCACCGGCTTGTCGATCGCATCGCCGAACAGGAACAGCTCCCCGGCCCGCGCCGGATCGGGATGCCGGACCACGCGATAGACCATCTCCGGATGCACCGCGAGGCCGACGTGGGCGGTCAACGTCCACGGCGTCGTCGTCCAGGCGATCAGCCGCAGCCCCTCCTCCACCGCCCACGCCGCCCCCTCGACCGTCCGCGGCGTCTGGCCCGGGCGCACCGGGAACAGTGCCCAGACGGACGGGTCGTCCGCGTCCTTGTAGTTCTGCGCCACCTCGTGGCTGGACAGCGTGGTGCCGCAGCGGGCGCAATAGGGCTGGATCTTGTACCCCTCGCCGAGCAGCCCCTTCTTCCACAGCTCGGCGAGCGCCCACCACACGGACTCCACATAGGTGTTCGCATAGGTGAGGTAGGCGTGGTCCAGATCGAGCCAGAAGCCGACGCGCTCGGTCATCGCGCGCCACTGTTTCTCGTAGGTATGGACGCTCTCCAGACAGGCGCGGTTGAACTTCTCGATGCCATAGGCCTCGATCTGCTGCTTGCCGGTGAAGCCGAGCCGCTTCTCCACCTCGATCTCGACCGCCAGGCCGTGGGTGTCCCAGCCGGCCTTGCGCTCGACGCGGTAGCCCTGCATGGTGCGGAAGCGCGGAAAGAGATCCTTGATCACTCGGGTGACCACATGCCCGACGTGGGGGACGTTGTTGGCCGTCGGCGGTCCTTCGAAGAACACGAAGTCGCCCTGCGGGGCCGGCCGGGAGAGGGACTGTTCAAAGATGCGCCCGCGCGTCCACTCCTCCAGCACCTCCAGCTCGAGGGCGGGGAACGGATAGCCACCGGGCACATCGGGAAAGCGCGAATCGTTCATGAAGTCCTCGGATCCGCGGGAGAGGCCCCGCAGAGGGCCGCTATTGTATAGGAGGCGTCAAGAGGGACGGGGAGACGGCGACGTCATCCTGCGAGACCGATAGACGATCCGGTGCTCGTCGTTGATGCGGCGCGACCAATACCCCTGACCCACTCTGGGTCGCGGCATTTTTCATCGCTGCTCCCGCCTCCTGCTCACCCGCTTCTCGCTGTTCCTTGTTTTCGGTCCCAGGGGGCCGGATGCCGGCACTTTGGGGCCGCAGTGCTCCTCAGCGAACCGCCGCCAGCTCCCGCTCGAGCTCCTCCAGGAGGAGCTCCTCGGCGGCCAGGGCGAGCGCCGCGGTGGTCGTCCGCTCCAGGAGGCTTGCGAGCGGCAGGCGGACGCCGAGCTCCTGCTCCAGGCGGTGGCGGACACGCGGGAGGAGGAGCGAGCGACCGCCCAGGGCGAAGAAGTCGTCTTTCCTCCCGACGCGGGGGACGCCCAGGACGTCGCGCCAGGCGTTGGCCACCGCCTCTTCGGCCGGGGTGGCCGGCGCTTCGTAGCCACCGGCCGTGGCCGTCTCGAGCTTAGGGGTAGGGAGAGCCCGGCGGTCGAGCTTGCCGCTTGCGTTGTGCGGCAAGGCCGGAAGCTGGGCGAAGAGCGACGGCACCATCGGCTCGGGGAGGCGCGCTTTCAAGAACCCGCGGAGCTCGGCCGCCGTGGCGGCCTCCCCCGGCCGCGCCGCCCACCAGGCGACCAGCGCGCGCGCGCCGGCGCGCCGCTCGTCGATCCCCACGGCCGCCTCGGCGACCGCCGGGTGCTGCGCGAGCACCCCCTCGATCTCCGCCGGCTCGATGCGGAAGCCGCGCAGCTTGACCTGGCGGTCGATGCGGCCGAGGTATTCGAGGGCGCCGGCCTCTCCTTCATCCAGACGATGGCGCGCCAGGTCGCCGGTCGCGTACATCCTCGCGCCGGGGCGGCCCGCGAAGGGGTCGGGGAGGAAGGTGCGGGCGGTCAGGTCCGGGCGCCCGAGGTAGCCGCGGGCGAGAGTCTCGCCGCCGATCACGATCTCGCCGGGGATTCCCGGCGGGCAGAGCTCGCGCGCACCGTCCAGGACGTAGGCGCGGGCGCCCGGCAGCGGCCGGCCGATGGGCAGCTCGCGGAGCGGGCGCGGCGGGCCGTCCGGCTCGCCCTTCTCGCCATGTACAGAGTGCGAGGTGGCGGAGACGGTGATCTCCGTCGGCCCGTAGGAGTTGAGCACCCGCACCGCGGGGCCGAGCTGGCGGCGCAGGCGGGCGAGGCGTTCCGGGAGCGCCCGCTCGCCGCCGTAGATGAGGAGGCGCAGGGAGGGCTGCCAGGTGGCCTCGCCGGCATCGACCCGGTCGACCAGCTCTTGCCAGAAGACGGTGGGCAGGTCGAAGACGGTCACCCCCCAGCGCGCGCAGGTGCCCAGGAAGGCCGACGCCCCGGCGAGCATCGCGTCGTTGCGGAGGAGCAGCGCCGCACCGCTCGCCAGACAGCAGAAGATCTCCTCGGCGCTGGCGTCGAAGGAGAGGGAGGCGAACTGCAGCATGCGGTCGGCGGGGGTGAGCGCAAGGTCCCGCTGCGTCGCGAGGACGTAGCTCGCGAGCCCGCCGTGGCGAATCATCACCCCCTTGGGCGCGCCGGTCGAGCCCGAGGTGTAGATGACGTAGGCGAGGCCTTCGCGATCGATTTCCCGCATCGGGTGGTTCGCCGGCTCTCCCTCCGGCTCGGCTTCGAGGGCAGGCCAGATCTCGTCGAGGTCGAAGACCGGCAGGCCGGCGAGCCGGGCCGCCTCGCGCGCCGCTGCATGCCCACCGCCGGTGAGAAGCGCCGCGGCGATGTCGCCGTGCCCGATGCCGCCGCGACCGCTGATATCGCCGAGGATGACGGCCAGGCGCTCGACCGGGCTCGCCGGATCGAGGGGCACATAGGCTCCTCCCGCGATGAGCACGGCGAAAACGGAAGCGATCATGCGCGGTGAGCGTTCGAGGGCGATCGCCACCCGGCTCTCCGCGCCGATCCCCCGGGCGACGAGCCGGCGCGCCAGGCCTCGCGCGAGGCGGGCCAGCTCGCCATAGGAGACCTCTCGGCCGGCAGCACCCTCAGCGCCCTCAGCGCCGTCAGCGCCATGGGCGACGACGGCCGGCGCGCCGGGCGTGCGCGCCGCCTGGGCGAGGAAGGCGTGGTGGACCGGCGGCGGCAGGGCGGCCCCGTTCTCGCCGCCGTCGCTCCAGGCGAGGAGCTGGCGGCGCTCGGCGGCCGAGAGGAGGGGGAGAGCGGCGAGCGGCAGCTCCGGTGCGGCGAGCGCGGCGGCGAGGAAGGCCGCCACGTGGCCGAGGAGGCGCATCGCGGACCCCTCGGTGAACAGGTGGGCGTCGTAGGCGAGCCGCAACCCGATCTCGCGGGGATCGGATCTCTCTTCGGCGATCTCTTCGGCGATGAGGCCAAGCTCGAAGACCTCCCCCGCCAGGTCGGCCGCGGGATCGGGAGGAGAGACGGCGATCCGGAGATCCGCGCAGGAGAGCCGCGCCGGCCGGCTGCGGAGGAGGAACAGAACCTGGAACGGCGGCGTGCGGCGCGGGTCGCGCGGCAGGCCCAGAGCTGTGAGGAGGATCTCGAGCGGCAGGTCCTGGTGCGCCGCGGTGGCCGCCTCCGCCTCCCTTACCTCGTCGACGAGCGGGCCGTAGCCGCGGTCGGGCCGCGGGCGGGCGCGGCGGAGCAGGGTGTTGCGGAAGGGACCGATCAGCCCCTCGGCCTCCGGGCGGCGGCTTTCGACCGGCGTGCCGACGAGGAGATCCTCCTCGCCGCCGATGCGCCCGAGGACGGCGGCCCAGGCGGCCAGGAGGAGCGAAGAGAGCGGCGCCCCGCACCGTCCGCCCAGCTCTCGCAGGGCCGCGGCGAGCGGCTCCGGCAGCGCGCGGTGAACCTCGCCGGAGAGGAAACCTTGCGCCGAGGCGCGGTCGAAGTCGGCCGGCAGGCGCAGGACGGGAAGCGGCGGGGCCAGCTCGCGCCGCCAGGGCTCGACAGCGGCGGTGAGCGGATCGCCCGTGAGGTGCAGCTTCTGCCGGAGCGCAGGGTCGGCGTACTGCACGGGGAGCTCGGGGAGCGGCGACGGCCGTCCCGCGGCGAAGGCCTCGTAGAGCACCGCGACCTCGCGCCAGAGGACGAGGCTCGATCCGCCGTCGAAGACGATGGGGTGGGCGGTGAAGAGCCCGGCGTGCCGATCCGCCGCGAGGCGCACGAGAGTGACGCGCAAGAGGGGCTCCGCCACGATGTCGAACGGGCGCCGCCGCTCCTCGGTGGAGAGGCGAGCGACCTCGGGCCTCCACGACGGCTCCGGCAGGCCGGCGAGGTCAATGAGCGGCAGCGGCCGGGGCCCGGCGGGGCCGACGGCGGGCTCCGGCACGCCGTCCGGCGCGGCGAAGGTGGTGCGCAGGATCTGGTGCCGGCGGACCACCTCGTCGAGCGAGCGGGCGAGGAGGGCGGGGGCGAGCGGGCCTGCGAGATCGACGGTGTGGAAGAGGTTGCAGGCTGCCGCGCCGGGGTCGATCTGGTCGAGGAGCCACATCCGCTCCTGGGCAAAGGAGAGCGGGCGACGCACGGTGGGTCGAGGCAGCAGGTAGGTGGGGCGTTCCGCCGGGGTTCCCATGACCCGACAGCTTCGCATGGGGGCGGCCCGGCGGGCTACTGTCCGCCTCCGAGCGTCGCCATGACGCTTCAGCCGCCTATCCAGGCTGCAAGAGCTTCTCTTGCACCCAAAGGTTGAGCAGCGTTTCCGCCGTCACTCCGCGGTGTCGCGCGGCCTCGTCGATCTTGCGGGATAGCTCTCGGTCGAGAGGAAAGTAGCGATGCCGCGATTCAATGTCGACTTCGAACTCCACACGCCTCGTGGGATTCCAGGCATCCTCCACGTCGTGCTCGTCCCAGTACTCGCCGATCTCCCGATACGAGCCGGCGTTCGAAACCGAAGACTTACCGGCGCTCATACCGCCTCCTGTCTTTGCTTGTCATATCCCTTGCCGAAAGGATCAGTGCGCTCTTGTCTGCCTTGTAGACGAAGTAGACAACGAGGTACCTTCCTTCCCTTGATCGCCCGAAAGCGCCGTAGATGTTCTCTCCTTTGAGGTGTCCCTTCTCGGCGAAGATAGAAGTACGGGCGCCCGGCCAGAACCTCTTCCACCTCCTCTGGCTCGACCGCGTGTTTCCGCCGCAGTTTGTCGACGAAGTCATCGAGCCAGATGATGTCGGATATCCTCACGCTGCGTCTCCACGCCCGGACAGGTCCCCTGATGAGGGTAGCATATGCTGGTCCTCGGCTACAGGTGGCACAGCCGCCCGCCCGGCCGACGACTGTCCGCCTCCAGGCCCTCCGCCGCACTTCTATATACTGACCGCACGCGGGTGGCCATGGAGGCTTTATCGTTCTCGCGTAAGGTTTTAAGGCGAGATGAACACCCTCCTGACCATGAACGCCGCCGCGCCCTTACAGGTGTTGGAGGACGAGCCCGGCGGCGCCGTGGGCACACCCTCCTTCGGCCAGCGTTCGCTCTGGTTTCTCCAGCATCTCGCTCCCCAGGGCGCCGCCTACAACATCGCCGCCGCGGCCCGCGTGCGCACCCCGATCGATGCAGGGGCCCTGGAGCGCGCATTCCAGGCTCTGGTGGACCGCCACGCGGCCTTGCGGACGACGTTTCCGGCGATCGACGGCGCACCCGGCCGGCGGGTCGCGGAACGCCAGAGCTTCTCCTTGCTGTGCGTGGATGCCGGCGGTTGGAGCGAGCCGGCGTTGCGGGCCTGGCTGGCCGAAGAAGCCTGGCGTCCCTTCGACCTGGAGCGCGGGCC
>DIHE01000043.1:11046-15006 GCA_002420005.1 Holophagales bacterium UBA5704 | reverse complement strand
CCCTTCGACCTGGAGCGCGGGCCGCTCCTGCGCGCCACCCTGCTGACGGGCGGCCCCGGCGGGCCGGTGATCCTCCTCGCCGTTCACCACATCGTCGCCGACTTCTGGTCTCTCGCGATTCTGGTCCGTGAGCTGCCGCTCCTGGTCCGGGAAGCGGCCGGCGCCGGGCCGGCGCAGCTTTCGCCTCCCGGGATGGACTACGACGAGCATGTGCGGGTGGAAAGGGAGGCCCTGGGGGACGGACGGGGCGAGGTCTTGCTGGCGTACTGGCGGGAGCGCCTGGCGGGGCTCCCCACGCTCGAGCTCCCCCTCGACCGGCCGCGTCCGGCGGTGCAGACCGAGCGGGGCGACTGCTGCCGGCTGCGGCTGCCGGGCGACCTCGCGGCGGCCCTGGGCGCGCGCAGCCGCCGGCAGCACGCCACGCTGTTCATGACGCTGGCCGCCGCGTTCCAGGTGCTCCTCTGCCGCCATTCCGGCCAGGAGGACCTGGCGATCGGTGCGCCGCGCGCCGGCCGGTCCCGGTCGCAGCTCGCCGGCACGGTGGGCTACTTCGTCAATCCGGTGGTCTTGCGCGGAGACCTGAGCGGAGACCCCCCGTTCGCGGAGCTTCTGGAGCGCACCAAGGCGGCGGTGCTCGCCGCCTTCGAGCACGGAGACTATCCGCTGCCGCTCCTCGCCGAGCACCTCCAGCCCGTGCGGGAGGCCGGGCGGACGCCGCTGTTTCAAGTTTCGTTCGTGATGCAGAAGGAGACGCGCGGCGTCGAAGGGCTCACCGCCTTCGCCCTCGGCGAGGAGGGGGTCTTGGTGGGGCCGGAGGACTTCCGGCTGGAGACGCTCTCGCTGCCCCGGCCGCCGGCTCCGTTCGAGCTGATGCTCCATGCGGTGGAGCGCCAGGGCGGGTTGAGCTTCGCGCTGCAGTACAACTCCGACCTGTTCGACGCCCCCACGGCGGTGCACCTGCTGGACCGCTTCGCCTTGCTGCTCCGGTCGGTCGTCGAGAGCCCCGGGCGGGCGCTCTCGGCACTGCCGCTCCTCTCTGCGGCGGAGCGCCACCAGCTCCTCCATGCCTGGAACGACACCCGGAACGGCACCACAGAGGCCGGCGCGGAGGCGACCCTCTACGATCTGTTCGCGGCGCAGGCCGCGCGGACGCCGGAGGCGGTGGCGGTGGTGTGCGACGCGGAGCGGCTCACCTATCGCGAGCTGGCGGCCCGGGCCGAGGCCCTGGCGCATCAACTGGTGCGGCTCGGCGTGGGGCCCGAGGTGGTGGTGGGAGTGGCGGCGGAACGCTCGGCCGAGCTGGTGGCCGGCCTGCTCGGCGTGCTCGGCGCCGGCGGCGCCTGGCTGCCGCTGGAGCCGGACCTTCCCCGGCAGCGCCTGGCGATGATCCTGGAGGATGCGGCGCCGGCCGTCGTCCTCACCCGCCGGGCCTACGCGGATACGCTGCCGCTCGACGGTCTTCTCGAAAATGGGCCCGGCCGGCGCCTCGCCTGGCTCGACGACCTCTGCGCAGAGGGAGCCGGCCCGGCCGGCGTGGCGCAACGGCTCCCGCGGGCGGCGGCCGACAACGCCGCCTACGTCCTCTACACCTCCGGCTCGACCGGCCGGCCGAAGGGGGTGGTCAACAGCCACCGGGGCATCGTCAACCGGCTGCTGTGGATGCAGGAGGCCTGCAGCCTGGACGCGGGCGACCGGTTCCTGCAGAAGACCCCGTTCGGCTTCGACGTCTCGGTTCCGGAATTCTTCGCTCCCCTGATCCTCGGAGCGCGGTTGGTGGTGGCCCGGCCGGAGGGGCACCGCGACAGCGCCTACCTGGCCCGGCTGGTCGAGCAGGAGGAGGTCACGACGATCCACTTCGTGCCCTCGATGCTCCCCTTTTTCCTGGCGGAGGACGGGATGGCGGCGCGCTGCCGCTCGCTGCGCCGGGTGCTGGTCAGCGGCGAGGCCCTGCCCTGGGAGGTGGAGCAACGCTGCCTCGCCACGCTGCCGGTGCCGCTCTACAACCTGTATGGTCCGACCGAGGCCGCGGTCGAGGTGACGGTCTGGAGCTGCCGGCCGGCGGAGCGCCTGCGGCCAGGGGAAAGCCCGCGCCCGGTGCCGATCGGCCGGCCGATCCACAACACGCAGATCCACCTCGTGGGCCGGCGGTTGGAGCCGGTGCCGCCCGGGGCGGTGGGGGAGCTGGCGATCGGCGGCGTGCAGGTGGCGCGCGGCTATCGCGGGCGTCCGGACCTGACGGCGGAGCGCTTCGTCCCCGATCCGTTGGGTCCCCCGGGTTCCCGCCTGTACCGCACCGGCGACCTCTGCCGCCATCGGCCCGGAGGGGAGATCGAATACCTCGGGCGGCTCGACGATCAGGTGAAGATCCGCGGCGTCCGCATCGAGCCCCGCGAGATCGAGATCGTTCTGGGAACCCATCCGGAGGTCCGCGAGGCCGCGGTCGTGGTGCGTCAGGACGGCGGAGGGGAGCGGTCGCTCCTCGCCTGCGTGGTGCCGGCGGCGGAGGCCGGAGCCGGTGCCGCGATGGCGGCCGAGCTGCGCGCGGTCCTGGCCGCCCGCCTGCCGCCCTCCATGGTGCCGGCCATCGCCTTCGGCCGGTCGCTCGACCGCCTTCCGAACGGCAAGCTCGACCGCCGATCTCTCGCCCGCTGGAGCCCCGTGGCCGAGACCGGCCGCGCGCTCGCGGCGTCGGAGGTGCCGCGGACGCCGCTCGAGGAGCTGCTGGCCGGCCTCTTCGCCGAGGTGCTGGGCGTCGACCGGCTCGGTGTGGAGGAGAGTTTCTTCGAGCACGGCGGCCACTCGCTCGCCGCCATGCGGCTGATCGCGCGGATCCGCGAGGCGCTCGGCACCGAGCTGCCGCTCCACCGCGTGTTCGAGACGCCGACCGTGGCGGCCCTGGCGCGGGCGGTCGCGGGTGAAGCCCGGAGCGACGTCCGGAGCGATCCGCCGCTCGTTCCCGTCTCCCGCGCGACTCCCCTGCCGCTCTCCTTCGCCCAGCAGCGGCTCTGGTTCCTCCATCGGCTGGAGCCGGCGAGCCCGGTGTACAACATGCCGGCCGCGCTCTATCTGCCGGGCCGGCTCGACCGCGCGGCCTTCGCCGCGGCACTGGGAGAGGTGGCGCGCCGCCACGAGGTGCTGCGGACGCGGTTTGTCGCGGTGGAAGGGGAACCGGTCCAGGTGGTCGATCCGCCCGCTCCGGTCCCGGTGCCGGAGATCGATCTCGCGGGTCTGCCGGCCGCCCGGCGCCTGGAGGAGGCCCGCCGGCTGGCGCGCGAGGAGGCTCTGCTGCCGTTCGATTGCGCCCGCGGACCCTTGCTGCGCACGGCCCTGGTGCGCCTGGGGGAGGCGGAGCAGCTCCTCCTGCTGACGATGCACCATGTGATCAGCGACGGCTGGTCGCTGCGGGTGCTGGCGCGGGAGCTGGGCGCCCTCTACCAGGCCGGCCTGGAGCGCCGCCCGTCTCCCCTGCCGGAGCCGGCGATCCAGTACGGAGACTACGCGGTCTGGCAACGCGGCTGGCTCCGGGGGGAGGTGCTGGAGGCCGAGCTGGCCTACTGGCGCACCCGCCTGGCCGGTGCGCCGCCGGTGCTCGACCTGCCGCTCGATCGCCCACGGCCGGCGGTGATGAGCCCGCGCGGCGCGCGCCATGCCCTGGCTCTGTCGCCCGCTCTGCTGCCGTCCCTGCAGGCGCTGGCGCGCCGGCAGGGGGTGACCCTGTTCATGGCCGTGCTGGCCGCCTTCCAGACCCTGCTGGCCCGCATCGGCACGGCCGACGACGTGAGCGTCGGGTCGCCGGTCGCCGGCCGCGGCCAGCTGCGAACCGAGGGGCTGATCGGGTTCTTCGTCAACACCCTGGTGCTGCGCACCGACCTCTCCGGCGCACCCTCGTTCGCGGAGCTGCTCGCGCGGGTCCGGGAGACCTCTCTGGCCGCCTATGCCCATCAGGACCTGCCGTTCGAG
>DIHE01000043.1:939-10817 GCA_002420005.1 Holophagales bacterium UBA5704 | reverse complement strand
TCGAGAAGCTGGTCGAGGAGCTCCATCCGCAGCGCGACCTCAGCCATGCGCCGCTCTACCAGGTTTCGTTCGTCCTCGACGCCGATCCGCCGCCCGCGTTGCGGCTGGGCGACGTCGAGGCGGTTCTCCAGCCCGTGGAGACGGGGATCGAGAAGCTCGACCTGAGCCTCACGCTGGGAGTCGGTGCGGAAGGTCTCTCCGGAGCGATCGGCTTCCGCACCGGCCTGTTCGACGGGGCGACGATCGAACGCCTGGCCGGGCACTTCGGGCGCCTGCTGGCCGGTGCCGTGATGGCGCCGCAGCAGCGCCTGCCGGAGCTGCCGCTGCTCTCGGCGGAGGAGCGGCAGCAGCTCCTGCGGATGGGGGACGGGGAAGGAGAGAGCTATCCGCGGGATGCGACGCTCTACGATCTGTTCGCCGAGCAGGCGGCGCGACGGCCCGATGCCGTGGCCCTGGCCGGACCGGCCGGCGATGGCACGGAGGGCACCGCCCTCACCTACGGCGAGCTGGCCCGCCAGGCCCTCCGCCAGGCGCACCGGTTGCGCGCCCTGGGCGTCGGCCCGGAGGTGCGGGTGGCCCTCTGCCTCGACCGTGCTCCCGCCCGGGTGGTGGCGACGCTCGCCGTGCTCGCGGCCGGGGGCGCCTATGTGCCGCTGGACCCCGCCCACCCGCGGGAGCGGCTGGCCTTGCTGCTGCGGCGGAGCGCCGCCTCCGTGCTGGTCACCGAGGAGCGCCGGCTGCCGCTGTTGTCGACGCTGGTGGCGGAGCTGCCGGACCTCGAGGTGGCGATCCTCTGCCTGGACGGCGCGGTGCCGGAGGAGGGGGACAGGGAGGCGGCGCCGCCCGAGGTGGCCGCCACCGGCTTGGCCTACGTGATGTACACCTCGGGCTCGACGGGCGAGCCGAAGGGGGTCGCGGTGACGCACCGGGGAGTGGTGCGGCTCGTGCGGGGAACCGGCTATGCCCGGTTCGGCCCCGGCGAGACCCTGCTCCAGTACGCCCCTTATGCGTTCGACGCCTCGACGCTGGAGCTGTGGGGCGCGCTCCTCCACGGCTCCCGCCTGGTGATCCCGCCGCCCGGTGTGCTGACGCCCGCCGAGCTGGGCGAGGTCGTGGTGAGAGAGGGCGTGACCACGCTGTGGCTGACCACCGGGCTGTTCCGGCAGATGGTGGAGGAGAATCTGGAAGCGCTCCGCGGAGTGCGCCAGTTGCTGGCCGGCGGCGACGTGATGCCGGTGGCGCACGCCCTGCGGGTGCTCGCCGGGCTCCCCGCAACCCGCCTGGTCAACGGCTACGGGCCGACCGAGAACACCTGCTTCACCTCTTGCTACACGGTGCGTGCCGCGGCGGAGCTGGACCCCTCGGTGCCGGTGGGGCGCCCGATCGCCCACACCTGGGTCACGGTCCTGGACCGCCATCTGATGCCGGTGCCGCCGGGAGTCGCCGGGGAGCTGTGCACGGGCGGCGACGGCCTGGCGCGCGGCTATCTGGATCATCCGGATCGCACGGCGGAGCGCTTCCTGCCGGACCCGTCCGGGAGGGCGGCGGGCGGGCGCCTGTACAGGACCGGCGACCTGGCGCGCTGGCGCCGGTCGGGAGACCTCGAGCTCCTCGGCCGGATCGACGCGCAGGTCAAGGTGCGGGGCTTCCGGGTCGAGCCGGGAGAGATCGAGACGGCCCTGATGGCCCACCCGCGGCTGCGCGGTGCGGTGGTGCTGGCCGAGCGGGAGGAGGCCGGGGGGCACCGTCTGGTGGCCTACGTGGTGGCCGCGGCCGACACGACCGGCGCTCCGGAGCCGTCTGAGCTGCGCGATTTCCTGCGCCGGCGGCTGCCCGAGTTCATGGTGCCGTCCGCCTGGGTTTCCTTGCCGGCCTTGCCCCTGACCGCCAACAGCAAGGTCGACCGCAAGGCGCTCGCCCTCCTGCGGCCGGATCGGCCGCGGAGCACCGGCGGCGCGCCCCGCACGCCGGTGGAGGAGCGGATCGCGGCGATTTTTAACGAGTTGCTGGGCACCGAGCCGGTGGGGCCGGAGGCGGATTTCTTCGACCTGGGGGGGCATTCGCTGCTGGCGACCCGGCTGGTGGCGCGGGTGCGCGCGGTTCTCGGGGTGGAGCTGCCCCTGCAGGCGGTCTTCGAGACGCCGACCGTCGCGGGCCTGGCCGCCCGGGTCGATCGTGCAATCGGCGCGGAACGCTCCGCGGCGCCGCTCCCGGACCCCGTCGTGCCGGTGCCGCGCGAGCCGCCGCCGGCTTTGTCCTTCGCGCAGCAGCGGCTCTGGTTCCTGGAGCGGATCGAGCCCGGCGCCGCGTACCTGCATCTGCCGGCGGCGCTCGACTGCGCGGGGCGCCTCGACCCGGCGGCGCTCGCCGGGAGCCTCGGTGAGATCCTGCGCCGTCACGAGGGGCTGCGCACCCGCTTCGTTCTCTCCGAGACCGGGAGGCATCCGGTCCAGATCCCGCTCCCGCCGGCGGCGCTCGCCGCGGTCCCCCTCGTGCCCTGCATCGACCTGAGCGCCCTCCCGGCGGCGGCGCAGGAGGGAGAGGTCTCCCGCCGAACCGCCGCGGAGGCCGCCCGCCCCTTCGATCTCGGGCGCGGCCCTCTGCTCCACGCCGTCCTGCTGCGCCGCGGCCCGGAGAGCCACCCGGAGAGCCACCGGCTGCTGCTGACCGTCCATCACATCGCCGCCGACGCCTGGTCGCTCGGCCTGCTCATCCGCGAGCTCGGGGAGCTCTACGCCGCCTGCGTCGAGGCCCGGCCGTCGCGCCTGCCTGCGCTCTCCGTCCAATATGCCGACTACGCCGTCTGGCAGCGCCGGCGCCTGCAAGGCGACCGCCTGGAGGAGCTGCTGCGTTCCTGGCGCGCGCGCCTGACGCCCCGTCCTCCCACCCTGGAGCTGCCCACGGATCGCCCGCGCCCGCCGATCCGGAGCCCGCGCGGCGCGCGGCGCCCGGTGCGCTTCGACACCGCGGCGGTGGACGCGATGCGGCGCCTCGCCGGCGCGGCCGGCGCGACCCTCTTCATGGCGGTCCTGGCGGTGTTCCAGGCGGTTCTCGCGCGCCATGCCGGGCAGGACGACGTCGCGGTCGGCACCGCGGTGGCGGATCGCCCCGATCCGTCGCTGGAGGGGGTGATCGGCCTCTTCCTCAACCTCCTGGTGCTGCGCGGCGACCTGTCGGGCGACCCGACGTTTCGCACTCTCCTGAGGCGCGTCCGCGAGACGGCGCTGGGCGCCTTCGCGCTCGCCGAGCTGCCGTTCGAGCAGCTCGTCGACGCCCTGCAGCCGGAGCGGGATCTCTCCCGCAGCCCGCTGTTCCAGGTCTTGTTCACGCTGCGCAGCGAGCCGCTGCCGGAGCTTGCGCTGCCCGGCCTGGCGTTGCGGCCGGCCGATACGTTCCCCGGAGCGGTGCAGCTCGACCTCTCGCTCCTCCTCGAAGAGTCCCGGAGCGGGGGGATCGACGGCTGGATCGAGCACAGCTCCGACCTGTTCGACGGCGCGACCGTGGAGCGCCTGGCCCTCCACTGCGGCCATCTGCTCGCGGGCGCCGCGGCGGACCCCGACCGCCGCCTGTCGGATCTCCCCCTGCTGAGCGAGGCGGAGAGGGCGGTGCTCCTGGTGCAGTGGAACGACACCCGGTTGGAGGTCCCCGCTCCGGAGGCCTGCATCCACCAGCTCGTCCAGGCCCAGGCCGGGCGCACCCCCGACCGGATCGCAGGGGTCGACGGGGAGGCCGCGCTGACCTACCGCGAGCTGGAGGACCGGGCGTCCCGGCTGGCGCACCGCCTCCGGCGTCTGGGTGTGCGGCCCGGCGACCGGGTGGGAATCTGCGTCGAGCGGTCGCTCTCGATGTTGTGTTCCATCCTGGGGGTCTTGAAGGCGGGCGCCGCGTACGTGCCGCTCGATCCGGCCCATCCGCCGGCGCGGCTCGCGGCGATGCTGGAAGACTCCGGGGCCGCCGCGCTGGTCGCCTCCGAGGGGGCCGGCGCCTCCCTGCGGCATCCGCGGACCCTCTCTCCCGAAGCGCCGGAGGAGCCCGCTGCACCGCTGCCCTTGGTGCCCGCCGCCTCCGCGGCCTACGTCCTCTACACCTCGGGCTCGACGGGTACCCCCAAGGGCGTCGCGGTCACCCATGCGAACGCCTGCAACCTGTTCGCGGCGCTGGACGTGGAGCTGGGGCCGGTGCTCCGCGCGCAGACGCCGGGCGTGTGGCTCGCGGTGACCAGCATCGGGTTCGACATCTCGGTGGTCGAGCTGCTGTGGACGCTGACCCGCGGCTTCAAGGTCGTGCTCCACGACGGCCCGGCCCCGTTGGATCAGATGGCGGAGCAGATCGCCCGCCACGGCGTGTCCCACCTCCAGTGCACACCGTCGCTGGCCGGCATGCTCGCCGCGATCCCGGAGCGCTTGCGGAGCCTCGCGCCGCTCTCCCACCTGCTGCTCGGCGGCGAAGCCCTGCCCGGGCCGTTGGCGGATCGGTTGTGCGCAACGGTGGGCGGCGAGGTCCGCAACCTCTACGGCCCCACCGAGACCACGGTCTACTCGCTCGGCCGGCGGATCGAGCGCGGGGAGGCGAGGCCGCTGATCGGCCGGCCGTTGTCCAACACCGAAGCCTACCTGCTGGATGCCTCTCTGCGGCCCGTCCCCCTGGGAGCCTGCGGCGAGGTCTTCCTCGGTGGCCACGGGGTGGCCCTGGGATACTGGCGGCGGCCCGATCTCACCGCCGAGCGCTTCCTGCCCGATCCGCTGGGGAGCCGCCCGGGTGGACGCCTCTACCGGACGGGCGACCTGGCGCGCCACCGCCAGGACGGCAGCGTGGACTACCTCGGCCGGTCGGACCACCAGGTCAAGGTGCGCGGAGTGCGCATCGAGCTGGGGGAGATCGAGGCCGCCTTGCGTTCTTCTCCTGCGGTGGCGCAAGCGGTGGCTGCCGTGCGGGAGGACGCGCCGGGAGGCCGGCGGCTGGTCGCCTGGCTGGTCCCGGCGCCCGGCGCCGCGGAGGCCGATCTCACGGCCGGCGCGCTGCGGCGCCACCTGGCCGCGCGGCTGCCGGAGGCGATGATCCCCGCCGCGTTTGTCCCGCTGGCCGCCTTGCCGCTCACGCAGAACGGCAAGATCGACCGCCGGGCCCTGCCTGCGCCGGAAGCCGGCCGGCCGCGGCTGGACAGCGACTACGCGGCGCCGCGGACGGCGCACGAGAAGGCTCTGGCCGCGGTCTGGCAGGAGGTGCTCGGCCGGGAGCGGATCGGCCTCCACGACAATTTCTTCGAGCTGGGCGGCAGCTCCCTGCTGCTGGTCGAGATCGAGTCGCGGCTGCGGGAGGTTTTCGGGCGCGAGATCCCGTTCGTGCAGATCTTCCGCAACCCGACCCTCCACAGCCTGGCGCAGGCGCTGGAGGGCGGGGAGCGCCGCCCGGCCGAGCCGGCGCAGAAAGTCCGGCCGCCGGCCGGCGGCTCCCCGGGCGAGGAGAGCGCCCTCGACCGCCGGCGGCGGTTCCTGGCGGAGATGAAACGGCAGCGGGCACAGTCGCAGCGTCCGGGGCGCCCCGGGTCTTGAAGCAGGAGAGTCAACATGAGCCGTGAAGAAGACCCGGGGAGCAGCCCCCTCGAAGGGATCGCCGTCGTCGGCATGGCCGGCCGCTTTCCGGGTGCGGAGGACCTGGCGGCGCTCTGGCGCAACCTGTGCGGCGGGGTCGAAGGGATCACCTTCTACACCCGCGAGGAGCTCGCCGCCGCCGGGGTCGAGGCGGAGCTGCTCGACGACCCGCTCTACGTGAGGGCCGGCGGCGCCCTGCGCAACGTGGAGGGCTTCGACGCCGCCTTCTTCGGCTTCAGCCCGCGCGAGGCGGAGCTGATGGATCCGCAGCACCGGCTGTTCCTCGAATGCTCCTGGGAGGCGCTGGAGAACGCGGGCTACGACACCGCGGCCTATCCCGGCTCGATCGGCGTCTTCGCCGGCATGGGGGTGAGCGGCTATCTGATCCGCAACCTGCTCTCGCACGACGGCCTGCTGCGGAGCGCCGGATCGCTCCAGGTGCGGATGTTCAACGACAACAACTTCCTCACCTCCCTGGCGGCCTGGAAGCTCGACCTGCGGGGTCCTTCGGTGACCGTGCAGAGCGCCTGCTCCACCTCGCTGGTGGCGGCGTGCATGGCGAGCCAGAGCCTGCTCCAGTACCAGTGCGACATGGCGCTGGCCGGCGGTGTGAACGTGGCGGTGCCGCATGCCCGGGGGTATCTGGCCCAGGAGAGCGTGCTGTCGCCGGACGGCCACTGCCGCGCCTTCGATGCCGCCGCGGCCGGCACGGTCGAGGGGAGCGGCGCGGGCGTGGTGGTGCTGAAGCGCCTGGCGGACGCCCTGGCCGACGGGGATGCGATCCACGCGGTGATCCGCGGCTTCGCGACCAACAACGACGGCGGCTTCAAGCAGAGCTTCACCGCCCCCTCGCTCGACGGGCAGCGCGAGGTGGTGGCGATGGCGCAGGCCATGGCGGGTGTGCCGGCCGAGTCGGTCACCTACGTCGAGACGCACGGCACGGGGACCCCGCTGGGCGATCCGGTGGAGGTGGCGGCGCTGACCGAGGCCTTCGCGGCGTCGACCGGGCGGCGGGGTTTCTGTGGGTTGGGCTCGATCAAGACCAACATCGGCCATCTCGACGCGGCGGCGGGGGCCGCGGGCCTGATCAAGACCATCCTGGCGGTGGAGCACGGGGTCCTGCCGCCCAGTCTCCACTTCGAGACTCCCAACCCGCGCATCGACTTCGCGCAGAGCCCGTTCTACGTCAACACCGCGTGCCGGCCCTGGCGGCCGGAGGGCTGGCCGCGGCGCGCCGGGGTCAGCGCCTTCGCCATCGGCGGCGTCAACGCGCACCTCGTCCTGGAGGAGCCACCCCCGCCGGCACCGTCCGCGCCGGCGCCGCCCCGGCAGTTGCTGGTGCTGTCGGCGCGCACGGAGACGGCGCTCGAAGCGGTCACCGAGCGCCTTCTCGGGCATCTCCGGGAGGCGCCGGCCGGCGGCCTGGCAGACATCGCCTACACCCTCCAGGTCGGGCGCCGCGCGTTCCGCCACCGCCGCGTTCTGGTCGGCGGCGATCTCGCAGACGCGGTGGGCGTGCTGGAACGGCGCGATCCGCGGCGGCTGCTCTCGGGCGTCGCCGCCGCGGGCGAGCCGCAGGTGGCTTTCCTGTTCCCCGGCCTGGGCACCGAGTACCCGGGCATGGCCCGCGGGCTCTACCGGGACGACGCCGGATTCCGCGCCCGGCTCGACGACTGTGCGGAGCGTCTGGTGCCCCTCCTCGGTCTCGATCTGCGGGAGGTCCTGTTCCCGCAGGAAGGGGAGGAGACGCAAGGCGCGGAGCCGGGGGTCGATCTGCGCGCCCTTCTCGGCCGCGGCCCGCGGCCGGCCTCCGCCACGGACGGGCCGCTGCGGCGCACCGCGGTGTCCCAGCCGGCCGTCTTCGCGGTCGAGTACGCGCTGGCCTCCCGCCTGCTCGACTGGGGGATCCGGCCGCAGGCGATGGTGGGCTTCAGCCTCGGCGAGTACGTGGCGGCCTGCCTTGCCGGCGTGCTGTCGCTCGACGATGCGCTGCGCCTGGTGGCCGGCCGCGCCCGGCTGATCGACGAGCTGCCCGCCGGAGCGATGCTGGCGGTGCCGCTGGGCGAGGAGGCGGTGGCCGTGGCCGAGGCCGAGGCCGAGGGGGGGCTCGTCGGCGGTCTCTCGCTCGCCGCGGTCGCCGGGCCGGAGCTGACCGTGCTCGCGGGCACGGAGGAGGCGGTGGCCGCGGCCGAGGAGCGGCTCTCCGCCGCGGGCCACGTCTGCCGCCGGTTGCAGACCTCTCACGCCTTCCATTCGGCCTTGATGGAGCCGGTGGTGGAGCGCTTCCTGGCGCTCTTCGAGGGGATCGAGCTGCATCCGCCGGAGATCCCCTATCTCTCCAATGTCACCGGCGGCTGGATCACCGCCGACGAGGCGACGGACCCGGCCTATTGGGCGGAGCACCTGCGCGGCACGGTGCGGTTCGCGGACGCGGTGGCCGAGCTGTGGCGCGAGCCCGGGCGGGTGCTGGTCGAGGTCGGGCCGGGCCAGACGCTCTCCTCGTGGGCGCTGCAACAGTCCTCGGTCTCTGATGCGGTGGCGCTGCCGACCCTGCGCCACGCCTTCGAGCGCACGGACGACCTCGCGTTCCTGCTCCAGACCGTGGGCCGGCTCTGGCTCACCGGTCTGCGCCCGGACTGGCCGGCGCTCCAGGCGGACCAGCCGCGGCGCCGCGTGCCGCTGCCGACCTACCCGTTCGAGCGCCGGCGGTATTGGATTGAGCGGCGGAGCGAGCCGCGCAGCCGGGCGGCGGTGCCGCCGGTGCCGGAGGCGCCGGCCGCGGGACCGGCGCAGGCGGTGGCGGAAGTGGTTCCGGGGATGGGGGCCGCGGAGCCCGCGCGCCGGCATGCACGGCCGAGCCTGCACGTCCCCTATGCG
The DNA here is from genome assembly GCA_002420005.1 of Holophagales bacterium UBA5704. GTDB lineage: Bacteria > Acidobacteriota > Thermoanaerobaculia > Multivoradales > UBA5704 > UBA5704. The sequence goes on along the minus strand of DIHE01000043.1, from coordinate 2,349 downwards.
ATGCCGCGCGGCGCGGCCGAGCGGAGGGTGGTGGAGATCCTGGGCGAGATGCTCCGCCTGGAGAGGGTGGGGATCCACGACAGCTTCTTCGACCTCGGGGGCGACTCGCTCCTCGCCACGCATCTGGTGGCGCGCCTCCACCGCGAGCTTGGCGTGGAGCTGTCGCTGCGCGACGTCTTCGAGGCGCCGACCGCGGCCGAGCTGGCCGCCGCCGTGGCGGCCCCTCGCGGCGAGGGCGCCGGCGCCTGGGGGCCGGTGCTCCGGCGGGCCGGCACCGAGCCGGCCCCGCTCTCCTTCGCGCAGCAGCGGCTCTGGTTCCTCGACCAGCTGGAGCCGGGGAACCCGGCCTACAACCTGCCGGCCGCGATCCTCCTCACCGGGCCGCTTGACCGCTGCGCCCTCGCCGCCGTCCTGGCGGAGGTGGTGGCGCGGCACGAGGCGCTGCGGACGACGTTCGGGCTCGCGGACGGCGGGGAGGGAGAGCCCGTGCAGCGCATCGCCCCGCCGGCCGCGCCGCCGTTCCCGGGGATCGACCTCTCGGGCCTGCCGGAGGCGGCACGCGAGGCCGAGGCCCTGCGGCGCGCCGCCGAGGAGGCGATGCGCCCGTTCGACCTGGCGCGCGGGCCGCTGCTGCGCTCCGCGCTGCTGCGCCTGGACGCCGCGCGCCACGTCGCTCTGTTCACCCTGCATCACATGGTGGGCGACGGCTGGTCGTCCGACCTCCTGGTGCGCGAGCTTGCGGCGCTCTATCCGGCGCTGTCCGGAAACACCGCCGGCCGGCCGTCGCCGCTCCCCCCGCTGCCGGTGCAGTACGCCGATTTCGTCCTCTGGCAGCGCGAGAACCTGCGCGGCGCGGAGCTGGAAACCCAGCTCGCCTTCTGGCGCGGCGCGCTGGCCGGCGCGCCGGCCGTCCTGGACCTGCCGTCCGACCGGCCGCGCCCGGCGCGGGCGGGCGGCCGGGGCGGCGTGGCCGCTTCGGCCCTCTCCGCGGAGCGTGCCGAAGCGGTGAAGGCGGTGGGACGGCAGGCCGGCGCGACGCCGTTCATGACCTTCCTCGCGGCCTTCTACGCCCTGCTCCACCGGCTGACCGGCGAGACCGACCTGGTGGTGGGGACGCCGGTCGCCAACCGCCGCCGTCCCGAGCTTGAAGGGCTGATCGGCTTCTTCGCCAACACCCTGGCGTTGCGTGCCAACATCCCGGCGGGAGCCCCGACCTTCGCCGGTCTGCTCGCCGGGGTGCGCGAGGCGGCGCTCTCCGCCTACGCCCACCAGGACCTGCCGTTTGAGCGCCTGGTCGAGGAGCTGGCCCCGGAGCGGAGCCTCGCGCGCTCACCGCTCTTCCAGGTGATGTTCCTTCTGCACGGCACGCCGGTCGAGGAGCGCGAGCTGGCGGGTCTCACGCTCGCGCCG
>DIHE01000043.1:0-680 GCA_002420005.1 Holophagales bacterium UBA5704 | reverse complement strand
GCCAAGTTCGACCTCACCCTGGAGCTGATCGAGGGCGGGCCGGATCTCACGGTCCTCCTGGAATTCCGCCGCGACCTGTTCGACCCGGTGACCGCGGTGCGCCTGCTCGGCCATTTCACGGCTCTGGCCGGCGCCCTGGCCGCGGCGCCGGAGGCGCGGCTCGCCGAGCTGCCGCTCCTCAACGCCGCGGAGCGGCAGCAGCTCCTGGTCGAGTGGAACGACACCCAGGCCCCCGTGGCGCCGGCGGCGCTCCTGCACCAGGCGTTCGAGGCGCAGGCGGCGGCGCGGCCCGCGGCCCCGGCGCTGGTCTGCGGCGAGGAAACGCTCACCTATGGCGATCTCGACGCCCGCGCCGGCCGCCTGGCCCGCCGCCTGCGCAGCCTGGGCGTCGGACCCGAGGTCCCGGTCGCGGTCTGCGCCGGCCGGTCGGCCGAGCTGGTGGTCGCTCTGCTGGCGGTGCTGAAGGCGGGGGGAGCCTACCTGCCGCTCGATCCCGGATACCCGCCGGAACGGCTGGCTTTCCTGCTCGCCGACGCCGGGGCGCCGGTGCTGCTCACCGAGAGCACGCTCGCCGGGCGCTGCGGTGGCTTCTCCGGGGTGGTGGTGGAATTGGATCCGACCGATCCGACCGATCCGACCGATCCGACCGATCGGTCTGATGGTCCCCTCCCCTCCCCCCT
>DIHE01000103.1:423-9076 GCA_002420005.1 Holophagales bacterium UBA5704 | reverse complement strand
GTAGCCCCCCTCCCCACCCCCCGGGACGTTTTTCCGCGGATACCCCCGGGGGGAATATGGAGCCGCAGGAGGGGAGGCCGAGATGCCCAGCCTATCGCGACGCAGGTTCCTTCAGATCTCCACCGGAGCGGCCGGTTTGGCCGCCGCCGGTTGTCTCTCCGGGCCGAAGGTTCCGGAATGGATCGGCCCGGCGGAGGCCGCGGACGAGATCCGCACGATTCCCACCTATTGCGATGTCTGCTTCTGGAAGTGCGGCGCGATCGCCACCACGCGCAACGGCCGGCTCTGGAAGATCGAAGGCAATCCGCGCGATCCGCTGAGCCGCGGCCGGTTGTGCCCCCGGGGGACCGGCGGCGTCGGAGCGCACTTCGACCGCACGCGGTTGACCTCGCCACTGATCCGCCGCCAGCAGCGCGGCGCGGAGGAGTGGGTCGAGGTGACCTGGGGCGAGGCGCTCGATCACATCGCCGGCAAGATGCTGGAGATCAAGGAACGCTACGGTCCCGAAGCCATGGCCCTGTTCAGCCACGGCATCGGCGCCAATTTCCTGAAGCACACCCTGAAGGCGTTCGGCACCCCCAACCAGACCGCCCCCTCCTATGCCCAGTGCCGCGGCCCGCGGGACGTCGGCTTCACGCTCACCTTCGGGGAAGAGGTGGGGACCCCCGAGCGCACCGACATCCGCAACGCCCGGTGCCTGGTGCTAATCGGCTCCCACCTGGGCGAGAACATGCACAACTCCCAGGTGCAGGACTTCGCCGAGGCGGTCGGCCAGGGCGCCTCGATCATCGTGGTCGATCCCCGCTTCTCGGTGGCCGCGAGCAAGGCCCGCTGGTACCTGCCGATCAAGCCGGGCACCGACCTCGCCCTGCTGCTCGCCTGGATGAACGTGCTGGTGCAGGAAGGGCTCTACGACAAGGAGTACGTCGCACAGCACGGCTTCGGCTTCGACGCCTTCGCGGCCGAGATCGCTGCGTACACCCCGGAGTGGGCGTATCCGGCGACCGGCATCCAGCCCGAGGTGATCCGCGCCACGGCGCGCGAGATGGCGAGCCACCGGCCGGCCACCCTGGTGCACCCCGGCCGCCATGCCACCTGGTACGGCGACGACGCCCAGCGCAGCCGCGCCGTGGCCCTGCTCAACGCGCTCCTCGGCAGCTGGGGACGCAAGGGCGGCTTCTACACCCCGGCGAGCGTGGACATCCCGGCCTATCCGTATCCGCCCTATCCCGCGTCCACCAAGGGGAAGGTGGACAACCCGGAGCACAAGTACCCGTTCGCCGACGGCACCCTGACGACCGGCATCCGCGAGGCCACGCTCACCGGCAAGCCGTACCCGATCAAAGGATGGATGGTCTACGCGACCAACCTCATCCACACCTTGCCGGCGCCGGAGGAGACGATCCGGGCGATCCAGAACCTCGACCTGCTGGTGGTGATCGACGTGATCCCCAGCGAGATCGCCGGCTGGGCCGACGTGGTCCTCCCCGAGACCGTCTATCTGGAGCGCTGGGACGACCTCAACACCGAAGGCTTCCGCGAACCGTTCGTCTCCCTGCGCCAGCCGGTCGTCGAGGCCCCCGGCAACCAGAAGCCCAACTGGTGGATCGCCCGCGAGCTCGCCCTGCGGCTCGGCCTCGGCGCCTGGTATCCCTGGAAGACCGTGGAGGAGTACCTGGACCACCGCCTCCAGGCCGCCGGCTATCGCCTGGCCGACCTCCGCACCCAGGGCGTGATCACCGGCCCGGCGCAACCGCTGTACTTCGAGGACGGCGTGCCCGCCGAGTTCCCGACCCCGTCCGGCAAGATCGAGTTCTGGTCCCCCCAGCTCGCCGCGGCCGGCTTCGATCCGGTGCCGAAATTCAAGGCGCCGGAGGAGCCGCCGGCCGGAGCGTTCCGGCTGCTGTTCGGCCGCTCGCCGGTGCACACGTTCAGCCGCACCCAGACGAACCCGGTGCTCGGCTCGATCCAGGACGAGAACGAGGTCTGGGTCAACGCGGACGTGGCGCGCCGCCAGGGGTGGGTGGACGGAGCGTACGTCCGCCTGCGCAACCAGGACGGCGTGATAAGCAACCGGGTGAAGGTGCGGGCGACCGAGCGCATCCGCGGCGACTGCGTCTACATGATCCATGGCTTCGGCCATACCGCCAAAGGGCTCCCCCCGGCGTTTCGCAAGGGAGCGAGCGACAACCTCCTGGTCACCCGCTACGCCGTGGACCCGCTGATGGGGGGAACCGGCATGAACGTCAACTTCGTCACCCTCGAGGCGGAGGGGTAAGGCCATGGCACGCTACGGAATGGTCATCGACACCGCCCGCTGCGTCGGCTGCATGGACTGCGTGGTGGCCTGCAAGACCGAGAACGGCGTCCCGGACGGCTATTGTCGCGACTGGATCACCGAAGAGGCCCGCGGCCGCTTCCCCACCGTCCACCTGGAGATCCGCAGCGAGCGCTGCAACCACTGCGACAACCCGCCGTGCGTGACCTGCTGCCCGACCGGCGCGAGCCATGTCGAGGCGGGGCTCGGCCGGATCGTCCTGGTGACCCACGACGTCTGCATCGGCTGCAAGGCCTGCCTCGCCTCCTGCCCATACGACGCGCGCTTCATCCACCCGGAGGGGTACGCCGACAAGTGCACCTTCTGCGCGCATCGCATCCAGAAGGGGGAGGACCCGGCCTGCGTGGCCGTCTGCCCGACCCGCTGCATGCACTTCGGCGACCTGGACGATCCGCACAGCGAGGTGTCCCGCCTCCTCGAGGCGCGCCGCAACCATGCCCTCCTGCCCGAGGCCGGCACCGGCCCGCGGATCTTCTTCCTGACCTGAGAGGGACGCCATGGAGCTCTCCGAGATCACCGTCCACCGCATGAACCCCCAGATCGATCCCGGCCTCCACGTGTGGGGCTGGGAGATCCCGGTCTACCTCTTCCTGGGCGGCCTGGTCGCCGGGATGATGATCCTCGGCGGCCACCTGCTGGTCCGCGGGCACGGGCGCCGCCCGCAGAGCGTGTGCCACCGGCTGCCCGCCCTGGCGATCGCCCTCCTCAGCCTCGGCATGCTCGCCCTCTTCCTCGACCTGGAGCACAAGCGGTTCGTCTGGCGTCTCTACACCACCTTCGAGATCACCTCTCCGATGTCGTGGGGCGCCTGGATCTTGCTCCTGGTCTATCCGGCGCTCGTCGCGGCCTTCCTGGTCGCGCGGGGCACGCTGCGGCCGGACCTCGCCCGCCGGATCGGACAGCTCAACATGGCCCTCGGCGCCCTCTTGGGGATCTACACCGGCATCCTGCTCAGCGCCCTCGGTGCGCGCCCGCTGTGGAACAGCGCGCTCCTCGGTCCCCTGTTTCTGCTCTCCGGCCTCTCCTCGGCGGCGGCGTTGGTTCACCTGCTGGCCCGCGACCGGGAGGAGCAGACGCTCTTCATGAAGGCCGACAACGCCTTCCTCGCCACCGAGCTCGTTCTGCTCGTCCTCTTCTTCCTCGGGCTGGTCAGCTCGACCCGGGTTCACCTGGAGGCGGCCCGCCTGTTCTTCGGCGGCCCGCTCACCGCGCTCTTCTGGGTGTTCGTGGTCGGGCTGGGCCTCGTCGTTCCCCTCGTCATCCAGCCCCTCGCCGTCCGGCACCGGGTGGCCCACACCGCCGTGGCCCCGTTGCTGGTGATCGCCGGCGGGCTCGCCCTGCGTTTCGTCATCGTCTACGCCGGCCAGATGAGTCATTGGAGGTAAACGATCCATGGCAATCCTGAACGAGACGGCCCGCCTGGAGCCCCGGTCCACCGCCACGGCGGCGGCCCGGCGCGAGGCGGCCCCTTACATGAACCCGTACCTGGCCGGCGTAGGGCTCGGCCTCGTGCTGCTCGCCGCCTTCGTGGTGATGGGGCGCGGGCTCGGCGCCTCCGGTGCGTTCTCGTCCCTGGTGGCCTGGCTGGTGAGCGCCGTGGCCCCGGCGCACGCCCAGGCGAATGAGTTCTACGCCGACTACCTGGGGAGCGGCGTCGGCCACCCGCTCAAGGACTGGCTGGTCTTCGAGGTGCTCGGCGTGCTGGTGGGCGGCTTCCTCTCCGGCCTGCTGGCCGGCCGGGTGCAGCGGGGGGTGGAGAAAGGCCCGCGGATCTCGACCCGCGGCCGGTTGACCCTGGCCTTCACCGGCGGCGCCTTGATGGGCATCGGCGCCAAGCTCGCCCGCGGCTGCACCAGTGGCCAGGCGTTGTCGGGCGGCGCGGTGCTTTCCGCCGGGAGCTGGGCCTTCATGCTGATGGTGTTCGCGGGCGGTTATGCCACCGCCTGGTTCCTGAGGAGGCAATGGCAATGAGCGCTCCCTTCTTCAAATTCGGTGCGTTCGGTGACGAAGCGTCCCTCGTCGTCGCCTTCGCCATCGGCATCGGCTTCGGCTTCTTCCTGGAGCGCGCCGGCTTCGGCAGCGCGCGCAAGCTGACCGATCAGTTTTACTTGAAAGACCTGGCGGTGCTCAAAGTGATGTTCACCGCCATCGTCACCGCCATGCTGGGAATCTTCTACCTCTCCTGGATGGGCTTCATGGACCTCTCGCTGGTCTATTTCGGCTCCACCTACCTGGTGCCACAGATCGTCGGCGGGCTGATCCTCGGGGTCGGCTTCGTGGTCGGTGGCTATTGCCCGGGCACCTCCGTGGTCGCCCTCGCCACCGGCAAGCTGGACGCCCTCGTCTTCCTCGCCGGGGTGACCGTGGGCATCTTCGGCTTCGGCGAGGCCTGGCCGGCGATCGCCGGGTTCGTCAATTCCACCGACCTCGGGCCGCTCACCTTGCCGCAGGCCTTCGGGCTGCGCTACGGCCTGGTGGTGTTCCTGGTGGTGGTGGCGGCGCTCGGTGCCTTCAAGGGGGCGGAGGCCGTGGAGCGGCGGATGGCCCGCCGGGAAGGAGCGGTGTGATGAACATCTCCCTCGCCTCGTGGAGTCTGCCCAGCAAGCTCGCCCTCGTCGCGCTCGGCCTCGGAGCCTTGGCCCTCTTCGGCGATCCCTACGGCGGCGGCGCGGTGACGATCCAGCCGCGCGAGCTCGCCGCCATGGTGCAAAAGGAAGTCGACCACGTCTCCGTGCAGGAGCTCTCGGACTGGGTCCTCCAGGGGCGCACCGATTACCGTTTGATCGACCTGCGCGACGCCACGGCCTACGCGGCCTACCACATCCCCACGGCGGAGAACCTTCTGATCACCGAGCTGCCGGGCGACAGCCTGGCCCGCAACGAGAAGATCGTCCTCTACTCGGAAGGGGGCATCCACTCCGCCCAGGCCTGGTTCCTCCTCCAGGCCGAAGGCTACAAGGGAGCCACCATCCTGCGCGGCGGCCTCGACGAGTGGAACGACCGCATCCTGCACCGCGCCCCGGCGGCTTCGACCCCGACCGCGGGGACCCTCCCGCCGACGCCGGGCGCCACCGTGGCCGCCCCTCCGGCGGTGAAGCCACCTCCCCCGGCGGCCGCTCCGGCGGCGGCGCCGAAGAAAAAGAAGAAGGAGGGGTGCTGAGCGCCGGAGTCAACCCAGGATCGGCCCGCCTCGTGAAGCCAGATCTGAAGAGGAGTAGAATGCCGGGAGCTTGCGAGAGGGCGACCATGGACCTGCACCGGCTGGCCGAAGAACGAAGCATCGCCTACCACGGGGCCATCGCCGAGCGCCTGGGAGCACAGCCGGAGATCCTCGACAACGCCCGGCGCCGTGTCGAGGGTTGGCTGGCCTCCCGGGAAGGGCAGAGGTTCTACGCCCGCAAATGGGCCGAGATCCTGGCGGCGGACGTTGCAACGGTCGCCGCCTTCTTGGTCGACCGCAGTGAGCTGGCGATCGAGCTGCGCCAGTCGAGCCCCTTCGCCGGAGCGTTAAGCCCTCAGGAGCGCTGGAAGATCTGGCGAGAGACCCGGGACCGGTTGGCGCCGACACCATGACCCGCGAGCAGCTCGAGCACCTGATCCGCGCCGCCGCGGTCATCGCAGATGACGATGCGATCGTGGTCATCGGAAGCCAGGCGATCCTGGGCCAGTTCCCGCAGGCCCCGGAACCCATGCGCCGCTCGGTTGAAGCGGACCTCTTCCCGCTGCACCACCCGGAGCGTTCCGATGTCATCGACGGCAGCATCGGCGAGCTGTCGCCCTTTCATTTGACCTTCGGCTACTACGCCCAGGGTGTCGGTGAAGAAACCGCACGGCTTCCGGAAGGCTGGAAAGATCGCCTCATCGTCGTCCAGAACGAGAACACGCGCGGCGCCAAGGGTCTGTGCCTCGAGATCCACGACCTGCTGGTGGCCAAAACGATCGCAGGGAGGGAGAAGGATGTCGACTTCCTGAACGAGGCCGCCAGACACCACATGGCCGAACCCGAGGTCCTGCTCCGTCGGTTGGAAACCATCGAAATCGATCCGGCGGTGCGAAGGCTGACGCGAGGGCTGATCGAGCGGGCGTTTCGGGCCTAAGAAGGGGGGTGAAGGGGAGCGACGAGAAGCGGTCGTCCGCAGGCAGCGCCGCGATCCGCTCCCGCGTCATCGCGCCGGAGAGCAGGCCGGAGGCCATGGGCACGGTCATCCCGATCCCTTCCTGCTCGGCGCCGGAGAGGAGCTCCACTACGAGCCGGCGGTCGATCAGTCCTCCGGTGGGGCGAGCTTCGGGTACACTCGGAGCATGGCTGCTCTTGTGTATTTGGAGACATCGATCATCAGCTACCTTACGGCGTGGCCTTCCCGCGATTTGATCGTGGGCCGACAACGAGGCGCCTATCCTGTGTACGCCCGACGAACTGATGGGAGAAGACTCGAATGTCGATGCCAGCTGACGAACCACAAAGCCCGTGGGTGGATCCGATCGTCGCCGAGGTCCGGGCGGCGCGCGAACGAATCGTAGCAGCGGTCGGTGGGGATCTCCACCTCCTGTGTGAGCAGCTACGCGCTCGTCAGGCTGCCGCAGGAAGGATTCCCGTGCGACACGCTCCAAGACCACCGAGATTGGAAGCCGGCCAAGCGGAATAGCAAAGGGGGAGCGACAGGTCCGGCCGCTCTCCTGGAGCTGTCAGGAGCCTGGCTCCTCCGAGACCCTCCGCGAGGTTTCCCGCTGGATCCGCTCGTCGTCCCAATCCGGATGCTCGGCCGCGAGGTGGCTCGCGATCATCCGCCGGGCGGAGGCGAACATGCCGCTCGCGATCTCCAGGCGCTCCGCCCCCGACTTTGCCCGCAGAAGGCGCGCCATGTCCAACCGGATGAGGTGCCTGCCGATTCAAGAATAGCAGCCGGCAGCCGACGCCGCGGAGCACGCCTCGACCGCTTGGCCAAGCCGATGAGGTGGCTCCGTGCGTGGCTGGGCCCTGCGGCTCTCCCGCTGGAAACTGCGGGAACCGGCGCCAAGCAGGCAGAGCTCTCCCGGATCTCCTCAGTGGGCGGGCTGAGAGGACGACAGGGGCACTGGTCGCTGTCGCGATTTGGTGGTGCTGCTTGGGATTTTTTCTCGGCCCGACCCCGCCGGTCGGGCCGAGAAGAAGGGGAGCTGAGGCGGGAAGCTGCAGGTGGGAAAGTTGGCCATGCGATCCCCCTCCCTCAGATTCTCAGCGGCTTCCCGAATGGCTACGACGAACCAGCCGTAAGCCTCCCAGAGAGCTTTCCGCATCGACTTGGGGCGACTTGGTGTGGAAGAAAGGCGCGGGGGACTTCCTTCGGCCGGGTGGGCCGTCCTGCGGTTTCTGCGCGAGGATCGCCTTGACGCCGTGGGGTTGAAACCTCGCGGCCTCCCGACTTCAGGTGGTCGTCGGAACGAGGCCAGACAGAATGATGCGGCGGTCCTTGGTGACCAGGGAACACCCCAGCACGCGAGCGGTGGCGACCAGGATGCGATCAGCAGGGTCGCGATGAAAGCTGTCAGGAAGAGCCGCCACCTCGGCGGCGATGGCAGGAGTGATCGCGATGCGCTGAACAAGGGGCGGAGCCGTGGCTTGCTCCAGCCACTCCCGGAGCGGCAGCTGCAAGCGGATCCGGCCGAGGCTGCTCAAGGTGGCGATCTCCCAGAGGGTGATGTCCGAAACGAACAGTGGTGCCTCCGGATTGGCCCCTTCCACAAGCTCCTGTTGGCGCCGGGAGAGTGGGCCATCGGCGTTCACCCACCAGAGGAGAACGTGGGTGTCAAGAAGGGCCTTCAAGGCTCGCCGCCCTCGGCCTCCCAGGCGTCGGCGGGCAGCGCCGGCTCGACCACGTCACCCAGGATCTCGACCGTCCCACGGAGCGCGTGCTGCGGGTAGCGATGGCCTTCCTCGGGCATCGTCGGCAAGAGCCGCGCCACCGGCCGGCCCCGCTTGAGGATCGTCACCCCTTCGCCGGTTCGTTCGACGTCGTCGAGAATGGCCAGACACTTCGCCTTGAACTCGGTGGCTCGAATCACTCGCATGTGACCACTCTAGGTGACCATATCCTCGGCGTCAACTCACACCTGGCGCCGCGGTATAGAATCCCGAGGTCACCAAGGAGACCCCCATGGCACGCAGAGGGCGGCGGGCTCGGCCCAAGATCGGCAAGCGGTTTTCAGCTCCGGGGACGGCGCCGGGGACCTTGCACCCACTGGAAGCCCCGGCGGGCGCCGGCCCGGTTCGGATCACGGTCATGGACTACGGCCCGGACCACCTGGAAGAGAAGGTCGTCGCCGGGGTCGAGGACC
>DIHE01000103.1:0-146 GCA_002420005.1 Holophagales bacterium UBA5704 | reverse complement strand
ATCACCTGGATCAACATCGAAGGGCTGCACAACGTCGCCCTGCTCGAATCCCTGGGCAAGCACTTCGGCATCCACTCCCTCACCCTGGAAGACATCCTCAACTGCGGGCAGCGGCCGAAGATCGAGGACTACGGGAACTATCACTT
>DIHE01000121.1:2248-6165 GCA_002420005.1 Holophagales bacterium UBA5704 | reverse complement strand
AACACGCTGGTGATGCGCACCGACCTGTCCGGCGATCCGCCGTTCGCGGAGCTGCTCGCGCGGGTGCGGGCGACCGCGCTGGCCGCCTGGGCGCATCAGGATCTGCCGTTCGACAAGCTGGTCGAGGAGCTGCAACCGCGGCGCGACCTCGGCCAGGCGCCGCTCTTCCAGGTCTCGTTCGCCCTGGATGGCGAGCCCGTGCCGTCCCTGCGGCTGGGCGGGATCGAGGGAGAGCTGTGGACGCACCCGGAGGAGACCGCGAAGTTCGACCTGGGCCTGAACCTGACCCGGGACGCGGAAGGTCTCTCCGGCTCGCTCGGCTTTCGAACCGAGCTGTTCGACGGCGCGACGATCGAGCGTCTGGTGGGGCATTTCGAGCGGCTGCTGGCGGGGGCTGTGGACGATCCGGGCCGGCGCCTCGCGGAGCTGCCGCTCCTGTCGGACGCGGAGCGGGAGCAGCTTCTCGTCGAGTGGAACGACACGGCGGTGGCGGCGCGGCCGCCGCTGGTCCATGAGCGTGTGGCCGCCTGGGCGGCGCGGCGGCCGGAGGCGCCGGCGGTCCTTGCGCCGGGAGAGTCGCTCACCTACGGCGGGTTGATGGAGCGGGCCGGGAGGCTCGCGCGGCGGCTGGTGGCCGCCGGCGTCGGACCCGAGGTGCGCGTGGCGCTCTGCGCCGGCCCGACGGTCCACCGGATCGTGGGGAGTCTCGCGGCCCTGCTCGCGGGCGGTGCGTACGTTCTGCTGGACCCGGAAGCTCCGCCCGAGCGCCTGGCCTTCCTGGCCGCCGATTCCGCGGCGGCGGTCGTGCTGGCCGAACGCAGGCTGGCCGGGCGCTTCCAGGGGTGCGCCGCGAAGCTCCTCGAGATCGAGGCGGTGGAGGAGGGCGCGGAGGGAGACGGCGTTGCGGCGCCCGCGGTGCGCCCGGACCATCTCGCCTACGTCGTCTACACCTCCGGCTCGACCGGCGAGCCCAAGGGGGTCGCGGTCACCCATGCAGGTCTGCGGAACCTGGTGGATTGGCACTGCGAGCGCTACCGGCTGAGCCCCCGCGACCGGGCGACCGCGCTCGCGAATCCGGCCTTCGACGCCGCGGTGTGGGAGGTCTGGCCTCCTCTCACCGCCGGCGCGAGCCTGTACCTCCCGGCCGAAGAGGTGCGCCTGTCCTCCTCGGAGATCGTGCGCTTCTGGCGCAGCGCGGAGATCACCTGGAGCTTTCTGCCCACTCCCCTGGCCGAAGAGGTCCTCGCGAATCCCGCGGACACCGCCGGGCTCGCCCTTCGGGGGTTGCTGTGCGGCGGCGACCGCCTCCATCGCGCGCCGGGGGCGGGCCTGCCGTTCTCCCTGATCAACCACTACGGCCCCTCGGAGGTCAGCGTCGTCTCGACCGCCGGGACCGTCCTCCCGGAGACGGCGGGGGCTCCGTCGATCGGGCGACCGATCGACAACCTTCGTGTCTACGTGGTCGACGCCTGGGGAGCCCTGGCGCCGCGCGGGGTCGCGGGCGAGCTGTGGATCGGAGGCGCGGGTCTGGCGCGGGGGTATCTCGCCCGGCCGGCGCTGACGGCCGGGCGCTTCGTCCCGGACCCATGGAGCGGCGCGCCCGGCGAGCGCCTCTACCGCACCGGTGACCTCGTACGCCACCTGCGGGACGGGAGCCTGGAGTTCCTCGGCCGGATCGACCACCAGATCAAGCTGCGCGGGTTCCGCATCGAGCCGGGAGAGATCGAGGCCGCCCTCGCCACGCACCCGGCGGTGAGCGAGGCGGTGGTCGCGGTCTCCGCGCCTCCGGGGGAGCCGCAACGGCTGGTGGCCTACGTGGTCGGCGCCGCGGGCCGGACGCCGGCCGGCCGCGAGCTGCGGGAGCACCTGCGCGCGCTCCTGCCGGGCTACATGGTGCCCTCCGCCTTCGTGCCCCTGCCGGCCCTGCCGCTCACCGCCAACGGGAAGCTCGACCGCAAGGCGCTGCCCGTCCCCGGCCAGGAGGATGCCGGCGTCGAGATCCTGCCGCTCCGGACCCCGGCCGAAGAGCTGCTCGCCGGGATCTTCGCCGAGGTGCTGGGGGTGGAGCGGGTGGGCCCGGAGGCGGACTTCTTCACCCTGGGAGGCCACTCGCTGCTGGCGACCCGGGTGGTGTCGCGGGTGCGTTCTGTGTTCGGGGTGGAGCTGCCGGTGCGCGCGGTGTTCGAGGCGCCGACGGTCGCGGCCCTGGCGGCCCGGCTCGACCGGTCGGTGCGTTCCGGGGAGTCCCCGGCGCCTTCCGGGCTCTCCCGCGAGGAGCCCCCGGTCCTCTCTTTCGCCCAGCAGCGGCTCTGGTTCCTCGACCAGCTGGAGCCGGGGAGCCCGCTCTACAACATCCCGGTGGAAGTCGAGCTGACCGGACGGCTCGACCGGGCGGCCCTGGAAGCGGCGCTCGGCGAGGTCGTGCGGCGCCACGAGGCGCTGCGGACGACCTTCCGGGCGGTGGCCGGCGAGCCGGTCCCGGTGGTGGCGCCGAGCGTCGATTTCACGCTGCCCCTGATCGACGTCCCGGACCTCGAAGAGGTGCGGCGTCTGATCGCCGCGGAGGCGCGGCGGCCCTTCGATCTCAGCCGCGGTCCTCTCCTGCGCGCGTTGCTCTTGCGGTTTGACGCCGGAGGGCACGTGCTCCTGCTGACCCTGCACCACATCGTGAGCGACGGCTGGTCGATGAGCGTGCTGGTGCGCGAGCTCGGGGTGCTGTACGGGGCCTTCGTCCACGGCCGGCCGAGCCCGCTGGCGGAGCTGGCGCTGCAACCGGCGGACTGTGCCGCCTGGCAGCGTCGCCACCTGTCGGGCGGGTACCTGCAGGCCGAGCTGGCCTGGTGGCGCACGACGCTTGCGGGGATGCCGCAGGTGCTCGACCTGCCGGCGGACCACCCGCGGCCGGCGGCGCGCAGCGTGCGCGGCGCGGTGCGCAGCATCGGGGTCGGACGCGGCGATCTCGCGGCCCTGGCGGCGCTCTCCCGCCGGCAGGGGACGACGCTGTTCATGACCCTTCTCTCCGGCTTCGCGGCCCTGCTGCAGCGCCTCACCGGCCAGGAGGACCTGGCGGTGGCGACGCCGATCGCAGGGCGCACCCGGGTGGAGATGGAGCCGTTGATCGGACTTTTCGTCAACACCCTGGTGCTGCGGACGGACCTTGCGGGAGACCCCGGGTTCATCGCTCTGCTGGGCCGGGTGCGGGAGGCGACGCTGGCGGCCTATGCCCACCAGGAGGTGCCGTTCGAGCGCCTGGTCGAGGAGCTGGCGCCGCAGCGCGATCTCTCCCGGCCGCCGCTGGTCCAGGTGCTGTTCGGCCTGCAGAACACCCCGTCGGTTCCTCTGGAGCTGCCGGGGCTCACGCTGGCGGTGGCCCCGGTGCCGACCGGGACGGCGAAGCTCGAGCTGGCGTGCCTGTTGACCGAAACGTCGCAGGGTCTTGAAGGGAGCCTGGAATTCAGCCTCGACCTGTTCGACGGGCCGACCCTCGAGCGTTTCGCCGGGCACCTCGTGCGCCTGCTGTCCGGCGCCGTGGCGGACCCCGGGCGGCGGCTGGCGGAGCTGCCGCTCTTGTCGGAAGGCGAGGAGGCACAGCTCCTGGTGGAGTGGAACGACACCGCCTGCGCCGTTCCGGAGGAGACTCTGCACGCAGCCTTCGCACGCCGGGCGCAGCTCCATCCCGACCTGCCGGCCGTGGTCGCGGCGGGCGAGACCCTCACCTACCGCGAGCTCCGGGCACGGGCCGGCCGGCTGGCCCGCCGGCTGCGGGCGCTGGGGGTGGGGCCGGAGGTACCGGTGGCCCTCCATCTGGAACGGTCGGCCGCGGTGGTGGTGGCGATCCTGGGGGTCCTCGAAGCGGGCGGCGCCTACCTGCCGCTCGATCCCGGCCATCCCGCCGGGCGCCTGGCCGAGCTGCTGGC
>DIHE01000121.1:1631-1854 GCA_002420005.1 Holophagales bacterium UBA5704 | reverse complement strand
GGCGTCCGAGCCTGCCGGAGAACCTGGCCTACGTCCTCCACACCTCGGGCTCGACCGGCCGGCCCAAGGCGGTCGGCTGCACCCACGGCAACGTCCTCAACCTGCTCGCCGACTTCGCGCGGCGGCAACCGCTGGTGGCGGGGAGCCGGGGCAGCCTGTGGACGAGCCTGAGCTTCGACGTCTCGGTCTACGAGATCTTCTCGCCCCTGCTGGCGGGCGGCGC
>DIHE01000121.1:688-1289 GCA_002420005.1 Holophagales bacterium UBA5704 | reverse complement strand
GGGGGGGGTGGCACTGCGGCGCCTGCTGGTGGGGGTCGAGCCGATTGCGGAGCCTCTGCTGGCGCGGATCGCCCGTCTGTGCCCGGGTCTCGCCGTGATCAACGGCTATGGGCCGACCGAGGCGACGATCTGCGCCACGCTCTACGGCGTCGATCCGCGGCGGGAGCGGTTCGGCGATCCGCCGGTGACGCCGATCGGCCGTCCGGCGGCGAACACGGGGATCTACCTTCTCGACCGCAGCGGGGAACCGGTGCCGGTGGGGGTGCCCGGCGAGCTGTGCATCGCCGGGGCGGGGTTGGCGCGCGGCTACCTGCGGCGTCCGGAGGCGACGGCGGAGCGCTTCGTGCCGCATCCGTGGAGCGCGGGTGGGGGCGGGCGCCTGTACCGCACCGGCGACCTGGTGCGGCGCCGCGGCGACGGCCTTCTGGAGTTTCTCGGCCGGATCGATCACCAGATCAAGCTGCGCGGCTTCCGCATCGAGCCCGGGGAGATCGAGGCGGCGCTCCTGGCGCACCCGCACGTTCGCGAGGCGGTGGCCGGGGTGGTGGACGGCAGGGGAGAAGGGCGCGAGAACCGGCGTCTGGTGGCCTGGGTGGTGGGC
>DIHE01000121.1:0-382 GCA_002420005.1 Holophagales bacterium UBA5704 | reverse complement strand
CCGGCGGCCTGTGTGGTGCTGCCGGCCTTGCCGCTCGGGCCGACCGGCAAGCTCGACCGCAAGGCCCTGCCCGTCCCCGGGCAGGAGGACACGGGCGGCGAGCTTCTGGCGCCCCGGACGCCGGCCGAAGAGCTGCTGGCCGGGATCTTCGCCGAGGTGCTGGGGGTGGAGCGGGTGGGGATCACGGACGATTTTTTTGCGCGGGGCGGGCACTCCCTCCTGGCG
Source organism: Holophagales bacterium UBA5704 (assembly GCA_002420005.1). Classification (GTDB taxonomy): domain Bacteria; phylum Acidobacteriota; class Thermoanaerobaculia; order Multivoradales; family UBA5704; genus UBA5704. Next base: position 157 of record DIHE01000121.1, on the reverse strand, counting down.
ACCCGGGTGGTGGCGCGGGTGCGCTCCCTGCTCGGGGTGGAGCTGCCGGTGCGCGCGGTGTTCGAGGCGCCGACGGTCGCGAGCCTGGCCGGCCGGCTGGGGCGTCCGGAGGAGGCCGAGGAGCCGCCGCTCGTCCGGATCTCGCGCGAGGAGCCCC
>DIHE01000122.1 GCA_002420005.1 Holophagales bacterium UBA5704 | reverse complement strand
GGCATGTTCATCAACACCCTGCCCGTGCGGGTGCGGGTGCAGGGCGCCGAGCCCCTCGTCCCCTGGCTGCAACGCCTCCAGGAGCGCCAGCTCGCCCGCCAGGGCTTCGAGCACACGCCGCCGGCGCAGATCCAGCGCTGGAGCGAGGTCCCCGCCGGCTCGCCGCTGTTCGAATCCCTCCATGTCTTCGAGAGCTACCCCCAGGCCGGAGACGGCGGCTCCAGCCACCTGCCGGTCGGAAACCTGCGCCTCTTCGAGACCACCAACTACCCCGTCGCGCTGACCCTCGCGGCCGCGGACCAGGTGTCACTGCGCCTGACGTCCGACCGCGCCCGGATCGAGGAGGACGTGGCGTCGCGCCTGCTCCGGCACCTGGCTGCGCTGCTCGGCGGCATGGCCGAAGAGCCGCAGCGCCGCGTCGGCGGGCAGAGCCTGCTCACCGCCGAGGAGGCTCTCCAGCTCCGCGCCTGGAACGAGACCGCCGCCGCCTACCCTCTCGACCGCCCTCTCCATGTCTGGATCGAAGACCAGGCCGCCCGCACTCCCGACGCCGTGGCCGTCGCTTTCGAGGGCGAGGCGATGACCTGTGGCGAGCTCGGCCGGCAGGCCGCGGGCCTGGCGCGCCGGCTCCAGGCCCTCGGCTGCGGCCCCGAGAGCCGCGTCGGCGTGCTCCTGGAGCGTTCCTGCGAGCTGCTCGTGGCGCTTCTCGGCATCCTCAAGGCGGGCGCGGCCTACGTTCCTCTCGATCCCGATCACCCCGCCGATCGGCTGGCCTTTCAAGAGCGCGATGCGCGCCTGCGGCGGATCGTGACCTGCGCCGGCCTGGCCGGCCGCCTGCCGGGCGCCGAGGACCGCTTCCTGTTCCTGGAGCACGGCGCGCCCGGGGGCGGAGATGGCGAGAGCGGCCGGCGGCCGGCGGCGGTCGCTCCCGAGCACCCGGCCTACGTGCTCTACACCTCCGGCTCGACCGGCCGGCCCAAGGGTGTGGTGATCTCCCACCGCGCCATCGTCAACCGGCTGCTCTGGATGCAGGAGGCTCTGTGCCTCGGCGCCGCCGACCGGGTGCTCCAGAAGACCCCGTTCAGCTTCGACGTCTCGGTGTGGGAGCTGTTCTGGCCTCTGATGACCGGCGCCCGCCTGGTCGTGGCCCGCCCCGGCGGCCATCTCGACCCGGCCTACCTGGCGCGCCTCATCGACGAGCAGGGGATCACGGTGCTGCACTTCGTCCCCTCTCTTCTGCAGCTCTTCCTGGAGGAATCCGGGGAGGAAGCGCACCGCACCCTGCGCGACGTGGTGTGCAGCGGCGAGGCCTTGTCCGCCGGGCTCGCCCGGCGCTTCGGCGGCCGTTTCGGCCATGCCCGGCTGCACAACCTCTACGGCCCCACCGAGGCGGCGGTGGACGTCACCGCCTGGGTGTGCGAGACACCCGGCGACGACCGCGGCATTCCCATCGGGCGGCCGGTCGCCAACACCCGCATCCACCTGCTCGATCCCGATCTGTCGCCGGTGCCCGTCGGCCTGCCCGGTGAGCTGTTCATCGCCGGAGTCCATCTGGCGCGCGGTTACGTCGAGCGTCCCGACCTCACGGCCGAGCGCTTCCTGCCGGACCCGGAGGGGAGAGAGCCCGGCGGGCGCATCTACCGCACCGGCGACCTGGCGCGATGGCGCGAGGACGGGGCCATCGAGTACCTCGGCCGCCTGGACCACCAGGTCAAGGTCCGCGGGGTCCGCATCGAGCCGGGAGAGATCGAGGCCGCGCTGGCCGCGGTGCCCGGAGCGCGCGAGGCGGTCGTGGTGGTGCGCGAGGACGTCCCCGGGGACCGGCGGCTGGTGGCCTATATGACCGGCGAGGCGACGGCCGGCGCGCTGCGCAGCGCGCTGCGCGAGCGGCTGCCGGACTCGATGGTGCCGGCCGCCTTCGTCACCCTCGCCGCATTGCCCCTGACGGCCAACGGCAAGGTGGACCGCAAGGCGCTGGCCGCCGGGCCGGCGCCCGAGCCGGCCGCCCCGCGGGAGCGCTACGTGGCACCGCGCACCCGGGAAGAGGAGATTCTCGCCCGGGTGTGGGCGCAGGTGCTGCGCCGGCCCCGCGTGGGGGTGGAGGACAACTTCTTCGCGCTCGGCGGCGATTCGATCCTCTCCGTCCAGATCGTCGCCCGCTGCCGCCAGGCCGGCCTGCGGCTCACCGTGCGGCAGATCTTCGAGCACCAGACCGTGGCCGGGCTCGCCCGCCACGCCAAGCTCGCCGACCCTGCGGAGGCCGCCGTCGCCGGGCAGGGTCCGGTGGCGGTCTATCCCCTCACACCCCTGCAGAGCGGCATGCTCTTCCACAGCCTGATGGCGCCCGATTCCGGGGTCTATGTCACCCAGGTCACCTGCACCCTGCCGGCCGATCTCGATGCCCGGCGGTTCCGGCAGGCCTGGGAGAGGCTCGTCGAACGTCACGGCGTGCTGCGCACCGCGTTTCTCTGGGAGGGGCTCGACGAGCCCTTGCAGGTGGTGCGCGAGAAGGTCTCTCTCCCCTGGCAGGAGCTGGACTGGGGCGGCCTCTCCACGGAAGAGCGGCAGCGCCGGCTCGGAGAGCTGCAGCATCGCGAGCGGCATACGCCCCTGCCCCTGGGGGAGGCGCCGCTGATGCGTTTCTGCTTGATCCGCCTCGGCGGCGAGCACGAGCTCCTCTGGACCGCCCACCATCTGCTGATCGACGGCTGGTCGCTCCCCCTCCTGGTGCAGGAGCTGCAAGCTCTGTACGCGGCTCCTGGTGCAGCGGCTCTGCCGCCGGTGCGGCCGTTCAGCGACTATGTCGCCTGGCTGCGCAAGCAGGATTCCTCCGCGGCCGAGGCGTTCTGGCGCGAGGAGCTCGCGGGGCTCACCACGGCCAACGCTCTGGGCATCGACCGCCCGGGCAGGGCGCCCGGCAGGGCCGGCTCCGCCGAGCACGGGCTCCGGATGTCCCCTGAGGTCACGGCGCGTCTCCAGGCTCTGGCGGCACGGCACAAGCTGACCCTGCCCACCGTCACGCTCGGCGCCTGGGCTCTGCTCCTGAGCCGCTACAGCTGCGCGGACGACGTGGTCTTCGGCAACGTCGTCTCCGGCCGGCCGGCCGCCCTGCCCGGTGTCGAAACCATGGTCGGCATGTTCATCAATACGCTGCCGGTGCGGGTGCGGGTCCACGGCGCCGAGCCCCTCGTCCCCTGGCTGCAGCGGCTCCAGGAGCGCCAGCTGGCGCGCCAGGACTTCGAGCACAGCCCGCTGGCGCAGATCCAGCGCTGGAGCGAGGTCCCCGCCGGCTCGCCGCTGTTCGAAACGCTCCACGTGTTCGAGAGCTACCCCAACGCCGGAGACGGTGATTCCAGCCGCCTGCCGGTCGGCAACCTGCGCCTCTCCGAGAGCACCAACTACCCCGTCACCCTGACTCTCACGGCGGTGGACGAGGTGGCTCTGCGGGTGGCGTGCGACCTCGCCCGCGTGGACGAAGATGCGGCACGGCGGCTGCCCGGGCACCTCGCCTCCCTCCTCGCCGGGATCGCCGAGGAAGCCGGGCCGGGCCGGACGGTCGCGGAGCTTCCCCTGCTCCCGCCGGCCGAAAGGCACCAGCTCCTCATCGAGTGGAACGACACCGAGCTGCGCTCCCGGCCGGGCTGCCTGCATCACGACGTGGCCGCACAGGCGGCGCGCACGCCGGACGCCGTGGCCGTGGAGATGGGGGACGGGTGTTGGACCTACCGCCGCCTGATCGGCGGCGCGCGGCGCCTGGCGCATCATCTGCGAAGCCTCGGAGTCGGTCCGGACGTGATCGTGGGGCTCTGCGGCGAGCGTTCTCCGGCGCTGGTGGTGGGCATGCTGGCCGTTCTGGAAGCCGGCGGCGCCTGGCTGCCGCTCGATCCCGACCTGCCCGCGGGCCGGCTGGGCTTTCTGCTCGCAGATGCGGGAGCCCGGGTCCTGCTGGTTCAGGAGCGTCTGAAGGACCGGGTGCCGGCCGCCGGCCTCCCGGTCGTGCTCCTCGAGGAGGGGAGCCGGGACTCCGGCGAGGAGATGGGCGAAGCGCTCGGGGTGGAGGTCTCTCCGGACCACCTGGCGTATGTGATCTACACCTCGGGCTCCACCGGGCAGCCGAAGGGGGTGATGGTGCCGCACCGGGGGATCTGCAACCGGCTGCGCTGGGCGAAGCAGGTCTATGGGATCGGCGGGCGCGACGCCTTCCTCCAGAGGGCTGCGCCCGGTTTCGACGTCGCGGTCTGGGAGAGCTTCGCCCCGCTGTCCGCCGGGGCACGGCTGGTGCTGGCCGAGCCCGGCAGGCAGGCCGACGGTGCCTACCTGGCGCGCGCGATCCGCGAGCATCAGGTCACCCTGGTGGACTTCGTGCCGGCGCTTCTGGCGGCGTTCCTGGACGAGCCCGAAGCGCGGGCGTGCGTCTCGTTGCGCCAGGTCTTCGTGGGCGGCGAGGCGCTCAGCCCCGAGCTGCGCGACCGGGCGCTGGCAAGCCTGCCCATCCCCTTGGACAACATGTATGGGCCGACCGAGATCACGGTCGACACCACCCGCTGGGTCTGTACCCCGGGACAGCCGCCACACGGCGTGCCGATCGGCCGTCCGATCGGCAACAGCCGGCTGTATGTCGTGGACCGGGAGCTGCGGCCGGTGCCGCTCGGGGTGGCCGGCGAGCTCGCGGTGGGAGGAGAAGGGCTCTCGCGGGGTTATCTGGGCCGTCCCGGCCTGACCGCGGAACGTTTCGTGCCCCATCCGTCCGCCACCTTCTCCGGCGAGCGGCTGTATCGCACCGGCGACCTCGTCCGCTGGTTGCCCGGCGGCGCGCTCGATTTCCTGGGCCGCATCGACCATCAGGTCAAGGTGCGTGGCTTCCGCATCGAGCTGGAAGAGATCGAGGCCGCCCTGGCCGCCCTGCCGGGAGTGCGCGAGGCGGCCGTGGTGGTGCGCGAGGACGTCCCCGGGGACCGGCGGCTGGTGGCCTACGTGACCGGCGAGGTGACGGACGGCGGGCTGCGCGGCCTGCTGCGGGAACGGCTGCCGGACTACATGGTGCCGTCCGCCTTCGTGCCGCTCCCGGCAGTGCCCCTCACGGCCCATGGCAAGGTGGACCGCAAGGCGTTGTCCGGCGGGCCGGCGCCCGAGCTCGCCGGCCTGCGGGAGAGCTATGTGGCGCCGCGCACCCGCG
>DIHE01000089.1:78471-147001 GCA_002420005.1 Holophagales bacterium UBA5704 | reverse complement strand
CCGTCGATGAAGTCGTAGGTGTAGACGCCGACACCGGAGACCCGTTGCAGGATGTCGGGGACCTCGACCGGTGCCAGGTTCTTCTTGAAGGCGGCGCGAAGATCCTCCGCAAGGCCACCGCCACGTACCTGGGGGCGCCCGTGGCCGCCGCCAGCCGGCGCAGCTTCTCCTAGGTCGGCGCCTCGGTTCAGGTCGTCTCCCCATTGGATTCAGGGGGCCGAACTGAACTTTCAAACCGCTGTGATGGCCTACCTCGTCTTGGCGAGACCCGGCCAACGCCACGGTTCAACCCGTATTTGGTCATCTTTCTCCGGATGGTCTTTGCCGCCAGGCCAAGCAGGCGCGCGGCTGGCTTGACTTGCCCACCGCTACGCTGCAAGCCTTCAGCAATGAGGCGGCGATCCAGCCAATCCAACGCAGTCTGATACTCCCCCGGAGACAGACTCTCCGGCAGAGAAGGCAGCTCCACCGTGAACAATGAATCGACCTCTGTGCAGTTCATCCCGCGAGCCGACCCGGCAGGCTTGGTAGGAAAAGGCCCACCGGCTGGCTCCCATCGCAACGGTGGCTGCCCGCCTGAATAATCTCGTCGCCCCCCGCAGGCGACACTACAGGCGCGGACCAGCGTGTGCTGTGCTTCAAGTATCCTCGCTCCGGGTACTTCCTTGACTCGAACCATTGCTAGCAGATCCGCCCAGACTGCCAATGCGCAGTCATGGGAAATCTGATCTGCATCCTGAGTCACACCGATTGCAAATTCGCAGACCTCTGCGGCAGAACGCCAAGCGCCCCTCTGGCCAAGCAACGCCAAGCGACTAAGCATGCCTAAGAATACATCCTTGTAGAGGCCAGCTTTGGCATAGCTGGCCAGGCAGGCCTGCAGCGCGGCTTCGGACTCTCTCTCGAAACCATAGGCTTCCAGGACAAAGGCCTCGAGGTGCGCCAGCCGCAGACTGCTGCGCTGTCCGCGAAGCTGCTCGAAGAGTGGCCATGTCTCGGAGAGATTCCGTAGTGCTTCGTCAGCTCGCCCTAGAATTGCAAGGCACTCCGTCACGATGCTCCGTGCCAGCATCTCCAGGTATACTGCCCGCGGGGGTAAGGTGTCCAACGCCTCTTCTGCGCGTGCTAACGCTGCCTCGTGGCGGCCCGCAAAAAGCAGGATATTAGCTTCCTGGACCGCTAGAGCGCTTCTGTCTGCCTCTGAGCTCCCTCGCGCCTGCGCCGCAGAAGCGAGGTCGAGGAAAGCAAGCGCGACCTCCAATTTACCGGTATCAGAAGCAAGAGAGGCGCGCAGTGAATATAGCCGCGCCGTGCGCAGCGCGTCGCGGGTGCCTGCCTGAAGTTGCATTTCCGCGGTTTTGAAAGCGGCTTCTGCGCTGCTCCAGTCCCCTGTGAGTCTGCGGCAATTGCCGATGACGAACATGGCTTCACTCATGAGATCCGCCCTCGTCAGGGCCACCCTCCCGTGCTTGGGGAGCGCCTCTGCCAGGCTGTGAGCTATAATCGCTTTTTCCTCGCCGAGCTCCGGATCTTCCAACGCTGTAGCCGACGCGGCTCCCAGCGCAAGCTCAACCACCAACGGCGTCAGGTTTCGTAGCCCTGATCTGGCTCTCTCGAGCTGTCTACGGGCCGGGAGCCTGACCAGATCCGCCCACAAACTACGCGCCCGAAGAAGCTCCAGAGCTTCCTTCTCAGGCTCGCCAAGTAGATTGAGCCCACAGCTAGCCATGGCGGTGTCCTGAAGAGCTTCGGCGATGCCATATCTGCCGAGCTTATCTTTGACCGTGTTCCGGGAAATAGCGAGTAGCCTTGCCATAGCATGGTAGCAGCCCCCGCATTGAACAAAGGCAGTCTCCAACAGCCTACGGTCGAAGGCTTGCATTGCGTCGGCGTACCCACCCACCGCCGGCACACTGATGAACCCCCGGGGTTCGCGCGCCACTTCCAGGAGCTCCTCCACGGTTGTGCCCGGGAGAGACGGCGGCCAGCTACCGAATTCGCCTTGCTCGGCTTTGACACCGGCGCTGCCTGCAGCCCTGAGAAACAGTGGCTGCTTTGCTGGTGCGTGCCAGTGCCGCACATGGTGAGTGCGGGCTGCAAGTAATTGGTCTTCGCTCAAGTGGCGGGTTCCGGCTAGCGCTAGTAGGTCATGCCATAGTCGCTTTATTTCATCATGGCAGGTCTCTGCCGTCTGGTCGTACATCCGCAGCACGTCCTCACAGACTTGGGCAGCCTTCTCCCACTCATTCCGCTTTGCAAGAGCCGTGAAAAGTGACAGCATCGTTCTGAACGCATCTTTGTAGAGCTCAGCTTCCATGTAAGCAGCGGCAACGCGCCGGTACGCCTTCTCGGCTTCGCGGATATAACCCAGTGAATCGAACAGGATTGCCTCGAGGTTGATGAGTCTAAGCTCGCTTCGATGGTCTCCAAATTCCTTGTAGAGCGGCAGGACGACGAGAAAACACCGCAGTGCCTCTGCTGGACGCCCAAGAAGCGCGAGGCATTCGGCAATAAGACTCCGCGCAAGCAGTTCAAGTCGAACTTCGCCATGAGGCAGTCGCCTCACGGCCGCCCCAGCTTTTTCCAGTGCTTCTTCGTAGAGGCCCCCTGCAAGGAGGGTGTTAGCCTCCTGAACGGTGATCGATGCGACCGCCGGCTGATCACCCGCCTTCCGGTAGTTCGCGGCAGCCTGCGCGAGGCATTCTCTGGCGAGCTCAAGCTGGCCTGTTTCCGACGCCAGCGATGCCTTCGCCTGGTAGTAGAGTGCTTCGTGTCGCGGCTCAAAGCCCTCTTCGTCGAAATGCTGGCGCGCGACTCTGAGCGCCTCAGCAGAGCTCTTCCATGCAGCCGCAAGGCGCCGACAATTCACGATGACGAGCATCGCTCGGCCTTGAAGGCCGGCTTTGCCAGAGAGAGCTGCTGCCAGTGAGTGGGCGAGCCGCGCTCTTTCTTCACCGAGAAAGGGGTCCTCCAACGCCGCCTCTGTTGCATCCCTCAGGATAAGTTCAAAGATTTCTCGCGCGTGAGCTGGCGAACAGTTTCCAAGGCTCGCAATCTGGTCTTCGGCAGTGCGGAATTCAAGCTCCGCCCACCTGCTGCGAGCCAGGAGCCGTGCCTTGGTGGTTTCTTTCTCTGAGTCAAGAAGCGCAAGAAGCGCGCCCGCTGCTGTCGGGTTCTCGGGTGAGTGATTCCTCTGCCGTGCGGCAGTAGCCGCCTTCTCTGCCCGACACCGGCATCGCCTACAAGCTGCGATATGGGCTATTGCTGTTTCCGCTTCCCAGCCAGGCGCTTCGCCGGCAAACACTCGCGCCATCTCGGTGAGAGACACATGCCTGGTCGCCATCTCGGTTACCCCCTGTTCACACGGGCAATGGAGTATAACCGAAGAGAAGGGGAAGTGGCGGCGAGCCGCTCTCCCCCTCGTCGAAGTGGTCTATCTGGTTCTGGTTGTTTCAGCCATTCGGGTCCCAGAGCCCACTGCCATCGCCCGTGGGCCAGCCAACTTGGTCGATGCCCCCCTCTCCCGTAGGTGTACTGGTGCCACCGGTGGGTACCGCCTCCTCCCAAAGGGGAGTGACCCACGGAAGTGAAGCCGGATTTCCTAAGGTTAACCCTAAGGCGACAGCGAGGAGTACGTGTAGCATAAGCCACGTCCTTTCAGGGAGTTGCCGACCCGTAGGGGCAACCATTGCCCTGGGTCAAAGAGGCCCCCCTTAAGTCCTCAGTCTGCACGTTACCCCCCCTGGGGCCAAGCCATTCCCGAAGGTGAAGCGCCGACGCTGCACCCCTGGTTCCATGCCGCGCCGCTCTTTTGCCCTTCAAAGTGTGCGCCGAGAGGGCTGGCTAACTTACCTGGGCTCTGAGCTTTACCGCCTGAAGCGGTGACCCGCTTGACCCACCCGAGTTTGCCCCCGGGGCCACGGCAGTGCATTCGGTCACCATCACGGCAGTGGCGCTGCAGTTGCCATCGGGCCACCGCGAGCTGCGGTTGGCTGCTCGGCTCTGCATCGCCCATTTCATACTTGAGGGATTCGGCCATGACAGAGACCCCAGAAGCCGTCGCCCCGCCGGTGATCGATCCCGACCGGTGGGATGAGCACGAGGGATTCCGCGAAACGTTCCTGGCGCAGTTCACCTTCCCGGAGCATAACGCTGCGCTCCGTGGGCTCGGCGCGATGTTGTGCGCGTTCATCCACGAAGTGGAAGAGCTCTACTACCGGCCGCCGGAGGGCGACCTGACCCACTGCCTGCGGGCGGTGGTGGCGGATCTCCGATACTTGACGGGTCACCTCGAAAACCTCGGGGACACGGGAAGCGGCAGCGACGAAGAGTTGGCCCTCTGCCGGCTCGCCTGGCGCAAAGCGGCTTCCCTGAAGAAGGTCGCCGACGCCTTGGAGGAGGGCTTTCCCGTGGTGAAGAGCGAGAAGTCCAACAAGAAGACCAAGAAGAAGAAGAAGAAGGAGAGGCGATGACGTCCGCTGCTCGCAGGGAAGGAGGTTGTGTGACGGCCAACATGGAAGAGACCACCGTGCGCAAGGCGATCGCCCGGGCGGCCCGGATGCAGAGACGGTTGCAGCAGCACCTGGAGGACGTGCTGGCGAGCGTACCGCCGTCGCCGCGCGAAGAGGAGATCTACGAACAGGGTTTGGCCTACGACTTTCCCACCGAAGTCCGCTCGTGCCTCGAATGCATCCTGGAAGACTGGATGCGGCCGGCCTCGCAGGACCTCAAGAAACTCTCGGTGTGGCGGCCGGGCGAGCGGCCGGTGCATTGAGAGGGGAGGCGCCGCCGCCGGCCTGGACGATCGAGGCCGAGATTCTCGATCCGGGGGTCCTGCCATTTCCCGGGGAGCTGTGCGAAACCCTTGGGGTGAAGGCCGGGGACCGCGTCGCCCTGGTCCCCTTTCCGCTCTCCTGGAGGGTCCTCCAGCCGGCAGAGGTTGAGCTGTTCGAGGCGGGCGCCGAGTGGTATTTCGTCGCGACGCTCGGTGCCCGCGGCCTTCCGCTGCCCGTGGCGTGGAAGGCTCTCGGCCTGAGCCGGCGGGTGCAATTTCAGGTGCTGCGCCGGGCGGGCGCCCTCCTGGAGGTCCATGTGGTCGATCTGGCGGGCGAGGGCGGGGCGTGAAGGGGCTCCCGGGCGTCTGCGCCACGCCGCCGCCGGCCGTGGGATGGATTGTGCGGTCGGTCCAATTCCTCGTGCAAATCCGTTTCGGCCATCCGGAGGGTCTCGCGCACCCGGCGGTGCGGCTTCTCGACCCGGCCGCCGGTCCTCTCAATTTCGTCCTCGCCGCTTGGCGGGAGGCTCTGCGGCACCGGGCCGACAAAGCGGCCTTCCTGCGCGATCAACTCCTGCCGGACTCGGAAGGGTGGGAGATCCTGGAGGACTCCTGTGCCCGGGGCCGCAGGGCTCTCCGGCGGTTTCTCCGCGGCCACGGCGTCGAGCCGGAACGGGCCGGGGAGGTCCTGCGGCAACGCGACGCCCTGGCCGAACCGCCGGAGTTGGGTGGGTGTACCTCCCCTTCTCCGGGCCGGCTGGGGGCGCGATGGGAGAGGGGGACCGAGGGGGTGAGGCCCACGCTGCCGGTGCTCCTCGGCAATCCGCCCTGGATCGGCCAACCGCCCGCGGCAAGCCCCTGGATGGCGCGGCTGCTCGGCGCCTGGAGGACGTGCGAAGGGAAACCGCTCGCCGAACGCAACATCAAGTGGCTGCAAGACACCTGGGTCCGCTTCCTCCGGCTTGCGCAGTGGATGATCGAGCGCCAGGGTGAAGGGATCGTCGCCTTCGTTCTCAATCACAACGGCCTTGACGCACCGACCCTGCGCGGGCTGCGGGCCTCGCTCCTCCAGACGTTCGAGGAGATCTACCTGCTCGACCTGCACGGCAACCGCCGCAAACGCGAGCGCGCACCGGCCGGAGGCCGGGATGACAACCTTTTTCCCGGCATCGCGCAGGGGGCCGCCCTCGTCGTCCTGGTGAAAAAGCCCGGGTTGGCGCGCCGGGTGGTCCATGCCGATCTCTACGGACCACGGAGCCAGAAGCTCGCCGTGCTGCGCTGCGGGAGCGTCGCCACCACCACGTGGCGCGAGATCCGGCCGCGGGCGCCGCTGTTCCTTTTCCGCCCGGGCGAGGACCTCGCCACGGAGCAGGCCTTTCGGCGGGGAACGCCGCTCGACGAGATCTTTCCCGTGCATTCGACCGGCCTGATCACCGGCCGGGATGCGCTGGTGACCGCATCCGACCGGCGCACCCTCGAAGAGCGCCTGCGGCGCATCGGCCGCCGCGACTGGCTGCCGCATCTCACCGCCTGGCTGCCGCGGCCGTTCGACCTGCGCTACCTGATCTTCACCCCGGAGGCGGTCACCCGGCCCCGCCCGACTCTGGCCCGCCACCTGCGCCAGCCGGGAAATGTCGCCCTTCTCGTGCCCCGGCAGCACAAAGGGGAACCCGGCGCGTTCGTCACCGCCGTGCTGCCCGGCCACAAAGTGGTCAGCTCCTACGACGTCACCTGCGCTTTTCCGCTGTACCTGGACGACGCCGGGGAGCGGCGTCCCAACGTGGCCCCGGCCCTCCGGGACCATCTCGCGGAGCTCTACGGGGAGCCCCCGGAGCCCGGCGAGGTGCTCGCCTACGTCTATGGAGTCCTCCACGCACCCGGCTATCGGGGCCGCTTCGGCAAGCTCCTCGCGTGCGAGCTGCCGCGGATTCACTTCCCTCTGCATCGATCACTTTTTCGCGACCTCGCCGCCTGCGGGCAGGAGCTGCTCGCCGCACACCTCGGAGAGCCGGGAAACCGGGAGACCGGCGGCGACTTGCTGAGAGGAGACCCTGAGCTGCCGCTGGGGAGGATCGCATACGACCCGGCGGAGGAGAGCATCCGACTCCACCCGGCCGGCCTCCGGCTCGACGGAGTGCCGGCGGTCCTCTGGAGCCACCGAATCGGCGACCATCCGGTGCTCGCCTCGTGGCTCAACGCCCGCACCGGCCGCCCTCTACGTGCGGAAGAACGGCGCGAGCTGCGCGCGCTGACCGCGGCCTTGCGGCGGTCGCTCGACCTCCTGCCCGCCCTGGAAAGGGCGTATCGGGCGGCGGGGGAGAGGTGACCGGCGCCGGCCGGGTGTGGCGAAGCCGGTTTCTTGACCGGGTCAGCGCTGCGCCTGCAACGCCGCCACCGCCGCCCGCAGCGCGCGGACCTCGTCCTCCAAGGTCTTCACCCGTTCCTCCAGGGTGGGAGCGGCCACCGGAGGAACGTCGATGGGTTTCTTCGGCGGGTCCTGGTCGGTACGGCCCGGGTCCTTGGGGGTTTCCGGAGCCTTGGGGATTCCGGGAGTGGGCTCGCCGGCCGGACGGAAGCCGTCGGGATCGAAGATCCAGTGGCGCAGGGGCGGCTCGGCCGGCAATTGCAGGCCGGGGAGGGTGCCGAAGCCGGAGACCACCTGGATCGAGCCGGTGCCGTCGATCGAGGCCTTGCCGGAGCTCAGGTTGCCGGGTTTCGCCTTCGGCCAGGGGAACCAGAGCTCGATCAGGCCGTTCGGCCGGGCCACCGAGGCAGGAACCCAGGCGGTGTTGAAATTGCGCGCTTCCGCCATGATGCCGGCCGCAAGGCCCGGCCAGCGGCGGATCTCGAAGCCGGCCCATCGCGTTCCTTCGAGCGAGGCGGCGAGGCGGTCCAGCGCCGCGGGATCATCCGCCGCCACGGCGGCCCGCGCGTCCGCGGTGAGCTCCGGGGCCAGGCCGTAGTCGCCGTTGCAGAGAGCGGAGAAGTGGAGGAACCAGTAGTTGAACGGCTCGCGGGCCGGCCAGGGGTGGCGGGCGTCCGGCCATTCGATCAGGTCTGCGAGGAGGAGGGCACGGGGGTCCGCGGCGGCGTGGTTGGGCGTCGACCGGGCACCGATGCCGAGGACGGCCGGCACGTTCATGTTGTCGGGCACTTTGGGGAAGCTGGGGCCGGCCAGGTTGTAGACCTTGATTTCCGTCGAGGGAGCCGTCGCCGCGAGGGCGGTGACGGCGACCCAGACGGCGAGCGCGGCCGACAGGGCGACCTCGGTGTCCGCATCGCCGTGCTTGCGGGCTGCCAACAGGGCCGCGATCGCCGCGCCGATGGTCATGCCGTCATAGGTGCTGCTCAGCACCTCGTCCGAGCCGAAGATCTGGAGCGCCGCAGGAGCCGCGTCGCGGTGCGCGGCGTCGGCGTTCCAGCGCGCCCACCAGTCCGCCGCCTCGGCGCTCTTGCGGACGAGATGGGGCCCGCTCTTGCCTCCCAGCTGCCACCCGCTCCAGTCGAGCCACCACTGCGCCGGTGTCCGCCCGTCGATCGCCCGGCCCGGGTCCGCGTAGTACCAGGCCGCGGCGGCCACGGTCGGCCAGTTGCGGCTGGACGGCTTGTCATAGACCTGGCGGGCGCAGTACTGCGGCCAGGCCTGGGCGGCAGGGAGAGCGAAGCCGGAGGAGGCCAGCATCAGCTCGCGCCAGAGCTTGTCCTCCGGGCCGGCGTCCTTGCCGGTGCCGAGGGGTGGGATCTGATCGGCGCGGGTCAACCGAATCGGTTGCAGGATCGACATGTGTCAGCCCTCCTGTGAATGTTGGATCATACCATGGGCACCTCGGCGCCCGGTCGTGATGCGATAGGATGCGCCGCATCATGTCTCTCGTCTGGTGGCCGATCAATCTCCTTCAGGTGGTCTTTGTCGCCCTTTGGAGCCTGGTGGGGTTCCTCGCGGCGCTCCTGTTGTCAAAAGTGGCACAGAGCCCGCGGCCCGGGCTGTGGTACGCCCGGGAGATCTGGGCGCCGGTCCTCCTCGCCTCCGGCTGGGTCCGCCTCGACATCCGCGGGCTCGAACGGATAGATCCCGGCCGGCCCTATTTTGTGGTAGCCAACCACCAATCCTGGGTGGACATCCCGCTGCTCATCCGGGCGCTGCCGATGCCCGTCCTGTTCATCGCCAAGCAGGAGCTCTCCCGCATCCCCCTCCTGCGCCAGTACGTGGAGACGATGGGGATGGTTTTCGTCAACCGCTCGGATCGGCGCGAGTCGGTGCGCAGTGTCGGGAAGCTCGCGGAGCGCCTGCACCAGGGGTGGAGCGTCCTGTCGTTTCCCGAAGGGACGCGGTCGCCCGACGGGGAGCTGTTGCGCTTCCGCACCGGGACCTTCGCCGCCGCGCTCGAAACCGGAGTCGACGTGCTGCCGGTGGCGGTGGAGGGCGCCGCCCGGATCGTGCCGCGCTCCGGCATCCGTTTTCGCCCGGGCCGGGTGCGCATCGCCATCGGCGAGCCGATTCCGGTCGCCGGGTACGCGCACGACGACCGCGCCGCCCTGGCCGCCCGCGCCCAGGAGGTGGTGGCGCAGGAGATCGCGCGGATGCGGGATCTCGCCTAGCATGCGGCACCATCCGGACTCCGCCGAGCCCGAGATCGGGTCTTCCGACGCAGACTCTGCGGCCCCGACGGCCGATCTGCCGACCCTGGCCGACCCCGGGCGGCCGGTCTTCTCCTTGGAGGAGACCCTCGAGCCTTTCGAGGAACCGGAGGAGGAGCCCCTGGTCGGAGTGGGCGATCGGGTCGGTCCCTATCGCCTTCTCCGGCTCCTCGGCGAAGGCGGCTATGGCGTGGTCTATCTCGCCGAGCAGGTCGAGCCGTTCCGGCGCCAGGTGGCGCTCAAGCTGATCCGCGGCGCCCACGATCGCCGGCTGCTGCGCCGTTTCGAGGTGGAACGCCAGGCTCTCGCCCGGATGAGCCATCCGCACGTCGCCCAGGTGTTCGGTGCCGGCACGAGCCCGGACGGCCGGCCGTACATCGTTCTGGAGCACGTGCCGGGTCCGCCGATCACCCGGTATTGCGACGACCACGGGCTCGGGCTCCCCGCCCGCCTGGAGATCTTCGCCGCGGTCTGTGACGCCGTGCAGCACGCCCACCAGAAGGCGGTGCTCCACCGGGACCTCAAGCCGTCGAACATCCTGGTCACCGAGAGCGCCGGGACGCCGCACCCCAAGATCATCGATTTCGGCATCGCCAAGGCGCTCGACCATCCGCTCGCCTTGACGATGGATCACGGCGTCGTGGGCACGATCGCCTACATGAGCCCGGAGGCCATCGAGCAGGGCGGCGATCTCGACACCCGGTCGGACGTCTATTCGCTGGGTGTCGTGCTCTATGAGCTGCTCGCCGGGGGAAGCCCGTTTCGCCAGGTGAGCGACCGGGCGTTGATGAGCCGCATTCTTGCGGGCGACGTCGAACGGCCCAGCGCGTTTTTCATGGCGCGGGACCCGCAGGTGCGCGCAACCCTCGCGGCGCGGCGGCAGCTCGATCCCAAGGCGCTGCGCCGGGCGTTGCGCGATGACCTGGATGCCATCGTCCTCAAGGCCATGGCCCTGGAGCGCGCCGACCGCTACGCCTCGGCCGCCGAGCTGGCGGCGGACGTGCGGCGCCGCCTCGCCGACGAGCCGGTGCTCGCCATGCCTCCCGGGGTTCTATACCAGGCCGGGAAATTCGCCCGCCGGCATCGGGCCACGGTGGCTGCTGCGCTGCTCGCCGTGGCCGCCCTGCTGGGTGGCGCGGTCGCGACGACGCTGGAGGCGAAGAGGGCCAACCGCGAGGCGGAGCGGGCCAATCGGGAGGCGGCCACGGCGCAGCAGGTGGCGGGATTTCTGGCCGGCCTCTTCCAGGAATCGGACCCGGCTTCCCAAGGCCGGGATCTGACCGCCCGCCAGGTGCTTGACCGCGGTGCCGCCCGCATCCACAACGAGCTGGCAGGGCAGCCTCTCGTCCGCGCCCGGTTGCTCGCCACGCTCGGCGGCGTCTACCGAACGCTGGCCCTCTATCCGGAGGGGGAGGCGCTGCTGCGCGAGGCCTTGGCCCTGCAGCGGGCGGAGCTGCCGGCTGGGGATCCCGAAACCGGTCTGACCCTGCTCGACCTGGCGGCCGTCTTGCGGGAATCCGGCCGGCTCGCCGAAGCGGAGCCGGTGAGCCGCGAGGCGGCCGATCTCTTTCGCGCCCTGGGGGACACCGGCCATCTGGCGAGCAGCCTGGTCGAGCTGGGGTCGTGCCACCAACAGGCGCGGCGCTTCGGCGAAGCCGAACGGCTGTTGCTGGAAGCCCTGGCCTTGCGGGAGCACGACCTCGGACCCGGGCACGAGCGGGTGTCGGCGATCCTCAACAATCTCGGGAATCTCTACTTCGACATGGAGCGGTACCCGGATGCGGAGCGGGTGCAGAAGCGGTCTTTGCTGATCAAGAAAAGGCTTCTGGGGCCGGAGCATCCCTACGTGGCCAAGAGTCTGAACAACCTCGCCAACGTCTACATGGAAGAGGGGCGTCTCGACGAGGCCGAGGCCTTGCAGCGGCAGGCGCTGGCGATCAAGCTGAAGTCGTTCGCACCGGGGCACATCGAGATCGGGGTGTCGTTCCACAATCTGGGAGACATCGCCTTGAAGCGGGAGCATTGGGCGGCTGCGGCGGCCGACTTCCGGAAAGCCCTGGAAACCTGGGATCTCGCGCTGGAGCCGGGCCATCCGCACCGCGCCTACTCCCTGCATGGCTTGGCGCAGGCGCAGCGCCACCTCGGCCACGCGGCGGAAGCGCAAGCCCTCGAAGCGCGCGCCCTCGCCATCGCGACCGCGCGGTTCCCGGCGGATCACCCGCTGGTGGTGGAAATCCGGAAGGAGATGGCGGCGGTCAGTGATGTCCAGATGCTTCACCCGGAGCTGAAGATCGAAAGCTGGTAGTCGATCCGTCTGCGAGGAAAGGACCCTCGGTCAGGTAGCGGCGCGCACGTCCACCACCAGCCCTGCCTGCAGCCGTCCGGCGAGCTGCGGGGCAGGCTCCAGGTGGATCTCGACGAAGACCATCTGGGAGGCGGTGTCGACGGCGGGGGCGATGCGCGCGATGCGGCCGGGGACGTCGAGGCCGAGGTCGCGGATGCGGGCGAGGACCCGGCTTCCCGGTGCCAGGGTGCGCGCGTCGTCCGGGGGAAGGGCGGCGCGCACCTGGAGGTCGCCGCCGCTGATCAGGCGGACCACCGGCGTCCCCGGCCCGACCTGCGCCCCGGGATCGGCGAAGCGCTCGGCGACCCGGCCGGCGAAGGGGGCGCGGATGTCGGTCTGGCCCACCGAGGTCTCCAGCTGGCGCACGCGCGCCCGCTGCTCCGCCACCCGGGCCTGGGCGACCTCGACGGTGGAGCGGGCCGTGGTCACGCGCAGCTCGGATTCCGCCAGGTCCTCCTGCGAGAAGATCTCCGGATTCTTGCGCCGCCGGTCCCAGCGCGCCTGCGCCTCCGAGAGCTCGGCGGCGGCCCGTCCGGCGTCCGCTTCGGTGGCGACCAGGCCGGAGCGCGCCATTTCGAGGTCCTGGGCCACGAGGCGCGGATCGAGCGAGGCGAGCCGGTCCCCTTGGCGCACCGTATCTCCGATCTGCACGTAGACCGCCGCCAGCCGGCCCTGGGAATCCGCCGTCACGTCGACCGACTGGGTGGCGAGGACCACGCCGAGCCAGCCGGTGCGCTCGGCCGAAGCGGGGGCTGGGGCGGCAGGGGCTGGTGGAGCCGGAGCGGCGGCGGCCTCCGGCTCGACGCCGGGCTGCGGCCGGGCGCAGCCGGCGAGCAGGGGGAGCAGGAGCAGCGGAAGGAGGCGGCGGTGCGGCATGGGATGCATCTTATTCCCCCACCATCGCCGCGCTCACCTCCCAGAGCCGCTGCGCCAGGGCTTCGTCCTGGGCCCGGCGCGCCGGGTGGACGGGCCGGTTCTTGACGAAATAGCGGCCCGTGACCCCCTCCACCTCCGGGCTGGCGGCGAGATGAACGAGGGTGGCGGCGCCGCGCTCGACGCTCAGGAAGAAGGGGCGCAGGAGGACGGTGATGAGCGGCTTCGCCCAGCCCGGAGCACCGTTCCAGATGTTGGTGTCGACGGCTCCGGGGTGCAGGCTGTTCGCGGTGACGCCGGTGCCGGCGAGGCGGCGGGCCAGCTCGTTGGCGAACAAGACGTTGGCGAGCTTCGACCGGCCATAGGCGCGCATGATCTTGTAGCCGCCGCGTGCGAACCCCAGATCGTCGAAGTCGAGCGTGCCGTGGCGGTGCCCTTCGGAGGCGACGACGACGATGCGGGCCGGCGCGCTCTTCACGAGGAGATCGGTGAGCCGGGTGGTGAGCAGGAAATAGCCGAGGTGGTTGACGGCGAAGGTCCTCTCGATCCCGTCCACCGTCAGGAGCCGGTCCTTGTTGACGCCGCCGGCGTTGTTGATCAGCACGTCGAGCCGGTCGTGGCGGGCGAGGACGTCGCCGGCCAGCCGGCGGACGTCCGCCTGGGAGGCGAAGTCGCAGAGGAGCGAGGCGACCTCGGCCGAGCCGCTCCGCCTCCGCACCTCCGCCACGGCGGCAGCCGTACGCCCGGGGTCGCGGCCGACCATCGTGATCCGCGCACCGCGCCGGGCCAGCTCCACCGAGGCTTCGAGGCCGAGGCCGCTCGTCGCACCGGTGATCAGGACGTTCTTGCCACGGATGTCCCAGGTCATCGCGTTCTCCTCCCGTGCATGGAGCGGACGCTACCTCGGTGGCCCCTCCGGGTCAAATGTCCTCGGGAAAACTTCGCTCTGCGATCCTGCGTAAGATCGTATGGCCATGACCGATCATCCTGAGACCTCCGCGTCCTCCTCGCCGGCCGAGCCGGCTCCGCTTCCCGGCCCTCCGGCCTCGATCGCCGACGGCGTCGAGCATCCTCTCGATCCGCGCGCGCTCACGGTGCAGCGGATCACCGCCTGGCTGGTGATCGCGCCGATTCTCTGCGCTCTGTCGATCGGGCTTCTGCTGCTCCTCTGGCTCGCGCCTCTGCTGCTCTGGGCGCAGATCCTGCTCGGCCTCGCCGGGCTGGGGATCGCATCGGCCCTGGTGTGGAGCGCCCACCGGTGGCCCGAGATCTCGCACCGCCACGCCGCCTATACGGTCGCGCCCGAGGGCATCGAGGTCCGTCGCGGCGTGCTGTGGCGCCTGGTCATCCACGTGCCCCGTTCGCGGGTGCAGCACACCGACGTCTCCCAGGGGCCGGTCGAGCGCGCCTACGGATTGGCGACGCTCGCGATCTATACGGCAGGCACCGATCATGCGCAGGTCGATCTGCACGGCATCGACCGGGCGACGGCGCTCGCCATCCGCGATCATCTCGTGGCGGGGGAGGGCGACGATGCCGTCTGACCGGCGGCTGCATCCGCTGTCGATCCTGTTCAGCCTGGGCGCGCTGCTGCGCACGGTCGCCCTGCCGGCCCTCGTGCTGCTGTTCACCGCCGGCTCCCGCGGCTGGGGCTGGGAGCTGTGGGCTCCGCTGCTGTTGATTCCCAATGGCATCGTCGCCTTGGGCCGATACCTCACGTTCCGCTACCGGTTCGAGCCGCACGAGCTGGTGATCCGTTCCGGCTTTCTGTTCCGCCAGGAACGGCACATCCCCTATGGCCGCATCCAGAACCTGGATGCGGTGCAGAACGTGTTTCATCGGATGTTCGGAGTGGTCACCGTCCGGGTCGACACGGGGGGCGGGCAGGAGCCGGAGGCCCGGATGAGCGTGCTGCCGTTCGCCGCGTTCGAGGAGATGCGCCGGATCGTACGTCTCGGCCGGGGCGACGAATCGGCTGGAGCGGCGGCGGAGCCGGGCGCTGCGGCAGGCGAGCGGGTGCTGCTCCGGCTCGCGCCGCGCGATCTGCTGCTCCATGGTCTTCTCGACAACCGCGGCTTCGTCCTTGTCGCTGCGGCCTGGGGCGTGCTCTGGGAGATGAAGGTGTCCGACCGCATCCTGGGCCGGTTCTGGCGGACGGACAGGGATCTGAGCCGCGAGGCCATCGAGAGTGCGATGCGGACGGTGAGCGACGGCTTCACGTTGTCGGGACACCTTCTGGGCCGCGTCGGCTCGGCCCTGCTGGCCTTCGTCGTGTTCCTGCTGGTGGTGCGCCTGCTCTCGATGGGCTGGGCGCTGATCCGGCTCCATGGCTTCCGGCTGGTGCTCGCGGGGGAGGACCTGCGCACCGAGCACGGTCTGTTCACCCGGGTGGTGGCGACGATCCCCCTGCGCCGCATCCAGGCGGTGACGGTGAAGGAGGGACCGTTCGCCCGGCGGCTCGGCCGGGTCGCGGTGCGGGTGGAAACCGCGGGTTCCGACGGCGGTGAGCAGGAGAAGGCCACGCAGCGCGAGTGGCTCGCACCGATCCTCCGGCGTCAGGAGCTGCAGGGGCTTCTCGACGAGGTGTTGCCGGGCCTCCACCTCGCGGAGGTCACCTGGAGCTCCGCGCCGCCGCGGGCTTTCCGGCGGGTGCTCAAGAAGTGGCTGAACGCCGGGCTCGGCCTCGCGTTCGGCGGCGTGGTCTTTCTCCAGGCCTGGGGCCTCCTGCTCGTCCCCGTGGGGCTCGCCTGGGCCTGGCTGGGGGCCCGCAGGACCCTGGATCACCTGGGGTGGGCGGTGACGGAGGGTGCGGTGCTCTTCCGGAGCGGATGGCTGTGGCGGCAGATCACGGTGGCTCCGTTCGGCAAGATCCAGGCGGTGGCGCTCCACGAGTCGCCGTTCGACCGCCGGGCCGGGATGGCCCGGCTGCGGGTGGACACCGCAGGAGCCAAGGACCTGGGCCACCGGGTGGACATCCCCTACCTCGAACGCGCGACCGCACAAGGCCTGCGCGACCTGTTGGCCCGGCGGGCGGCGCAGACCGCCTTCAAGTGGTGAGGCCGTCGGCTGCGGTGGTGACGAGCGTCCCTGCCCGGCCTTCGGAGATCGCGACCAGATCCTGCAGGGCACCGATGGCGGCGGTCTTGCCGGTGGCTTCGGCGAACTCGATGGCGGCCTGGATCTTCGGTCCCATCGAGCCGGCGGGGAAGCGCAGGTCGCGCAGGGCGGCGGGAGAGGCGAGGTGGATCGCCCGCCGGGTGGGCTGGCCCCAGTCGAGATAGACCGCATCGGCGTCGGTCGCCATGATGAACAGGTCCACCTCCAGCTCGCGGGCGAGGAGCGAGCTCGCCAGGTCCTTGTCCACCACCGCCTCGACGCCCTGGAGCTGGCGGCCGGGCTTGTACATGGTGGGGATGCCGCCGCCGCCGGCGCAGATCACGATGCACCCCTTGTCGAGCAGCCACTTGACCGGCCGGAGCTGGAAGATGCGCTGCGGGCGCGGCGAGGCGACGACGCGCCGGAAGTGGTCGCCGTCCGCGGCCATGACCCACCCCTTCTCGGCCGCCAGCCGGTCGGCCTCCTCCCGGCTGTAAATCGGCCCGATCGGCTTGGTCGGGTTCTGGAACGCGGGGTCGTTCGGATCGACCTCGACCATCGAGAGGATCGTGGCGAGAGGCTGCTCGAAGGGGAGGATGTTGCCGAGCTCCTGCTCGATCATGTAGCCGATCATCCCCTCCGTCTGGGCGCCGAGGACGTCGAGGGGGTAGGGGCTCACCTCCGAGTAGGCGGC
This sequence comes from Holophagales bacterium UBA5704, assembly GCA_002420005.1. GTDB lineage: Bacteria > Acidobacteriota > Thermoanaerobaculia > Multivoradales > UBA5704 > UBA5704. Next base: position 130,582 of record DIHE01000089.1, on the reverse strand, counting down.
GCCCTGGAGGGCGAGGAGCCCGACCTGCGGGCCGTTGCCGTGCGAGATGACGAGCTGGTGCTCGCGGCCGAGCGGCGCGAGCGCCTCCGCCGCGATCCGCACGTTTTTGCGTTGATTGTCCGCCGTCATCGGCTCGCCGCGGCGGAGCAGGGCGTTCCCACCGAGGGCCACCAGAATGCGCATCGAGACCTCTCCTTGCGCCGGGCGAGAAGGCCCGGCGCGGTCGTCAAGAAGCGGAGAGTCTAGCAGCCCGGAGCCCCGGCTCGGCCTCAGCGGCGTTCGTGGGCGTAGATGCCGTTCCGGTAGGTGGTGGCGTAGAGCTTGCGGGGATTTCTCGGGTCGAGGAGGAGCTCCCCGGGGGAGGACGCCAGGCCGCCGTTGAGGGGGAACCAGGTCCGGCCGCCGTTGCCTGACACATAGACCCCTTCCCCGGAGCTGTTGGCATAGACCGTCTGGGGCCGCTGCGGGTCGACGAGGAGGTTGCGGACGGAGGCCCTCGGCAGGCCGCGGTTGAAGGCGGCCCAGGTGGCGCCACGGTCGGTGCTCTTGTAGAGCCCGCCATACAGGTCTCCGACGTACAGCTGAAGCGGGTTCCTGGGATCGACGGTGACGGTCAGGAGCGTGTCGCCGAAGCGGCGCAGCCCCTTCAGCTGACGCCAGGTGCGGCCTCGGTCGGCCGAGGTCCAGAGGCCTTCGCCGAGACTGGTCGCGTAGAGGCGGGAGGGTTGGGAGGAGGAGTCCACGACGAGCGCGGTCACATAGCCCAGGCGCTCGTCCCCGGCGCAGGTCCAGCTCGCGCCGCCGTCCTCGCTGAAGAAGACCGGGCAACTGCGGCCCGGCGCGAGGCAGCTCGCCTCGAAGAGCCAGCCCGCGGCATAGAGGCGCCCCGGATCGCGCGGATCGAGCGCCAGCTCACGAATGCGCAGGCAGGGGCCGTCCGCCGCTCCGGGGGTGGTCCAGGAGGCGCCGCCGTCGGCGCTGCGGGCGAATCCGGAGGACCAGCCGAGGAAGAGATGGGCGGGGGTCGCGGGATCGATCGCCAGAGCCGGAGGTCCGGGAAAAGTGCCTGCGATGGCGTCGAGAGGGAGACCGTTGTCGGCACGCCGCCAGCGGGTGGCGCCGGCCGGTTTCTTGCGCAGCCCGAGGCCGGGAACCCAGGCGTAGAGGGTCGAGTCCGGAGCGATCTCCAGCGTGGCGACCTGGGTGGCGAAAAGCCCGCGAGAGTGCAGGCTCCAGGTCGCTGCGTCGTCGGTGGTCCGGTAGATGCCGGCCGGGAGGCCGGCGAAGTACGTCGCCGGCTCGGCGGGGTCGAACGCCAGGGCACCCGGCGCGGCTGGGAGACCCAAGGGCTGCCACGACGCTCCGTTGTCGGTGCTGCGCAGTGTTCCGGCGAAAAGCTGGCCGGCCGGTCCGGCCACCAGGGGGCCGGAGCTCTCGGTGAGGAAGGTCCAAGTGGCCCCGGCATCCGTGGTCTTGTACACCGCCCATTCCGGCCTGGTGATCCAGCGCAAGACGGCCGAGGCGTAGAGGACGCCGCCGAGGCCGGGGTCCGGTACGACCTGGAGGTGGCTTCCTCCCTGCGGCAGCGGGGAGCCTGCCGGCGTCCAGGTGGCCCCCGCGTCTGTGCTCTTGAGAAAGGGGGTCGGTTGGCCGGACGCGCAGCCGGCATACCACGTGGCGGCCTCGGGCCCCTTCTGCAGCGAGTGGATCCCGCCGCAGGCAAGGTTCTGGGAGACCCGGCTCCAGTTGGCTCCGCCGTCGGTGCTGCGGAGGATCTCGCCGCGGGACAGGCTGCCCACCAGGATCGTCGCGGAGTCGGAGGGATCGACGGCCAGCGCGTCGAGGCCGCCGAGGAGAAGGTTTTCGACGTGGGTGGAGGTCCAGGAGGCGCCACCGTCCGCGGAGCGGTAGACCTCCCGCAGGCTGGCCGCGTAGAGGGCGGGCGTTGGCGTGGAGGCCGCGGCGAGCCGCCGCACGTCGTCCTGGAGCCCGCGGTTGCGGCGCTCCCAGGTCGTCCCGCCATCGGAGCTGGCGAAGACGCTGCCGTTCGCTGCGGCATACAGGATGCGCGTCGCGGGATCGATCACGAGGGAGGTGGCGGTACCGCCTTCGGGACCGACCGGAGTCCACCAGTTGACTCCGGCCAGGGCCGGAGAGGCGGCGAGGGCAAGGGCCAGGGCTGGGAGGAAGAGGTGCAGATCGGGTTTGAAGCCTCGCATGACGAATTATACGCAGGCTGGCCCAGAACCGCCCAGGTGGCGCGGTCCTACCGCGCCACGAGAAGCAGGTCCCGCGAGCTCTCCTCCCACGGCTCACCGTCGAAGCCGCCGAAGGCTTCGCGAAGGTGGAACCCTTCTTGGTCGAGACAAGCTTCCACCTCCGCGCGCTTCCAGCCGCGCAGGTGCACTTCCCGCGAGTGCTTGACCTCCACGGCCGGCTCGCGGCCCGGGCGCAGATGGAGGGTCGTCGGGTAGAACAGGACCGTGCCGTCCGGCTGGGGCGTCATCAAGCGGAGGAAGACGATCTCACCGTCCGGATCCGGCCGGACGTTGATCGGCAGGTGCCGCTCGTTGGCGGTGAAGATCCGGTCGTAGTTGAGGAGCTGGAGGATCAGCGGAGCCCCGGGGAGGAGGCGCTCGCGCAGGCCCGCGGCGAAACGCCGGAGGTCGTCGTCGGTCAACAGGTGGGGCAGCGCATTGCCCAGGCAGAGGGCGCCGCCGAACGAGCCCTCGACGCAGTGCCCGAGGTCGCAGATGTCTCCGAGGACGAAGCGGAGGTTTTCCGGCAGAGGCTCCTCTTGTGCCTTGCGCAGCATGGATTCTGACGCATCGACGCCGACGGCCTCGAAGCCCGCCGCCGCCAGGCGGCGGGAGTGCTCGCCGGTGCCGCACCCGAGATCGAGCACCCGCTGCGAGGGCGCCGTGGCGAGGATGCGCGCGAGAAACGGCCATTCCCGCTCGATGCGATGCGGCCAGGCGATCAGGCGGCGATAGTCGACGCGGGAGTAGGGATCATCGGTCATCCGTGTCCACCTCCCGCCGAGGATACCGCAGGGGCGCCGGAACCGCTCGCCCCGGCCGCCCCCGCATCCCGGTGGCCGTGCTTAGCCGCCGGCTTCCTCTTCGAAGAGGGGATCTGCGGAGAGGGGCATCGTGGCAGGGTCGAACAGGAGGTCGGCCGGCAGATCGGCCTCCGCTTCCGCGGTGAGCGGAACGAGCGAGGCCTCGGCCGTCAACCCCGGGGCTTCGAGCTTGATCTCGGACCAGGAATTGTTTCTCCGGAGCGTGACAACCATGGGGCGGTCAAAGAGCTTGACATGGGCCACCGCCCGGGAGCCGTCGGCCTCCAGTTTGCCGTAGTGGTCCTGGGTCGTCCCGGTATCGAGCTTGACAACAATGGCGATGCCTTGATGGGCGCGCAGCCGCAGGGCGATATTGAAACTGCCCTTGTAAGGGAAGCGCCCGTCGGTGATGTCCAGCCGCCCCACCAGACGCACCAGCGAGCTTTCGTATTGCCCGAATGCACCCGAGCCTACCGTTTTACCCTGGTAGTTGATCGTGAAACGCGGGCGGTTGGGGGGAAAGTACTCCCTGAGATCGGTCATGAGAACCTGTCCTTTCCGCGGCCGATCCGGCCGCCTGAGCGATGATCGCGATCGATCGGAAGGGATCGACGGTGATCGGTTTCAGCGGAGGAGTGCGGCGGCGCGGCGAAACCTCTCACCGGCCGAAAGGAAGTTGTTCAGGTGGGGGGCAGAATGCGGAACGGCAGCTCTCCGGCGGGAACGGGAGCGGCGCCGGCCGGGAGGCCTTCGAGGCGCAGGCGGTAGCCGCCGGGGGGCAGGAAGCGCGTCGGAACGTTGATCAGAAGGGTTTCATAGAGGCTCGGCGCGAGTCGGTCACCCTGCCAGAGAACCCGGCCTTTTGCGTCGAGCAGCGTGGCGCGCCAGGCGGGGTGGCCCGCAGGCGGGAGCTCGACGGAGAGGACGATCCAGGGTGCGGCGGCGTCGAGGCGCAGGCCCGGCACCTCGGGGCCGGTGCCCTCTCCACGGACGAGCCCCAGGGAGACCAGGACGGCCGCCTGGGGGCGGGCGAGGCGGTCCAGCTCGCCGCGCAGTCGATCCGTGGCGGCGGCTTGGCGTTGCAGCTCCTCGGCCAGACGGGGGTCGGGCGCGGGCGCGGTCGGCGGTGGAGGGGTTGCGGGTGGCCGGAGCGAGGCCCGGGCTGCGACGAGCTCCCGCTGCAGGCCGGCTTGCCGCCAGAGCAGCCAGGCCGTGGGGGCGGCGGCGAGCAGGAGGCCGCCGAGGAGGACCGCCCAGCGGGGGGTGCGGCTGCGGTGCACGAGCCAGGCGAGGAGACCGATCTGAACCGCGGCCCGGGCCGGGGCCGCGTCCTCGGCGGCCACGGTGCGGAGCGCTTCCTGGAAATCGTCGCCCGCGCGGACCTCCGCGAAACAGGGCGCGCACTCCAGAAGGTGCACCTCGAACCGCTCCTCCTCCTCCGGCGAGAGCGCGCCGGCCAGGTAGCGGTCGACGACGTGGTTCTCCTGGATCTCCCGGTGGTCCATGGTGGCTCCTTTCAACGGGCCGCCGCGCTGCGCTCTTCAAACAGCCGGCGGAAGCGTTGCCGGGCGCGGTGCAGCACGCGATGGAAGTGCTCGCCGGTCAGTCCCAGGTCGCTGCAGATCCCCTCGGCCTTTTCTTCGGCGAGATAGTAGCGGACGAGGACCTCGCGGTCCCGCTCGGTGCCCAGCGAGCCCAGCACCTGGCGGGCGAGGCGGGTCTTCTCGGCGCGGAGCAGGAGGGCCAGCGCATCCGGCTCGCGGCCGGCGATCTCGCGCACCGGATCGAGCGGCTCGTGGCGCTCGGTCTTTTCCCCGCTGCGCCGGTAGAGCTGCGTGCTGAGGTTCTTCGCCAGGCTGCGCAAGAAGGCGGCGAGGTGCTCCGGCTCGCGGACCTCGCCGCGGCGGATCTTCTCGATCGCCCGGCGCAGGGTCTCCTGGCGCAGGTCCGCGGCGGTCTCGGCATCGCGGGTCCAGCGCTTCAGGAGAAAGAGGAGGACCTCGCCGTAGCGGTCGACCAGCTCGGCCTCCGCTGCGGCGTCCCCGGCCTGGATGCGGAGCACCAGATCTCTCTCGGCAAAGCCGGGCAGAGACGGAGGGCCGGAGAGGTCTCCGGACGGCGGCGGGACGGGCGTGGACAGGCGTCGGGCTCCCGGATCGTTCGCGACCGAACGGTACCACAGGCGCCGGCGGATGCGTGGCCGGATGGCCGTCGCCTCAGGATTCGTCCAGGCCTCCGGTGCGAACCGCAAGGAAGACGTCGGCATCGGTGGGCTCCGGGAGTGGTGCGGCGGCGTAGACGAGCCCGATGATTCTGTCGGGCGCCGAAGCGAAAAACTTACCTTGGATCTTCACCGAGTCGGTAGAGTCGGTGAGATCGAACTCGGTGACGGGGTTGGAGGTTGTGAGGGAAAGGCTTCTCACGCGGCCCCCTGCTTTGAAGGTGACGGTCCAGACGTCGCCCTCCTGGCGGATGACGAGATTTTGTTCCGGGTTGAGGCGGGGCGCTCCTGCGAAGCGGTGGGTGTGGAGCTTCCAGGTTCCTTCGATGGTCATGTCGGACCTCCGTGAAGACATCTGAAAAGGGAGTGCGATGAGCTGAGAAGACCTCTCACCCGCCCGGCGAGAAATCGTCCCCCTGGAGAACGAAGGCGGCCCAGAAGAAGGGATCACGGGTGGTGCGCCGGTTCCACATCTCGATCTGGGCCGCGCGCAGGGCGGCGCCGGGCCGCAGCCCCTGCTGGAAGAGACCGCGATAGAAGCGTTCCATCAGCTCGGCGGTGGCACGGTCGCGCACCGGCCAGAGGCTGGCCAGCACCTGGGAGGAGCCGGCGAAGAGGAAGCCATAGGCGAGACCGATCAAGCCTTCCCCCTGCATCCGCCGCCCGAGCGCGGTCTGGCAGCCGCTCAACACGACGAGGTCGGACTGGAGGTGCAGACCGTAGACGTCCTGCAAGCGAAGGAAACCCTCCACCGGCCGGCCCTGCTCGTCCAGCCGGGAGAAGACAAGGGCGGAGAGCTCCGGGTGCTCGGTGTCGAGGATGCCGTGGGTGGCGAAATGGAGGATGCGGTAGCGCGCCAGCTCCGGCGCCAGCGCCAGGTCGCGCCGGGCGGCGAAGCCGAGGGCGAGCCGGACGTCCTTCCCCGCCGCTGCGGCGGCGATCGCGGCGGCTTCCCGGCCGCTCCAGTCCAGGCGCGAGAAGCCGTCCTCCGCAGAGGTGGACCGCGCCGGTTCCCCGCCGCCGGAGAGTCGGGGATCGCCGGGATCGAAGACCGGATCGGCGAGAACGGCGAGGTCGGCCGGGGCCGCCCGCCGGCTCGCGGCGCCGCGCCGCATCTCCTGGAGGACGGCGATCGAGGGGACGTTCAGCACTTCAAAGCGGACGATCAGCGGGACGGGTGCGCCGCCGGGTCCGGCAACCGGCAGAGCCGCGAAGGGGACGTACTGGAGGGCGCCGTCGGCCACCACGAGCAGGCGAAGGGCTCCGGGGTCGAGGCGGCCGAGGGCCGGCGCGAGGAGCAGGCGGCTCAGCTCCTGAAGATCGCTCTGGAGGGTGCTCCTTCCGGCGGCGGGGTCGCCCAGCCGCTCATGGACCCGGCGGGCCAGCTCCTGGAGCGCACCGCGGCCCGGCAGCTCGAACGGCTCGACGCCGCCGGAGGTGACCAGCCAGGCGAAGCTCCGCGGCTCGGCGAGGAGGAATTCGAGCAGGACCGTCGTACCGCCGAGCACGTCGCGCTGCAAGGCGGCGAGCTGGAGGTCGGGTTGGCGCAAGCCGGCATAGCGCGGGCTGTGGGCGCGCAGGCGGGCCTCGATGAGCTGATACTCGGCGGTGAGCGCCGCGATCTGCCGGTCGAGGTCGGCCACCGCACCCTCGGCGGCGCGCCGGCGCAGGTCCGCCTTGGCGCTCAGCTCCCAGCGGAGCCGCTGCTCGGTCTGGAGCAGCGCGGGGTCCGCGGCCCGGACCTCGACGCGGGCCTGGCGGAGCACGTCGAACAAGCCGCGGGCGCGGGCCTGCTCGGCCGCCGCGAGCGCCTGGCGGGCGAAGCCGGCGCCGGGCTGGCGGGCGTGGAGCTGCATCAGGGCTTCGACGTAGATCTCATGGGTTTCGCGGACCAGGGAGAAGTGCGAGAGGCGCAGGCGGTCCCCGGCGATCGCCGAGCGCAGCGACTCGAAATGCGCGAGGGCGGCCTCCAGGTGCTCCCGGGCCGCTCCGGGATCACCGGCGCGCAGAGCGGCGCGCCCCATCTCGCGCAGGATTCTGGCCTGCTCCGGGACGTCCTGCCGGGCGCTCGCGAGGCGCAGAGCTTCGGCGAAGGCCGAGCGGGCGCTCTCCAGGTCCCCTTGGGCTGCCTGGAAGGTCCCCAGCAGCCGCTGCGCCCGGGCTTCCTTGCCCGCATCCGCACTGTGCCGCGCCAGCTCCACGGCGCGGCGGGCGGCCTCGCGCGCCTCGTCGATCCGGCCGAGCGCCTGCAGGAGGCCGGCCTGGCCGAGCCGTACGGCGGCCTCGCCGGCCGGGTCGCCGAGCTGGAGCTGGAGGGCCAGGGCCTCGGCCAGCAGAGGCTCGGCATCCGTGGGGCTCCCGCGGTCCTCGGCGGCGCGGGCGAGGAGGAGGAGGGAGCTCACCTCGTTGCGGCGGTCTTCCGTGGCGTGCTCCAGCTCCCGCGCCTGGCGCAGGAGAGGCTCCGCCTGCCCGGGGGCACCGAGGTCGAGCAGGAGGTCGCCGAGGTTGTGCAGCACGGCGGCCTCGCCGCGTCCGTCCCCCGCGCGGCGGAACAGAGGCAGGGCGGCGGAATAGCCCTCGAGAGCCTCGTGGACCTGCCCCAGGTTCATCAACAGGACACCGATGTTGTTGCGGATCCGTGCCTCCAGGCCCGGCCGGTCCAACGGCTTCACGAGGTCCAGAGCCTGCTGATAGAGGTCGAGGGCGGCCTGCGGCTCGCCGAGCTGCTCGCGCAGCCCGCCGAGGTTGTTGAGCACCACGATTTCCTGGGCGGTGCGATGCTCCTGCCGGAAGAGCTCCAGAGCTTCCTGGTAGGCGGCCAGGGCCTGCTCCGTGGCGCCCCGGGTGTGGTGCAGATGCCCGAGGTTGATATCGACGTTCGCCTGCTCCCCCGGGACCCCGAGATCTTTCCAGAGCGTCCAGGACTCGGTCAGCGCGGTGAGCGCCGCCGCATCGTCTCCCAGGGCCCGGAAGGTCCGGCCGATCTGGCTGAGGGTACCGGCCAGCGCGCGGGTGTCGCCGAGCCGGCGGTGGATCTCCAGGGCCGCGGCGAACGAGTCCCGGGCGGCGGACCACTCATTGCGCCCCTGGTGCGCCCGCCCGATGCGGAAGAGGAGCGCCGCCGCCCGGCGCGGCCGGTCGAGCCGCCGGGCGCGCTCCAGCGCCGCACGGTAGACCTCGAGGGCGCGGGCCAGCACGTCCGGCGTGCCCCGGTTGAGCTGCGCATCGACCGCCGCCACCGACTCCTCCTCGGCGACCTCTTCCCGGTCCTCGGGACCGGCGGGTCGCAGCGGTTCCACGGTGATCCGGTAGGCCCTGGGAGTCGAAACCTCGGAAAAGGAGCTGACTTCGATCTGGTAGGTCCCGGCCGCCGGAGCGATCCAGGAGAGGGTCTCGGGCTCCATCTGGCCGGTCGGGGCATCGGCGGAGCGAAGCACCCGGCCCTCGGCGTCGCGGAGGGTCAGCCGCAGGTCCAGCTCCTCCTGGCCGGCGACGATCCGCAGCAGGTCACCGGCTGCGAGGGCGATGCTTTCGCGATGGATCTCACCGCCCACCATCTGCCGGACTTGCTCCGCCTCCGCGACCGCGGAGGGAACGCAGAGAGCGAGGAGAGCGGTGAGCGCGGCGAGCCCCCGCCGCCGGGATCGAGCGTGCACGCACCCCATCATCGCACGGCCGGGCGAAGCGTATGATCCTGATCCCGTACGGAGCGCCGCGTCGGACGAGGAGGAGAACGATGCGCAGGACCACAGTGCGTGGGGCCGTGCTGCTCTGCGCGGCCCTCGCGGCCGGCTGCGGCCGGCCGGCGCCGGTTGTGGGGCCACCGGAGCATCGGGACGCCCGGTTCGCTGCGGTGGACCGGCTGCTGGAGGATTTCCGCGCGCGCGGCGCCTTTCCCGGCGGGGTGCTCGCGGTCGGCCACCAGGGCTCTCTGGTCCACCTCCACGCTTTCGGCCGCTTGACCTATGAAGCTACATCGCCCGCGGTCGAGCCCTCGACGCTCTACGACCTCGCCAGCCTCACCAAGGTGGTGGCGACCACCACGATGGCGATGATCCTGGTCGACGAAGGCCGGCTCGACCTGGACCGGCCGGTGGCGTCGTTCCTGCCGGCCTTCCAGGGGGCCGGCAAGGAGGCGGTGACGGTGCGCCACCTGCTCACCCACTCCTCCGGCCTGCCGGCGGTCGCGCCGCTCTATCTGGAGGTCCACAGCCGGGAGGCTGCGATCGCGAGGATCGTGGCGATGGATCTCACCGATCCGCCGGGGACCCAGGCGGTCTACAGCGACCTCGGCATCCTCCTGCTCGGCGAGATCCTCGAACAGAGCGCCGGGCAACCTTTGGAGACCTTCGTCCGCGACCGGGTGTTCCTCCCTTTGGGGATGCGCTCCACCCGGTTCCGGCCGCCGCCGGAGCTCTGGCCGCGCATCGCACCGACGGAGGTCGATCCCTGGCGCGGCCGGCTTGTGCAGGGGGAGGTCCATGACGAAAACGCCTTCGCCCTGGGCGGCATCGCACCCCACGCCGGGCTGTTCAGCACCGCCGGCGACCTGGCGCGCTTCGCGCAGATGCTGCTGAACGGGGGGGACTGGCACAGGCGGCGCCTGGTCTCCCGGCAGACGGTGGAGCAGTTCACCCGCAAGGCCGGCCTGCCGCCCGAATCCGACCGCGCGCTGGGCTGGGACACGAAATCCGCCGAGGGCTCCTCGGCCGGCACGCTGTTCTCCGCGCGCTCTTTCGGTCACACCGGCTTCACCGGCACCTCGCTGTGGATCGATCCGGAACGCCGGCTCTTCGTGGTGCTGCTCACCAACCGGGTCCATCCCACGCGGTCGAATCTGCTCATCCGCGAGGTGCGCCCGGCGGTGGCGGATGCCGTGGTGCGGGCGCTCGCAGACGCCCCAGAGAGGCCGCCGCGAGCCCGGCGGCGAAGGTGAGGAACGACCCCACCAGGGCATACCAGGGCCAGGCGAGCGGGGTGGCGAAGTAGATCCAGGTCATCCCCGCGAGACCTGTGCCGAGTCCGGCCAGCGCGGCCCGCTGGTCCACCCGTTGCGGGGAGAGCATGCCGAGGAAGAAGACGCCGAGGACGATGCCGCTGGTGAAGGCGGCGATGCCGAGGACGCTCGCGACGACCGAGGAGGTCACCCACTGGCCTGCGATGCCCACCGCGATCTGCACCGCACCGAAGCCGGCGGTGAGCAGGCGGACCCGCCGCAGCCGGCGCTGCGGAGTGTCGCCGGCCGGTGCGGAGAGGAGGTCGGTGGCGGCCACGGTCGCGCAGGAGCTGAGCGAGCTGGACAAGGTCGACATGGCGGCGGCGAAGAGAGCGCCGATCAACAGGCCGACGACGCCGGCCGGCAGCTCGTCCAGGATGAAACGGGCGAAGACGCGGTCGGGCCGGTCGAAGGGGACCGCGGGTGGATGGAGCTGATAGAAACACCAGAGCCCGGCGCCGATCAGCAGAAAGAGCGCGAACTGTGCGAGCACCACCACGCCGCTCCAGCCGAGCGCCCGCCGGGCCTGCGGCAGCCCACGGGCGGAGAGATAGCGCTGCACCATCAGCTGGTCTACGCCATGCGAGCCGAGGGTGATGAAGATCCCGCCCACCAGGCCGGCCCACAGGGCGTAGGGCTCGCTCCAGCTCAAGGTGAGATCGAGCACCCGGAGCTTGCCGGCGGCGCCGCCCATCGCCACGAGCTGACCCCAGCCTCCGGGCAGGCGATCGAGAATCACCTGGAACGCCACCACCGCACCGCCGACGTAGACGAGGAACTGCACGAAATCGGTCCACAGCACCGCCTTGAGCCCGCCGACCGAGGTATAGAGCACGGTGGTCAGGCCCACCGCCGCGACGGCCCAGGGAAACGCGAGGCCGGTCATCTCCTGCACCACGAGGGCGGTCAGAAACAGGCGCAGGCCGTCGGCGAGGCTGCGGGTGGCCAGAAACAGCGCCGAAGCGGTCTTCTGCGTGGCGCCTCCAAACCGGCGGTGGAGGACCTCGTAGGCGGTGAAGAGCGCGCCGCGAAAATAGGCGGGGAGGAGCAGAAACGCGACCACCAGCCGGCCGAGGAGAAAGCCGAACGCGATCTGCAGCCAGGTGAGGTCGCGGCTCCAGGCGAAGCCCGGGATGCTCAGGAAGGTGACGCTGCTCGTCTCGGTCGCCACGATCGAGACGAGCAGGAGCCACCAGGGCACGTCCCGGTTGCCGACCACGTACTCCGTGACGTCGCGCGCTCCCCGGCCCATCCAGAGGCCGAGGGCCACGACGCCCGCCAGGTAGGCGAGGAGGATGCCGAGATCGAGGGCGCCGATGGCCATGCGGGGGAAAGTCTACCGCAAGGCCCCGGCGCCTCGATCCGCCGCGGAGAGCAGGTCAGAACTTGCGGCCCCAACCGAACAGGACGACGTAGTCCGCGAACGCGGCGTCGCCATGCCGGCCCGGGATCGCGCGGTCGGGAACGCTGCGCGTCCGGTTGCGGTAGAGGGCGATCGGTACCGCCAGCGAGAACGTGTACGCACCGCGCGAGTAGCTGACCCCGGGTTCGGCGGAAATGGCGTAGCCGGGCCGGCGGAAGCCGTTGCTGTCACCGATCAGGTCCTTCACCGGCACGCCTTCGAGACGACCGCCGAGGCTCGCGCCGAATCCTTTCCAACTCTTGCCGGCATAGCTCGCGCCGATCCGTGCCACGTATTGATCGGAAACCGACATCACCTCTTCCCCGACCTGGGTCCGGAAGGTGGGCACACCGTTGGTGTCCTTCGGGTTGATCAGATAGGTCGTGGAAAAATAGAAAGCCCCGTTGCTGTGCGCGATCCGCTGGAAGTACTGGAGGTCGAGGATCGCTCCCCATCCCCCGTCGCCGGGTTGGATCGATTGATCCACGGCCTCGTCGGTGTAGACCGTCTGGCCGTTGATCAGGCGCTTGCGGTCCTCGAACACATCCTCCTCGCCGGTGGGGATCTTGATGCCGAGCCCCACCGCGACGTTGCCGTCCGGGTGTTTCAAAGGTTTGAAAAGAAGCCGCCGGGCGCTCAAGGTGATGTCGGAAAGGCCGCTCGCCTGCACCAGGCTGCGGTCGACGACCACCCGGTTGGCGTCGCGGATCGGGCTCGACCGCTCGGCGTCGAAATAGGGGACGCTGAGCGAGAAGCTCCATTGCGGGTTCGGGTTGTACCGGACCCCGATCTCGGCGAGGTTGATCGTGTTCTTGACCTGGCTGCGCTCTTCCGCACGGTTTTTCTGTTCCTCGGAGCCGACGAAATGGCGGTGGGAGTACTGGTAGCGGTAGCTCATCCCGACCTGCCAGCGGTTGGGGCCGGTATACGAATCTTGCACGCCGAGCACGGGCGTGTCGAGTCGTGCGGCCACTCAGCCCTGGGCCCAGGCGTGGCGGGGCACGGCCAGGAGAAGACCGGCGAGCCCGAGGCTTGCCAAGAGAAGGCGTGACGGCACCTGGTGTCGTTGGAGCATCGTGGTCTCCTTGGGCAAGAACCCTGAAGGGTGATCCGTTCGCGTGAATTCTACGGCAGAAAGATCTAACGAGAGAGGGCCGAAGGATTCAGAAAAGGACTAGATACCCGGGCGCCGCAGTTTGCGGGTGCGATGTGGTCTCTGGTGCCGTGGTGGTGCCATGGCGCAATATTCGACGCCCGCTATGGAATATGGATCTCCTCGAATATTCCTATGTAGCCGGTTTGTCGATATGCTTGTCAAAGGCGGCATGAGTGGTATCCTTTCGTCGGCCTGAGAAGCCCCATTTCGTTTGATGCCGTCCTCTTCTGATTGCGCTGGAGGCCTTTGCGTCTCCCTCGACCAGCGTTGGTGGTACAGGAGATTGATCATGGAGTACGCAGTGGTGGCTGAAGGAGCCGAGAGGTCGGAGGCGTCCCGCCCCACCTCCGCAAGGAGACCTCTCCGTCTGTGCGTGTGTGACGCGCACCATCTGTTCCGGGAGTGCCTCGCAGCGGCGCTGGACGATCGGGAGCGTTTCGTGGTCGTGGCCCGCGCGGGGAGCGGGATGGGGATGTACGCGGAGCTCTCGCGCAATCCGCCGGACGTCCTCTTGCTCGGCGTCGACGTTCTCGACCACGAGGTGATCGCCCGCACGCGCGAGGCGTTGTCGCTCTTCCCGGGGATGAAGGCCCTGGTCCTCGGCCGCGCCGAGCGCGACGAGCACATCGTGGACTGCCTGGTGGCGGGCGCCGGTGGATTCCTGCAGCGCGACCAGTCTCTGGCGGAGGTGGCTGCGGCGATCGAGGTGGTGGCCCGCGGGGAGAGGGTCTGCCCGCCGCGGGTGACGCGCCTCCTCTTCGCCCGTCTGGCCGATCTCGGCCGGGCCCGCAAGCGGCGCGATCGTCTCGACGTGCTGGAGCTGTCGCCCCGCGAGATGGAGATCCTGCGCCTGATCGCCGACGGCCTCAGCAACCAGGAGATCGCCGGCCGCCTGTTCCTGTCGGTGCACACGGTCAAGAACCACATCCACCGCATCCTCGAAGCGCTCGGTGTCCATGGCCGCTGGGCCGCGGTCAATCATGCCTTCGCCAAGGGCTGGCTGCCGGCCCGCGGGAACCGGTGAGGTCACGTGGAGCCGATTCTCTCCGTCATGGTCCTGGGGGGCGACCGGGTCTTTGCGGAGGCGTTGCAGGTGATCCTGGGTGCGGAAGAAGGTCTGCGGCTGTGCACCGACTCCGCCGAAGAGCCCTCTCCGGCGATTCTGCTGATCGACGCCTCGTTCCGTCCGGGAGAGGCCCTCGCCCTCACCTGGTCCGCGCGGGAGCGGTTTCCCGAGGCCCAGGTGGTGATCCTCGGGCTCGCCAGCGAGGACGAGGGTCTGCTCGAATTCATCGAGGCGGGTGCCGCCGCCTACCTGCTGCAGAGCGACTCCCCGGAACGGCTGATCGCCGCCTTGCGCTTCCTGCGCGACGGGCAGGTCCACGCCGCCCCGCGCATCGCCGCGGCCGTCGTCGAGCGCATCGTCGCCCTCGAGCAGGAGCACGCGGCGCCCGCCTTGACGACGGGTTGTGACCCTCTCACCGCGCGCGAGCTCGAGACCCTCCACCTGATGGCCCGCGGCCTGCGCAACAAAGAGATCGCCCGCGCCCTCCAGATCACCGTGCAGACGGTGAAGAACCACGTGCACAGCGTGCTCGAGAAACTGCGGGTCCACCGGCGCCGCGACGCGGTGCGCCAGGCCTTCGAGCTGGGCCTCCTGCGCGAGCCGCTGGATCTCTTTTGAACCCTCGCAAGGCTTGCCTGCCGGGGGGGCAGACCCTACCCTGTAATGAGTCGCGCAAATACCTTCCGCGGCGAGGTGAAGCATGGCTCGAATCGTCTTGGTCGGATCGCCGGACAGCCTGATGGACCTGCTGGCCGAAAGGCTGGGTGCAGGCCCTGTGCCCGCTTTCCGTGCGGATCTGCTGACCGAGGACACGGCGGCGGTCGTCTTTCGCCCGGCACCGATGGGCAGGAAGGACGCCCGTCCGGATCTGGCGGCGGCGCAGCGGTTCGCCGCCGGCTGTGCCGACGCCCTTCTCGCCCGGGGCGGCACGCTGCGGGTCGTTCTGCTGTCGAGTGCGGCGATCCATGCGCCGAGCCACCACAATCCGGGCTATGTGAAAGAGGACGAGCGTCTCCGCGACGATCATCCGATCGGGAGCGCCTGGCGGGAGCTCGAGGAGAAGGTGGGGGAGCGGTTGGCCGCGGCGGGTGCCGTGGTCACGGTCCTGCGGCCGGCGCCGGTCGCACAGCGCGACGGAGCGGACTATCTGTGCCGCCTGTTGCGCGGCAAGGTCGCGCTGGTCGCCGCGGGCTACGACCCCATCTTGCAGCTCCTGCATCCCGAAGACCTCGCCCGGGCCGTGTGCGCCGCGGTGGAGGGACCTCCGGGGACCTACCACGTGGCGCCGGCCTCCGGCATCTCGGTGCGCGGCGCGCTGCGCCTCGCCGGGACGCGGCGCCTGGCCGTCGAGGCCGGGGTGCAGCGGCCCTTGCGCGCCTTGGCCTCCCGCCTGGGCTGGGCCGATCCGCCGGCCCAGCTCGATGCCGTGCGCCACTCGTTCACCGTCTCCGGAGCCCGGATCGAGCAGCAGCTCGGCTTCGTGCCGCAGCGGGGGAGCGCCGAAGCGGTGCGCGATGCGTTCGGCGGCGGCGCGGGTGCGCTCCCCGCGTTCGATCCGCACGGGATGGATGAAGGCTACATCGACGCCTACGGGCGCACCCTTTTCCGTTTCCTCCACGACCGGTACTGGCGGATCGAGTGGCAGGGCCTGGAGAATGTGCCGCGCGAGGGGCGGGCGGTCTTGACCGGTATCCACCGTGGCTTCATGCCGTGGGACGGCGTGATGGCCATGCACCTGCTGCGCCGCGAGACCGGGCGCGTGGTGCGGTTCCTCATCCACCCCTGCCTGATCAAGCACCCGTTCCTGGCCAACTACATGATCAAGCTCGGCGGCGTCGTCGCCTGCCAGGAGAACGCCGACTGGGTGCTGCAGGGGGACGGTCTGCTCGGCATGTTCCCCGAAGGGATCAACGGTGCCTTCACCCTCTACCGGGACGCCTACAAGCTCGGCCGTTTCGGGCGCGACGAATACGTCAAGATGGCGCTGCGCAACCGGGCGCCGCTGCTGCCGTTCGTCACCGTGGGGAGCGCGGAGATCTATCCGATCCTCTACCGGATCGAATCGAAGCTGGTGAAGCGGGTCTTCGAGTGGCCGTACCTGCCCATCGCACCGACCTTTCCGTTTCCCGGCCTGCCGTTGCCGTCGAAGTGGCACACCCGGTTTCTGGAGCCGATCCCGATCCACGAGGAGCATCCCCCCGAGGCGGCCGACGATCCGCGCACCGTGCGCCGCATCTCCGCCGAGGTCCGGGCGCGCATGGAGGCGGCGATCCAGGAGATGCGGGCGCGGCGCAAGTCGGTGTTCTTCGGCTCGGTGTTCGAGGGAGCGGAGGTGGCGGCTCCGGAGCCGCGGAAGGGCGCCGCCGTCTGATGGCACTCTGGGGCGACACCCGGCGCCTGGTGCACATCGCCGCAGTGGTGGCCCGCCACAGCACCGCCCATGCGCTGACCCACCGTGCCCCGCGCCTGGCGCGATGGCTCGGGATCGCCCGGATCGAGGGGCCGGAGCGGCTGCGCTCCGCGTTCGAGGAGCTGGGCGGCACGTTCCTCAAGTTCGGCCAGATGCTGGCCCTGCAGCCCGATATCCTCTCGCTCGAATACTGCAACGCCCTGTTCGATCTGATGGATCGGGTACCGGCCTTCGGTTTTGAGGACGTGGAACGCATCCTGCGCGAGGACCTCGGGGGCGGGGCCGATGAGCTGTTCGACAGCTTCGAGCGTCTGCCGATCGCCACCGCATCGGTCGGGCAGGTCTACCGCGCGACGTTGGGCGGACGGCGCGTCGCGGTCAAGATCCAGAGGCCGAGCGTCGAGGAAGAGTTTCGCGGCGACATCCGTCTCTTGCAGTCGGGAATCCAGTGGATCCAGCGGCTGCGGATCAAGCCCCTCGAGTGGATGGTGGACCCGATGTCCGAGTTTGTCGGGTGGACCAGGGAGGAGCTCGACTACCGCCACGAGACGCGCTACACGACACGCCTGGGTTCCAATGCGTCCGGCAACGTTCACGAGCGGGTGCCGCAGGTGGTGCTCGGTCGTTCCTCCCGCAGGGTCCTCACGGCGGAGTTTCTGGAGGGTGTCACCGTCCTCGACTACCTTCGCGCCGTGGCTGCGGGAGACCGTGTGACCTTGCACCGGGTCCGCTCCGGCGGCTTCGAGCCGGATCGTTTCGCGCGCCACATCGTAGAGAACTTCCTGGGGGATGCATTCCGTTTCGGAATGTTCCACGCCGACCTGCATCCGGCCAATCTGATGATCTTGCCGGACAACGTGGTCGGCTATATCGACTTCGGGATCACCGCGGTGCTGAGCGGCTATTCCCGCCGCCACCTGGTCGAGCTGACGCTCGCCTACACGCGGGGGGACATGGAGGGCATGTGTGCGGCCTTCTTGAAGGTCTCCTCGCTCGGGCCGGGTTCCCGGCCCGAGGCGTTTGCCGCCGGGCTGCATCGCCAGTCCGAAGACTGGTACCAGATCGTCGGTGGCAAGCGGCGGCTGCGTAAGAACTTCACATTGGTCATGCTCGACATGCTGAATCTCTCGCGGGTGACCGGGGTGCTTCCCGAGCGGGACGTCGTCAAGTACATCCGTTCTGCGATCGCCATCGATGGCCTGATCACCCGCTTTGCTCCCGACTTCAACGTCGGCCGGTATCTGGAGACGGTGTGCGACCGTTTTCTGCGCCTGCAAGGCCTGCAAGAGGTGATCTCGCGCGATCAGATTCTCGCCTGGACGGTCTCGGGAGCGAGCCTGGCGCGCGACGGTGTGCTGCGGAGCGGTCGCATGGTGGAGCGCGTGCTCGGGGGAGACCTGCCGGTGAGGGCCGAGGTGACGGGGGGTGGCCCGGGAGGCGGGCTGCACCTGCGCACCCGGGCGCTGCAACAGGCGGCGGTGGTCCTCGGGTTGGCGGTGATGGCGAGCTGGGCCGGCCCGCGTCCCGAGCTGGGTCTGAATCTTTTTTCCGCGGCGATGTTGCTGTCGGTCGCCGGCCTCACGACGCTTTTCGGAACCCTGCGGCGGCTGATCTGAGGCGAGATGCAAGAGAACGTACGAGAAAGGACGTGTCATGCGTGAAATCACCAAGTCCATCGCCAGCTTCTCCTGGGCCATGTCCCTCTTCGGTGCCCGGCAGCTCGCCAACTTGATGCGCCCCTCCGAGGCGGCCGAATCGTTCGATGCCGTGACCCGGGCGACCGAGCATCACCTCGGAGAGACCTTGCGTTCGGCGTTTCAGATGGGGGACCGGCTCCAGCGCGGGATGGTCGACATCGCCTTCAGCATGATGGGAACGACAGGCTTGCAGGCGGATCGGTGGGCGGGGGCCGCGGCGGATGCCGCGGGGAAGGCGGCCGCTGCGACGGCGACGGGATTGCGCGGGGCGGCCTGGTCTGCGGAGCCGGAGACCGGCTGGGGGCCGATGCCGCAGCGCGGAGCCGGGAATCCGGCGAGCCCGGTGGCTCCGGGGCCTGCCGTGGGGCAGACGAAGGCCACCTCGGACGAGGGCTGGGGACCGGTGCCTGCCGAGCGCGCCTAGAGGAAGAAATCCACCATGCGGCGTCTCACCGAATCTGTCGCCAGCTTCTCCTTGGCCCTGTCTGCATTCGCGGCCCGGCAGGCGACCCTCCTTGCGCCGGCGGCGTTCGCACCGCGTTGCCGGGAACGGCTCGGGCAAGGTTTCGACGCCGTGGCCTGGGAGGCGCAGAACGCCCTCGGAGAGACGCTTCGCCAGGCCTTTCAGGTCGGTGACGCCTTGCAGCGCGATGTGGTGGACCTGTCCCTGCCGAAGAATCCGCTCTGGCCGGGGGACTGGCTTGCGGCCGGGCTTGGCGCGTGGACGGCGGCGGCCCGAACGCTGCGGTTCACCCTGCCGCCGGAGGATGCGGCGCTGGCGTGGCGGGAGATCGCCAACAAGCTCATGGTCTACAGCCTGGTGCGGGGAGTCGGGCGGCGGATCGGCACCCCTCCACCGGGCGAGCCCTTCCCGGTGGAGGAGCTGGTTCGGCGAGCCTACCGGCTCGAAGAATATGCGGCCCTCTGGGCGGTGGAAGGACTCGGACACGACTGGACGCAGAGCGTCTGGAGGCGGGAGAGCCGGCCGCCCCACGGGTTGCTCTCCGGCGACCGGGGCCGGTCCCTCCCCCCCGAGAGCCGGCTGATGCTCCATGCCGGTCTGGGTCTCGGCCTCGCCCAGCCACTTCTGGAAGAGCTCCCTCCCGACGCGCCGCCGGCGCGGGCGCGGGCCACCGTGCAGCGGTTTGTCGCCCTCTGCCGTGACAACGCGAGACCCGGGAGCGTCGGGGCCTCCTACGAGTCTCTGGGCCTGGTGACACGCACGTTCTTCCCCGGTCAGATGACCGCCGTCCAGCGCGTCTTGCGTGAAGAGGCTCCGCAGGTGGAGCCCTTCTTCTGGCATGGAGTCGGGCGCGCCCTCTACTTTCTGCCGATCAATTTTCTTCCTTGGGGAGACACCTCCTGGCGGCCGTTCGAAATGGCGTGGCGGGAGGCCTGCGACGCGGCGGCCCGCCGGGATGCGGTGTCCGGTCTTGCCTGGGCGGCGACTCTGGTGGGCATGCAGGACCCGGAGATCCTGGCGCGGCTCATTCTCGGACGCCACGGCTGCGAGCTGGAGGCGGATGACGCCTTTGCCAGCGGTGTCGCCGCGGCGGTGACCATGCGCCGGGACACCACTCCGGGCGCCGCATTACTCGATCGGTTCCTGGCCCACCGGCCCGCCGATCCGGCGCTCGCCGGACGCTGGGAGCGCCTGGTGCAGAATCCGGCCCGGGAGGTCCTGGAGCAAGGCTATCCGGTGATCCGGGACCTGGACCGGCTGGGTGAGATCTTTCGTTATCAGCCGATGGACCGGTTGGCCGCGGGACGGCTGGAGGCTGCAGGATGACAGGCCCGAGGCCCTGGGGCCGCAGGAGCGTCCGGGACGTCTCTGTGGCCGACCGCCGGCGCGAGGTGGAGGACCAACTCGCCGTCTGGGGCCTTCCGGTGGGCGGGCGGCCTTCCGCCCGCCGCGACCCGGAAGGCGAAGATCCGGTCGGTGAGCGACTGCGCGGCGCCCTCCAGCCCCTGGGGCCGGTCTTCGTCTCCTTCGGCCTCTATCTCGCGACGCGGGCGGACGCCGTGCCGGCGGCGGACTGTCTGGCCCTCGCCGAGCTCGTCGACCGCGATGCCGCACAACCGGCGGCGGTGGTGCTGGCGGACATCGCACAGGCCACCGGACGCGATCCGGCGAAGCTGTTCTCCGAGTTCTCCGAGAACCCTTGTGAGGCCCGGGCCCTCTGGCAGATCCACGAAGCGCGTCTGGTCACCGGCGAGGCGGTCACGGTCCAGGTGAAGCGCCCGGGCATCGAGCGCTGGCTGGCGTCCGATCTCGAGCTGCTCGGCCTGGTGAACGACGCCTTGGCGGGAGAGGGCTGGGAGCTGGCCGACGTCCTGTCCGACTTCCGGCGCGATCTGCCGGGGCGTCTCGATCTGACCCGGGCCGCGGACGCTCTCGACCTGCTCGGCACCGATGCCGCCGAGTCGCCCTATGTGGCGGCCCCCAAGGTGGTGCGTGACCTGACGAGCCCCGGCGCTCTGGTCTGCGAGGCGATCCCCGGCCTGGCGCCGGCCGACGCGATCCGCCACGGCCTGGTGCCCCGCGACCTGGCGCGCCGGCTGGCCCTGGTCTGGCTGCGGCAGGCCTTGCTCGGCCGGACCTTCCCGGTGGCGCTGCGCAGTGCCGACCTGCGAATCACCAAGGAAGGCCGCCTCGTCCTGGGCACCGGCTCGTTCTCGGGCCTGCCGGCCGCGACCCAGACGCGCCTCTGGGAATACCTGGGCACCGCAGTCACCGGCGATCCGGCCGAGGCAGCAGCCACCCTGCTTTCCGAGATGACCCCAGGGCCGCGGGCGGTGGACGCAGACCAGATCCTGCTGCGCTTGCGCCAGATCGTTCCGTTTCGCGACGGTTCGTGGAGCTCCTCCGGAGACACCCTGGCGGAGCATCTGTTCCTCCAGTGGCGGGTGGCCCGCTCCGGCGGTTGGCGACCGCGGCCTCACCTGCTCGCCTTCTGGCGGGGGTTCACGGCTGTCGCCGCCGAGATGCAGGCCCTGGAGCCGGGGAGCGATGCTCTGCGCGACGGGCTGGAGGAGCTGCGGCTGACCGTCGACGTGGGGCGGCTGAGCTCGCTGCTCAGCCCGGCGGGTCTCGCCGAGGGGATCGGGCCCTATGCGGCCCTCCTCGTGCAGATGCCGCAGAAGCTCGATGCGATGTTGACCCTGCTCGCGTCCGGCGAAACGCGGCTGAAGCTGCAGATCGACGAAGGAAAAGACCCCCGGTCCCGGCAGAGCCCGTGGACCCTGGCGGTCATCCTCGCGGCGGCCTTCGGCGCGATCGTTCTTCTGACCCGACAACTGGCGAGCCCGGCGCTCTTCGGGATCTGGGGAGAGCGGATCGGGGCGGTGGTTCTGCTGGTGTTCGGCGCGCTGTTGCTGCGCGCCCTGGGACGGATGCAGTGAGGAGGATGAGGAATGGAGGACCTGAGCCACGACGACGCCCACCGGCGCCCGCTGCCGGATCTCCGGCTGTTCGGTCTCATGGGCGAGGCGGCCAAGCTGCCGGTGACTCTGTTTGTGAGCTCCGCGCAGGTGATGTTGCAGGCGGCGCTCCGGCTCCAGGCGATCTTCGACCAGAGCGTGGACGTGGTGACGAAGGGAGTCGCTCTCGCTTCGGTGGAGCCGGCGTCGGCGCCGGTTCCGCCGGTTCCGGAGCCCGGAGCCGCCGCCGGGACCGTGCCGGCGGGATCCACCGGAACCGCGTCGCAACCCGTCACGATGTCAGAAAACCCGGGCGCGCAGCACACCGCGGCCGCCGTCAATCTGCCGAGGGAGGCAATCATGAGTGATACGAACCTGAACGACGACATGGTGAAGTTGGTCCGCTACACCATCCTGACCATCCAGCGCGACGATGAGCACGTCCTGGGCGACCCGCGGAACGGCCAGAAAAATCTGACCATGGCGCGCGGGGAAAAGGTGGTGACCGACAGCATGAGCGAAGAAGCCTTCAGCAACTGGGTGATCACCGACTATCTGCGCCAGCCGGGGCGTGAGGACATCAAGGACGACGAGGAGCGCAAATACCTGCGGGTTTGTTACGAGGTGCTCGGCCGTTGGGCGAAGCAGGACCGCAAGTACGAGAAGCGTCAGCTCGAAACGCTGCAGGGAATCCAGAACGTGCTGGGAGAGCTCGTAAAGGACAAGACGGTCGGAAAGTGACCCTGGGCGCTTCATTTGTCGCAAGGAGATCTTCGCATGAGCGAGCCAGCCGTTGTCCGCTCCGGCGGTGCGCTGATCCCGGACGCCATGGGCACCGGGAGGTACACCCACGCGGAGCTCGCGCGCCTCGTCGACCAGGCCGCGAGCTTCCATCTTTCCGTGGGGCCTCCCGGTCCTGATCGCGCCCTGAGCCTGCATCGCCTCGACCTGGAGCTCGAGCTTCCCTCGGTGGCGCGTGGCGTCCGTGGGGTCAACACCATCGGAGAGCGCGTCGGCCGGCTCGACCTGCGCTGGTCGGTGATCCCCTGGAGCTGGGCGGCGCGCCCCGACCGCGAGCCGCCGGCCGGGCAGCTCGATCGAACGCAGTCCCAGCGTTTCGCCTTCCAGGAGGCGACCTTCACCTTCGCCGATGGCGGCGGCTTCCGCAGCTTCGGCACCGGCCGCACCTTCCCGGTGAAGGTCGGAGACCGGACCTGTCTCACTGTGGCCGCGGTCGGCAATCTCACCGAGGGGCTCGGCCGGTTGCAGGGGAGGCAGGGCAACTACACGTTGTGCGGCGAGCTCACGGAGGACGGGCAGATCGCGGCCGGCCACGTCATGGTCCGCCTCGTCGACCCGGACGGCAGTCTGCGCACCGGCGCGGCGCCGGCGCCGGCCCGGCCGCCCGCTTTCACCTCGGACGTCACCTATCTCACCTGGATCGCCCAGAAGGGGGAAACTCCGGATCAAGAGAACTACTTCAGCTTCTCTCCGGACGGCCAGGTGCGCGGGGTCAACATCCCGGTGGCCCTCCACCCCGTCCGAACCGGTCTTGCGGATTCCGGGGCCGGCTTGCGGGTGCGTTCCCTGAACGTCGGGAGCGAGGTCATCGGCCGCGAGGTCGGTTTCGGCCGCGAGACCAAGCCGCGGACCCCCGCGAGCGGCAGCGGTCTCAATCCGTTCCAGTTCGAAGGCGTCAGTGAGTACACCTTCTTCGACCGCGACGGCCGCACGCCCGTCGGAGCGTTCAAGGCGAATTTTCTGGAAGGGCGTTCCTTTGCGATGGACCTGCCGGGAGCGCCCGGGCAGTCGTCTCTGCGCTTCAGCTACTACGGAGCCATCACCGGTGGCAGCGGTTGCTTCCAGGGCGTCCAAGGGATGCTCTACGGCACTGCGGGATCGGTCTTCAACCCGCCGCCCTCGGACCATGTGATCTCGAACCTGTACGTGGCGCGTCTGCACGATCCGGAGGGCCGGTTCCGCGCCACCGGCGGCCGATGAAAGGGGCCCGACGATGAGCCAGACCTTGTCGCAGCCGACTCCGCCGCGCGCCCTGCCGGACGTCAATGCCGAGACCTACCCCTATGACGTCGTCCAGTATCTGCTGGACCAGGCGGCGAATTTCAGCTTGCTGTCCGTCCCCGATCCCGACCATCCCGCCCGTGCCACACTGACACCCGCCACGCCGCACGACTATTTCGGGATCGACGGCGGCTACGGGATCGACCTGGCGAGCCGTCTCCACCGGCTCGATTCCGGCGTGGAGGCGGCTTCGCCGCAGGGTGTGAGAGTGCATCAGGCGGTCGGACCCGCCGGCGGCACGCTGCGTGCCCGCCTGATGTTCGGACCTGCGGACCTGGCCTGGACGCCGGGACAAGACCCCCCTGCGACCCTGTGGGACCCCTGGCGGTCGCAGCGCTTCTCCCTGCTCGACGCCGAGATCCGCTTCCAGGGAGACGACGCGGTGCGCATCTACGGCATCGGCCGCACCTTCCCCGCGGTCGTCGCCGGACGGCCGAGCCTCTACGCCGGTGCGGTCGCCAATGTCATCGAAGGCCGCGGGGCCTTGCGCGGGCTCGCCGGCACCCTGGTGATGACCGGCAGCCTGGAGAACCTGGGTTTTCTCGGCCATCTCAGCCTGCGGCTGGTCGACCCCGAGGGGCGCCTGCGAACCGGCCGGGAGCTGCCTCCCGCCGGGGTGGCGGGCGATCCCGATCCGTCGTCGACCTACGTGGTGCTGCGAGGAGTCAAGAAAGACCGCACGGTCAAGACCACCTATGGCCCTCCGCCGGACGACCGCCGGGTGAGCCTCATCACGCCCTCCCAGATGCGATCGGTCGACCTGCGCTTCGCCGAGGTTTCTCACGAGGGGATGCGCGCCGAGATGCGGGTGGGGCAGGCGGTCGGGACCATGGATGCGAATGTCTTCTTCGACCTCCTCGCCCCCCCCGGCACCGCGATGGCGCCGGTGCCGTTCACCACCGACGAGAAGTACGTCTTTCTCGACTCTGACGGGCGCGAGACGGGCACCATCCACGCCGGTGTCGTCGACGGGATCTCCTTCGACCTCAAGTTCCCGGCTGCGCCGGGGCAACCGGGAGTGCGCTTCGCCGGCTTCGGGCCGATCCATGGCGGCACCGGCGCGTTCGCGGGGGCGCAGGGGATGCTGACCGTCAACTCGCTGATCGGCATCGCTCCGCACACGCTTTCGCTGCTCCACGTGCTCCAGCTCGCCGATCCGGAAGGACACCACCGGGCGGGCCGCCGGCCTGCGGTGCCTGCCCGCCGCGACGTGCTCCACCCGGCGGATCCCTACCATCCGCTGCTCCAGAACAAGGAGCGCTATGCCGAGACCTACCGCCGCTGGCGGCGCGGCTTCCAGAAGTGCGCCGGGCGCTTCGCCGAGATTCTCTCCGGCGAATTCAATGCGCGGCTCGACATGGGCGAGTTTCCCGGCCTGCGCATCGATCCGGAGCGCCTGCGCGAGGTTTTCGGCATCGGCATCCAGCCGTTCAGCCTGGAGACCTTCGACCGTTACAGCGGATCGGCCAAGGGGACCTTCCGCACCTACGAGCTCGCCAGCCGCAAGGAGGTCGGAGTCGCGACCCTCTACAGCTATTGGAAAGAAGACAACCTGTACTTTCCCGACGGCAGGATCGGCAAGAAGATCAACGGCTCGAACCGCGGCTATTTCCTTCCGGATCCCTCGCCGCCCCTGGAGGACCGCAAGGTCGACATCATCCTCAACTCCTACCGCGCCGACACCGGGCTCACGAGTTGGGTCGAGATCTACCAGAACTGGCGGCAGCAACGCACCTCTTTCGCCTACAAGCTGCCGCATCCCCACGAGATCCTCTGGTTCGTCAAGGACGTCTCGAAGGACGGCCGGGCGATCGACGACAACGTGTTCATGGCATCCCACGAATGGAAAGGGGTCGTCGATGGGAAGACCCAATACTTCATGGTGGGGATCTTCTTCGAGATCGATTTCGAGCGTTGCGAGGCGAAGCTCCACGGCGACACCTTCTGGCGCGCCTTGTACCGCGAGGAAAAGGGGCAGGCGGTGGGAGGTGGGAGATGACGGTTCTGCATCTGCACGGCCGGTCCATCCGTCTGCATCTCGCGGATCCGAGCCCGCGGATCCACCTTCACGGCGCACGCCTGCGCGGCGATCTGGGCGGCATGCCCACCGGGCTGCCGGCCGACGATCCGTTCGCCGCGCTGTTGCGCGGCGCCGAGGGGAACATGGAGCGCTACCGGGAGTGGCGGGAGCTGTTGGGCCGCTGCGCCGGGCCGCTCAGCGACTTTCTTGTGCGCGAATACGCAGCGCGGTTGGAGGTGGGTGATTTTCCCGGCCTGGCGATCGATCCGGCGCGGCTGCGGGCGGCACTGGAGGCGCCGGTGGCACCGTTCGACGGCGAGACGTTCGACCGTTACCTCGGCCCGGCGCGCGGGACGTTCAAGACCTACGACCTGGCGGGCCGGCGCGAGCTGGGAACGTTCACGCTCCTGAGCTTCTGGGACCGCGAGAACTTCCGGTTGGCCGACGGGCGGATCGGCAAGCGCATCACCGGTTCCTTCGCCGGGTATGTCGATCCTCGCAGCCTGCCCCCGCTCGAGGGGGCGACGGTCGATCCGATTCTCAATTCGTGGCATCCGGATGTGGGGGTCACGAGCTGGGTGGAGGTGTACCAGGGACGGCGCATGACGCGGGCGGCCGTGGCCTACAAGTTGCCGCATCCGCACGAGATCCTCTGGTTCGTCAAGGACCTGGTGGTGGACGGAAAACCCGTGCAGGACGACGTCTTCATGGCGTCCCACGAGTGGAAGGGAACCGTTGACGGGAAGGACCGCTACTTCATGGTCGGCCTCTTCCTCGAGCTCGACGCCGTGCATTGCGCGGTTCGGCTTTCTGGAGACACGTTCTGGCGGGCTCTCTACGACGAGGAGCCGCGGAAAGGATTTTCGACATGAGCGCGACGACGATCAAGGCCGGGACTGGAGCCGAGCTGCACCTCCACGGCGGGGACCTGGAGCTGTATCTGAGCGGCGAGGGGCTCCAGCTCCATCTCCACGGTGATTCCTTGCAGCTCCACCTCGGGGGAGGAGTGGTGACACCGCCTGCATCCGGCACGCCGGAGCCTGCACCGCCTGCATCCGGCACCCCGAAGCCGGCACCGCCGTCCCCACCGGCCCCCGGCACCGGGGATGGGATCGAGCCTCTGCCGGAGAACCTGCCCAGAGTGCCGCGGATCGTCACCGCCGCCGAAGGGAAGAAGATCGATGCGGCCGGAAATTTCACGGTCAAGATCCCGAGCGAGATGAGCGGAGGCGCCTACTTCATCTTCGAGGCGGTTCTCCCTCCGGGGACGGGCGTCGCGCTCCATCGCCACGTGTTCCAGGACGAGATCGTCCACCTTCTGGAGGGTGAGATGGAGGTGCGGTACGGAGACCAGACCTACCGCGCCCGCCCGGGCGACATCGGCAACTTCACGCGCGGTGTCCCCCATGGCTTCCATTGCGTCTCCGACGTTGCGGCCCGCACGGTCATCACCGTGATTCCGGGCGGCCTCGAGCGCTTCTTCGAGCAGACGCGGACGATGACCGACCCGGCCGAGATCGTCAAGCTGGCGGCCCGCTACGGCATGGAGTTTCTGGGGCCCAACTTCATCATCAACTCCCTCGGCATGCGGTTGGTCGAGCTGATGCCCGGCACCTTCCTCATGGGCTCGCCCGACAGCGACCCCGCCGCCCAGCCCGATGAGAAACCGCAGCACCGCGTGACCCTCTCCAAGCGGCTGATGATGGGCATGCACACGGTCACCGTCGGCCAGTTCAAGGAGTTCATGCAAGACACCGGCTACACCACGACCGGGGAGAGGAACGGCCTCGGCAGCTTCGGTCTCGACCTGCGCACCGGCAAGGTGGAGCCGAGGCCCCAGTACATCTGGTCCTCCTGGCTCATCGAAGACCCGGATCGTCCCGCGGGCTTCGTGCAGACCGATGAGCATCCGATCGTTTGCGTCAGCTTCGAGGACGCCGAGGAGTTCTGCCGCTGGCTGAGCGACAAGGAAGGCCGTTTGTACCGTCTGCCCACCGAGGCGGAATGGGAATACGCCTGCCGGGCGGGGAGCACCAGCCGCTATTACAACGGCGACGACGAGGCGGGCCTGCAGAAGATCGCCAACATCGCCGACGCCTCCCTCCAGCAGCACTGGATCTGGAACGCCGGCGAGCCGCCTTTCCCGGACGGCACGCCGTTGCCCCCCTATGCCAAGCCGTGGAACGACGGCTATCCGTTCACCGCTCCGGTCGGCTGCTTCGAGCCGAACGCCTTCGGCTTGTACGACATGGCCGGCAACGTCGGGGAGTGGTGCTCCGACTGGTATGACCCCGACGCCTACCGGTCCTCGCCGCAGAAGGACCCGCAGGGTCCCCGCGAAGGGGTTCCGGTCGACGTCTCCCATGTGCTGGGTGCGGGTGCGGAGCCGAAGACCCTGCGGGTGATCCGCGGCGGCGTCTGGCTCGATCCTGCGCACGGCTTCCGCTCGGCGGATCGCCAGACCCACCTGCGGCATCCGGTGGAGAGCGCGGCGGACATCGGCTTCCGCATCGTTCTGGAGCTCTGAGCCGGGGGCCGTCATGAACCCGAACACCACGATCGATCCGCACCGCCTGGGGCTCGATCCGGGGCAGGGAGGCGACGAATCCTCCCTGCCGATGTACCGGCTGGACGACGACATGGTCAAGCTCGTCCCGTACACCATCGTTTCGGTCCAACGGGATGCCGAGCGCGTGATGCCCGGAGGCTCCGGCCAGATCGTCGTGAGCGAGAACATGACGGGCGAAGCGTTCAAGACGTTTCTCATCGCGCGTTACTTGAGCTCCGAGGACTACCGGAAGCTCGATCCGGACGAGAAGCTGGCGCCGCGGGACGAGAAATACCTCCGCGTTCACTATGCCGTCGCGCGCCGCTGGCCGCGGGAGTCCCGGGCCTTCGAAAAGCGGCAGCTCGCGGGGCTCGAGGGGATTCGCAGCGTGCTCGAGGACATCACCAAGGGCGTCGTGCCCGACCAGAAGGGGTCCCGATGATGAACCAGGAACCGAGCTCCCGGCCGTCCACGGACGGGCGCGGCGGCGGGGCGGCGGCAGCGCCCTCCCTGCCGGACCTCAACGCGGAGACCTACCCGTTCCCGGTGGTCCAGCGCCTGCTCGACCAGGCGGCCACCTTCAACCTGTTGTCGCGCCCCGACCCGCAGGCTCCCGCTCCGGTCCTCACAACGGCCGGTGGCGCGGTGGCGGGGTTTCGCCTGCGCGAGGTCCTGCACCGATTCGAGATCGCGATGGACACCTCCGGCCCGGCCGGGCTGCGCGCCCGCAACACGGTCGGCGAGCCCGCCGCCGTCTTCGAGCAGCGCTGGTTGCTCATTCCTCCCGGCTATGCGGCGCTGCCCGATCGTGAGCCGCCGCCCACGGCGCTCGATCCGGAGCGCCCGCAACGGTTCGTCCTGCTCGACGGGATCTGCCGGTTCGGCCGAGGCGCGGACGGTTTCCGCGGATTCGGCGGCGGCTCGACCTTCCCGGTGACCTGCGGCGGCCGCCCGCAGCTCCTCGCCGGGGCCGTCGGCACCTTGCTCGAAGGCTTCGGCCGTTTCCAGGGGCTCGCAGGGACCTACACCTACTGTGGCGTGATCGATCCGCAGCGGGGCTTTTCCGGCAGTCTTTTTCTCCGCGTGATGGATCCCCGGGGAGCGCTGCGCACGGACGAGGCCGTACCGCCGGTGCGTCCGGTCGTCGAGGCCGATCCGGGAGTGACCTACCTGCTGCTGCGGGGCCAGAAGCGCGACGCGCGGCAGAAGACCGGTTATCTCTACGGGCCGGACGGGCAGGTGAACGGGCTCGACGTGGAGCAGCAGCTCCGGTTTTTCGACACCGGTTTCTCCTCCGGCCCCGCCGGGCTGCGCACCGCCGCCCGCATCGGGCCGGTGGTCGGCAGCATGACCGCCCGCATCGCCTTCAACCTGTTCAACCCCGGAGCGCCGGGCACGGACCTGTCCCCGATTCCTTTTCAGAGCGTCAACGACTACACCGTGAGCGGAGCCGGGGGGGGGCAACCCGCCGGCTCCTTCGTCGCCGACGGTGGAGAAGGGCGGACCTTCACCCTCGAGTTCCCAGAAGCTCCCGGCCAGCGTGGGCTGCGCTTCGGGGGCTTCGGGCCGATCCTGGGCGGCACCGGAGCCTTCCAGGGGATGGAAGGACTGATGAGCGACAACTCCGTCGTGGGGATCGCACCGCACGCTCTCGCCACCCACTACGTCCTGCGGGTCCACGATCCCGCGGGCCGCTTCCGTGCACCCGGGCCCGGAGCTTGAGGACGGATCCGGTCGCCATGGCTCTCGCAGCCCTGCGTGGCTCCGCCGGCGTCCTGGCCGCAGCGCTGCCGGCACAAGCCGGCGGCCTCGCCTGGCGGGAGGTGGGCAACCGCCTGGAAGCCTTCGACCTGTTCCGGCGGGCGGAGGCGGTGGCCGGTCTCCCTGCCGGAGCCCCCCTGGGGGAGCGCCTGGCGCGGATCCTTGCCCGGGACCCCTGGAGTGCCCTGTTCGTGGCCGAGGGGCTCGGTTATGCGGAAGGCCTCCGGCTGGGAGGGAGCGCCGGGACGCTGCCGGCCGGAGCCCTGATCCCCCTGCACACCGGCCTGGGGCTGCACCTTGCCGAGGCAGTGCTCGCCGAAATCGCGGTTTCGAGCCCCGCGGCCGCCGGGAAGGCTCTCGAGCATTTCGTCGGGCGTTGCCGCGCCCTGAGCCGCGCAGGGTGTGAGGAGGCGCTCCTCGAACAACTGGGTCTCGCCGCCCGGGCGCTCGACGCCCGCCACCTCGGCGCCCTCGACCGACTCTGCGCCGCGGTCGACAGGAGTCTTTGCGAGCTCTTCTGGCACGGGGTGGGACGCGGTCTCTACTTTGCGCCGATGAATCTCCTGCCCTGGGGAGAGCCGGGAGCCCGCGCGCTGGATGAGGCCCTGGAGGCGCCGCATGCCCTCGCCAGGGCCAACGCCGTGGCGGGCCTGGGATGGGCCCTGGCCCTGGTGAATTTTCGCCACCCCTCGGTCCTCGAGAGCTTTCTGCTGGGCCAGGCCCACCGGCTGGGGGATCTGGAAGACGCCCTGGCCCAGGGGATCGCGATGGCGGCGCTGACCTGGTGGCAGGCAGCCGGCCGGGAGGCCCGGCCCGGGGAGCTTCTCGCCCATGCTCCGGCACCACGGGCCGCCCGGTTGTGGGAGCGCTGTGTGCGGGCGGCCTGGAAGGCCGGTCTTGCGCAGCTCGGGCAGGAGCTCGCGGCCGGCCGCTGCGGCGGCATGTTCCGCTACCGGCCGAGGGCCGCCGAGGTTGCTTGAGGAGGCTCGCATGGATGCGCCGGAGAAGACCTGGAAAGGGCTGAGGACCGATCTCGGGCACGGCGTCGATGCGTTGGTCGGCCGCATGGTTCGCGGTTCCTGCTGCTGCCGGGGAGGTGCGGCGCCGCAGGACGGCGGGATCACCGCCGATCTCCGGCTGGCCGGCAGGGTCGAAGACTTCCTGGCGCGCGGAAGGTTGCTCAAGGAGTGGTGGGACCGGGCCGCGGCCGCAGGATCCTTCTCCGAGCGATTCGGCCTTGGGCGTACGTTCAATGCGGCCGACCGCTCCTTCGGGTTTTTCGACGAGATCCGCCGTGGCCCCGGCCGCCGTCTGCCGATCATGGGCAACTACCAGCAGATGTTCTACGACCAGCCCAAATCGCCGCGGGACGGGCAGGCGGACGCGGCCGGGTGGATGCGCGGGCAGATCCGCGAGTTCGTCCTGCGCTACTTCATGCGGGTGAGCGATTTCCGCGAGCCCGAAGGATTTGTGGAAGGGCAGGGGGGCGGCAAGGCCCCCGCTCCCCTGCAGCCGCTCTCCTGGTGCCCGCGCGACGACGTCGAGCGCAAGGGGTTCGGCTTCCAGCAGCTTCTCGGCAAACGGCGCGACAACGGCGAGATCGTCCGCATCCCCGAAGAGCAGAGCTTCGCCATCGTGGATCTGCGGGAGATCGGGCCGGTCTGGGAATGGCTCGTGCTGCGCGTGCGGATCTTCGCCTTCCACTTTGCTTTCCGGCCGCTCGGCCCCGATGCTCCTCAGATCCTGCTGCCCTTGCAGGAGGACAGCCTGCTCGTGATGAGCCGCGATTTCGTCACCGACCAGGATGCGCCGCGGCCGGGAGAGCTCGGCCGCTACGGCTTCGGCTACGCCTTCGTCAAGAACTCCGAGAGCGGGCTGCTCGCCTACGGCCCGGGGGAGTTCGACGCCGCGATCGAGACCATCGACTGGGTCGTCGAAGAAAACGGTTCGACCCGGGTCGAGATGGTCTTCGTGGCCAATCGTCCCGAACGAATCATGAACCTGTCCTTCGATCCTCTCGGCTGGGGGGTGCGGCTCGCCGACCGCCTGTCGCGCGGCATGGCCTCGGACCTTCTGGGGCCGTTCCAGAGAGCGCTGGACGCGCTGCCGCTGCGCCCCGAGATCGATCCGGTCTACGGTTTCGTCACCCTGGCCAACCTGGCGACCGCGGGCCTCGCGGAGCGCTCCCTGTGCATCTCCCGCGAGCAACTCGAAAAGGACTTTCTGGTCAAACACTTCATGCAGCACTATCAAGCGATCGCAGGCTCGCTCCCCACCTGGCGTCTCGTCCGCGATTGGCGCGACGCGGCGCAGATCCCCTCCTGGGTCTTGAGCGGGAGAAGCGCATGAGCGGGCCCGGGCAGGTGTCGCGGGCGGTGGTCCTTTCGGGAGGTGGCGCCAACGGCGCTTACGAGGTGGGAGTGCTCAAGGCCCTCCTCGGCGGCAGGTGCCCGTCGACCCGCGGCGCCGCGCTCGCGCCCGAGATCATGACGGGCACCTCGATCGGTGCCTTCAACGCCGCGTTCCTGGCAGCCGGCTGGGACGTCTATGGCGCGACGGTGGCGGGCAATCTCGAGACGGTCTGGCTGCAGCGCCTCGCCGAGGGAGCATGCGGCAACGGCGCCTACCGCTTCCGCTTCGATCCGGTGGATCTGCTCTCGCCGGCCTGCTACCTGCCCAACCCGCTGCGGCCGGTGGCCCAGCTCGCCGGGGATGCCGCCCGGCTCGGCTGGGAGGGGCTGCAGCGGGCTGTCCATCTCGTGTCCGGCCGGGAGCAAGGGTTCCGCCAGCGGCTCGCCGACATCCCGAATTTCACGTCGTTCGTGTCCAACGAGCCGTGGCTCGAATCGATCCGGCAGTCGATCAATTTCGAGGCCGTCCGCAATTCCACGCGCCGGCTGAGCATCGCCGCGACCAACTGGAACACCGGGGAGCTGCGCGTCTTCCGCAACCTGGACCTGACGGATCGGATGGGTCCGCTGGCGGTCATGGCCTCCAGCGCGATCCCGGGCGTCTTCCCCGAGGTGATGATCGGTGCCGAGCCCCACGTCGACGGCGGCGTGCTGATGAACACACCGCTCAAGCTCGCCACCGACCTGGGAGCCGACGAGCTGCACGTCATCTACCTCGACCCCGATGTCCGGTCGATTCCGGTGAGCACCCTCCAGAGCACGTTGGGAACGCTCTATCGCCAGCAGGCCATCGCCTGGGCGCATCTGGTCAACGACGACATCGAAGATGCCGGGATGATCAATCGCGGCCTGGAGATTCTGATGCAGGTGGACCAGAACGAGGAGCATGGGGACTCGCAGCTGGAACAGCTTTCGAAGAGCCTGCACCGGATCTGGACCCGCCTGGGGCGGTTCGTGCGGTACCGCCCGTTGACCATCCACCGCTACCACCCGCGAGACGATCTGGGCAACGGTGCGCTGGGGATGCTCAACCTCGACCGCGGCAACCTGGAAGACCTGATCCAGCGCGGCTTCATGGATGCGGTCACCCATGACTGCACCGAGTCGGGCTGCGTGCTCCCGACACCCCGCGAGCGCCTCGCGCGCGGCATCGCCTAGACGTGGAGGTTCTTCTCATGCGCAAGGCCGTCGAATCCTTGTTCCGTTTCTCCTGGTCGATGTCTCTGTTCGGCCTGCGCCAGATGATGCGCACCGGTACGGGGGATCCGCAGGCCGGAGCGGCGTTCGACGAGGTCGCCGCCGCGGCCCGCGAGCGGCTCGATCCCTCCCTGCGCCCCCTCTTCGACCGCGGCGACCGGCTGCAGCGCAACCTGGTCGATCTCGCGTTCGGCGCGCCACCCAGCGGCGCGGAAGAGGAGGGGCCGGCGGCGCCTCTTCCGAAGCCCGTGCAGCCGTCACCCGCCGTTCCCGCTCCGGACCCCGCCCCGGCGCCGCCTCCCGAGAGCGAGGAGCCGGCTGTGCCGGAGCACGTGGACTGCGGCCGGCTCGACCTGTCGCGCTGGGTGGTGCTCGGCGAGGGTCTCGCTGCGGGAATGGGAGATTTCGCGCTCAGCGAGGAGTCCCAGCGGGCCGCGTTCCCGGCGCAGGCCGCCCGGCGGATGCGGGCCCGCCTCGATGCGCCGCTCCTGCAGGCGCCGGGCTTGAGCTGGTTGCCGGGGTTCCAGCCGCTCCCGGTGCGGGTTCCCGGCCTTTTCCAGACGACGGTCCTGGCGGGCCGGCCGCCGGAGGAGGGGACGGGCGACGGATGGGGAAACCTGGCGGTGCCGGGATTCACCCTCGCCGACGCCCTCGAACGGCGCCCGGCGGCTCCCCTGGTGCGGCGGCGGGACCCTCGGCAAACCGCGGCCAACCTGATCCTCGGCCTGCCCGGCTTTTTGCAAGCGGTTGCGGGCAGCCTCCCGACCCAGCTGGAAGCGGCGCTCGCCCGCCGGCCGACCTTCGCGCTGGTGGCGCTGGGCTATGCCGAGGCCCTGGAGGCGGCGACGGCGGGCGACGCTGCGCTGTTGCCCGACCCCGCCGCCTGGCGCTCCGGATGGTCCCGCCTCCTCGGGGCCTTGCGCGGTGCGGGTTGCGAGATCCTGGTGCTCACCGTCCCGGACCCTCTGGACACCGCCCACTTCTCCCCTGTGGAGTCGGCGGCCCGGGTGCTGTGCGTCGATCCGGCGGCCCTGGCTTCGGCCTATGGCCTCGCGGCCGACGACCGGATCACCCTCGCCGGTCTGCTGGAGATCTCCGGCCAGCTCTTCGCCGGTGGCACCGCGCCGTTGTCGGCGCAGGGGATTCTGCGCGGCGCGGCGGCGGCGGCGATCTCCGCGCGGCTGGAGGAGCTCAACGAAGGGCTCGCGGCCGTCGCCGCGGAGCAGGGTGCGCACCGCTGCGATCTCCATGCGCTCTTCCGCTCGGTCCGCACGTCGGGCCTTCTGGCGGGACGGCGGATCCTCACCGCGGACTTCCTGGGCGGCTTCTACGGCCTCAACGGCTACTACCCGGGACGCACCGGCCAGGCCGCCATCGCCAACTGCGTTCTCCGGTCGCTCAACGACGCCTGGGGCGCCGCCTTCGAAGCGATCGACCTGGGGCGCGCCGCCGCCGTCGACGCGATCGCCGCATACCGCGCTCCTTCCGGCGGGGCGCTGCGGCCGGTCCCGGGTCCGGCGGCCGTGCCGCCGTCGCCCCCGCGTCCCGCCGAGGCTCCGGCTTCCGGCGTGGCTCCGGCCGCCGCCGCGGCTCCGGCCGCGCTCCATCCATCGGTCGAGGAGCCGCCGCGCCGTCTCGAGCTGCCACCCGGCCTCGAGCAGGTCCTGCCCTTGAGCCGCGCCGCGAGCTACCATGGAGACGCGATCCGCATCGTCGACGCGCAGAGCGGCCGCGACCGACAGTGGGGGAGCGCCCCGGGGATTTTCTTCGGCGGCCACGTGATGTACGACAGTCACCTCCAGGGCTCCCTGCGCCTGCGCTTCACCCCCCCGCAGGGAGGGCGCACGCGCTTCCTGATCTCCCTCGAAGGGGGGCTCGCGGCAGACGACGGGATGCTGGCCGCGCCCTGGCTCTTTCGCTGGCCGGTTCTCCAGGGCCGCGTCGAGGAGGCCCCCGGCTTCGTCTCGTCGGGGGTGCTCGACCTCGCGAGCGGCGAGGTCTCCGAGCTGGCGGTCCACGTCCGCTACCTGAACTCCGCGCTGTTCGCGCTGACCCGGGTCAATCCGCACTTTCCGGACCAACCGATCTCTTTTCCGGGTCAATACGGATCGGCCTGGGCGCGTTTCGATCCACGGCCGGACGGGTTGCTCGATTTCACCTTCTACGGCACCACCTTCCTCCCTCTGGGAGCCGAGCTCGGTGGCGAGATGGTGCGCTGGGCGCTCCCTTTCGCCGATGGGGCCGGTGGTTTCGCCTCCATGCCGGCGCGAGGGATGGTGATGCATCCGCACCTTCACCTGAGCACCCGTGAGCCGGAGCGGCCGGCCGGCGCGGACACCGTCCCCGCTCTGCCGGCCAACACGATCGAGGAGCTGACGCTGTTCACCCGCAACAGCGCATTCGGCGACAAATTCACCCTCGAAGCGGCCGAGCTCGGCGGTGAGGCCACCGGGCGCTCCCATGTCATGGGCCGGCTCGAAGTCCA
Organism: Holophagales bacterium UBA5704; assembly: GCA_002420005.1. Lineage (GTDB taxonomy): Bacteria > Acidobacteriota > Thermoanaerobaculia > Multivoradales > UBA5704 > UBA5704. The sequence continues at coordinate 94,649 of DIHE01000089.1, read as the reverse complement.
GCTCGGCGAGCGTTTCGGCGACTCCGTGCCGGTGCTGGTCTCGCTGGCGCCGCCGGGCGGCCTGATGCTGCCGGCGTCCGAGTCCCCGCTCGCCGCCGATTTCCCGGGCCGGCTCCAGCCCGGCCCGGTGGGCCATGACGAAATCCTGCGCTTTCCGCTGCGCAAGTACTTTCTGGACAGCGTCACTTTTCTCGACGACCCGTTCGATATCTCGCTGGGAGCGGTGGACCTGCACACCGGGCGGCTGTTGACCGAGCTGCTCCATCGCGGTTTCATCGGCCAGAACCTGTTCTACGCCCTCGTCCGGGTGGAGCCGCGCACGCCGCGCTCGTCTTTCTTCTTCCGCGGCCCGGCCCTGTTCACCACCGGGCCGGGCGGGGAGACGGCGTTCCGGCTCAACGCGGCGGTGCGGATTCCCTATCCCCCCGGGTTCAACTTCCCCGAGCCCGACCTCGCCACCCGCCTGGTCGTCGGAGCCGGCTCGGTGCTCGATCCCTATCTCTGGGTGCGCGCCCTCGCGCCGGCGGACCCGCCTCCCGGTTTCGTGCGCTCCGGGAAGAAGAAAGACCTCCTCGCTTCGACCGGCGACCGCTTCTCCTACCGCTACTCGATCCCCGCCGATCCCACACGGCAGACGGCCTCCTTCGAGTACACCAACCACACCCAGGGCGCCACCTTCCGGCTGCACAGCCTGATCTGGACGGGATTCTTCCGCTCTCTCGAGGCCGCCGGGGGGGAGATCGACACGGTGACCTTCGCCGGTTTCGGCTCCTGGAGCAAGGGCCCGGCCGGGCGGGTGCTGACCGCCACGGTGCAGATCGCGGACACGGCCGAGCACCCCTACATCAGCATCCAGATCGGCGGCGGGCTCGTCTCGAACGTCAACACGAAACCGGTAGATCCGCACATCGCCCTGCCGTGAGAAGACGCCTCGCCCGGGCCGCCCTGGTTCTTTGTGCCGTCCTGGTCGTCGCCGCGGCTCTCGCCCGCGCCGCCTATCCGGGGATGGCCGCCGGTTTGTGGAATCAGGTCCGCGGCTCCACCTGGGAGGAGAGCCGCAACGTCTGGGCCTATGTCAGCTATCTTCTGACCTTCCTGGAGAAGCTGACGCTCGATCCGGAGACGGGGAAATACGACTTCCGCAGGACGCCCGACGAGAGGCTGGACGACTTCGAGCGCGGCCGGCTCGCCTTTCATCGCGGCCGGTTCGCCGACGCGGCGGCCCTGCTGCAGCGCCATCTGGCGCGCCGGGGGGAATCCGAAGAAGCTCTCTTCTGGCTCGCCCTGGCGTTTCTGCGCCAGGGTGAGGCGGAGAACTGCCTGGCGGAGCTGTCCGGCCCTCACGCCGCGCATCACGGAGCCGATGCGGCCCTTTTCTGCTCGCTCCCGCTGCGCCGCCTGCACACCCGGCAAGCTCCCTCGCGACAGGCGATCCAGACCCTCGAGCGCCTGATCGATCGATATGGCGAAGGGGCGGACGGAAGGCTGTACCGCTGGCTTCTCAATTTCTCATGGATGACGGTCGGAGGATTTCCGGACCAGGTGCCGGCCTCCCACCGATTGTCCACGCCTTTCATCGATCTTTTCTACGGCCGCGAGGCGCAGCGGCGCCGGACGCGCCATGCCGACCTGCGTTTCTCCGATCGCGCGGCGGCCCTGGGGGTCGAGAACTTCGGCACCGGCCGCGGCGTCGCCGTCGAGGACTTCGACCTCGACGGCGATCTGGATCTCGTCGGCACGGGCAGCTTCGGCGGCCTGCGCTATTTCCGCAATGAAAAGGGGCTCCGCTTCACCGACGCCACCGCGGGCTCGGGCCTTGCGGGAGTGTTGCAGCCGCTCACCGTTTCGACCGCGGATTTCAACGGGGACGGCCGTCCGGATCTGCTGGCGGTGCGCCCGTACGCCCACTATCAACTCTTCGCCAACCGGGGAGGCGGCCGCTTCACGGACGTCACCCGCGCAGTGGGGCTGCTCGACGCCTTGCCGGCCGGCACCATCGCCACGAGCTGGATTTCCACCTGGGGGGACGTGGACAACGATGGCGACCTCGACCTGCTGGTGACCAATTGGGCGTTCAAGGTCCCCTTTGTCAGCGGCCTGCCGGCGACGCCGCGCCAGGACTCGAAGTTGTTTCTTCAGGAGAACGGCCGCTTCCGGGACGGTACCGCAGACTTTGGCCTGGCGGAGCTGGTCCACGACCGGCACCTGATCGGTGCGGCCTTCGGCGACTACGACGGCGACGGCCGGCTCGACCTGTACCTCACCGGACCGCTGCCGGGCACCAGCACGCTGCTGCGCAATGTCGACGGGCGGCGCTTCGTACCGAGCGACCGCCTCGACTGGCACGAGCCGGGTTTCACGGCCGCCTTCGTCGATGTCGATCACGATGGCCGGCTCGATCTCTTCCATGGCGGCTTCGCCGACGCCCGCACCGCGGTGACCCAGGCGGTGTTCGGTGAAGGGCGCGACCGCTTCCGCAGTGGCCACAACGCGATCCTCCTGCAGGGCGCGGACGGGCGTTTCACGCCGCGCGCCGATCTGTTCGATGGCGGCGACCTGCCGATCGGCAGCATGGGGGCGTCCTTCGGTGACCTGGACAACGACGGCTGCCTGGACTTCTACATCGGCACCGGCAATCCCGAGCCCTGGTTTGTGCTGCCGAACCTCCTGTACCGGGGCGGCCGGCAGGCGGACGGCCGCTGTTCCGGCCGCATGGAGAACGTGTCGATGCTCGCCGGCTTCGGAACCGTGCAGAAGGGACATGGCATCGTCTTTTTCGATTTCGACGACGACGGCGACCAGGACGTCTATTCGGCTTTGGGAGGCATGTGGCCGGCCGATCCATGGCCGAGCCAGCTCTTCGTCAACACGGGTGAGCACCGGGGTTCCTGGCTGAAGATCCGCCTGCGTGGGCGCCGGAGCAACCGCGCCGGGCTCGGTTCGCGCATCCTCGTGCGGGCCAGGGCACAGGACGGCCGTCCGATCGTCCGCAGCTATCTGATGGACGGCAAGACCGGATTCGGAAGCGCTCCCGCCCTGGCTCACATCGGGCTGGGGCCCGCGGTCGCGGTGGACGGTGTCGAGGTGAGCTGGCTCGGCTCGGGTTGCTTCCATTCCTACCCGGCGCGGCTGGGTGAGCTCCAGGAGCTCGACGAGGCGGAGTGCCTGGAGGTCAGGGATTCTTCGTCGGGTCCCCTCTCTCCTCATTGAGCCGCACGGCTTCCAGGATGAACGCGCGGAATTCCTTCTCGCGGATGTCCCCCGGGCCGGTGATCTTCAAATGCCCCATCTTTTCACCGCCGGTCTGGATGAGACCCTGAGGGTCGTGCAGCGAGGCGCCACGCCAGAACCCGAAATTGACATGGTTCTTGAATGCCTTGATGTAGGCGAAGGGGCCACCCTGCTCATACACCGGCTGTGCCCATTTGATCGACTCCTTCGCCTGCGGCACGGCCTCCAGGACGAGCCGGCGCAGCCGGCCGACCACGTCCTTCTGCCATCCGTCGAGGCCCTCAACATAGCCGTCCACGGTCTTGCCCGCGGGTTTCGCCGCCTTGTCTGCCATGTCATTCCTCCGCTGCTTGCAACGACCTCAAGGGTCACGACATTAAAGCAAGGCCGAACCTTTTCGTCAAGCCTCACGGTTGAGCCACCTGTGTTCATGAACCTTCTTTGGTTCTTCGGGACAGAGACCGAATCCTGTAAACTTGTGACAAAAGGTTTCCCGCTTGGCGGGCTTTTCGAGGAGGATCATGATGCGTGAGCTGGCCCGATCCATGGCGAGCTTTTCCTGGGCGATCTCCCTGTTCGGTGTCGAGCAGGTGACGAATCTGATGTCGCCGCGCCGGGTTGCGGAGGCCTTCGGGGCGGTGACCCGCTCGGCGGAAGGGACTCTCGGGCCGGGGATGCGATCTGCTTTCCAGATGGGAGACCGGCTTCAGAGAGCTGCCCTGGACCTTTCGTTCGGTCTGCTGGGAGCCGGCTCGGACCACGGCCTCCAAGGCCATGCGGGCCATCTGGGTCTCGAGCTCGCACAGGCCGGAACCGATGCGGTCTATTGGATGGCCGGGACGGCCTGGGCGCGGCAGGAAGGACCTCCGGGATGGGGGCCGGTCGAGCCGCGAGACGAATCATAGGGTGGCCATGTCCGAGACCAAAGCAGCGACCCGCCTGCCGGGGGCTCGGCGTCTGCCTTGCGGCACCGAACCGGAGATCGGCAAGGTCGAGGAGATGGCCCGCCTGCTCGAGCCGGTGGCCTGCTTCCCGATGCTCAGCATGCGTGCTCCGTCGGTTCCTTGCCGAACCGTTCCGTTGCTGCCGTTTCTGCGCGACCAGGTCATGGTCGCGCTGGAGCTTCAGGAATCGCTGCACCGTTTCGACCTCGTTCCCGGCACCGGGGGGCAGGGCCTCGCCGCAGGACACCAGATGAGTCTGGCGCCGGTCGGCTCGCTCCAAGGGCGCCTGACGCCGATTCCCGACGATTTCTTTCCCGGTCCTGGAATCGTTCCCCCTCCCACCGTCCTGAACCCTTACCGGTCGCAGCGCTTTACGCTGCTCAATGGAGAGTTGAGCTTCCTGGATCGCCGGGCGAGCGGTGTTCAGGTGTTCGGCTCCGGACGCACCTTTCCGATCCCTCTCGGCGGGCGGCCCGCTCTCCGCATCGGTGCCGTGATCGACGTTCTGGGTGGAGCCGGCGATCTGGCCGGCCTGCCGGGAGAGACGTTTCCCGGGGCCACCCTGGTGATCAACGGAGTCCTCCGGCCCCCCGGCGACCTGTTCCTCCATCTGCTGCTGCGCGTCGTCGACCCCTCGGGCCGTCTCACCTCCGGAAGCCCTCCTCTCCCGATGGCACCGTGGCCGGAGCCACCGGATTCCCGAACCGCGTACGTGAATCTCCTCGGCGAGGTCGATCCGCAGCGCCCTGTGCGGTTGCTGTTCGATCCGGCCGGCCGGCCCATCGGAGCGCAACTGTTCGAGAGGCTCCGCCTGGCTCGCGTCACCGATGGCATCGAGAGCTCCGGGCGGCTCTGTAGCCGCATGGAGCGCGGCGCGATCGTCGGTTCGGTGTCGTCCATGCTCTACTTCGACGTCACGAGCCCCGGCCGGGTGATCCCCGCCCAGACCACCGGAGGCGTTTTCACCCTCCATGACCCGGAGGGGAGAACCCTCGGCTCGCTCTTCGCCAACATGGTCGAAGGCCGCGCCTTCCGCACGGCCTTGCCGGGAGCGGCCCACCCGGTCTACCGTCTCGGCGGCTTCGGCCCGGTGAAGGGGGGCACCGGATGCCTCGCCGACGCCTCCGGGCTGATGAGCGTCAACGCTCTCATCAGCCTCTTTCCCCGTACCCTCTCGAATCTCTACACCTTCCGGCTGGCGGACCCTGACGGAGCCTTGCGGAAGAGCCTCGCCTGACGCTCAGGCCCGCAGAAACGAAGAATCGAGCGGGACGCTCTCCGACGTCGCAGGCTCCGGGGCGCGCCCGGCGGCGTCCTCGTAGCCCGCCTGGATCAGCTTCTCGACGTACGCCCGTTCGAAATCGAGGAAGCCGAGGAGCCCCTGCAGGATGTCGGGCGCAGGCCGGTAGACATGGACCTCGACCGGCCGGTGAGGTCCGGTGGGGTCGAGGAGCCGCAGAACGTCTGCACGGTCTTCGGCGCCCGACCGGGCGAGCAGCCGCAGGGCGCGGTTCACCTGGTCGATCCGCACCAGCTGGGCCCGTGTCTCGTTGGCGAACAGGATGGCGAGGATGCGGTACATCTCGGCGAGCGTGCTGAGCGGCAGCCGCATCGGGATGTCGCTCACCTTCGGATCGAGAAACACCACGTGGACGACCTCGGCTCCGGCGGCGATCGCGGGTGCGAGGGGTGTGTTGATCGACAGCCCGCCATCGACGCAGGGCTCGCCGCCGGCGACCGTCGGTGGAAAAACCCCCGGGATCGACGCCGAGGCCTGCACGGCCTCGGCGGTGAGGGTCCCGGTCTCGTTGTCGAAGCGCCGCGGCAGGCCGGTCGTCCAGGCGGTCGCGAAGATGCGCAGCGCGATGGGGGAGCGGCGCACGGCGTCAAAGTCGATCGTCTCGCGGATGAGCGTGTCGTAGGGCTGCGTGTCGAGCGCCGCGCTGAAGTCGACCTCAAGGGCCGCGCGCGCCAGCAGAGGCCCGCTCGACCGCAGCGCAGACGCCGTCCGTGCGAGGAGCTGGGAGGCGAAGTACACCGCATCCTGCGCCGTGGTCTTGAGCGGATGCAGCGGGTCCGGGACGTAACAGGCCGGACGGGCGTACTCGACCGGGTCCAGGCGGATGCGGAACACGCCGTTGCCACAGGTCCCCGGGCCGCCGGCGATCCGCTCCCGCCACACCCGCTCCAGCTCCGCAGCCGCTCGGGCTCCTCCGGCGGCGAGCCGCGAGACGAGAAAGCTCGCGTTGTAGGCGCCGACCGAGGTGCCGGTCACGATCTCCGGGACGAGGGGCTCGAAGTTCGTCGTGGGGGAGTGGCCGCAGAGGAGCGCCTTGAGCACACCGACCTCGTAGGCTCCATAGGCACCGCCGCCGGACAGGACGAGGGCGGTTTTGCGGCGCGGCCGGCTCATGGCGGCTCAGTGCGCCAGAACGCAGCCCTCCGCGGCACAGTCGTGGCGGAGGACACACTCCCGCCCTTCGGCGATGTGCGCCGCGGTGATCTCGCGGTCGAAGTTGGAGAATTCGAACCAGTTGATGATCGGCGCGCGCGGCCGGTACGAGTGGATGACGACCGATCCCGGCATCTCTCCGGAGGCGCTGCGCGGTGCCACGCCCGGCGGATATTCGACCTCGTTCTTGCGGTTCAGGACCTCGTTCATGCTGAAGTAGCGCCCCAGCCCGGCCAATGCGCTGGTCATCGGGCTCAACGGGATCTCCGCGATCTCCGTCACCAGGTAGATCACGTGCACCACCAGCTTGCGGCCCGGCCGGGCATACAGGTCGAGCACCGGCTTGAGAGGCGTCGCCATGGATCCGGGGCCGCCGCCATACGGACGCCCGCCGATCGGCACGAACGGAAACGCCAGCAGGTAGGCGGTGGACGCCTGCAAGATCGCATACCCGTCCTCCCCGGCCACTTCCGGCTTGAGAAACGCACGCGCCCGGCCCTCGGTCCAGTCGCTCGCGATGACCACCAGCTCCTTGTCCGAGCTCCCCAGGCGTCCCAGGTCCACGTATCGGCGCAAGGAGCTCTGGAGCGGCGCCATGTCGAAAAAGACCGTGAGGTCCGGGATGTGCAGCAGCCGCTCGCTCAACGAGCCGGAGCCGCCGCCGAGGAAGACCGCGAACCGCTCGGCGAGGTTGGCCATCAAAAAGCCGCCGTCGGTGAACGCTTGCAGGAACGGGAGGAACGGCTGCGGCATATAGCAGCGGGGATTCAGGAAGGTCAGGGGATTGCCGCGCAACCGGTAGACGCCGTTGCCGCAGCGGCCGGGAGCAGAGCTCAGGCCGTCGAGCCAGGCGTCCCCGAGATAGCGCACGGTGGTGGCGGTGTCTCCACCCGCCTGCGAGGCCATCACGGCGGCATTGAACGCACCGAAACCGCTGCCGCTGTAGATCGCGGGGTCGATCGGACGGCCCCCCAGATGGGCCGCACCCTCCGCAAGGAGGACCTGCATCGCGCCGACCTCGAACGCATCCGTCGAGCTGCTCCCGCTCCCGGAGAGAACCACCGCATGAACGGTTTCTTCCGCAACGCCAGACGTACCGGGGGGAGCCATGGTCATCCTCCGAAGTGAAAATCCGTGGTCCCGCCGAACGTCCCGTGCGCCCAGGCCGGAAGGCTCGCCTCGTCGGTCCAGTCCGGGACCATCCGGAAGTGCGAGGCCGACATGTTGTACATGTGATAGGCGTCGGTGAAGTGAAGCACCATCAGCAGCTTGAAGAGCTGCTCCTTGTTGATGCAATAGTCATCCGACGCGACGCCGAGGGTCAGCAGGTTGAGCAGGCGAACCGTGGTGTACACCGGATCGATCTGGGGCTCGAACCCTTCCAGGACCTTCTTGACCGGCGCAAAGATTTTCGAGGCGGCGCCGAAGGTGAAGAGGTCGGCCAGGTCGAAGCTCCATTCCACCGGTTTGAATTCCAGGATCTGCGGCGGCTGCGGGGTGATGAAATCCATGTGGGCGCGCACCTCGCCGGTGTCGAGAACGCGCAGGTGGAGGGTCTCGATGGTATTGGTGATCTTGCTCGGCCCGGCGGCGAACAGGGTCTTGTAGTTGGGATTCGGCACCACCGAGTAGCCATAGCCGTACTCCCCCAGCACCCCCGGCCGCGGATTCTCCGCATCGATGACGAAGTCGGGTGTGCACACGGTGTAGACCGGCTGGGGCATCGGGATCATCAGCTTCGGCCCGGTGGGGACGGGCGGGAGGGTGAAGTCGAACTGGAAGATGTCCACCTTGAAGACGACCCAGCTGTATTTCGTTCCGATCTCCCGCAGATCGATGATCCGGTAGCGCTCGCTGTCGGGAAACTTGCCGATCTCGCCGGTGTCGGCCCGTTGGTAGTACCACTGCTCATAGCCCCAGCCGAAGCTCTTGGTGCCCCCCGCTCCGCAGCGGCTGAAAGGTTTCAGGACCGCCGGGGGCTGCTCCTCCGGGCCTTGCGGGAGACGTTGCGGCACCGCGGTGTAGGTCAGCCGCATGAAATGACGCAGCATGAACTCACGGACCTGGCCGCGGATCCACTGCGGGTCGCGCCCGGCCATCCCCGCCGGGACCTTCGGAAAGTCGTACAACTGATCTTGCGTCACTCCGGCGACGGGAAGGATGCCCTGGCGCAGGATCGCATCGGTCAGGAAGCCGTAGTTGACGTCCGGCTCGTGAAGCTGGCGGCTGACCGGGAACCGGCCGAGAGCGCCGGGTGTCCGGCGGATCCGTTCCCACCATTGCTTCAGATCGCGCCCCTGGGCGATCGCCGCGGGGACGTTGTCGAGGATCGCCAGGTCGTCGTCGGTCCACGCCGTGCCGCTCATGCGACCTCCCCACGGGCCACCCAGGCGGGAATGCTTTGGCGGTCGCGCCAGTCGGGAACCTGCAGCCAGGTCTGGCGCGCGGCCAGAACACCCTGCCGGATCCCCTGCGCGTCCTTCGCCAGGATCTCTTTCTCGATCTGCTCTTTCGAAATGCACAGCTCGCCGGCCGCCCTGCCTCCCGTCAGGAGGTTCAGCCCGCGCACGAAACCGAGCACCGGATCGAAACCGATGTCCGGCAGGGTCGGCAGGGGCAGCCGGGCCATCACCTTGCGGAGCGGCTCCGTCACCCCACGGGCGGCGCCGAGGGTGAAAAAGTCGGCTGCCCCGAGAAACGGCTCGGGAGACAACAGGGGGATGTTCACGATCTTGTCCGGTTGCGGCATGATCATCACCCCGCGCGAACGGACCTCTCCGGTGTCGAGGACGCGCAGCGACTGCATCCGCAGTCCGGGCTGGATCATGTCGGGAGCGACGGCGAGGACGCCGGGGCTCGCGGTGCGGATGAGGCCGAAGCCGGGCCCGAAGGAGCCCAGCGTCCCGGGCTCCGGATCGAGCCGGTTGTCGAGAAGGTCTGCGCTCAGAACGGTCTGCACGGTCGAGGTCAAGGGAACGACGAGGCTGGGAGACTCGTCGCGGGCGCCGCCGACGGTGATGTTGAAGTCGAATTCCCGGGTGTCGAGGGTGATCCACTCGTAGGTTCCACCCAGCTCGCGCAGGTCGACGATCGCCGTGCTCTCTCGCAGGGGAAACGTGCCGACCCGGCCGCCGGATCGCCGCTTGAAGAGCCGCTGGACATTCCCGTAACCGGAGAACCCCTGGCCCTGCCGGAAGCACAAGCCGAGCCAGCTCAGGTAGGGGGCCGCCGAGGCGTGGCCCAGCTCGGGATACGGCTGGGGGAGGGCGGACGCCTCGGCGCGGAGCCAATAGTGCAGGGCAAACTCCTCCACCTGCTCGAGCATCCAGCGGGCGGCCTGTTTCTGCTGCGCCGCCGGCACTCTCGGCCGGTCGAAGAAGTCGTCGATGACGTCTCCCATCACGGGGACGTTCGCGCCTTGCACCGGTGCCGTCCCGAAGAACCCCCACACCGGCTCGGAGCCGGGAACCGCCGGGTAGAGATCGAAGCGCTCGACCGGCTCCTCCCCGGCCTCAACCCGGAGCCACCAGGCCTTCAGGTCGCGCGCCTGGGCGAGGGCGGCCTCGACGTCGCCGGCCCCGGGATCCGCCGGCCGATCGGGGGGAGCGGGTACCGCACTCATTCCCTTGCCTGCATGGAGAGGTCCTTTCGACCTTCGCAGCCTACCTGCTGAAAATCTGATGAGCAAGCGGCGGCGGAGCGAGAAGGGGCTCAGAAGGAGCCCTGCGGCAGGACCAAAGAGGGACTGTGCCGGAGACCTCTCCGGGCTCCGCTCAGTACCCCAGCTTCCCCTTCGCCGCGGCGATCGCCTCGTCGTTGCCCTCGATCGAGAGCTTCTGGCGGTCCTCGCCACGCCCTCCGGGATACAGCTCCTGGCGGTACACCGGATAGCACCCGGTGCGCAGGTGGGCGAGGTTCTGGTGGCCGCGGCGGACAGCTCTCTCGTGGCGCAGCGCTCCCACGTCGACCGGGGCGACGACGATCTTCTCGCCGGGGCCGGGGTCGGCCTGGGCCAGGATGCGGCCGTCGAAATCGACGATCATGCTCCCTCCCGGCCAGGAGAACGGTGGATAGTGGGCGAGGCTCGCCGCCTGGTTCGAGGCGACGACGTAGGCGACGTTCTCGATCGCGCGGCAACGGTTCACCACGGTCCACCAGTCCATCGGCGCCGTCGCCCCCCAGGGGTCCATGTAGGCGGAGACGCGGATCAACACCTCGGCGCCGTTGGCGGTGAGCTGGCGCAGCGCTTCCGGAAAGAGCCAGTCGTAGCAGATCGCGACACCCAGCTTGCCGATCGGCGTGTCCGCCACCGGGAACATCTCCTCCCGGTAGTCCGGCAGGTCGTGCGGGCTGGCGTGGACCTCCCAGGGAATCCACGGGTTCACCTTGCGGTACCTGGTGAGGAGGCCCTCCGGCCCGATCAGGCAGGTGGCGTTGAACACCACGCCGGGGTACTTCTCGTCGCTCTCCAGGAAGGTGCCGGTCTGGATCCAGATCCCATGCTCCTTCGCCTTGGCGGCGTAGCGCTCGGTGTGCTCGTTGGGGATGGGGAGGGCCAGCTTGTCGAGTAGCTCGCGGGCGGTCGTGTAGACCGGGGCTGCATGGGCGAACTCGGGGAACACCACCAGCTTGACCGGCAGGAACGGCGCATAGCCGCCGACCGCACTGTCGATCATCCCCAGCATGCGGTCGACGTGGGCTTTGATCCCCGACCGATCCGCCGGATTGCCGAAATCCACCTGGCACGCCGCTGCGCCGTAGCGCAATCTCTCCTCACCGCTCATCCGGGCCTCCTTTCGCGAGCACGGAGGTATGGTAACCGACCCTTGCCGGGTCTCCTGACCGATTTCCCGTCCCTTCGGCGTCGCCGCCCAGCCGGCGTCCCCGCCTGCACCCGAACCTGACAAGTCGAACGCCGCGTATAAGGCTATCCCGCGGCCGGATAGCGCTTATACGCCGCGTGGAAGGCCAAGCCGCGCCGGGTAACGGCTCCGCACCGCGGTTGCCCCTTTCGGGGGCCGGCCCGGCGCCGGTACCGGTGAGTTGGTCGGCGCGACCGAGGGACGGCGCTTCAGGATGTCGAAACCTGGCGCCTTCCCCATCTCTTCGTTGTCTTGAGCCGCCATTGACGAAGCTTCCGTGACACCGCCAGACTCCCTCGGCACGGTCCCTCCTCCGTGCCAAAGGGAGCTCCCATGCGGTTCCAGACTCTACGGCGGCACGTCCTTCTCGGTCTCCTTCCTCTTCTGGGTGTCGCGGGCATCGCCCGGGCGGAGCCCTTTCGGCTCACCGTCGAGGCCGATGGCCTGGTGGCCACCGGCGCCACGGCCCGCGGGCAGGTGATCTTCTTCGGCGTGGCCCGGGTGATCGACCCGGACGACGTGGTCAACGTCGTCCCCCGCCTGGAGGCCCGCACCGATGACGACGGCGACGGCCGGGTCACCCTTCCTTTCGACGGGCCGGCGCCGTTGCGCTCCACGTGGGCGGCGGTGGATCTCGCGGCGGGCACCTTCGATGTCGCGGTGCCGGAGGGCTTCCGGCTCCAGCGCGTCAACTTCCGCGGCCGGGGTCTCGGCAAGCGGCCGGATGGCCGGGACTCGGTGCTCGACCACCGTGGCATGGCCGAGCTGCTGGTCGTGCGCCCCGGCGTCGGCGGCTGGGCGCTGCGCCTGGGCGACGGCGGGCCGGGCGACGAGGACGGCCGCGCCAACGGCCGCCTCGAAGCGACGCTCGACCGGATGACGCCTCTGCCCGGCAGCCCGGCAGCCCCGCAGACCTTCCTCAAGGATGACGTCGTCCTCCTGATCGACCCCAATCTGCTCGAGATCACCCTGGTCAAGGTCCCGAACGCCCTGTAAGGCCGGCCGCCTTCTGGAGATTGCCCGATGCGCCACTTCACCCTCCCTCTCGCCCTGTCCCTCGGTGCCCTGGCCGTCTTGCCGCCGGCCGCTGCGCAGCAGCATCCGAACGTGGCGCAGGGGTTCAACCCGTCCGCCTCGTTCGCCGTAGGTGACGTGGACAACGTGAACCTGTTCAACGGCAACCTGGTGATCCGCATCCCACTCGGCCAGAGCTACCCGGTCAACGCCGGGCTCTCCTACGGGCTCACCCTGGTCTACAACAGTCAGGTCTGGGAGCACCAGGTGTACAACGGGACGGCGCAGTCGCTCCCCTTCCGAACCTCCAATGCCGGGCTCGGCTGGACGGTCTCTCTCGGCCGGCTGAACCCGCCGTATACGCCGGGCGAGTTCGAGACGGCTCGCGAGACCTGGATGAGCCCGGACGGTGCGCGCCATACGCTCTACCCGACGCTGCACGAGGGCGAGACGGCCAACGCGAACATCCTCTACACCCGCGACGGAACCTATCTGCGCTACGACAAGGCCGCCGGCAAGCTTGAGTTCCCGGATGGCTCCTTCCAGACCTTCGATGTCGACGGCCAACTCACCCGGATCGAGGACCGTTTCGGAAACTTTGTCAATATCTGCTACAACTGTTGCCCGCAGGGCCCTTGCACGAAGCTCGACGATCCGTGGCCCTGGAAGATCACCGACCTGCACAACCGCACCCACTGGGTCTACTTCAAGTACACCGGCCTGCCTTACCAGCCGCTGGTGGTGGACCGGGTGGAGATGGACAGCTTTGGCAGTCAGCCGGCGGCGGACTATGTCTTTCACTACGACATCGATGAGCCCGGTGCCGTTCCGGTGGAGATGAAGGGTTGCGGCAACGCCGATCCGGCGACAAACAATGTCGCGGTGGCTCTGTTGACCGGTTTGGAATTGCCGGACGACTCGGCCTGGGCGATGCCTGCCTATTTCAACACCCCGACCGGTCTGTGCAAGACGGGCATGATCCAGCAACTCGTTCTGCCGACGCTCGGCTCGATCGAGTGGGACTACACCACCTACCGGTACCCCACTCAGTCGACCAACCGCTCCTTCTGGCAGAACACAACCGGGGTCGCCAAGCGCACCCTGCGCGACGCACTGGGCAACCCCACCGGAGACTGGACCTACAGGACGACCCTCGGCGACCAGGTTTCTCCCGGCGTCTACGCCGAGCTGATCAACAGCGTCACCGATCCGCTGGGTCACGCGGCGACGCGGTACTTCTCGGTCTGCGCCGGCCCCTGTGGCTCCTCCGGACAGATCACCGACTACGGCCTGCCGTTCACCCGGCAACGCGCCGGTGACGGCGCCGGCCGGTTCTTGTCGTCGCAGATCTTTCACCAGAATGGAGCGAACCTGCGCAGCACCTACCTGCGCTATGAGCGGGATGCGGACATCACGACCTTCACGCCGGACCTGCAAGACTGGACGCGCCTGAACCAGCGGCAGGCCTCATCCCGGACGGTGTACCACGACGACGGCGGCACGGTGGCGGACGAGACGTTCTCGGATTTCGACGGCTACGGCAATTACCGTTCCCGGTCCACGGACGGAAACTTTCCGGGGAGCAACCTGCGCACGGCGGCGATCGGATACAACCCGGGCCGGGGCACCTACGGCACCGGCGGCTTTTCCGCCTGGCCGACGTCGAGCCCGTGGATTCTCAGCACCTATGCCTTTTCCTGGGAGTTGGAGAACGGACAGCTCCAGTACCGGTCCTATTGTTTCAATGCGAGTGGTTTTCTGACCGGCCGCCGGGTGCATGCCGTCGGCAATGCAAGCTATGCCGCGAACGACCTGGTCGAGGTCTTCACCGGGGACACCCGCGGCAACGTGGCGAGCGAGAAGTACTTCGGCGGTGACACCCAGGCGATGCCCACCGATCCCACCGCGGGCTTCATCTGTACCCTGACCGACAGCCTGACGAACCCGGTCTACAAGATCGACAACGCCTGGTCGTTCGGTTCCAAGGCGAGCACGTCGTACACGGTGGGCACCAACACGCTTCTCGTGCTCGACCAGACGATCGACCGCTCGACGGGCCTGCCGGGCGCCAGCCGGGACACGGCGGGCCGGCAGACGAATTACAGCTACGATGCCAGGGGCCGGATCACCCAGGTGGAGCCACCGCAAGGTGCGGTGACCACGGTCACCTACCGCAACGCCACCAGCGCCTCGATCCTCGCCCAGGTGAAGGTATCGAACGACTTGAGCGGCACCAATTACGGCGCGAGCCGGACGACGTTCGACGCCTTCGGACGGCCGGCCCTGGAAGAGGAGCAAATGCCGACCGGCACCTGGGTCGGCCGGACGATCACCTACAACGCGCTGGGCTGGAAGACCGCTGTGACGGAACGCGAAGTGGCCTTCAACACCCAGTTCCTCCACTATGATCCCTTCGGCCGGCCGGGAGCCATCCGGCCGCCGGACGGTGGCGCCCAGGGGCAGCGCGACGTGACTCTCAGCTACCTCGGCACGCGCCAAGTGAAGCGCAGTGCGAAGGTGGCCACCGGGGCCACCAGCGAGACGCTCGCGACGACGACGGAAGTTTATGATCGTTTCGGCCGGCTCTATGAGGTTACTGAGCCGAATGGCGTGGTGACGCGGTACGAATACGACACCGGCAATCACCTGAGGAGGGTCTGCCAGGGGGTGAACGTCCAGTCCGGAGCCTGCGGGCAGGAGCGTCTGTTCACCTACGACAACCGGGGCCTGCTGCTCTGGGAGAACCATCCGGAGAAGACGGCGAACACCTACGGGCAAGGGCATGACGTCGACTACATCAACTACGACGCCCGGGGCCATGCGACGCGCAAGGTGGACCGAGTCTTCGACCTGACCTTCCTCTTCGACAAGTACGAGCGCCTGACCCAGGTGCGCGAGACCGGCGCCGGCAACTGCCAGACCAACGGGACGAGCCCGCGTTGCCTGAAAGCCTTCACCTACGCCACGGCCAACGGCACCGCCACCGGCGGCGGGACGGACTGGAAGAAGGGCAAACTGACGAGCGCCTCGCGGTACAACTACGTGGCGACGCCGTTCAACGCGGTGGTGGAGGTGAAGGAGAGCTACCAGTACGGTGGCCGGGGCGGGCGGATGTCACAGCAGGACACGGCGAACATCTTCAACGGCACGCAGAACGAGGTCTTCCGCCAGACCTACACCTGGAACGAGACCGGCGATCTTTCGAGCCACACCTACCCGGACTGCACCACGACCAGCCTCTGCGGCGCGGCCTCCCCGAGGACGCAAAGTTACGGCTCCACGCGCGGCCGGTTGACCTCGGTGGCTGGATTCGCGACCGCGTTGACGTATCATCCGAGCGGGATGGTGGCAACCGTCGTGCGAACCAATGGCATCACCGACCACCAGCTGGCGGACCCGACCGGCCAGGCACGGCCGCTGGAGATCAAATCGCTGCGCACCAGCGACAGCTTCAGGTATTGGACGACCGGCCTGTACGACTTCGACCCTTCCGGAAACATCAAGAAGACCGGCAACGCGCTCTACCTGTACGACACCTTGAGCCGCATCGTAAGCGGAACGGTCTACTCCAGCCCCGAATCCGGGGGCACGTCGAGCACCCAGACCTACGTGTATGACAACTACGGCAACCTGACCGGCACCACGACGGACGGCGTGCTCGTTTCCTCACCGGCC
>DIHE01000089.1:55696-78181 GCA_002420005.1 Holophagales bacterium UBA5704 | reverse complement strand
GACGCCTTCGGCCAGATGACCCGGCTGGTCTCGAGCGGCGAAGATTGGCGGTACGTCTACACCGCGGGAGACGAGCGTTTCTGGTCCTACAAGACCGGAGGAGGAGGCTCGATCTGGACCCTGCGCGGCCCGGGAGGCCAGGTGCTCCGCGAGTACACCTCGCACCTGGGCTGGACCCACTACCGAGACACGATCTACCGCGGCGGCACGCTGCTGGCGAGCGTGGCCTCGGCAGCAGCCGGCGGCGCGGTGAGCCACCTGCACACCGACCACCTGGGAACCCCGCGCTACATCTCCGACGCCACGGGCAACCCGGCGAACACGCAGTACCACGCCTACTACCCCTACGGCCAGGAGCTGGCTGCGACGTACACGACGGCGTACGCGAACCGGCTGCGGTTCACCGGGCATGAGCGGGACCTGGTGAATCCGGGGGGGCAGGGGGATGACCTGGACTACATGCATGCGCGGCATTACTCGGTGCCGTTGGGGCGGTTTTTGAGCGTGGACCGCTTCGATGTCCTTGCGCTTGAGTCGGGAGACGCGGCAGCCAGGGACCAGTTTCGGGCTTACCTGATACAGCCTCAGAACTGGAACCGCTATTCCTACACCAAAGCCAACCCCTTGAAGTATGTTGACCCCGACGGCGACAACGCGGTCTTGGTTCTTTCGGCGCCCTTGGCAGTCGAAGGCGGTGGCGCGGCAGGGTTTATAGCAGTAGCAAACCCCGTCGGTGCCGTAGTACTGGCTGGGGCGGGTGGGGCTCTCATCGGCACGGCCCTCAACGAGATTCCAGGTGTCAGCGAGGCGATCCAGGGCGGGTTTGGGCTGATCCTGGACTCGATCTTTCTTGCGCAGAACACAAAGCAGGTCGCAAAGGTTGTTGCTGGGAATGTCGCCCAAGCGGAAGCGCACCTTGCAAAGATTGGCGCTGCTGGAGGGCCTGGAAAGGATCCCCACTTCGACCATCACCAGAAAGAAATAAGATCTTTCCTTGAAAACGCGAGAAAGGCCGCGGAGAAACTGCCTGGAAAGCTCAAAACCGCTGCCCTCAAGAAAATAGCTGAGCTTGCACAGAAAGCAGGTGTGCCACTATGACTTTCCTGCAGCAGCTCCTAGAAAAAGATTCATCAAGCCCCGTGGCCTTTCACCTCTCTGGGCTCCTGGAAGCAGGCGAGAGCATCCGTGCGCACCTGCTGGGCCTGGATGCGCTGGCTGAGGGTGACCGCGACCAGTATGCGGATAAGCTTGCCGATCTCCAGATCGAATTATACTCACACCTTGCTTATCATCTCAAGGAGCTGCGCAACCCGCTGAAGCGCCTTGTAGATGCTGCTTATCGGCATGATGAGAAATGAGTCAGATGAGGGGTGAGGCTGAGCGACCTGGCGGACTGCGCAGGAATTAACAGGTGCCTGAATCGCCGGAGTAGCCTTCTGAGGCTCCACGCATGCCGACCTTCTCAGCGACTCTTCGAATCATGGGCAAGCTAGACCCAGAAGAAGTAACTGCGCAGATGGGCCTGCCGCCTACGATGGCGCACAAGCGAGGTGACCCTCGCATTGGAAGAGCGGGGCGTCGGTACGCTGATTATTCAGAAGGGCTATGGGCTCTCAAGGCGGAAGTCGCCGAAGACCGCCCCCCAAACGACCACATTGATGCAATTCTCAGCCTCCTGGAAGTGCGCCGAGAGACAGTGGCTCAGATGTTTGACGCGGGGCTCAGGGTAGACATCTATGTCAGTGCCTTCGGGGACCAGCATGGGAATCTTGGTTTCAACCTGGCGCCTGTTGTGCTCTCCAGGCTGGGGAGTTTTGCTAAGGTAGCCCTCGAAATCGACGTCTATGACTGAGGCCAATATGCGCGGCGGCGCGCCACCTTTCGCGACCGCGTTGACGTATCATCCGAGCGGCATGGTGGCAACCGTCGTGCGAACCAATGGCATCACCGACCACCAGCTGGCGGACCCGACCGGCCAGGCACGGCCGCTGGAGGTCAAATCGCTGCGCACCAGCGACAATTTCGGGTACTGGACGACCGGCCTGTACGACTACGACCCCTCCGGGAACATCAAGAAGCCGGGCAACGCGCTGTACCTCTATGACACCTTGAGCCGCATCGTGGGCGGAACGGTCTACTCCAGCCCCTATTCCGGCGGCACGTCGAGCACCCAGACCTATTCATATGACAACTACGGCAACCTGACCGGCACCACCACGGACGGTGTGCTCGTCTCCTCGCCGGCCACCGCTTCGACCAACCGGCTGACTGCGGGCACGTATGACGCCAGAGTTGGAACCGGTACTCATACGTTCTTGGCAACCCGATTCTTCTGACGGATCTCCAGATCCCATGCCCCTTCGCCTTGGCGGCGTAGCGCTCGGTGTGCTCGGTGGGGATGGGGAGGGCCAGCTTGTCGAGCAGCTCGCGGGCGGTCGTGTAGACCGGGGCTGCATGGGCGAACTCGGGGAACACCACCTGGTAACCGACCCTTGCCGGGTCTCCTGACCGATTTCCCGTCCCTTCGGCGCATCTGGTGGTATGGACCGGATCGAATCAGGAGGGGTGAGCTTATGCGCAGGCGGACAGACTTGGGTTTTCTTCTCGGCGCGTTCCTGATCGCCGCCTCGGCTCGGGCGCAGACCCTCTCTCTTCCGGCGGTCGCCGACACCTATCTCCGGAGCGGATCTCCCAACCAGAACCAGGGGACCGAGCCCCTCCTGCGGATCCAGGCGAGCGGCAACAACCGTGCGCTCGTTCGATTCGATCCCGCGGCGATCACCGGTGCGGTGGGGAACGGACGCCTGGCCGAGGCGCGGCTGGAGCTCTACGTCCAGAACAATGCCGACAATTGGGGCTCGGAGGGGCGCACCGTGGACGCCCACCGGCTCACCGCCGACTGGACCGAGGCCGGAGCCACCTGGCATTGCGGCATCGATGCGATTCCGGCCAACGGGCAGGCGAACTGCAGCCCCTTGTGGGCCGGCGGTCTCTTCGAGGAGGAGCCGACGGATACGGTGCTCCACGCGAACGGCCTCGGCGGCTGGGTCCGGTTCGACGTCACCGCGGACGTCCTCGCCTTTCTCTCCGGCACCGCGAACCATGGCTGGCTGGTCAAGAAGACCGAGGAGGGGCAGAACGGGCAGGTGGACTACACCTCCCTCCAAGGAGGTGCGGCGCAGGCGCCGCGGCTCGTTCTGGTGGTGGAGAGCACGGCCTCCGACCAGGTCCCTCCCCGCCTCGCCATCACCGCCCCGGGGCAGGCCGTGGTGGTCAACGATGCGACCCCCCAGATCCGGATCGAGTACGCCGACGGTGGCACGGGTGTGAATCCGGCCTCCCTCCAGGTGCTCGTGGATGCCACCAATGTCACCGCGGGCTGCACCGTGAGCGCAGCAGCGGCCACCTGCGAGCCACCGGTGCTCGCGGCCGGCGGCCATACGGTGCAGGTGATGCTGGCGGATCTGGCGGGGAATGCCGCGCAGGCGTCGTTCACCTTCCAGCTCCTCGCCGGTCCCGGCTTGCACACCGCGACCTTTCCGGCCCTGGCGGACACCTGGCTCCGCCAGGGCTCTCCGAACCAGAACCAGGGGAGCGAGACCGTGCTGCGCATCCGCCAGAGCGGGAAGAACCGCGCGCTGATCCGTTTCGATCCGGCGGCGGTCGCGGCGGCGCTCCAGGGTGCGGCGCTGCGGTCGGCCTGGCTGGAGACGTTCATCACCCGCAACGGGGACAACTGGGGGAGCGGCGGCCGCAGGGTGGACGCGCACCGGCTGGCGGCGCCCTGGACCGAGGCCGGGGCCACCTGGAATTGCGCCGCCGATGCGAGCACGGGCAACCAGCAGGCGGATTGCAGCCCGCAGTGGGCCGGCGGCTCCTTCGCACCCGCGGCGACGGCGGGTGTCCTCCACACGAAGGGCTTGAGCGGCTGGGTGCGCTATGACGTGACCGCCGACGTGGCGGCGTTCCTGGCCGGTACGGCGGACCATGGCTGGATGCTCAAAAAGACGCTGGAGGGGGAGAGCGGGCTGGTGGAGTACGCGGCGCGGGAGGCGGCCGGAGGGCAGGGGCCGCGGCTGGTGGTGGTGTTCGAGATCGCGGGTGGTGGAACCGACACGACGCCGCCGCAGGTCGGCGGGCTGGTGCCGGCGGACGGCAGCCTCGTCGCCGTGGCGCCGGGGGTTGCGGCGGCCTATTCCGACGAAGGCTCCGGAGTGAACCCGGCGAGCGTCCGCCTGTTCATCGACGGCGTCGATCGAACCGCCGAGGCGCAGGTCACGGCGGCGGGGCTGAGCTGGTCGCCGGCCGCAGCCCTGGCGGACGGGGAGCATACCGCCCGGGTCTATCTGCAGGATCTGGCGGGCAGGGAGGCACAGGCGACCTGGAGGTTCACCGTGGACGTGACGCCGCCCGGCCTCTCTTTCGTGGCGCCCGGCGGGCCGGTGACCTCGCTCGTTCCCGGCTTCGAGGTGGAGCTCGCGACGGGCGACGCGACCTCGGGCCTCGACTGGCCCGCCTCCTCGGTGCGCATCGGCGCGGTCGAGATCTCCTCGGGATGCAGCCTGGAGCCCGGATCGGCGGTCTGTGCCACGCCGCCCCTGGCGGCGGGGGTGCACCGGGTGGAGGTGACCGTCCGGGACCGCGCGGGGCATGCCGTCACCGCCGTCCGCGATGTCGAGCTCGTGCTCGACCGGGAGCCGCCGGTGATCACGCTCGAGGCACCGGTGGACGGCGCCGCCGTCCGCACGCCGCTTCTCGCCGTCTCCGGGACCGTCGCGGATGCCGGAGGCGTCGCCTCCCTTGCGATGAACGGGCAGGCCCTGGCGGTCACCGGCGGACGGTTCGAGGGCGTGTTGCCCCTGGAGGAGGGGGCCAACAGCCTCTTGCTCGTGGCGGCCGACGTCTTCGGCTCCGAAAGCTCGGTGGAGGCGCGGGTGGTCCTCGACACGCGGACGCCGTCGCTCACGGTGGCGCGCCCGGTGGCGGGCCAGATCACCAACCGGCCCACCTTGCGGTTGACCGGTGAGAGCGACGACGAGAACGGCCTGGCGGTGTTGACGGTGAACGGCCTGCCGCTCGCCACCACCGGCGGCTCGTTCGCCGCCGACGTGCCGCTGGTCGAAGGGGAGAACCAGCTGGTGGTCCACGCGGCGGATCGGGCCGGGAACGAGCGCGAGGTCCGCCTGCAGGTCTTCCGGTACAGCCTGCCGGCGGTCACCATCGACAGCCCCGCCGACCTGAGCTTCCTCGCCGCCACGGTGACCGAGGTCCGGGGGACGGTCAGCGATCCGGGAGCGGCGGTGGCGGTCAACGGCGTCCCCGCCCAGGTGTCGGCCGGAACCTTCGTGGCGCGCGACGTGCCGTTGATCGAAGGAGGCAACCTCCTCACCGCGGTGGCGACGGGTGGCAACGGCCGGAAGGGGACCGCGACCATCCATGTGGTCCGCGACCTCTTCCCGCCCCGGCTGGCGGTCGAGGCCCCGCGCGACGGGGCGACGGTGCTGACTCCTTCGGTCACCGTCTCCGGTCTGGTCAACGACATCGTCGCGGGAACCGTCAACGCCTCCGAGGCGGTGGTGACCGTCAATGGCCGGCGGGCCACGGTGGCGCACCGCTCCTTCCTGCTCGAAGACCTGCCGCTCGTCCCCGGTCCCAACGTGCTGGCGATCGACGCCGTGGATGCCGGCGGCAACACGGCGCACCTCACGCTGACCGTCCACCGCGCCGAGCCGAACCTGCCGCGGCTCGTGGTGGTGTCCGGAGACCGCCAGACGGGCGGGATCGGCCAACTTCTCGCCCAGCCGCTCGTGGTCGAGCTGCGCGACGGCGCCGGCCAGCCGGTGGCGGGGCGGCCGGTGGTGTTCAAGGTGCGCGGCGGAGATGGAACGCTGGCCGGCGGCCGGCGCCAGATCGCAGTGGTCACGGACCCCGCCGGACGTGCCGCCACCCCCTTCACGCTCGGCCTGCGGGCCGGGGCCGGGAACCAGCGCGTCGAGGTCTCCGCCGCCGGGTTCCATGGACCGGTGGTGCTGCGCTTCACCGCACTGCCGGGGCCGGCGAGCAAGCTCCTGGTGGACTCGGGCAGCCAGCAGGAGGGCCTCGCCGGCCAGGAGCTGCCGCGGCCCCTGGTGGCCGTGGTCACGGACGACGGGTTCAACCGTCTCGAAGGGGTCGCGGTGCGCTGGTCGGTGGTCGAGGGGCAGGGGCACTTCGAGCCCGGCGGGCAGGAGCTGCCGGTCCTTTCGGACAGCGACGGCCGCGCCATCGTCGCCTTCGTCGCCGAGCCCGACGAAGGGATCGCCAACAACGTCGTCGAAGCCCGGATCGACGGGCTGGAGGGGAGCCCGGTCGCCACCTTCGTCGCCTCGGCCCGGGCCGCGGGAGCCGACCCGGCCACCACCTCGGTGAGCGGTGTCGTGCTGGACAACATGAATCAGCCCCTGCGCGGCGCCACGCTGCGCATCCTCGACACGCCCCTGACCGCGCAGACCGACGCCCAGGGGCAGTTCCGGATCGCGGGCGCCCCGGTCGGCACGCTGCGGCTGGTCGTGGACGGCAGCACCGTCGAACGGCCCGGCGCCTGGCCGGATCTCGAATTCGTGGTGACCACGGTCCCCGGCCGGGACAACCCGCTCACCATGCCGGTCTTCCTGCTGCCGCTCGATCTCGCCCACGGCGTGCCGGTCGACGAGGTCCGCGGCGGGGTGATCACCCTGCCGGACGTGCCCGGCTTCGCGCTGGAGATCGCCCCCGGCTCGGTGACGTTCCCGGGGGGCTCGCGCAGCGGCCTGGTGAGCGTCACCGTGGTGCACTCGGACAAGGTCCCCATGGTGCCGAACTTCGGGCAGCAGCCGCGGCTCATCGTCACCATCCAGCCGGCCGGAGCGCGCTTCGATCCGCCGGCCCGGCTCACCTTGCCCAACGTGGAGGGGCTCTCGCCCGGCGAGGTGACCGAGCTGTATTCGTTCGATCACGACCTGGGCCACTTCGTCAGCATCGGGCCGGCGACGGTGAGCGAGGATGGCGCGCTCCTCGTCTCCAACCCGGGGGTGGGCATCCTCAAGGCCGGCTGGCACTGCGGCGGCAATCCCGCGGCGGCGGGCACCTCGGCCGATTGCCCGGCCTGCCAGATCTGCGACGGCAGCAAGTGCGTGCCGGGTTGCGCCGTGCCGCCGGCCTCGGCCCCTCCGGCGGCAGACCCCTTCGCGCGAGCCGCCGCCGGAGCCTCCTGCTCCTGCTCCGACCAGGACCCCTGCCTGATCGGGAACCAGTGCTCCGGCGGCTGCCGGCCGCGCAAGCCCGGAACGGTCAAGGCGCTGGCCGACGGCAAGGAAAAGGGGGCTGCGAAGGGCAAGGACCAGCCGTTCGTCTTCAGCCCGGGCGACCTGAGCCTGCCCGACTGCGGCTCCCCGCGCTACGAATGGAAATTCGACGACGGGACGACCAGCACCTCCGCGGTGGTGAGCCACGCCTTCGCCAACGTCGGTGTGCACACAGCGACGCTCAAGGTCCGCTGCGGGGCCTGCGACCGGGTCCTGGCCCAGGACGATGTCCAGGTCAAGGTGGTGAAGATCGAGATCCGGGTGAAGGACGGCGCGACGCAGAGCCACGTGACCGGAGCCGAGAACTGGGCGGCCGTGCGCAAGGCGAACGAAACGGTGCAGATCGAGGCGATCCTGACGCCCGACGATCCCGATCTCGCCCGCGACATCCAGTGGAGCGGCGCCACCGCCGACGCCGCCAACCCGAAGCTCGCCAAGGTTTCCAAGGGAGCCTCCACCCGCCACCAGGTCCAGGCGAGCGTCGTGGGTGAGACCTCGAACCAGGTGAGCGTATGGATCCTCTGGGTCGAGCTGGAATTCCGGACGTCCGGCACCATGTCGCCGACCAATTCGGCGACACAACTGACCGACCACGGCTTCCCGAATCTCGGGCCGATGACCGATGAGACCCATTTCGCGCAAGGGTTCACCGTTGGAGAAGCCAGCGGGAATATCGAAATCGTCGGTCACCTGCAGCCGGCGGGTGTCAACGCAGTGGTCGGAGCCGGCTGGGAGCTGCGGCGCGAGGTCAGAAGCTTCTGGTGTTCCAATGGTGTCATCGACAACAGCCATCAACACGACGACACCTCCAGCTCGCACTTCAAGGACCTGACCCCGCAATCGGACGACCAGATCTACGACATCGACGGCCCGACGGCCGGGAACGATTTCAACGTCATTCGCACGCGCGAGGTCTATGACGCCTTCCGCCAGTGGGCCGAGTGGAACGGGGAGAAAGCCTCGGACACCAAGACCTGGCATTACTTCGCACAGATCGACGACGACCTGGATGCCGCGAACAAGCCGAGAAATGTGGACACCGTGCTCAACGATCTCGGGCAAGGACTCTCAATACCCCCTTCTCGCTGCCATTTCGCACCCAGGAATTGAGGTGAGCCGATGAAACACCGAGGACCGATCGTCGCCGCCACGCTGCTGTTCGCGAGCTTCTTGCCGGCCTTGCCGCTCGCCGGCCAGCTCGACTCCTCGTGCAAGGTGAGCGCCCTCAACCGCACCGCGTCCGTACAGGCCGGCGGTGTCTGGGTGCTCCCCAACGTGCCCGCCAACCAGGGTCCCATCCGGGTGCGTGCGACCTGCGTGGACAACGGCGTCACCCGCTCGGGCCAGTCGGACCTCCTGACCGTTCCGGCCAACGGGGTGATCGAAGTGGAGAGCATCCGCTTCGATGCCCCGGTGCCGGTTCCCGGTGTGCTGCGGCTCACCGCGCCCGCGACCACGCTCGGCACGGCCGGCCAGACCCTCGATCTGACTGCGGTGGCGACCTATGCCGACGGCTCCTCGGCCGACGTGACTCCGGCTGCTGCGGGCACCAGCTACCGGTCGAGCAACCCGGCGATCGCCGAGGTGGACGGCGCCGGGCGGGTCACCGCCCGCACCAGTGGCCGCGTGCTGGTGAGCGCCCTCAACGAGGGCGCCCTGGGTGTGATCACGATGCAGGTGGTGCTCTCCGGCGACGCGGACGGCGATGGTCTTCCGGACGATTTCGAGCTCGCCAACGGCCTCGATCCGAACAACCCCGCCGATTCGATCGACGACCCGGACGGCGACGGCCTTTCCACGTTCGACGAGCTCCAGGCCGGCCTCGATCCGTTCGATCCCGACACGGATGACGACCGCCTCCAGGACGGTGCGGAGGCCGGCTTCGGCACCGATCCGCGGCTCTTCGACACCGACGGCGACCGCGTCTCCGACGGCCTGGAGGTGACCGCCGGCAGCGATCCTCTCAACCGTCTCTCGGTCAACCTGGCACCCATCCTCGCCGGCCTGCAGGTGGACCCGCCTGCGTTCACGATCGTCTACAACACGATCCTCGGCGAAGGGTCGCGGCGGGTGACCGTGACCGCGACGCTCGTCGACGGCACCCGGCTCGATGCCACCGGCGCCCCCTACGGCACCACCTACGGCTCGACCCACCTCGCGGTGGCGAGCTTCGGTCTCGAGCCGGGGCGGATCTTCGCCGGAGCGAACGGAACGGCCGCAATCACGGCGTCCAACGGGACGTTCTCGGCCACGGCCGAGGTCACCGTCCAGGCGTTTTCACCACAGGCGCTTTCGTTCCTCCCCCTGCCCGGGGCGGCGAACGACCTGGCGCTCGACGGCGCCTACGCCTACGTGGCCTGCGGTGGTGCGGACCTCCAGGTGGTCGACGTCTCCAACCTCTCCCAGCCGCGGCTCGTGGCCTCCCGCTCCTTCCCGGGCGAAGCGTTCGACGTGGTGGTGGCGGATGGGGTCGCCTATGTCGCCGCCGGGAGCAACGGGCTGGTGACGGTCGACGTCGGCAATCCCCTGGCCCCGGTGGTCCTCGGTTCGATCCGCACTCCGGGCACGGCCCTCGCGGTGGCCGTGCGCGACGGCATCGCCTACGTCGCCGACGGCCGGGGGCTGCGGCTCTTCGACGTGACCGACCCGGCGGCTCCGGTGGCGCTGGGCCAGATCTCTCTCCCCGGACGGCCCCGCGGGATCGCCCTTACGGAGAACCTCGCGGTGGTGGCCGCGGAGCGCGAGGGCATCCAGGTCCTCGACGTGAGCGATCCGGCGCTCCCCCGGGTCGTGGGCTCCACCCAGACCCGAGGCTGTTGCTTGTCGAACGCCGCCGACGTGGTGGTCCGGGGCCGGCTGGCCTACGTGGCGGACGGCGCCACGACACTCGGCGGAATCAAGGTGATCGACCTTTCGGTGCCTTCGACGCCGGTCGTGGTGGGAGCCTCCTCGGATGCGTTCGGCCTTTCCGGTATGGCCGTCGAGGGAGGTTTCGCCCTGGGCGCGGACTACTTCTTCGTCAACGGCGTGCCGATCTTCGGCATCGGTGCTCTGCGGCCGGCCTTCTCGTCCGTTCTCGACTTCAGCCGCGCGCCGAGCATGCGCGACGACAACGGCATGGGGATCGCGGTGCGCGACGGGGCCGTGTTCCTGGCCGCCGACGACGCCAACACCTACCGGTTCGGTGTGAACGGCCGCAGCGCCCTTCACATCGGGCGCTACGTCCGCCTGGAGGAGGTCAACACCGTGCCCCGGCCGCCCTCGGTCGTTCTCACCGCTCCGGTGGCCGGCGCGTCGATCCGCGAGCGGCGGCTCCTCTCTCTCGCGGCCAACGCCACGGACGACGTGCGGGTGGCCTTCGTGCGCTTCCTGGTCGACGGGCAGCCGGTCGCGACCGATTTCACCGCGCCCTACTCCCACAGCTTCGAGGTGCCGGACGGCGCCGCGCAGCTCACCGTCACGGCGGAGGCCGAGGACCTGGCGGGCAACCGGGCGGCCGGTGAGCCGGTGACCGTCACGGTCCTTGCCGACACCGACCCGGCCATCCGGTTCCTCTCCCCGGCACCAGGCCTGCCGCTGCCGGGGGGCTCCACGGCGGTGATCGCCGTCGAGGCCACCGATGACACCGCCGTGCGGCAGGTGGATTTCTACCTCGACGGCGAGCTTCTGGCGAGCGCCTCCGACCTCCCGTACCGGTTCGACTACGGCTTGCCGCCCTCCGGGGTCACCGGCTTCACCGTCGAGGCGGTGGCCACGGACGACATCGGGCAGACGGCGACCACCGGGCCGCGGGTGGTCGCCGTCGATCCCGACGAGCCGCCGGTGGTGGCCCTCCTCGAGCCGCAGGCTGGAACCGCGCTGGTGGCGGGCGGCCTCGTACGGCTGCGGGCCGGCGCCGCGGACGACGTCGGGCTGGCCGAGGTCCGCTACTGGATCGACGGCGCCGACGTCGCGGCGGACGTTGCGCCGCCCTTTGAGCACGCCTTCCAGGTCGATCCGGGGGCGTCCGAGGTGCGCCTCTCGGTGGTGGCGATGGACAGCCTGGGGCAGCAGACCTCCTCGGCGGAGCTGGTGCTGCCGGTGGAGCCCGATCCGGGCACGGACGTGGAGGGCCGGGTGGTGGATCTCGCCGGAGAGCCGGTCGCCAACGCTTCCGTCAGCTGCCTCGGCCTCCAGGCGGTGAGCGGTGCCGACGGCCGGTTCTCCGTCGCCACCGTGCCCACCGCCCGGGGAACCGTGACCTGCCAGGCGAGCGTCCTGCTGGCCGGTGAAACGCTGGCCGGTACCTCGGTGCCGGTCTCTCCACAGCCGGGCGGGGTGACGGACGCCGGTGACATCGCGGTGGCCTCCTCGCTCCTCTACCTGACGGACGGCGGGTCACAACCGGGCCGTCTCTTCGTCTTCGACGAGGCCCTCGGCCGCGTGTTGCCGTGGAGCGAGCCGCTGCCCGACGCGGAAGCGGTGACCGGCCTCGCCTTCGACGCGGCCGGCCGGCTGTGGGCGACCGCGCCGGAGCGGCCGATCGAGGCGATCCGCTCCTTTGGGAACCGCGGTACCCGGCTCCTGCTCCTTGATCCGGAGACCGGCGAGGTCCAGAACGACCTCGGCACCTTCGAGGACCCCGAGACGGGGGATCTTCCCAAGATCGTCGATCTCACGTTCGACCTCGGCGCGGAGACGCTCTACGGCCTGGCCGCCTCCGGCTTTGGCGAGGACGCCGAGCTGGCCGTGCTCGCCCTCGACCTGGAGAACCGGTACGTGCGGACGGTCGCGGCCGGTTTCACCGGCGAGCCCGGAGGTCTGGCGGCGGCCGACGGCCTCCTCCATCTGCTCGCCTTCTCCGGCGGCTCCGGCACGCTCCGGGCGATCGATCCGGTGACGGGAGCCGTCCTCTCCACCCGCGCGACCGCGGACCCCGGCCTGGTCCGGGGCATGGCGCCCGCCCCCGGCGGCCGGAGCCTTCGCGTGGTGACCGCCACGGACCTCCTGCAGCTCGATCCGCAGACCGGTCTCTTCACTCTGCTGGCGTCCCCCACCGGCCCGGTCACCGGCGGTTTCCAGGCCCTCGCCTGGCGGCCGTTGCAGCGGCCGCCGGTGACGACCGTGCTCGCCGGGCGGGTGGTCGATGAGCAGGGTCTGCCGGCGCCGGATGCGGAGGTTTCCTACCTGGGAGGCACGGTGACACCGGCGGCCGACGGCACCTTTGCGACCGGCGCCGTCCAGGTCCGCACCGACCTCGTGCGGGTGATCGTCGACGCCGTTCCGCAGAGGGTTCTCGGACCTGCGGTGCTACCGGTCCCCGGCGGGATCACCGACTTCGGAGACATCGAGACGATCGGGAAGGCCTGTATCGAAGGGCTTCTGAGCTATA
Source organism: Holophagales bacterium UBA5704 (assembly GCA_002420005.1). Taxonomy (GTDB): domain Bacteria; phylum Acidobacteriota; class Thermoanaerobaculia; order Multivoradales; family UBA5704; genus UBA5704. The sequence goes on along the minus strand of DIHE01000089.1, from coordinate 65,488 downwards.
GCTCCAGTTGTTCCACGGAGCCCGTCACCGGGACGTTGACCCTTGAGTTGCAGGGAACGCAGGAGGGAGAATGGCTGCCGGCGGGGATCGTCGTGCCCGGCCCCGACGGCGGGTTCTGCGCCACGCTGCGCCGCGGTTTCTCCTACCGGTTGCGCCAGGAGGCCGTCGCCTGCACCTGGGGCACCGCGGTGTGCGAGACGAGCCTCGCGGTCTACGACTTCGGCGCCTGGGGGAGCTGCACCGACGAGGATCACCAATGCGAGGACGCCGGAGCCGTCGAGCTCTTCTGCGGCGCGTCCGGTCAACCCTGAAGGGAGCCTGTGCCATGTCCGACGATGCCAAGACGCCCCTGGCTCCCCTCACCCGCCGCGGTCTCCTCGCCGGTGCGGCGGCTCTGGGGAGCGCAGCCTTCGGAGGCGCCCTCACGACCGATCCCCTCGCCGCCGCGATCCGGACCCGGCCCGCCTCTCCCGAGAACCGCCGTCTGGCCGAGGCGTTCGAGGTCCGCCGGAAGGCCGCCGAGCACGCGATGCGGCGCGGTGCGGGCGTCGAGAGCGCGAGCCGCGACGAGGACGGGATCCCCGGCCGTATCGCCTGCTATTCGAAAGGCCTGCCCCATGATGAGCGTGGCGTCGTCGATGCCAAGGCCTTCGAGGCCTATCGGAAGGCTCTCGCGAGCGGCGAGCCGGAAGATTTCGAGCGCATCCCGCTCGGCGGCTTCGTGAAGCTCGCCAACCCGCAGGCCTCCCGGGCGTTCGACCTCATGGGGCCGGATGCCTCGCAACCACAATGCCCACCGGCCCCGGGCTTTTCCTCCCCCGAGCAGGCGGCGGAGCTCGTCGAGCTTTACTGGCACGCCCTCCTGCGCGACGTCCCTTTCGCCGAGTACGGCGCCCATCCCCTGGCCGGGCGGGCGGCGGCGGAGCTGTCGGGCCTCTCCGCCTTCCAGGGTCCGCGGGAGAACGGCGAGGTCACCGCCGCGACCCTGTTCCGGGGGGAGAGCGCGGGGGATCGGGTCGGGCCATATATCTCACAATTTCTCTGGAAATCCATTCCCTTCACCCCGATCCGGGTGGAGGCGAAGATCCGCACCGCGGTGCCCGGCGTCGACTACGCGACCGGCTGGGACGATTGGCTGGCCCTCCAGAACGGCGCCCTTGCGGAGGTCAGCCGCTTCGAGCCGGCGCCGCTCTTCATCCGCAACGGCCGCGACCTCGGCGAGTACGTGCATCGCGACTTCACCTATCAGGCCTTCCTCGGCGCCTGCCTGATCGCCCTCAAGGCGGGGGCGCAGCCCGACGGCGGCAATCCCTACAAACACTCGCGCACCCAGGGGGCGTTCACCACCTTCGGCCAGCCCTACCTGCTCTACCTGCTCGCCGTGGTCACCCAGGTGGCCCTGAAAGCCTGCTGGTACCAGAAGTGGCTGGTGCACCGGCGTCTCCGGCCGGAGGAATTCGCCGGCCGCGTCGAGGCCCATCTGCGCAAGGCGGCCGAGATGCCGGTGCACGCCAGCCTGTTCGACTCGGCTGCGCTGGACGAGGCGCGCCGCCGCTGGGGGACGGCCCTTCTGGCGCAGGCCTACCCGGAGGGGTGCCCCACCCACCCGTCCTACCCGTCCGGCCATGCCGCCATCTCCGGTGCCTGTGCGACGGTGCTCAAGGCCTGCCTCGATGAGACCCACGTGCTGCCCGAGCCGGTGGTGGCGAGCTCCGACGGGCTCACCCTGGAGCCCTGGAAGGGAGCGGATCTGACCGTTGGCAACGAGCTCGACAAGTTGGCCGCGAACATCGCCCTCGGCCGTGACTTCGCCGGGCTTCACTGGCGCTCCGATGGGATCGAGGGCCTGAAGCTCGGCGAAGAAGTGGCCATCGGCCTGCTGGAAGAGCTGCGCTTCACCGGCAACGAGCTGTTCTCGGGCTTCACCCTGCGGCGCTTCGATGGCCGGCGCGTGAGCGTGGGCTGAGCAACGCAGAGGCGTCCTTGGACACCCCGGCGTGCATGTCGGCGAGGGCGGGCGAGGAGACGACCGGTTTGCCGTGTCCGGCTTCATCCCCCGAGCGCCGCCCGTACCTGCGGCTGGTTCGGGTCGATCGCGAGCGACCGTTCGAGCGCGCGGCGGGCCGTGGCGGGATCGTCGAGGCAGAGCGCCGAGAGGCCGAGGGAGGCCCAGGCGACGGCGTTCTCGGGCGCGAGGCGCGTCGCTTCCTGGAAATCGGTGCGCGCGGCGGTGCAATCCCGGGCTTCGAGGGACGACCGGCCGCGCAGGAGACGCAGGCCGGGGTCCGCGGGGAGCGCCGCCACCGCGGCGTCGAGGAGGCGCCGGGCGCGCGTGGCCTGCCCGGCACGTGCCAGCTCCAGGGCGCGCGAGCCGGCCCGCTCGGCGGCTTCGGGGAGCCCGGCCGCAGCGGCCCGGACGAGGAGGGCGTCCGAGCGTTCCGGCTCACGCCCCTCGGAGTGGAGAAGGTCGCTCAGGTTCCAGGCCGCCGCGGCCGACCGCGGATCGATCGCGAGGGCCCGCTCGTACGCCGCCGCAGCCTCGCGGATCTTCCCCTCTTGGCGCAGAAGAAGCCCCTCGTTGTTGAAGGAGGCCGGTGTGCGGGTCGATCCGGCGCCGGCCGGCGCCCGGGTGGGCTCGGTTCCGCCGATGTAGCCGAGCGCCCGTAGCTTCTCGACCTCTCCGGAGCCTTGGGCTCGGGTTGAGGCGGGAACCGGTGCGGTGGGGAGGAGGGCTCGATAATCGACCGCCACCGCCTCCGAGGCCGCCACGCCGGGCAGGGGAGGCGCTGCGAGGCCGGCGCCCGGAGGCAGGCCGAGCAGGGCGAGCAGCGTGGCGCAGACCTGCTCGACGCTCCCACGTTCGCGGGGTCCGGGAGCGATGCCAGGTCCCCACAGGAGGTAGATCCCTTCGTCCCGGTGCCAGAGGCCCGCCGTGGCGGCCGTCGCCGCCGAACGGGTGGAGAGGTGCTCGGGCCGCGCCTCGCTCCACCGGAAGCCGTGGTCCGAGGCGAGCATCAGCACCGCGCCCTGCTGCTCGGCGAGCTTCCGATACTCGCCGAGCAGGTGGTCGATCTCCTGGAAGTAGGCCTCGGGAACCCGCGAGAAGCGGGCGAAATCGGGGTCGGAGACGCCGGGCCGCCGCGGCGGTGCAAAGGGGGCGAAGACATGGCCGAGGGTGTCGGTGCCTTGGAAGTAGACGATGGACAGGTCCGGCCGCGCCTCGGCGATCCGGCTCCGCGCGAGGGCGTCCCAGGTCCGGGTCTCGACGAGGATGCGGTGCAGGGCGCTGACCGGATCGCCATAGGCGTCCGGCCGAACCACCGCCGCGCGGAATTCCGCCTCGGTCAGGTCCGGCAGATAGCTCTGGAGTGCCGGGAGGTCCGTTTTCCGCTGGACCTGCTCCAGGATCTGCCGCGCCCAGACCTCGCGCCCGGCCGGGTGCACCGAGCCGGCGGGTGGAGGTCCGGTCGTCGTGAAGGAGGAGAAGCGGTCGGCGACGAGCAGGCCGCGCACCGGCTCGGCGGGCCAGGTGGCCCACATCCCGAAGACGGCGACGCTCCTGCCTGCCGCGGAGGCCATGTTCCACACCGCCGGCACCCGGCGCTCGTCGCGCGGAATCGGCTCGCGCTCGCCGGTCTGCGGGTTGAACCGCGTGAAGTCGAGGATGCCGTGCTCGATCGGGCTCACCCCGGTCATCTCCGTCGTCCAGACCAGGGGGGAGAGGGGTGGCTGGATCGAGGTGAGCACACCGGTTCGCCCCTCGTGGGAAAGCGCGGCGAGGTTCGGCAGGAGGCCGGCTTGCAGGTAGGGATCGAGCATCTCCCAGTCGGCGCCGTCGAGCCCCACGAAGAGCACCGGCCGGCCTTTCTCCGCCACCCGGGCGATCTCCGGAACCACCGGCGGGTCCCCGGGACCGGCTGTCGGGAGGGGCGCCTGCCGGCACGCGGCCAGGCAGGCGGCGAGAGCGATGGCGAGAGGGCGCATGAGGTTCGGGCTCTACGGAGCGAACGCGAGGTCGAGGTAGTCGAGCACCGCGGCCGAGTACGGTTCGATTCCGGCGCGATGGTCGGCCAGGGTGGCCGCGGCGTTGGCGCGTTTGGCCTTCATGTCCGCTCCGGCTCCGAGGGCCATCAGGTACTTGTTCAGCGCAGCCTCCTGAGCCCTTTGCCGCTCCTGGCGCAACGCCTCAGCCGCCAGCCGGTACACCTCGATCGAATGCTTGCCCCGCTCACTCTTGGCCGCGACGAGGCCTCGGTCTCCGAAGACGAGGTGCTGCCTGGGGTCATCCGCGTAGGGATGGAGAAGGAGCCGGTCTTCCAGGGTGTCGAGATCTTCCGGGTGGAGATAGCCGTATCCAGGCCACTGCGCGCTCGGCCGAACCGGGTGCTTCAGGGTTCCGCCGCCCGGCGCGACCGGATGGAGCAGGACGTAGGCGGCGGACTTGACGGGAAACTGGGTTTGTTTTCCTTCGCCCGCGTTGCACTTTTCACAGGATGGGACCAGGTTCCACCAGTGGTAGGCGAGCCAGAAATATCCGGGATGATCGATCGCCTGGCCGTCGACGTCCGTGCAGCGGCCCACGTGGAGACCCTCCTGGCCCGGGATCTTGCAGGTCACGCCGCCTTTGGGGCGGAAGTGCTCCCCGTGAGGGGACCATCGTGTGGCTTTCGTTTCGCAGTAGGCGCACTTGCCGTGGAAGACGTTCTCGAGCAGCCAGTCCTTGAGATCGGACCAGATTTTGTCCTTCCATTTGTACGAGAACTTGGATCCGGCGGGCGCCGTGGCCTTCCACGTTTCCCAGGCGTCGATCACGTCCTGGGTCGCCTTCTCGGCCCGTTTCTGCCAGGTGGACCACCACTTTTTCTGGTCGGCCGTGAGCTTCTCCGGATCGAACGGAATCTGGATCACGACGTGCTCCTCGGCTCCTTCTGGAGGGCCTGAAACAGCTTGCGGGCGGTCTCCAGGAGGTTTTTCTGCGCGTCCGGGAAGAGATCGCCGGCCTGAGACCGCAGGAGGTCCCGCAGCAGCTCCTGGACCCGGCGTTCCACCGGCGTTTCGCCGGAGGGCGGAATCCGGGCCTGCAGCACCGGCCGGAGGCTCTGGAATTCCCGTTCTTCGACCTCGTCGCGCCGGCTCTTGCCGAGCAGCTCCGTATAGCGCCTCATCACCTCCTCGGTGACCGGGGCGAGCGTCGTCGCGAGCCCGAAGAGGTCGCCGGTGAGGATCTGATCGGCGCGTCCGGCGAGCATGTCCGCCTCGACCGGCAGGCGGGCGACCTTGCCGTCGGCCCCGCGCGCAAAGCGGAAGACCTGCTCGGGCGGCATGCCGGCCACCACCAGAGGGGAGTGGGTGGTGGCGATGAACTGGGCGTTCGGAAAGACCTTTTCCAGCTTGGGCACCAAGGTCCGTTGCCAGTTGGGATGGAGGTGGGCGTCGATCTCGTCCATCAGGACGAGCGCGTAGCGGTGCCGCGGATCGGCGCCGTCCGCGTCGTCATAGACCTCGTAGAACCGCTGAAGGAGGACGCCCACCCAGCCCATCAGCGAAATCATGCCCTGGCTCACGGCTTCGAGCGGAATTTCGCCGTCGTCGGTGCGCACGATGATCTCGAACGTCTGCGGTCGGACCTCGACGAACTGGATCGTCACCCCTTCGGTGATCTCGCCGACGACGCGGAAGAACTCATGCAGGAGCTTTTCGTACAGACCGCCGTCGCCGGTACGCGAGCGTGCGTCCTTGATCCAGTAGTCGAGATTGACGATCCACTGCTTCAACTGGTTGAGCCGCGGATCGGGATCTCCCTGGACGAGCGGCAGGAGGTCGCTCGGCGTGGGTCGCGAGCGGGCGAGGGTTTCCTGCGCCCGGGGCCGGTCCCAGCTCATCGTCCGCAAGGGAGGAAACCCGATGGCCAGCCAGCCCTCGGCTTCGAGGCAGCGGCCGGGGACCGAGAGGACCTCGATCTTCTGGCTCGGCCGGCTGTGGACGGTGGTCTTGTAGGTGCCGCGCTCCGTCTGGAGCGTGATGACCCCCGGTGCCGGGAGCTCCGTCGGGTTGCCGGGTTGCCGGAGGAGGCGCCCGGCGAACGGTTCGGCGTCCTTGCCGATCATGGCGACGGCCAGGGCCTTGAGGAGGGTCGACTTGCCGACGCCGTTGTCTCCGAGCAGGATGTTCCACCGCGGGTGGAAAGAGAGATCCAGGTGCTCGAACGCCCCGACGTTTTCGATCACCATGCGCTTGAGCTGGCCGGGCCCGTCGCCGGCCGGGGCGGCCGGGACGGAGAGGGAGCCGCCGGGCGCCGACTGCACCGGTGTGGCCAGCTCGCGCAGCTCGGTGACGAAGGTCAACAGCTCGGGAAATCCCTTCGACGGCCGGAAAGGAAGCACCTGGATGCCGTAGCGGCGTTGGAGAAAGAGGGCCTTGGATTCCCAGGCCCTCCCTTTGACGGCGACCAGGGCGTAGTGGGTCCGCTTGATGCCGGTGGGCAGGGCGATGCTGCGCAGGCAGGCTTCGATCCCCTCCAGGCTGGCGCCGATGAAGAGCAGGGTCCGAGAGAAGAGGAGGGTTTCCATGCACTGGGCGAAACCGGCGTTGCCGCCGACCACCGCCTCATATTGCGCGGGCGCGACCATCACGGTGTCCGGCCGGTCGAGCGTCCCGTAGAGCTTGAGGAGAAAGAACCGGCGCCTCGAGAGGGCGTCGAGGAGGGGCTCGGACTGCCGTGGGGTGAAGACGGGAGCCTCCGGGTAGGTGCGCTCGAACAGGTCGTCGAAGCTGGTGGTCAACACCGCCGAGAAAGGGATGCCCTGGAGGACCTTGTGAACGCCGGAGAGAGGCTTCTTGCGCAGGAACAGCCCACGGAGAAAGGTGTGGAGGGCTTCGGGCTCGCGTTCGAGAACCGCAGAGACCACGTTGTCCGCCGCCGCATCCAGGTCTCCTTGCCGGATGGCGGCGCGCATCGACTCGGCGAAACCGGGCTCGATCCTCTGATCCTGAACCGCCCAGTCGAGCAGCCGGCGCACGAAGGACGGCCACACCGGGAAACCCGCCCAGGCACCCAGCCCGGCGCCGCCGTAGAGCACGCACTCCCGGTCGACGCACGCCTGGATCAGCGCCGCGGGAGGTGGAGGAGGGTTCCGTTCGTCGGCCACCATGTTGGTCAAGGATAGCTGAGATGCCGCCGCTCAATCGAGATCCGGCTCTTCGAGCTCGTGGTGTTTCGGTTCGAGCTCTCCGGTGGCGTCCCAGATCTGGCGAGCGGCTTCGAGGTGCGCCTGTCTCTCAAAAGGGTTGGTGGAAATTCGGGCGAGCTTCAGCTGGACCCGGCCGAACGAGACCGGCTGCGGGATCTCCCCCAAGATTCTGAGCGCCTCATTGAGATAGCGGTGCGCGCCAGGCAGGTCCGAGCGGGCCGCCGCGTTGGATCCCAGGCTCTCCAGGCAATTGCCCACTCCCGTCGGCTGACCCAGCTGCCTAAAGAGCACCAGGGCCTTCTGTAGCAGTTCTTCGGCCGTTTCGTGTGCGAATCGGGCCCTTGCTGCTTCACCGAGGACGAAGTGGCAATTCGCCTCCCCCAGCCGGGAGCCGACCCGCCGGCAGAGCAGGAGGGCTTTGTTGACGAGGGTCTCGGCGACCTGCGGGTTTCCCTGCCACACCGCGATGTGGCCGAGACACCTCAAGCAGCTTGCCTCCCCCAGAATTGAGCCGACACGGCGAAAGCCCGAGAGGGCGGACTCATACTCCTCCCGGGCGTCGGCGTAGTCACCAGCATCTAAGCTGGCTTGGGCTAAGTACTGAAGGCAGTTGGCTTCGCCCCTGACGTCGCCGAGTTGGCGGAAGAGAGCGAGGGCGTGGATCAAGTGGGGTCGACCGACCTTTTCGGCGCGTTGAACGGCCGCATAGCCGAGCCCTAGCAGGCTCTGTGCTTCCCAGTGAGGGTCCGAGAGCTCGCAAAACCGAACGAGAGCTTGCTCGTAGAGCCGACGGGCGTCGTCTGGTTTTGTCTGCTGGAGGTGTATCTCGGCTCGGCGCGCCATGCAGCAGGCTGTACCATGGGAATCTCCCGCCCGTTGATAGATCTCTTGAGCGTGCTCATAGTGTTCCTGCGCCTGCTGGTAATGTGCCCGGTAGAGATGGATGTCCCCCATCTTGTGCAGGCAATCCGCCTCCAGTCCCAGCTGCGCCGCATCCCGTGCCGCTTGCAGCGCACAGCCGATCAGGGTCAGCTCGCCGACCCCGGTGAAGCGGACGGCATTGGTGAAGGCGAGCGCTGCGCGGATCGCCGGGACCGGGTCTTCCCGTTCGAGGCCGGCGAGGATCATCGGCTCCAGGTTGCCCATTTCGCTGCGCAGCCGGTCGGCGGCCTCGGCTCCTCCTGCGCCGCCGATCCGGTCACCGATCCGGGCCAGGGTGAGATGGTGGTCGACGAGCCGGTCGAAGTCTTCGTTCTGCGGGGGATGGTTGCGTTGCACGTGCTCGCGGATCGGGGCGAGCACGCGCAGCCGGTGGCCTTGGTCGAAGGCGAGGCCGACCTTGCGCAGACCGGAGGCTGCCTCGTGCCCGGTGCCCGGCAGGAGGGCCGGGAGGTCCTCGCGCGCGAGGCCTTCCGGCAGGAGGCTCAGGAGGGAGAGGAGCCGCAGGCTCTCCTCCCCCATGCGGGAGCTTTCGAAGGAGAGGCGGAGGGAGACCTCCAGGCTGTGCTGCCTTTCCCTGCCGCCGCTGCGCTGGAGGAGGGCTGTGCGCTGATCGCGCCAACGTTGCCGCAGGGCGTAGAGATCCGGCTCGCCTTCCGCCTGGCTGGCGAGGAGGACGACCGCGAGGGCCAGCCCGTCCAGCTCCGCGAGGAGAGGGTCGAGATCGGGATCGTCGTGGAAGCGGTCCCCGGCGAAGGCGAGGAAGACGCTGCGGGCGATCTCCGGCGTCAGAGGGCGGGCGTGCAGGGCCTCGCGCCAGTCCGGCCCGAACGGGCGCTGCTCGCCGCGCAAGGAGACGGCGAGGGCGAGGCCGTGCAGGCCGGCGAGCTCGGTGAGCAGCTCTTCCACCGCCGCCGTGTCCTGCTCCCAGGGGGTTTCGAGGTTGTCGAGGGCGAGCGGGGGTGGTGCAGAGCCGCCAGGGTGATCGTGCTCTTGCCGGCTCCGGCGGGGCCGAGGAGGGGAATGGGGGAGGGCGGATCGGCACAGAGGGCGTCCACCAGAGTCTCGACCTCCGCCGCACGGCCGAGGCACCGCGGCGGCCCCGGCAGCCGCGAGGAGACCGGCGGGTGGTCCCAGCGGACGCCGTCCGGTTTGCGCCGCAACGAGCGGGCAGCGATCAGGGTGCTTCCCAGATCCAGCTCGTGGCCGCTGGCCAGCTCGGTCAGCTCCTCGCGCATCTGCGCGGCGCTGCGGTAGCGCAGCAATGGCTCCTTCGCCAGGCAGAGGGCGAGGATCTCATCGAAGCGGGCGGGAAGCTCGGGCCGCAGCGAGCGGGCTGTGGGTGGCGCGTCCGACAGGATGGCTCCCATCACGGCGAGCTGGTGCTCTCCCTGGAAAGGCCGTTGGCCGGTCGCCATCTCGAACAGCAGGATGCCGAGGGAAAAGAGATCCGTCCGCGGATCGACCGGGCTGCCGAGAATCTGCTCGGGCGCCATGTAGTGAGGGGTCCCGACGATGAGACCCGGCCGGGTGAGGTTGACGTCGTTGACGTCTGCCCCTTCCGGAGCTTCCATTTCCTGGCCGGCGCCGATGAGGCGGGCAACGCCGAAATCGAGGACCTTCACCCGGCCCTCGTGGCTGACCATGATGTTGCCCGGCTTGA
>DIHE01000089.1:39333-55554 GCA_002420005.1 Holophagales bacterium UBA5704 | reverse complement strand
CACGAAGATGCCGGCGCCGATGAGGCGGGCAACGCCGAAATCGAGGACCTTCACCCGGCCCTCGTGGCTGACCATGATGTTGCCCGGCTTGAGGTCGCGGTGCACGATGCCCCGCCCATGCGCAGCTTCCAGGGCGCGGGTGAGGGCCAGGGCGATGTCGAGCAGCTCTTCGAAAGGGAAGGGGCCGCGCGTCTGGAGGAGGTCCGCCACCGTCGTTCCTTCGACCAGCTCGAGGACCAGAAAGTGCAGGCCCTCCGCCTCTTCGACGGCGTGGATGGTGACGATGTTCGGGTGGTTGAGTGCCGCCGCCGACCGCGCTTCGCGCTCGAAGCGCTCGACATGCCGCGGCTCGGCGGCCAGCGCCGGTGCGAGAACCTTGAGCGCCACGCGGCGGCCGAGCCGCAGGTCCTCCGCCTGGAAGACCTCTCCCATGCCCCCCTTGCCGATCGGCCCGAGGACCCGGTAGCGGGACAGGGAGCGCCCGGTGAGCAGGTCCGTTGTGGGGTCAGGGATGGCCATGAGACGCCTCTGAGTGTGCAAACTACACCATCTGGGCACCGGATCAGGAGAGGTGTCCCGGACATCGCCGGTCTGTGGTAGATCTGTCCTCCTTCTTGGAGGTTTCATGACGACCCAGACCACGCTCTCAATCCCGACGCACCGGCCTGCCCTCGTTCCCTCGCTTGCCCTGGTCATCGCCGCCCTCCTGGTGGGGTGCGGACCCGATCCGCAGCAGATCTTCCAGGCGGGCGTCGCCAAGGATGCGCTCGCCTGCATGCACCCGCGCGGTGTGTTCCAGGGCGCGAGCGGCTTCAAAGACGAAGGCAACGGGGTCTATGGCGGCACCATTCACTGGAAGGGGGCGGCGCTGGAAAACGAGCACACCACCCGTGTTCGGTTCAAGATCGAAGAAGGCGTCGCCAAGGTCTTCCTGGTTGAGGACTCGGCCTTCCTGCCCGCGGCCCAGCAGACGTGCGAGATCCCGATCGTGGCCAACGACTGAACGTGCCGGAGGGCCCGGGCCGGCTCGCCGGAGGGCCCTTCGAGCACCTGTGGTGTAGGGAGACCTTCAACCCCTCCCGCGGAGGATCTTATGAAGAAGTCGCTGAAAGCCGTTTGCGCCGTTCTGATCATGGCCGCCGTCCTGTCCCTGGCTGCACCCGGGGCGGCCGTCGCACAGGTTGCCTGCAATCAGTGCAGCTCGTGGAACTACTGCCAGGACCTCTGTCAGTGGGAGTCCTTCGGTGAGTACTACTTCAGCGAGTGCCGCTACTGGACGCCGGACTGTATCGAGTGGGTCTCGACGACTCCCGAAGGGCAGACTCCGTTCGTGCTCGCCAAGCCGGCTCCTCCGGCCGAACCGGCTCCGGTGCCCGAACCGGCTCCTGCTCCGGCCCCGGCGCAAGCCGCCACCGCCGAGTAAGCGTCAGGCCCCGGAGGGGACGGCTTCTCCTCCGGGGCTCCCCTCTCACCGCGTGCGGGCGATCTCTGCATTGACGAAGATCGGGGGGCCGTCGTCCACATTGCCGCTGCTGTTCTCCGGTACGGTGAAGCGGTCGATGGCACCTTTCTGGAAGACGAGGCACATGCTCGACCCGCCATAGCTGAAGCGGCCGATCTCATCGCCTTTCCGGACAACCTGGTCTTTCTGGACGGTGATCCGCACTGAAGAGATCTCGGTGATGCCGATGGGCATCACGCAGACCATGCCGATCGCCGGGTCCGGGCTTTCGATGAACACCAGGCCCCGGGTATTGACCGAAGCTCCATATTGCTGCGAATAGGTCGCCGCCGTGGGGTCGAAGCCGGCCGATTCCGCGTTGGAGAACATCAGGCCGTCGACCACCTCGGCGCTGCGGACGGTGCCTTCGATCGGCGCGTGCCAGCGGTGATAGTCGGCGCCGGAGAGGAAGGACTGGAACACGTCGCCGCCGAAGAACCTTTCGGTGAAGGGGCTGCCGGCGAGCATGTTGAGGAGCGAGTAGGGTTGCCCCTTGAGCCAGAAATTCGCCTGCGGCTGAACGTCGCGGGCGATGGTCACCACCGTGCCGTCGTTGGCCGAGACGATCACCTTGCGGTCGTCCGGCGCGCTGACCGGCCGCAGCCCCGGCTTGATCTCGCGGTGGAAATAGGCGTTGAACGACGCGAATCCCCCGTGCGGCGCCGCAGGGTCGGGGATGACGAACTGGAAGAGCTGATTCTGCTGGTAGGCGGGCTGGGACAGCCAGCCTTCGGGACCCTCATGGAGCACGTAGCGGCTCTGCGGGCTGTCGAGGAACCCACACCACTCCTGGAGGATGGCGCGCAGGGCGTCGTTGAAGGGCGGCAGCCGGAAGGCGGCTTCGCCGGCCGGGGTCATCATCATGTAGGTGAACAGCGCGGAGACCGGGAAGAAAACCTGGTCGGCGGGGTTCCGGTTGTACAGGGGGGCGGTCTGGACGATGTGGTTGAGCGCCGCGAGGAGCTCCGGGATGTTCTCGATCGTCTTGTGCTTCGGGGGGACCTGGTTGATCATCTCGGTCACGTACATCCGCACGATCCCGTCCCGCTCGATGAGCAGGGCCAGCGCCGCCACCGACGGGCTGGGCGACGCATGCGGAGCCGGCCGGCCGGCGAGGGTCGTGCGCAGCCGGCCAAGCCAGGCGTCCACGGCAGGGCGGTGCTTCGGCAGGTAGCCGGCCAGGCGGCCGAACGATCGTTGGTACCGCGCCTCGAGGGTTCTCTCCAGCTCTTCACTCATCGCCGTCTCCTTCGGTAGATCTCAGAGTCTGTGGGCTGCAACGTCTCGGTTGCGCAGAAACGAAGCAAGAGGCCTGCCAGGAGAAAGAGGAGGAGAAGGGGAGGGCTGCGGGTCTGCCGGCTTGTCGGCGACACGTCGGTGACAAGCCGGCAGACCTGGCGTCCCCCCATCTTCACCCAATTGTGACCTTCCCTCTAGACAATTCCCGGTAAAGTGGACTACCATGGTTACAAATGAGAGCTGCACCCTTCCAACCCGCCGGCACCGGAGCCGTTTTTCCCCGCGGGAAGCCCGTGTGCACATGTAGCGGGCGGGTGTGAGCCTCGTCCCGGCCCGCACCCGCCGTTCCCGATCTGAATCCGTTGCCGTCCGGTTGTCGAGCGAGCCCTCCGAGGCTCGCCGGGGAGAGGTTTTGTCTCGAAGGGGGAACCGACGATGAGTGAGATGCGCGCAGGACGGGGCCCGATGGAGGGCGAGGTCACCTGGGAGCTGGTGCACAAGCGCAACTCCGTGGAGCGCTTCAAGCGTGAGAAGGGCGGGCTCGCGGTGATCCATGACCTGCCGGCGATGATCGAGGCCGGATATGAAGCGGTCGCCGAGGAGGACTTCGTGCGCCTCCAGTGGTATGGCCTCTACCACGACAAGCCCAAGCTCGGGTACTTCATGCTCCGCGTGAAGACGCCCGGCGGCATCGTGACGCCGGCGCAGCTGCGCACCATCGGAGAGATTGCGGATCGCGACGGCCGTGGCCACGCCGAGCTGACCACCCGCCAGAACGTCCAGCTCCACTGGATCGCCTTGGACCGCATTCCGGAAGTCCTGGCGACTCTGGAGGCCGCCGGGCTCACCACGGCCGGCGCCTGCGGCGACAACGTGCGCAACATCACCGGCTGCCCGGTGGCGGGCATCGCCCAGGACGAGCTGTTCGACGTGCGTGGCCTGCTCCAGGAGGCGGCGGATTTCTTCCTGAGCCACCGCGAGTACTCGGACCTGCCGCGCAAGCACAAGATCACCCTCTCCGCCTGCCCGCACCAGTGCAACGCGCCGGAGATCCATTGCCTGGCCTTGATCGGCGCGCTGCGCGAGGGCCGGCCCGGTTTCGCGGTGCGGGCCGGCGGCGGCCTTTCGACCTGGCCGCGGCTGGCGGACGATCTGGGGATCTGGGTGCCGCTCGACGAGGTGCTGGAGACGCTGCGCGCGCTGATCGATGTCTGGCGCGAGGATCTACGCTACCGCCTCTCGCGCACCCGGGCCCGGCTCAAGTACATGGTCCACGACCTCGGGCCGCAGGCGTTCCGTGCCCGCGCCGAGGAGCGTCTCGGCCGGCGGTTTGTGGACGGGGCGGTGCCGCTGCCGCCGGAGGAGGAATTCGACCACGCCGGCATCCATCCGCAGCGCCAGGACGGCCTCTTCTATGCCGGCTTTCCGGTCTACCTCGGTCAGGCGGACGGCACGGCGCTGCGCGCTCTGGCGGATCTCACCGAGGGGTATGGCGGTGGCATCCGTCTCACCCGCCGGCAGAACTTCCTCCTGACCGACATCCCGGGCGAGCAGGTGGACGCGGTGGTGCGCCGGGTGGCGGCTCTCGGGTTTCCTCTCGAAGCGCATCCCCTGCGGGGCGCGAGCATCGCCTGCACCGGCGATCCGTTCTGCAACTTCACCGTCGCCGAGACCAAGAGCCGGCTCAAGGGGATCGTCGAGCACCTGGAGGCGACCTTCGGCGCGGCGGCGGGTGCGCTGCGGATCAACCTCGACGGTTGCCCCAACTCCTGCGCCCACCACTGGATCGGCGACATCGGCCTGCAGGGGACGACGCTGCGCGAGCGCGGCCCGCAGGGCGAGCGGCTCCAGGGGTATGACCTGTTCCTGCGCGGCGGCCTGGCGCGCGAGGCGGCGATCGGCCGCCCGGTGGTGCGCCGGGTCCCTGCGCCCGACGTGCACCTGTACGTCGAACGTCTTTTCCGCGCCTGGCTCTCGGCGCGTCTCGACGGAGAGCCTCTCCAGCGGTTCTTCGGCCGCCATACGGACGAAGAGCTCGCCGCGTTCGCCACGGGAGGGGACATTCCTTTGCAACCTGCGACGCCGGCGGAAGGCCGGAGCGAGGTCTGAGTCATGTTGGAAGTGGGATATGCCGACGATCTTCTCGATGATTACGAGGCGGGCCAGCTCGCCGAGGAATTCGATTACGCCACGCCGCAGGAGGTGATCGCCTGGGCGCTCGGGCGCTGGGGGCGCCACGTGGCCCTGTTCACCAGCTTCCAGGCCGAAGGGATGGCGATCCTCGACATGGCCTGGCGGATCGATCCCGGGGTGCGCGTGTTCACCGTGGACACCGGCCGGTTGCCGCAGGAGACCTACGACATGGTGGAGGAGGTCCGGCAGCGCTACGGGCTCTCCGTCGAGGTCAAGTTTCCCGACGCCGAGCAGGTGGAGAACATGGTGCGCAAGCACGGGCCGAACCTGTACACGAAATCGGTGCCGGCGCGGCTGCTGTGCTGCAACGTGCGCAAGGTGGAGCCGATCCGCAAGGCGCTCGCCGGGCTCTCCGGCTGGATGACCGGCCTGCGCCGCGAGCAGTGGGCGAGCCGGGCGAACATCCGCAAGGTCGAGATCGATCACGAGCATGGCGGTCTGGCCAAGATCAGCCCGCTGGCCGATTGGACCCTCGCCGAGGTCACCGACTACAACCGGGCGCACGACGTGCCGGTGCACGGGCTGTATGCAAAGGGTTTCACCAGCATCGGCTGCGCCCCCTGCACCCGGGCCACGTCCGCCGGCGAGGACCCGCGCGCCGGCCGCTGGTGGTGGGAGAAGAACGCGCCCAAGGAGTGCGGTATCCACTGCCCGATCGAGAGCGGCGGCTTCGAGCACGAGCTGGACGCGATCCTGCAGCACGGAGCGACCGGCCCGCTCCGGGTGGTGACATGACCGCCGTCGCGGTCGAGCCCCTGGAGACGCTCGCGCTCGACGCCTTCCAGCGGGAGGTGGTGGGCGAGGAGATCGATGCGCTGCTCTCCGGTCTTCGCTCTCCCCAGGCGCGCTTCCCCTGGCTGGATCTGGCGGCGGCGGTGACCGGGGGGAGCGTGCCGGAGCCGCTCCTGGCGCGCCTGGAGTCGATGCTGGAGATGTCGCTCCAGACCGGCCGGGCGCGCAAGATCCACGGTGCGGAGGGCGAGCAGGCGCTGCTGCGCCTGTTCCACCGCACGCCGCGCGGCACCGCGGCGCGCCGGTCCACCGAGGCGGTCAATGCGGCGCTCTGCGCCCTCGCCGGCCAGACCCTCGAAAGCCTGCTCGTCACCTGCCGGGGGCCGGGGGTCTTCCGGCTCGGTCTCGCGGCGGGCGGCTCCAAGATGGCGCTGGAGATCGACCGCCACGGCGTGACGGTCGAGAGCCTGGAGGTGTGAGGTGGCGCACTATCCGGTGTTCCTCGACCTGCGGGTCCGCCCGTGTGTGGTGGTCGGCGGCGGCCATCTGGCGGAGGAGAAGGCCCGCGGCCTGATCGCCGCCGGAGCGGTGGTGACGGTGATCGCCCCCGGGCTCACCGCCGGCCTCACTGCGCTCGCCGACGAGGGACGCCTGCTGCACCGCCCGCGCGGCTACCGGCCGGGTGACCTGGAAGGCGTCTTTCTCGCCATCTCCACCGACCAGACGGCGGAAACCGCCGAGGCGATCTGGCAGGAGGCGCTGCGGCGCAACATCCTGATCAATACGGTGGACGACGTGCCGCGCTGCGACTTCATCGCCCCCTCGGTGGTGCGGCGCGGCGATCTGTCGATCGCCATCTCGACCGGTGGCAAGGCGCCGGTCCTGGCGGTGCGGCTGCGCCAATGGCTGGAGAGCCAGCTCGGCGAGGAGTACGGCCGCTTCCTGGCCCTCGCCGGCTCGGTGCGCAAGGACCTCGCCCGCCGCCAGCCGGATTTCGCGACCCGCAAGGAGCTCTGGTACCGGCTGATCGACTCGGATGTCCTCGACCTCTTGCGCCGCGGCGACGAAGTGGCGGCGGCCGGCCGGTTTCGCGACATTCTCGGCGTCGTTCCTACGGTTGAAGAGGGGGAGGCGGCATGAGGGGCGCCGGGATCGTCTATCTCGTCGGAGCGGGACCCGGCGATCCCGAGCTGCTCACCGTGCGCGGCCTGCGCTGCCTGCAGCAGGCGGACGTGCTGGTCTACGACCGTCTCGTCGCCCCCGAGTTGCTCGACGAAGCTCCGGAGGAGGCCTTGCGCATCGACGTCGGCAAGGAAGCCGGCCACCACCGCTGCCGGCAGGAGGAGATCAACGCCCTTCTGGTGCGGCACGCGCAGGCCGGCAAGGTGGTGGTCCGGCTCAAAGGAGGCGATCCCTTCGTCTTCGGCCGCGGCGCCGAGGAAGCCCTGGCCTGCGCGGCGGCCGGGGTGGACTGGGAGGTCGTCCCCGGCGTCACCAGCGCCACCAGCGTCCCCGCCCGTGCCGGCATCCCGGTGACGCACCGCGGCCTCGCGACGAGCTTCGCCGTGGTCACCGGCCACTGCCTGGGGGACGACCGCGTGGACTGGGGGGCGCTGGCGCGCATCGACACCCTGCTGATCCTGATGGGGCTCGCCCGCCTCGGCGAGGTCACCGACCGGCTTCTGGCGCTCGGCCGGCCGGCGGAGATGCCGGCGGCGGTCGTCTCGCAAGGCACACTGCCCGGCGAGCGGGTGGTGGTCACCACCCTTGGCGGGCTCGCGGCGGCGGTGGCCCGCGAGCGGCCGGCCTCGCCGGCCCTGGTGGTGGTGGGGGAGGTGGTGCGGCTGCGGGAGGAGCTGGGATCCCTCTACACCCGCTCAATCCCCGCCCGGAAGCGTTGGGCGATCCGGCCCACCAGCAGCAGGGAGACCGCGGCGAGCCCGACGGTCATCCCCCACCAGAGGCCCGCCGCCCCCAGGTGCGTCCGGTAGGCGAGAAAGAGGCCGGCGGGGAGGCCGAGGACCCAGAAGCCCAGCACGGCCAGGACGGCCGGAAAGGTCGTGTCGGCGGCGCCGCGCAGGATGCCGCCGCCGACGGTCTGGATGCCGTCGAACACCTGGAACGCGGCGGCGATCGGCAGGAGGAGCGTCACCATGGCGATCACCTCCGGGTCCCTTGTGTAGATCCGTCCGAGCGCCGCGGGAGCTGCGGCGAAGAGGAGGGCGAAGGCCAGCATGGTGCCGCCGCCCAGGGCGAGGCAGACCGCGGCGGCGCGGCGGGCTCCCGGCATGTCGCCGCGGCCGATGGCATTGCCCACCCGGGTCGCCGCGGCACCACCGATCCCCAGCGGGACCATGAAAGAGAGGCTCGCCATGTTGATCGCGATCTGATGGCCGGCCAGCGCGACGACACCCATGCGGCCGACCAGGAGGGCCAGGGTGGCGAAGAAGAGGATCTCGCCGGCCTGGTGCAGCCCGATCGGGACGCCGATGCGCAGAAGGCGGCGATGGCGCGCCAGGTCGAACGCCTCCTCGGTGAAGCCTCGCCAGTAGACGGCGATCTGTGCCCGGGCGGCCCAGAGAAACCAGACGAGCATGGCCCAGCGGCTGAACGACGTGGCGAGCGCCGAGCCACGCACGCCCAGCGCCGGCAGGCCGAGATTGCCGTAGATCAGCAGCCAGTTGCAGACGACGTTCGTCAGGTTGCCCGCCACGATGGCCACCGCGGTCGGTCGCACGACGCTCATCGCCTGCATCGTCTGCCGGAAGGCGATGAACAGGAAATAGGCCGGCAGGCCCCAGATGGACGCCCGCGCGTACCCCGCCGCATCTCCGGCGATGACGACGGGCTGATCCGCCAGATGCAGGAGCGGCCGGACGTTCCAGAACAGCAGGCCGATCGGAAGGGCGAGGGTGAGGGCGAGCACGATGCCCCGCTGCAGATGGGCGGCGACCGCCTCTTTCTCTCCGGCGCCGTGCGCCTGGGCGACCAGAGGATCGAGGGCCGCGAGGACACCGCCGCCGAAGATCAGCAGGACGACGGTGGAGATGTTTCCCAGCGCGCCTGCGGCCAGGGCCTCTTTGGAAAGATGCCCGAGCATGACGGCGTCCACCACGCCCATCAACATGAGGCCGATCTGCACCAGGACCACCGGGGCGGCGAGGCGCACGGCGGCGTGGAGCTCCTGGCGCAGGCGAAGGGTTCGGTTCATGGTGGGTCTCCCGCGTGAGCGGCCGGGCGGGGTGGGGTAGTATAGCGGCTCGTTGAGCGCAACCGGGAACATGGAAAGCGGACCTTGGACGGTGACCGCGGAGCAGGCGGGCCAGACGGTCGCCGCCGTGCTGCGGGCGCACGTGCCCAGCCTGTCCTGGAGCAAGGCCCGCGAGCTGGTCGAGCGCGGGCAGGTGCGGGTGGACGGTCGCACCGTCACCGACGCGGCCGAGCGGCTCCAGGCCGGCATGACCGTCGAGCGGGCCGGCCGCGAGGGAGCCCCGGCGCGGCGCGAGCCGGATCTCCTCGTCCATCTCGATGCCGAGGTCGCCGTGGTCCGCAAGCCGGCCGGCCTGCTGACCGTCCCGTTTGAGCGCACGGATCGCGACACCCTCCTCTCCCGCGCCCGGGTGGCCATCCGCCGCCGCGAAACGAGCCGGGGCGCGGTCCACAATCCCACCCTGCGGGCCGTGCAGCGCCTCGACAAGGACACCTCCGGCCTGGTGGTCTTCGCGCGGACCCTCCCGGCGCAGCGGCATCTGCAGCGGCAGTTCACCGAGCACACCGCTCTCCGGAGGTATCTGGCGATCGTGCACGGCGCCGCCCGGGACGCCATCTACGACACCGTTCTGGTCCCCGACCGCGGCGACGGCCTGCGCGGCTCCTGGAACGCCCGGCGGGGTGACCCCTCTCCCGAAGCGCGCGGTGCCGTCACCTATGTTGCGGTGGAGAAGCGCCTGCGCGGGGCGACCCTGGTCTCCTGTCGCCTGGAGACCGGCCGCACCCACCAGATCCGCATCCATCTCTCCGAGGCGGGCCATCCGCTGCTGGGGGAGACCGTCTACGTCCGCGACTTCAAGGGCGCCTGGCTGCCCGCTCCGCGGTTGATGCTGCACGCCACCGAGCTCGGCTTCGTGCATCCGCACACCGGTGAGGAGCTGCGGTTCACCGAGGCGCCGCCTGACGATTTCATCGCCGTTCTGGAGGAGCTGTCGCGGCGGGCGTGAAACTGGAACGTCACCGCCTCCACCGCCGCCCTGAACGCTCTTCCCAGAGCGGGAAGGAGGTCGTGCGACCGCTGCAAGCCCACCATCATCGCGCTCAGCTCGCGCCATTCTTCCGCGCGCAGGGGGCGGCCGGTGCGGGCGGCGAGCCACGAGGCGAGCACGGCGTGGTCGCCGATCCGGCAGCTCCAGAGGTCCGCCGGCACTCCGTCGAGCCGGAGATCCGCATGGAGCCGGATGCTCTCCTCCGCCGGGACGTACGCGATCCTCCCCAAGGGCAGCGCAGGGTTTCCTCTCAGGGAGGGGACGCCGGTCTCCCTCTCTCCCGGCTCTCCAAGATGCGCTGCGAGCATCTCCCGCCCGCAGCCGGCGAGCTCGCGAAACAGAGGGCGGTGCCGGGGAAACGGAATCCGCGGCAGCTCGCGGGCGAGGAGCTTGCCGAAGCGGCTCCGGTAGCCGGGTGCGTGGAGGACGCCGTAGACGTAGGCGAGCACCTCGCCGGGCTCCGGGGGCTCTCCGTAAAGCGCTGCGAGATGGTCCCACAGGGCCGGGGCCACGTTGGGACGCCGCTCCCCGGCGTCGTCCAGGAAGAGCGGAAAGGCGCAGGTGACGTCATAGGCGCCAACCACTTTGTGGCCGGGCAGCACGGCGGAGACGAACGCGCCGAGTTCCCCTTTGTGCTGCCGGGGCACGAGCAGGGCGACATTGCCCGGCTGGCGCAGGTGGCGGGCCAGGGCCGGGCGGCGGCGGGCGACCGCCTCCGGGGTGAAGATCAGATAGCGCAGGTCGAACGGACGCGGCAGCCAGGCGGTGAGATGCGGCAGCCAGTCCCGGCGGCCGATGCGCCGCAGGCGCTCTTCGAGGGTGCGCCGGTCGGACGCGGTCACCAGCGCGTCCCGGCCGGTGATCAGGCCGGTCGAATGCACGGGAAAGATCTCGTCGAGCGGCGTGCCCCGCCGAAAGGCCCGCTCGGTGGCGAGGTCCTCGCCGGGGCGGAAAAGAAACAGCGGCCCCCGAGGCCGGATCTCGCGCCAGTCGGTGGTGGCGACGCTCCCGCAGCGCAGCGCGGCGAGCTTCTGCCTCCGTGGTCCGTAGAGATCGGCATGGACCACCCGGCGCGCCAGCCCGGGCTTCTTCACCAGAACGACCAGGGCGGCCCCCTGCGCGATGCCGGAGAAAAGGTTTTCATCCCGGCTTCCATCTGGTGCGCGCTCGCGCTTGCGGCGGTTGCCGTGCAGATCGAGGAGGTAGATCTCCTCGAACGTCTGGAGGAGCGAGGCCCGCAGCCCGCGCAAGGTGGGCGCGTCGAGGCCGTTGTGGTTGAGAACGAACGCGACGATCCCTTCGCCGCGTTGCTCGATCTTCCACTGCGCGAGGCGGAGGAAGCGGACCCAGGTGTCTTGTAGCCATTTGATGTTGCGCTCGGCGAGCGGCTGCCCTTCGCACGTCCGCCAGGCATCGAGAAGCCGCGCCATCCAGGGGCTTGCCGCGGGCGAGTGGCCGATCCAGGGCGGATTGCCGAGGAGGACCGGCAACACCCCGGCGACCGGCTCCGGCGGCCCGGCCAGAGCGTCGCGCTGTTGAAGCACCCCCTCCGCCAGCTGTTCCGCCTCGACGCCATGACCGCGGAGGAAGCGCCGGAGAGCCCTGCGGCCCCGGGCACAGGAGTCCTCCAGGATCTCCCAGCCTTCCGAGCCCGGCAGGAGCTGGCCGCGCAGCAGGGCCGCCTTGTCGGCCCGGTGGTGCAGGGCCTCCCTCCAGGCGGCGAGGATGAAGTTGAGAGGTCCTGCGGCCGGATCGAGGAGCTGCACCGCGGGATGCGCGAGCCCCTCCGGATGGCCGAAACGGCTCTGCACGAGAAACTGGACCGACCGCACGATCCACACCACGGCCGGCGGCGGTGTGGCGCAGACGCCCGGGAGGCGCTTCACGCCGACTCCCCGCCGCCCAGGTTGACGACATGGACCTCCAGGAGGGCGCCCGTCCGGCGCAGCACCTGAAACAGCACCCGCCGGCTCAGGCCGAGGGCCTTCCACGCGGCAGGAAGCGGAAGGCCGTGCGCGCCGAGCGTCGCGACGAAATACCACTCGGCGCCGGCCTCGAACAGCTCGACCTCCGCCGGCTGGAGGATCCTCCAGGAGAGCGGAAAGGGGACCAGGGCGACGCGGTCCCCGGCCTTCACCCCAAGGGTTTCGCACAGCTCCCCGGGAAATGGCAGGACCCCCGGATCGAGAATCTCGGCCTCGATCGTCCGGGCCGGCGGCGGCGTCTCCCCCCTCACCGCGCCGGCCGTCGGCTCGGCCGGAACACCGAGAGGTTGCTCGGCTGGACCACCGAGAGGTTCTCGAGGTCCTGCACGGTGGGCCGCATCCAGTCTTCCAGGATGCATTCGAGGCATGAGCGGACTTCGGTGGGAAAGTCGTAGGGCAGCCCCTGTTCGTAGATCACCTCTTCGCGCGGCGACGGCGGTACGCGCACCAGCAGGTCTTCCAGCTGCTGCTGCACCCCTCTCTGCATCGCGGCAACCCGGGCGATCGCCTCGCGCACGGTGGTCTCGTCGGTGGTGGCCATCACGCAACCTCCTCCTGTGCGGTCAATGTCTCGGCCTTCCCGCCCGCCACCGCGGGCAGAGCGGCCTCCAAGGAATCGGCCATCTTCTTCAGGGAAACCGCCTTGCGGCGGGAGAGCCGGCAAAGGCCTTCGTCTTCGTCGGACTTGGGGAGGTACTGCTCGGGGTCTCCCAGCTCCCCGAGCGCGCCCTCCAGGTACCGGAGATCTGCCACGATGGCGCGGAGCCGGTGGACCAGGGGACCCTCGGGAGGGTCGGGAAACACGGAGAACGCTTCATGGATCAGTGTGTCCAACGTCAGCCCGAGAGCGCGGAGGGTCGCGTTCTGCTGGGGTTCCGTGAACCACGCCAGAAACGTCTCCCGGAAGCCTTCGAAGTCTTCCCACCGGGTGGGCTCGATCACCGGCGGGACGGCGGCGGGCGTCTTGTCCATGGTCGAAACCATAGAGGCCGAAGCGGCCGGCGCCGGTCGGTGGCGGCCGTTTCCAAGCAATGGTTGGATTCCAAGCAGGACTTTCTCCGGCAAGCAATCGACCGGGAGAGCAAGTGTGGAGAAAGTTGCTCTTCCTTGTCCCTCCAATGGGGTGCTGCGGCAACTCTATAGACAGGAGGAGCTGCGACATGCCGATGAGCGCGATCGCGAGGCCACGGAGCCTGGCCTTGATCAACATGCGTCGCCACCGTGGCCTGTTCGCCGGGGAGCTGGCCACCCACCTGAAGGTGCCGGAGAGCCTGGTGAACCGCTACGAGGAGCGCGAGGAGCCGCCGTATGAGGTGCTGCTCGCCTGGGGGCTCAAGCTGGACTTCACCACGGAGAACGTCGAGTGGTACGTCTTCGGCGCGACCGAGGGCTGCCGGGAGGCCCCGGTGGAGGGCTCTCTGCTGGACCCCGCACCCACGGAGGTGCTCCGCATCCGGGCGCTCGCCGGCCGGCTCTGCCGGGGGCTGTACCAGTTGTGTGAAGAGATCCTCCTGCAGGCCGCGCGCGCCTGGAAGCTCCGCCGCGACCGGCGGGAGGCCGGCAAGCGGTTTCAGGAGCTGATGAAGACGCCCATGAAGAGGCGCATGGCCGTCCTGGAGACCTTCCCCGAGTACCAGACCTGGGCGGTTTCCGAGCGATTGGCCCATGAGAGCGAGACGGCGGCGTCCGACCGGGCGGATCGAGCTCTGGAGCTGGCCCAGCTCGCCGTCCGGGCGGCCGAGCTGACCCCCGGCGACGAGGCGTCCCGCTCCGGCGTGCTGGGCGCCGCGCTGATCTTCCTGGCGAACGCCCGCCGGGTGGCGAACCAGCTGGACGGAGCGGAAGCGGATTGCGCCCGCGGCCTCACGCTCTGGGAAAAGGCACCGCGGCGCATCCAGGAGGTGCTCGGCGCATGGCGGATCAAGGATAAAGAAGGCTCGCTCCGCCGGGACCAGCGGCGCTATCCGGAGGCCCTGGATTGCCTGAAGGAAGCGCGCGAGCTGGCCCCCCCGGCCGAAGTCGCCCGCGTGCTGGTGAACCGCGCTGTGGTTTTGGAGCACATGGGAAACTCGGAGCAGGCGGTTGAGGTGCTCCGGGAGGCGGAGTCTCGCCTCCGGAAGCCTACCGACCCGCTGCGCCTTCAGGTGCTGGGCAATCTCGCGCAGAACTTGACCCACCTGGGAGAGTTCGCCGCTGCCGAAGCGCTCCTACCTGCCCTGAAGGGGCTGGCGACCGGAGGGCGGCAGGAGCTCGTCCGCGTCCGCGTCGCCTGGCTCCAGGCGCGGTGTGATGCGGGTGGCGGCCGTGTGGCGGAGGCGAGGGGCGGGTTCGAGCAGGTCCGGGGGTATTTCGCCAAGCACACGATGCCGCTGGACTATGCGATGGCGAGCCTCGAACGCGCGGTCCTCGATCTGGAGGCCGGCCGCAACGCCGAGGTGCGCCGGCTGGCGCTGGAGATGCACTGGATTTTCGAGGACCAGGGCCTCGCACCGGAAGCGGCGAAAGCGCTCCAGCTCTTCCGCACCGCCGCGGCGAAGGAGAGGGTGACCGCCGCGCTCGCCCGGCAGTTGGTTCGGTATCTGTACCGGGCGCAGTATGACCCCACCCTTCCCTTCGCAGCGGAAGGGTGGGGGGAGCTCGCGGAGTTGGCCTAGTCGTGGCCGCCGCACCCGCCGCCGTTGGGGTCGAACGAGCAGCCGATGTCGATCTGGCTGTTGGTCGTGCTGCCTTCCCGGCACTGGCCGCCCGGATCGAACGAGCAGCCGATGTCGATCTGGTCACCCTGGGTCTCCAGGCAACCACCGCTCGGGTCCATACCGCAACGGTAGTCCGGCTGCTCGGTCGCCGGCGGCGCGCTCAGGTTGCCGCAGCCGCCACTCGGGTCGACACCGCAGCGGGCGTCGCTCAAGAGAGCGGCAAACCACTCGATGAGGGGCACGAGGGGCCCTTGCTCGTGGAGAGGTGCCGCCTGCGCGGCCAGGGGGGCCAGCAGGAGCAGGGTGAAGAGGAGGGTCGCGAGGGCGGGATACTTGGACTTCTGGGTCATGAGGTGACTCCTCGAACAGGAGCGGAGGAGCCGGGAAGGCATCCACCGCGGACACCACAGGGCCCCTCCAGTGGAGATACACGCCGATGGTTGAGCAGAAACAGGCGGGAAGCAAGGGAGAGCCGATGATCGAAGGGAAGGTCGTCCGGCGGCTGATCAAGTGGTTGTGCTGGTACCTCGACTGCAGCCAGAGAGAGCTCGCTGCGCGGGCGCATGTGGATCATTCGACGGTGTGCTACTGGAACAAAACCGAAACGCTCACGCGTGCCAACCTGGCGCTGCTGGCCGATGCGGCGGGGCTGTCCTTGGCCGTGATCGACGCCCTGGTCCTGCCGCAGCTGGCGGCTCTCCGGTGGAGCGGCGCCACCGAGGAAGAGGCCTTTCGCGAGCTGGCCGATGTCGTGCGGAGCCTGGAGGCCTGCATGAACGGGTTGGGCCGGGTGGCCGTGGCCGAGCTGTACGCCTTCCTCGACGAATCGGCCAAGCCGGTGCGCGAGCCGGCGGCGGCCCAGTGGGAGCGCCTCCAGCAGCGCACGGACGAGGAGCTGCTCTACCTGGTGGAGGCACGCCCGGAGCTTCGGTCACGCGAGCTGGTGGAGCTGATGGCGTATTCGAGCGAGGAGGCCGCAGCCGAAGACTCCGGCCGCGCCCTCGCGGTGGCCCAGGCCGCCCATCGCCTCGCAGTGCTCCTGGATCAGGAGCAAGGCGGCGCCCGGGCGTTGCAGGGCTGGTCCCTGGCGCACGTGGGGAACGCCGAGCGGGTTGCCAACGACTTTGACGGGGCGGACCAGTCATTCTCCCGTGCCCTCGTCTCTTGGACGTCGGCGCCCGCCGAGGAGCGGGCTGCGCTGCCGGGGTGGCGGATGTTGGACCTCGAAGGTTCCCTGCGCCGGGAGCAGGGCCGCTATGGGGACTCGTTGGACCGGCTGGCGGAGGCCCAGGCGAGCGCACCGCCGGAAGGCATTCCCCGCGTGCTGGTGAAACGGGCATTCACGCTCGTTCACATGAACGACCCGGAAGGCGCGCTCATGGTGCTCGCCGAGGCGGCACCGCTGGTTGTGGGCCACCCGGACCCACGCCTGGCGTTCGCCGTCCATCACAACCGCTGCACGGTCCTGGTCGATCTCGAGCGGCACGAGGAGGCGGAGCAGCACTGGCCGCTGGTGGAAGCGGCATTGCAGGAGCCGCGCAAGGCGCACGACGACATCGTCATGATCTGGTTGCGCGCGCGCATCGACGCCGGCCTGGGCCGGTTGGCGGAGGCGC
>DIHE01000089.1:35504-39019 GCA_002420005.1 Holophagales bacterium UBA5704 | reverse complement strand
GCGGACGTCAAGGAGCTGGCGGAAGAGATGCAGTGGATTTTCAACGCCAAAGGCCTGCACGAGGAAGCCCTGGCCGCCTTGACGCTCTTCCGCACCGCCGCCGAGCGCGAGGCGCTCACCGTGGACGTGGCCGAGCGGATGGTGCGGTATCTGTATCGGGCGCAGTATGATCCGACGCTGAAGTTTGGGGGGTGAGGGGGGCTAGGGCACCAACCCACCGCTCCAGGTGGTCCCTTGCAGCAGGTCCACCCAGTTGATCGGGGCGTACAGGATGTTTCTATCGCTACCCTCGAACTCAAGCTCGAGCCGGGCGGCGCGCCGAAAGCTTTCCTCACCTTGCGGTGGTCCGCCAGGCGTCATCGGCGGAAGGACGAAGAGCGCGAAGCTGGGGTTCAAAAGAGTGGTGCAGCCGGGTTGCGTGACAGATTCGGAGCACCAGGGCAAAGCCTCGACAGAGCCGCCTGTCAGCCGGCCCGCATCGTCGACCTGAAGCCGAAAGAGGAACGCCGTCAGCCCTTCGCCATAGGAACAATGGCCGTCGTCGTAGCAGGCGACCAGATAGCTGAGGACATTCATTCTGTAGGTGAAGGGCTCGGCCCCTCGAAAAATCAGGTTCTTGAAGCGAAAGAGGCCGGCGAAGCAGTTCCCCACCGAGAGGCACTGAGAGATTCGCACCGTGCGGGCGAGAAGCTGGTAGACCGCAAGGTCGAAGGCGGTGACTTCGCTGTGGCAGGCGGTCAGAAAGTCGGCGGCGGCGATGCTCCGGCCGGCCCGGTCGTCCGAACCGGCAGCCGGTGCGCTCGTGATTCGAAGCGGCATCTTGGGCAGTGTTGGGTCCGGTACCTCGGGCGCGAGGTCAAGAACAGTGGTCAGAGGGTAGCTGTTGACCGGCGTCGGGTGCACGTTGGACGCTGCATCGCGCCGCACCAAGGTGGCCTGGGGAAGCCTGGGTCGCCGTGGGTCGAGGAAATCCTCGCCAGCTTTCAAGATCAGGTCGAATGCGAGCTGATTTTCTTTCCGGTACCGGACACCTGTGTCATCGTAGCGGAGCTCACTGGTGCTGGCCAAGCCCCGGAAGAGGCCGCCGTCCGCAGACGACCTCCAGAGAAACAGGTTCGAGGTTTCTTCGCTTGCGGCCATGCGATGCACGAGCCTCTCGAGCTGGCGTTCCTCGCACGCCACCTGCTCGGCGGTCAGGGGCCGACTGACCACCTGGGCGTCGGCGGCGGTGGCCCACGCCAACAGGCCCAGGGTGGGGATGAACAAGTGATGTGCCTGCATGCCGGGCCTCCTCACGGGCGCTGCGAGATCTTGAGAATGATATCGAAGTCGTACCCTTCGGGGAAGGACACGGTGCAGCCGCTTGGGCCAGAACAGGCGACACAGTTTGCCAGACTGCAGCTCGCCTGCCGCCAAGCCAGGACCTGCTGCTTCAATGGCTGAAAGTCGGTGGGCCGCAACCAAGTCACGTCGAAGTTTCCCACTTTGGGGCCAAGGTCCACAGTGAAGTTGGCGGTGTACCGGACTCCCGACGCCGGCGTCCAGACGCGGGCATCGTAGCCCCCGAGAGCCATGTACGGGCGATAGGTGGGGTCTTCTGGTCTGGTGTTCGGGCAGCCCGCCGAGGTGAAGTCCTGGTCGTTCAGGCACCGGCGTGTGCTGTGGTGAGCATACAAGAGAAACAGGCGGCCGGCCGCGAGACTGGAATCGGTCTGAAGGGCTGCCCAAAAACGCTGGGAGGAGCTGACCGCATCCCAGGATGCCTTTCCCGTCGGGTACTGGTTGAGCCCGCTGGTGATCCAGGAGGGCGGATTGCCTGTATCGGTGGCCGAGGTCTTCAGCTTGGCGAGAGGAAGGCCGGTCATGAACGCCGTCATCTTGGAGAGCTGCGTGCGCATCTTGCCCACAATTGGGTTGGCCAGGTTGTTCTTGGAGAGATAGCCCCAATGATCCAGGATGCCCCCAAGGCTGAAGAGGAACTCCAAGGACTCCGCGCGGGCAGCGTCGAGGCTGCTCTGTGTGTCCAGCACTCCGTTGAGGTGGCGCCGCGGACCCGCGGTTCCGGTGTATGGCGTGATCTTGCCCTCGTTGAAGCCGAGCGCCCGCGCGAGGTTGCCGTACTTGCGGGCAAGCTGGATTGCCCCGAAATCCAGGAACGTAGTACCCGCTGGCATGGTTGGGATGGGGTCCGTCAAGATCTGCGTGTAGTGCCCATTGACGATCGACACCCGGGGGTCGGCGATGAGGCTTGCAGCGCCGGTCTTCGTAAACGGCTGCACCGCGATCAGGTGGGGCCTGCCGAGGAGGGAGCGTTGGTCCCGTAGGACGACCTCGGTGATCATGTCCTTCTGCCAGGTGGTCACGAAGCTCGGGTTCACCTTCTGGTTCTCGGGCTCGTTGGCGATTTCCCAAAAGACGTTGTCGTAGCACCAGAGCTCCTCGATCGTCCACTCGATGACCTTCTTCTGGTAGGTCCGCATCCGCTCGTTCTTCGCGGCCTCCACCCCGGTGTCTTTGACGACGAAGAATTCCTCCCGGGTGAAGCCCGCCCGGGTGAGGGTCCCGTTCGCTTCGGGCGCCAAGGACTTGCCGGCATCCCAGGACCAGGGACTGCTGGAAAAGAACCTGCCTTCGAAAGGCGCAAAGAAGGTGACCTCCACGAACATGCCCAGCTCTTTGGCTTTGCTCACCACCGCGACGAGGCGGTCGAAGTAGGGCTGGTTCTTCTTGTTGAGGATGTAGAAGCCGCCTTCCTGGGCGAAGGGGGCATTGACGGGGTCCTTGGCCTGCCCCAGGGCCACCCAGAGGCGGATCTTGTTGAGGCCGGCGGCCTTGAGGGCCGGCAGGACCGTCCGGAAGTCCTTGGTGTTGGTACCGGGGCTCACGAGGTCGGTCAGGCAGTTGTCGGTCAAGGGCGCCGCCGCGGTCGCAACGAAGTGGCAGGCGGCGTCGGCGGAGGCGCCGATGAGGATGCGGGGTGTGGCGTTGTAGGAGAGAAACCGTGGAGAATCCGCGCTCAGCCGAACCGGGTAGACGGTGGCGCCGGTGTAGCCGGTGCAGCGGACGGGACCGGCGGCCGCGGAATACCCGTAGGACGGATCCTGGCCGATCTGGTCGGCCGAATAGAAGGCCGGGTCGTCCAGGTAGATCGGATCCCCCATGAAGGGCTCCAGGTCCTGGCCGAGGGTCGATTCGCTGTCGTCGGTCCACGGGTCTTCCGTCGAGCCGGGATCTTCCTCCCGCACGTCTGCTGTGGGCTCGCCGCCCCAGATCTGGGCGAGCGACCCGGTAGAGTAGAGAACGAAGGGGCATAAGAAGGCCAAACTAAGCAACCGAAGCCGCAGATTCGTCATGGGGAACCTCCTGAAAGAGCCGATTGAGGAGAGCTTACAGGAACCCACTTCTTGAAGGGAATGGGTCCTTCAGCTTCTTCATGGCACCCGCCGAGCCCGCGGGGGCCTGGCATCGACGCCGGCCTGGGCCGGTTGGCACAGGCGCGCCAAGGCTTCGACCGG
>DIHE01000089.1:0-35221 GCA_002420005.1 Holophagales bacterium UBA5704 | reverse complement strand
GCGGACGTCAAGGAGCTGGCGGAGGAGATGCAGTGGATTTTCGAGGCCAAAGGCCTGCACGAGGAAGCCCTGGCCGCCTTGACGCTCTTCCGCACCGCCGCCGAGCGCCAGGCGCTCACCGTGGACGTGGCCGAGCGGATGGTGCGGTATCTGTATCGGGCGCAGTATGATCCGGCGCTGAAGTTCGAGGGGTGAGGGGGGGCGGTCTACCGCGGGTGCCTGAAGCCGCGGCCGAAGAGTGCCAGCTGAGTGGGGGCGGAAGAACAGCGCCGGCCGCCCCCGCCCACCCGGCATGACCCGTGCCCACCCCGCCGACCCGGCCGCGAGAAACGGGACGACCTTCGAGAGCCTCCGCCACCAGACGCCCTCCTCCCCCTCGCCGACCACCCTCGGGCGCGGGACGATCGGCAAAACCGTGACGACTTCACCTCCCTTCGTCAACTTCCCCGCTCTCGGGGCCTTTCTCCCCGCGATCGATGTGACGACAAGAGCGGTCTGTGTGCCGACGTCTCCCCAAGATGTGACGAGAGGACCACCAAGTCTCTCCAGAAGCGCGGTAGACGACACGAGTCCTGGTCCCGTGGTGACGTTCCCCGCGAAGAAGGGCACGATCACCGCGGAGGTCGTGCCAAAGGGGGCGGTGGTCGCCTCAATCCCCGGAGAGGTCGTACCAAGTGCAGCCGCAGTCGTAACGCCTACCGGGCTCGTCGTGCCAAGACGGACGGAAGGGATGCCGAACCCCGCGGAGGTCGTACCAAAGGACGCGGCCGGCTTGGAGAGGAGGGCTCACGTGGTGACGATCGGCGCGGTGGTGGTCCCATCGACCGCGGGGATCGTCAACTTCCCCGCGGTGCATGTGACGAGTACCGCGGTGAAGTTGACGATCCCCGGGAAGGTCGTAACGATTTGAGCGTCCGGGTAGAGGGAGATTCCCTACGGCGTCGCCCCCGGCGGTGTGGGACCATGCCGGTACGCCGGGGGCACTTCCCCCGGCGTAAAGTTCTTGTAGCGGTCGCGCAGGCGGAGCTGGCGGGTGTCCTGCGGCACCTCGGTGCCGCGGATGAAGACGTGCTCGGGCCAGGTGGTCAGCTCGAGCGGATCACCGTCCCAGACGACGACATCGGCGTCCTTGCCGGGCTCCAGGGTGCCGTAGCGGTCGGCGATGCCCCAGATACGGGCGGGGACGGTGGTCATGGCGGCGAGCGCGGCGTCCCAGGGCATTCCGTAGGTCACCGCGTTGCCCGCCGCCTGCCGCAGATTGCGCACGCTGTGGGCGTCGTTCGTCATGAAGGCGACGGTGACGCCGGCCTGGTGCAGGCGGGCGGCGGATTCCAGGGTGGCTCCGAGGGTCTCGAAGCTCGCCGGCAGGTTGGCCAGCGGATCGAGCAGCACCGGCACGCCGGCGGCGGCGAGCGCCGGGGCGACCATCCAGGCTTCGCCGCCTCCCGCCACGATCAGCTTCAGCCGGAAGTCCCGCGCCAGGCGGAGCGCTGCTTCAATGTCGCTCGCCCGATCCACCGCGACGAGCAGCGGTGTTTCTCCCTGCACCACCGGCTGCAGCGCCTCCAGGTCGAGGCGCGACAGGGCATAGGGCCGGCGGTCGCCGCGGTCGAAGGCGGCGCGGTTGGCGCCGTAGTCGACGGCGTCTTGAAAAGCTTCGCGCAGCTCCAGGAGGGCCGCGGCGCGGGAGCCCCCCACCCGCTGGGCACCGGCTTCCCCGAGCACCGCCACCATGGCGAGCGACGACTTGATCAACCAGCCGCTGCCTTCCGTGCGCAGGTGGATCAAGGCGCCGCGGCCGGCGAGCAGGCCGGGGCCTGGGCGCGGCACCACCACGGCCCGGGTCACGCCTTCGATCCTCGTGATCGGGAAGAGGATCGAACGCGGATTGATCCCGTCCACCACGTCGAGAGCTGCGGTGAAGCGGTCCTCCGTGGCGGTGGTGTCGTTCGAGCCTTCGACCGCGCCGACCTCGACGAGGCCGAGGGTGGTCAGGGAGTCGAGGAGGCCCGGGGTCACCACCTTCCCGGTCGCCTCGATCCGCCGCGCGCCGGCCGGGATCGTGA
Source organism: Holophagales bacterium UBA5704 (assembly GCA_002420005.1). GTDB lineage: Bacteria > Acidobacteriota > Thermoanaerobaculia > Multivoradales > UBA5704 > UBA5704. The sequence goes on along the minus strand of DIHE01000089.1, from coordinate 33,155 downwards.
CGTCCTTGCCGACCGCGCTCACCTTGCCGTCGTCGAGGAGGAGCGTGCCGCCTTCGATCGTCCCGGCCGGCCCCATCGTATGGATGCGGGCGCCGGTGATCGCCACCGTCTCGGCCTGCGCTGCAGCGCAGGTGAGGAACACCATCGCAGAGACCCACGCGGTCATCCGGCGGTTCATCGGTCACCTCCCACCATGCCCGGCATGCCCAGGTTGAAGTCCATCACCGGTTGACGGGCCGGATCGGTGCGGTCGTAGAGCAGGGCGCCGTCGATGTAGACCTGGTCGGCGCGGGTGTAGACGCTGAACGGATTGCCGCTCCAGATCACCACGTCGGCCATCTTGCCGGGCTCCAGCGAGCCGGTCTGGCCGGCGATGCCCAGCGCTTTCGCCGGATTCAGGGTGATCCAGCGGATGGCGTCCTCCTCCTTGAGCGGGTAGCCCATGCGGCGACCGGCGGCCATCGCTTTGGCGGCCTCCTGGTTCAGCCGCTGGATGCCCTGGGCCGAGTCGGAATGGACGACGGCACAGCCCCCTTTCGCATGATCGACCATGGCTACGTTCTCGCGGATGGCGTCGAACGCTTCCATCTTGAACCCCCAGGAGTCGGCCCAGAGGGCGGCGCAGATGCCTTCGGCGGCGAGGACGTCGGCGATCTTGTACGCCTCCGTCGCATGGTGGAAGGTGGTGATCCTGTACCCGAATTCGCGGGCGAGCTGGATCATCTCCAGCATCTCGTCGGCGCGGTAGCAATGGTTCTGCACCAGGATCTTGCCGTCGAGGACGCCGAGCAGCGTCTCCTTCTCGATGTCCCGGTCGGGCAACGAGGTGTCCTTGCCGGCCGCTTTTTTGCGCTGGTAGTCCTCCCACTCCTGGCGGTAGGCGAGGGCCTCGGTCCAGGCCTCGCGGGTGACGGCGATGTTGCCCATCCGCGAGGCCGGAGACTGCCCCTTCGCTCCATAGTTGCGCTTCGGGTTCTCGCCGCACGCCATCTTGAGACCGTAGGGGGCGCCGGGGAATTTCATGTCCTGGGCGGAGCGGCCGGGGACGTTCTTGATCGTCACCGAACGGCCGCCGATCAGATTGGCGGAGCCCGGGAGGATGAGCTGCGCGGTGACGCCCCCGGCGAGCGCCAGGGGGATCTGCGGATCCTGCGGCCAGATCGAGTGCTCGGCCCAGACGCCGGGGGAGAGGGGGCCCGTGATCTCATTGCCGTCGCTGTGGGCGTCGACCTCGGGAGCTGCATAGACGCCGAGGTGGGAGTGGGCGTCGATGACCCCCGGAGTGACCCATCTGCCGCGGGCGTCGATCACCACCGAATCCGCCGGTGGCGCGATCTCCCGCCCGACGGCGGCGATCTTGCCACCTTGCAACAACACCGAACCGCCTTCGAGCCGGTCGCCGACGGCGGTGAGCACCGTGGCATTGCGGATCAGCGTCGGGCGCGACGGGAGGGGCCGGTAGGTCGAAGCGTAGAGGTCGGGAGGCTCGAAAGGCCTTTCCTTGCCGGTGGCCTTGGGCGCCGCCGCGGCGAGCACCGGGCCGGCGAGGGCGAGACAGAGAGGGACGATGAGCAGCGCGCGGGCCGGTCGTGCGGTCAGGTGTGCGGTCATGAAGCTCCTCGGCAGGAAATCGTTCCCAGGGCCTTGCGGCGCGGATCGTAGCACGTCAGCGCCAGGGGGCCAGCTCGGTGTTGCGGCGGCTGGCGCGGCGCACGTACATCGCGGAGTCGGCGAGGACGATCGCCTCCTGGATCGAGGTACGCCCGCCGAACTCGGAGATGCCCGAGGAGAGATAGAGAAGCTCTTCCGGCATCTCCGGCTGCCCGCGGAACGGGACGCCGTTTTCGAGGCTGTTGAACCGTTCGGCGGCGAGCCGGGCGTCGAGGCCGGGCGCGAGCACGAGGAACTCGTCGCCGCCCCAGCGGAAGAGGAAATCCTCCGCACGGATGAGGTTGCGGATCGCCTTGGCGGCGGCCTGGATCGCCGCGTCGCCCACCGGGTGCCCCGCCCGGTCGTTGATCCTCTTCAAATGATCCAGATCGACCATCACCACCGTACCGTGGCCCCGCCGCACCGTGGGGTCGATCCCCTCTCCCTTGAGGATCGAATGGAACGCATGGCGGTTGAGCGTCTCGGTGAGCGGATCGAGCCGGGCCTGCCGCTCGATCTGGTCGTGCGCCCGCCGTACCTCCACCAGAGCCTCGCTGAGCTCGCGCCGCGCTTCTTCGGAGATCACGAAGACCATGCCGAATCCGAGCAGCAGCTCGGCGAAGAAATCGGCCAGCGGCGCATAGCTGATCCAGAGCTGGACACCGGGCGGCCGCAGGGCGACCAAGGCTCCATAGCCGATCTGGAGAAGGGCGAGGATGCCGAAGCCCACCTGCATCATCCGCTGCCCGATCGTGCGGTGGGCCGACTCCACCCGGCGCATCAACAGGAGGCATGCCACGAAGCCGGCGGCCGTCACCGGAGCCTCGGCGGCCCGCAGCCACTCGAAGGTCGAAAAGAAGGGGGCGAGAAAGGTGGCCGCCAGGATCGCCACCGGCAGTGCCGGCAAGAACCGTCCCAGCGGCAAAGGATGCCCGGTGGTCAGCTCTCGGCATCCGGCGATCAGGTAGAAGAGAAACAACCAGCCGGCCGAGAGATACAGAACCCAGAAGCCGATGTCGACCGCCCCCCAGGAGAGCGACGCGCGGATCGCGAAGACGTTCACCAGCAACGTCCACCAGGCCGCCGACCAGTGCCGCAGGTACGCCCATTGAAAGAGTCGAGAGAGGTACGAAAATGTGAGCGCGAGCAGCAGGACGCACACCAGATGAGCGGTCAAGGCGACCGACGATGTGACGGCGGCGACATCCACGTGACCATCTTAGCCGTCCAGGCGCCAGGATTGATCCCCCCGGCGTGCTAACATCGATCCTCTATGACGACTTCTCTGACCGGACGGGAGGCATCCCCCTTGGAGCAGGCCAATCCGGAGCAGTTTACGAAGGAGAGCATCCTTCGCGATTACCGGATCGCTTTTGAGAGCCGGGAGGTGAGCCTTCTCGGCGAAAAGCAGGTGTTCACCGGCAAGGCCAAGTTCGGCATCTTCGGTGCCGGCAAGGAGGTGGCGCAGGTGGCCCTGGCCCGCGCCTTCCGCCGCGGCGACATCCGTTCCGGCTACTACCGTGACCAGACGCTTCTGTTCGCCCTCGGGCTGTTGACGTTCGAGCAGTTCTTCTCCCAGCTCTATGCCGTGCCGGACGTGGCCCTGGAGCCCAGCTCGGGTGGCCGCTCGATGACCGGGCACTTCAGCTCCACCCTGATCGGGCCGGACGGCCGCCCTCTCGATCTCGCCGGCCGGGTGAGCACCTCGTCGGACGTCTCTCCCACCGGCTCGCAGATGCCGCGTCTGGTGGGGCTCGCCTATGCTTCCAAGCTCTTCCGCGAGCTCCCCGAGCTGCACAGCTTCACCACACTCTCCCACCAGGGAGACGAGGTGGCGTTCGGCACCATCGGCAATGCGAGCTGCGCCGAAGGGATGTTCTGGGAGGCGATCAACGCGGGTGGCGTCCTCGGCGTCCCGATGCTCGTCTCGATCTGGGACGACCACTATGGCATCTCGGTCCCCAATGAGGCGCAGATCACCAAGGGGGACCTCTCCGCGGTCCTCTCCGGCTTCCGCCGCACCCCGGACAGCCGGCAGGGATACGACCTCTACACCGTCAAGGGCTGGGACTATCCGGGCCTCTGCGAGACCTACCTGCACGCCACCGGGATCGTGCGGCGCGAGCACGTGCCGGCCATCGTCCACGTCGTCGAGATGACACAGCCGCAGGGGCATTCCACCTCCGGGAGCCATGGCCGCTACAAGTCGGCGGAGCGCCTGGCCTGGGAGGAGGAGCACGACAGCCTGCGCCGGATGCGCTCCTGGATCGTCACCCAGGGGATCTGCTCCTCCGAGGAGCTCGAGAAGCTCGAGAAGAGCGCCGTCGAGGAGGTCCGCGACGCCCAGCGGCGCGCCTGGGAGGCGTACATCGCGCCGATCGAGGACGAGCGGCGCACCGTCCTCGCCCTGACCGACGCCGTCGCGGCGGCCTCGCGCCGTCGCGACGAGGTGGAGAAGATCGGCCGCGACCTGCAGCGGATCGCCGCCCCGCAGCGCCGCGACCTGATGGCCGCCATCTCCTCGACCCTGATCGCCACCGCCGGCGAAGAGATCCCGGCGGCCCGCCAGCTCATCGACTGGCGCGAGGAGCAGGACCGGATCAACCGGGACCGCTACGGCTCGGACCTTTACAGCACCTCGGCGCGCTCCGCCTTGACGGTGCCGGTGATCCCCGCCGTCTATGCACCCGACGCGCCGGAGAAGAACGGCTTCGAGATCATCAACGCCTGTTTCGACGCCGCCCTGCGCCACCACCCGGATCTGATCGCCCTCGGCGAGGACGTGGGCCGCATCGGCGACGTCAACCAAGGCTTCGCGGGCTTGCAGGCCAAGTACGGCTCCCTGCGGGTGACCGACACCGGCATCCGTGAGGCGACCATCATCGGCCAGGCGATCGGCATGGCGATGCGCGGCCTGCGACCCCTCGCCGAGATCCAGTATCTCGACTACATCCTCTATGCCCTCCAGATCCTCTCGGACGACCTGGCCACCGTGCGCTGGCGCACCAAGAACCAGCAGGCGGCGCCGGTCATCGTGCGCACCCGCGGCCACCGCCTGGAGGGCATCTGGCACTCCGGCTCGCCGATGGCCGGGATCATCCATCTGGTGCGCGGCATGTACGTCTGCGTGCCGCGCAACCTGACCCAGGCGGCGGGCATGTACAACACCCTCCTGCGGTCGGATGATCCGGCGATCGTCGTCGAGGTGCTGAACGCTTACCGGCAGAAGGAGAAGCTGCCGGCCAACGTGGGCGAGATGACCGTGCCTCTGGGGGTGCCCGAGGTCCTCCGCGAAGGCCGGCACGTGACCGTGGTGACCTACGGCGCCTGCTGCCGCATCGCCCTCGAAGCCGCCGAACGGCTCGCCCAGGTGGGCGTCGAGGCCGAGATCGTCGACGTGCAGACCCTCCTGCCCTTCGACCGCTTCGGCCGCATCCTCGAGTCTCTCAAGAAGACGAGCCGCGTCCTCTTCCTGGACGAGGACGTCCCCGGCGGTGCCTCGGCCTTCATGCTGCGCGAGGTCCTGGAGGTCCAGGGCGGCTTCGCCTGGCTCGACGCCCCGCCGCGCACCCTGACCGGCAAAGAGCACCGGCCCGCCTACGGCTCCGACGGCGACTACTGGTCGAAGCCGAACCGGGAGACGATCTTCGAGACCGTCTACGAGATGATGCACGAAGCCGACCCGCGGCGGTTCCCTCTGTTTTTCCGGTAGGAGCCCCGGGGAGGAACATTTCCGGCAGCTCAGCCGGCACCTCCCCGGAGCTCGTTGATCGGTGGCCGCCATGATTCCGCATCGCCCGTCTGGCGCATACCTGAACGTCGACCTGGAGGTCCGCGCCGACTTCGACCTCAGCGCCTTGGTGATGGCGCTGTCACCGCCACTTTTCAATCTTCACACGGGACTCGCCGACGGAGTCTATTTTGCGTCGTTCGAAGCTCCCGCGTGCGGTGGCAGCCCAGACGAAGCGATTGGCGCGCTGGTGAGGGCGGTCGCCAGTCTGCAGCGCCACCCCCGCTCTCTGTGGGACCGGGCGGCCGATCGCGTCTTCGACATCGGAATCGAGCAGGCCCGGGGGATGCTGCCGTTTGCTCTGGGATTGAGCCAGGAGACGCTCCGGGCGATCGCAGATGTGGGGGCCCGCGTGGCCTTCACGCTGTATCCGCCCCCCAAGGGACGGTCACCGAACAAGCCGCCGCCCAAGAACACCGCCGGCAGGTAGGCACGGCACGTGCTTCACAGCGGAGGCGGCCAGCCGTATGCCTCCCGGTATGCGGCGAGATCGATGACCCGATAGCCGTCCGGGACTTCGTAGAGTCCCGCTGGGGCCTCTCCCTCCTTGACGGCCACCAGCTCCTCTCGAAGCGTGACCTCCACCTCCGGCTGCTGCACGGCCTGCTCGAAGAGGACCGGATGCCCGGGGATGGTCTGGACCGCAGCCACCCATTCCTCGCCGGCCGGATCGAACGAGGCCAGCAGGCTCGTGAGCACCCTCCAGGCGGCATCGTCCACCCTCAGATCGGATGCGACCCACCAGACGAGCCGGACCCGTTCTGCCATGCCGGTCTCGCTGGTCAGCGCGATGCGGTGCCCGGCCGCCTGCCAGGAGCCCACCTTGCGGGTCTCTCCGGTCGGCTCGGTCTTCGCATGCCACCGCCAGACCTCCTGGCCCGGCGGGGGAAGAAAGGTTGCCGTCGCCGTCCAGCGAGTGCCCTTCTGGCGGAGGTCGGTGGCCGACCAGGTCCGGTCGGTGTGGTTGATGAAGTAGAGCTTCTTCTGGTCCAGGCGGAGGATCAGGGCGGTTCGGCCATCGTCCCGCCGGACCCGATCCGGGCCGATCCAGATCTCCACTTTCTGATTCTTGGCGCCCTGCGTGACCCGGTCCTGAAACCCGAACTCGTCGGCGTCACGCTTCTTGGTCAACAGGACGTCCGCAGCCAACGACGAAGCGGAGAGCAGGCAGAGGGAGAGGAGAGTCGGGATCCACCGGCTTGGCATAGAGATCATGATATGCCGTGAAGGCTGCCCCTGCACTTCCAGGCCTTCATCGGTCGACCGGCGCTTCCGGCTTGATCCCGGTAATCGCCCACTGGAGGCGGTCGAGGCCTTCGTCCGTCAGGCCTTGGCGGAGGTCGACCCAGGTCAGGCCGGCGAGGAAGAGCGGCAGGTTCGGCTGGGCGGAGGCGCCTTCCAGGAGCACGGGGATGGCCGGTTTGCCCTGTTCGACGCAGAGGGCGAGGCCGGCGCGCATCTCGGCGTTGTGCCAGGGGCCGAGGCCGTCCCGGCCGACCAGGATCGCCACCGTCCGGGCTGCGGTGAGGCTCTGCTCCAGTGCTTCTTGCCACGGCCGGCCCGGGATCAGCTCGTCCTCGTCCAGCCAGGGCCGGAGACCGCGGTCGCGCAGGGCTTCTGCCAGCTCGCGAACCACCGGTTTGTCCTCGCCGTTGTGGCTCAGGAAGACGTCGAAACGATCGGCGGGCTCGGTCGGCGGGGCACCCGGTGTTTCCTGAGCCGGGATGGGAGCCGGGGCGCGGCGGCGCAGGACCCCTCCGGCCAACGCGAGCAACCCGACGAGGCCCCACATCGCCACCAGGGGATAGCTGACGTCGATCCACACCGCGCCGAGGCGCAGGGCGAGGATGGCCACGGCGACGACCGCGAGCGACAGCAGACCGGCCAGGATGAGCAGGCGCCGCCATCCGCCGCCGCGGGCGAGCAGCGCCGTCAGCAGGTAGCAGAGCGCGAACAGGGTCGGAAACGTCCAGGCCGGTGGAACGCGCCGGAGGAAGCGGCCGGTGCGCAGGCCGTGGGCCGCCCAGGCGTGGATCTCCGCCCCTTGCAGGGGGCCATACGGGGTGAGGCTGCGATCGTTCGGCGAGGCGGAGCCGACGACCACGAAACGGCTCTGGAACAGCCGGAGATCGTCGACCTGCGGCAGGCCGTCGAGCCGCATGATCCCCCCGCGGGGACGCAGGAACTGGAGCAGATCCCCCGCCGGCCGGGCGGGCTCGGCGCCGGTGAGCGCGCGGGCGATCTGCAAGCTGAGCGCCGGCCATTCCTGGTTCCGTTCGAGAAAAAGGGGCACCAGGCGGAGAAGGCCGTCCAGATCGACATAGCCGGAGAGGCTGCCACGCCGGGAAGCCGTCAGACAGGGGAGGGTGGCGGCCGGGGGCCGCGCGACGATCGCCCCCTGCACCTCGTCGTAGCCGTAGCCCATGAAGACCGGAACCCCGGCGGCGGCGGCCCGTTCCACCGCGCGGCAGAGGCGCCGGTCGGCGGGCGCTGACGGCTGCTCCGGGATGTAGTCGAGGGCGATCCCTTTGGCTCCCTGCTCCGTCGCCTGCTGGATCAGGGCCGCAAAGATCCGGCGCGCCTCCGCGGGGGGCTGGCCGGCGAAGGAGGGGAGGGTGAGAACGACCAGATCGGGCGCCGCGGGCGCTTCGGGAGCGAACCGGTAGCGCCAGTCGCTGAGCGCCGGGGGGATCAGGCGGCCGAGCCAGTTCGGCGGCACCTGCTCCTCGTACCCGGCGAGCGTGCGCTTCCAGGTGAGCACGTCGCTGCCCGCGAGGAGTGCGAAAAGGACGCAGTAGCCAAGGAGGAAGCCGAAAAAGCGGGCGCCGAGCAGGACGCTGCGATCCCGCACCAGCCAGCGCCACCAAGCCCAGCACGCGATGGCCAGAGGGATCGCCAGCGCGGCGACCATCCAGCGGTTGGCGAAGAAGGGACCGACCCAGGCGTTGAGCAGCCAGGAGAGGAGGCTGACGGGCGCGGCGACCGCCAGGTGCCGGGCCAGCGTGCGCCGCAACGTCGGGTCGGCCATGGTCGCGCCCTCCTACGGGAGATGGAGGTCGTTCCCGGGGGGTGGTGTCGTCGTCGTGGTGGTGAGGATCTTCTTCTTCATCATCAGAGACTCGGTGTCCGGCGGGATCTCGAGCAGGATCTTGTCGAGCTTCTGGTACTCCAAGGCATTGTTGTGCTGGAGCTGCTCGAGGTGGATCTCATTGAGCTTGTCCGGCGCGATCATCTTGGTGCGTTGCAGGTTGTACAGCGCCTCGTCTCCGACCTTGAGCCGGGCCTGTTCTTTCGCCAGCGTCAGGCGGGGCCGGGCCGCCGCCGGATCTTGCAGGACGGCGGCATGCAGGCGGGTCAGCGCGGCCTCGGTGGCCCCGCCGTGCTCGTCGTTCCATTGGATGCCGGCCGCTTCGGCTTTGGCGAGGTCGAAACGGGCGTACAGACCGGCCCATCGCTGGATCTCCTCGGGCGTCACCGCCTGGGTTTCGGCGGGGACCGCGGCGCGGGTGAAGCGCAGGCTCCGCGAGGTGGAAACCACCCGTCGCAGGTCGTACCCCTTCAGTTCCACCTCGCCCTCGAAGACGAGGATGCGGTAGTTGGGTCCGCCGGCGTCGCGGCTCAGGCGCACGGCATAGCGGGTGCCCGGCGTCCCGAGGGTCTTGCCGCCCAGCCCGATCTCGGTCGGCTGGTCGGTGAGCACGTCGATGGCACCGTTCAGCGGCTCGAGCCCGCAATCCACGCCATCCGGCAGGCTGACCACGGTGCGGAACGCTCCGGTCAGGCGCAGCAGCGTCCCCCGCGGGCAGGTCAGCTCGACGAACAGATCCGGCTTGAGAGCGGTCAGCAGGTCACCGTCGGCGAGCTCCACGCCGAGAGCCAGATGGTTGACCTCGGTGAAGTCCGCAAAGGGGGCGAGGCGGATCTCCTTGGTTTCCTTGACGGCTTTGCCGGCTTTGGCGATCGCGGTGACGCGGACCTGGGCCACGGCGGGGGTTGCCACCAGGCAGAAGAGAAGAAGCGCGGAGAGAGGCGGTTTCGGCAAGGGCGGGCCTCCTTGAATCCGTCAGTGTCTTCGCAGGATTATATGCTGCCGCCGCCCCCGCAGGGGCAACCGAACGCCGAGGAGACCGTATGCAGCAGATCGTCGACTTCATCCTGGAGCTGGACAAGCTCAAAGGAGTGACCCGCAAGGTCCGGCCGCTGGGCCTGGACCGCTATGAGAACTCTGCCGAGCACAGCTGGCAGCTCGCCCTCTTCGCGGCCTCCCTGGCGCACTGCGCCGAGTCGGTGCTCGACGTCGACCGGGTGATCGGCATGCTCCTGGTGCATGACGTCGGCGAGATCGACGCCGGAGACACCATGGTCTATGTGGAGGGGGGCTGGGAGGAGCGCAAGGCGGCCGAGCGGGCGGCGGTGGGCAGGATCTTCGGGATGCTGCCGGAGCCCCAGGGAGGGCGGTTTCTGGCGCTCTGGCAGGAGTTCGAGGACGCGGCGACGCCGGAGGCGCGCTTCGCCCATGCCGTCGACCGGGCGATGCCCGTGCTGCTCAACCTCGCCAACGACGGGCAGAGCTGGCGGGAGAACGGCATCAGCCACGCGCGCGTGGTGGCCCGCGTCGGGCCGGCGATCGAGACCGGCTGCCCGGCTTTGTGGAGATATCTCGAAGCCCGGCTCGACGAAGAGAACCGGAAAGGGTGGTTCGGCATCTAGACAGGCCTCGTGCCCAGCCGCAGCCAACCTGCGCTTCCTGTGGTAAGATTCACGCATGAGCTGCCAACACCCCGAGGCGCTTCGTGCCGGTGCCGCACGTGTTCTGAGGAAGCTGGCCCACGGCGTCGCCGGTGCGCGTACCGGTGCCGTGGAGGCCGCCACTGTGGAGGCGCTCTCGCCGCAACGCGCCCAGCAGGCGCTCGAGCGGGCCATCACGACGATTGAGAAAGAGAGTGGAAAGCCGTTGGATGCGGGATCACGCGAAGAGCTCACGCGTCTCTTCACAGAGGACGGTGTGCGTGCGATCGAAGAGCTCAAGCGTGCGGGCGTGAATGCGCAGCTCGATCCGCGACAGGAGGACGCTCTCGAAGCGATCGTCGAACAGGACGGATCGCGACCGACGATTCCCGTGTCGGAAAATGATGAGATCGACGTCAAGGACGAGAACCTGGGCCAGTGGCAGGCGGTCACGGAAAAGTTCTCGTCGCAGATCTCGGCCGTTGCATCTTCGGTGGGCCGCATCGACGTCGATGGCCGGCATCAGGGAACCGGATTCGTCGTCAAGGACCGGTTCATCCTGACCAACCGCCATGTGTTGCAGGGACTGGCCGTGCCCGACGGAGCGGGTGACTGGACCTTCAAGGGGCAGCCGACGATCACGTTTGATGCCAATCCGGCGGAGAACCGTGCGCGGCAGTTCGCGATCCGCAAGCGGGTCGTGCTGGCCGGCCCGCAGGCCATCGATCGCTTCAACATCGACCTCACCAAGCTCGATTTCGCCATCCTCGAATGCGAGGCCGACGGCGGCATCACCTTCCCGGCGCCGCTGCCGCTTGAGAGCGATGCCGACAAGGTGGTGGTGGGCCGGCCCGTTTTCGTCCTCGGGTACCCTGCGGCCCCTGCGGCCGGCGTCTACACGAGCGACGTGCTCAACCGGCTGTTCCGTCATCGCTACGGTGTGAAGCGCTTTGCGCCGGGAGAGATCGACCGTGGCCTCGGCGGCGCTGCCGACGGGACCGGTGAGACGGTGTTCGCGCACGACGCAACGACGCTGGGTGGCAACTCAGGCTCCTGTGTGGTCGACTTCGGCAACGACGGTCAGCTCGTGGTGGGGCTCCACTTCGCGGGCGCGCCGAAGCTGGCCAACTACGCCCACGCCAACGCGCGGTTGCAGCCGGCGCTCGCGAACCTGGGGCTTTTATGGAAAGACTGGATCTCCAGGGAACTGTGAGCCGATGAAGAGCGAAGTCGACGCGCTTTTGTCCGCATTGACCGAGAAGGGTTGCGAGGGTGCACGCGAGCGGATGCCCGGCGTGCTCGCCGCTCTCGGGAAGCCGCTCGACGCCACCGCGACCAGGCGCCTTCTCGACGAGCTGCGCAGCCAGCGTTGCTTTGCACCGATGAAGACGTTTGCCGCGGCGGCGGTCTCGCTGGCGGAGGACGGCCTGCTGGTGTACGTGAAGCGTCAGCTGGCGCAGGCGCTGATTGAGCTCGGCGACCTGGGGGACGCCATCAGACTGCTGGAAGACCTGATCCAGGGGCTCGCGGCGAAAGGTACACCCAGGGACCGCAGCGAGGTCCTCGGCCTGCTCGGGCGCGCGCGGAAGCAACGCTTCGTGGAAGCCGTGAACGGAGGGGCCAAGGGGCAGAACGAGCTGCGCGCCGCGGTCGATGCCTACACCAAAGGCTTTGCCGTCGGATGGGATCCGAGCTGGCATGGCGCCAACCTGGTGGCTCTGGCGGCCAGGGCCGAGCGGGAGGGCTTCTCGCCGGGCACCGACAGCGCCGCGGCCTGGGCGCGGTGTGTGCTCGACCAGCTCGCAGAAAAACCGCAGGTACGCTGGGAGCCGTGGGACTTCGCCGCGGCGGGTGAGGCGTACCTTGCCCTGGGAGACGAAAAGAACATCGCCGGACACTTTGCCAGTTACTGGAACCTGTCGAACGCGGACGCCTTCGCGCTGGCAGGGACCGAGCGCCAGCTCAGAGAGATCTGGCAGTTCAGCGACGACTCGCCCGACTCCTTGCCTTCGTCACTGGTGCTGCATCTCGCGGCACGCAAGCTGTTGGCGGCCAAGGGGGCGGCGAGCTATTCACCCGGCGATCTCAAGGCACTGGCCGCGCGACTGCCCGGCATCTCCCAGCGCGCAGAGGCGACCTTTGGTCCGGGCAGCTCGATCCCGGTCACCCAGGTGCAGCGCCTCCTGGCATGTGCGAGGTCTGTCTGCCGCATCGTGGACAGCAGCTCCGGAAAGTCGGGCACCGGTTTCCTCGTGCGGGGGGCCGACCTCAATCCGCCTCAGGAAGGTGTGGTCGTCCTCACGAACCATCACGTGCTGCATGGCGACGAGACGCCTGCCGCTCTCCTGGAGACCGAGGACTACAAAGGTGCGATCCACGCCAGGTGGGCAAGGGCAGAGTTCCACTTCTGGAAAGGTGAGTCGAGAACCCGGACCTTCCGTATCGGCGCCATCCTCGATTCTTCGGTTCGTTCCGAGAAGGATTTCACCGTGGCGTCTCTCGTGGGGAAGATCAAGGAGGACCTCGCGCTGCCGCTGTCGCACAGCCTGAAGCCGCTCGGGTCCCGAAACTTTGTCGATCCGAGCCAGCGTGCCAAGGTGTTTCTGATCGGCCATCCGCATGGCGACCGCCTGAGCTTCAGCCTCAGCGACAACGAAGTCGTGGACCACGAGCTCGACGACCAGCCGCGCGAACGCCCACGCCGAATCCACTACCGGACTCCGACCGAGCGCGGCAGCTCTGGAAGCCCGGTCCTTCACCACGAGACGCTGGAGGTCATCGGCCTCCACCGCACGGGCCGCGCGACACCTCTGCGCGAAGACTGGCCGCGCGCGGCACCGGGCGCAGTCTACGAAGCCAACGAAGCAGTGGCCGTGCGCTCGCTGCTCGGCCTCTGAGCGCGCGCCTCTCGGAGGCACGATCGCGGCGGGCCCTTTGAAAAGCCAGCCGCGCATCGCAACGAGGTCCCCCTCTCCGCTCCCCCCAGGGCTCTGCCGATCCATTTCCTGAAAAGTTCATCTCCGTCTACGCATCACGATGGAGACTCCCAAGTTCCGCGCAACTAAAGTGGGTTGCGGTGGAAATATACGCAACGTTTGGAGCGGTTGCCCCGTATAACTGTTCAAGTCCGGTTTCATCAGACGAACCGGGCCGGCTGATAAAGGCCACAGAACGGAAGGAGGCGTACCGGTTGTAAAATTCTTCCCCGTGCATTCCGAATAAATCAGGTCCGGTTCAGGTCACCGAGCAGGTTGGTGCTGGAAGAACGCTCTGTGTGTGCCTGCCTGCGGAGAGGTGGAACGGATCGAGCAGTCAGGAAACGAGAACGGCTCGGGTGGCTGATTCGTCGAGAGTCCGTCCGCCCGGTGATAAAGAAGGAGGAACAAAAGATGCCCGTTGCGAGCTCAAGCCTGGTTGCATTGTCCTATGCCGAAGAAACCAATTGGGGAGTGACTCCGAGCGGTCCTCTCAAGGAGTTGCGGTGGACGGGGGAGAGCCTCGCGCTGACCACGACGTCCGAGGTCAGCGCCGAGGTGCGCGCCGACCGGCAGGTTCCGGACGTGGTGCGAACCGGTGTCGAGATCCAGGGTGATGTCAATATCGAGCTGTCGTTCGGTGCCTTCGACGACCTGCTCGAGGGTGCCCTCTTGTCTTCCTGGTCGGCGCCGCTCGCCCTCAGTGGCACCAACATCTCGGCCGACGCCTCCGACAACTCGATCAACAGCGCCTCGGGAGGCCTGTCCGGCATTGCTCCCGGCCAGTGGATCAAGCTGTCCGGTTTCTCCAATGCCGCCAACAATGGTTATTTTCAGGCGTCGAGCGTCACCGCCAACAAGGTGGTCCTGGCCGGCGGCACCCTGGCGAACGAGGCGGCGGGGGCGACGGTGGGCATCGGCGGGTCCTATCTGCGCAATGGTGTGGAGGCGAAGAGCTACACCCTGGAGAAAGCGTTCACCGACATCGGAGAATATGTCGCCTTCACCGGGATGCGGGTGGCGAGTCTCAATCTGACCGCCGAAACCGGAGCGATGATCACCGGTGCGTTCTCCTTCCAGGGCAAGATCGCCACGGCCCGCGGTACGTCGGTGGGCACCGGCCCGGTGACGGCGGCGCCCGGCCATGCGGTATTCAATACCGTGGACAACATCCAGGGCCTGCGCATCGGCGGCCAGGCGGTGGCCTTCGACGTCTCGTCGCACAATTTCACCATCGACAACACCCTGCGGGCCCAGAAGGCGCAGGGCAGCCTGGGCAACGTCGGCATCGGCATCGGCACGCTCAACGTGACCGGTGCGGTTTCGGCCTACTTCACCTCGCGCACCCTCTATGAGAAGCACCTCAACTGGGAGACCTCCTCGTTCTCCTTCCGCGTCGTGGACGCCGCCGGCAACGGCTATATCTTCACCTTCCCCGCCTTGAAGTTCACCGACGGCAATCCCTTGGCCGGCGGCAAGGACCAGGACATCATCGCCGAGATGAGCTGGACCGCCTTCCGCAGTGCCACCCTCGGCTACACCGTACAGATCGACCGTTTCGCCGCTTGAGGCGAGGAGACACGACATGGACATCAGCAAATTCCAGACCAACAAGGCGGCGGAAGAAGACGGCGTGTGGGTGGACGTCGACGGCAACGGAACGAAGATCAAGGTGGCGCGGATCAACAATCCGCGGTACAAGAAGCATTTCCAGAAGATCACCAAGCCCTACAAGCGGCAGATCCGCAACGGGACCCTGTCGGAGGACCTGGCGGAGAAGCTCCTGGTCGACGCCCTGGCGAGCACCATCCTGCTGGACTGGAAGGGATTCACCAAAGGTGGGGAGCCTTTTCCCTACAGCGTCGACAACGCCCGCCAGTTTCTCGGCGAGTCCGCCGACTTCCGCGACTTTGTGAGCGATGCGGCGAACGAGATGGAGAACTATCGCGCCGAGGAGCTCGAGGAAGCCCGGGGAAACTGATCGAAACCCTCCGCTGGTCGCTGCAGTGGGGGCCCCATCTGGAGCTTCTCGAGCGGCGGCTGGACGAGGGCAAGCCCACTCCGGCCTTGGAAAACAGGCCGGAGCTGTACCCGGACCTCGTGCCGGTCTGGGAGGCGTTCGTCCTGTTGAGCCCGAGCCGCAACACCGGCTGGGGCGCGGGGGCGATCCCGCTGAGCGAGGTCCGGGCCTATTGCGAGATGTTCGAGATCCCGCCGGAGGATCGCGAGGACCTCCTCGTCCTCCTCCGTGCGCTCGACGAGGAGTATTTGAAAGCGACGAACGAGACGAGCAAGCGAAAGGGTACAAAGTAATGGCTGCACCTCTCGTACCTCTCGCCGCAGGAGCCGCCCGGGCCGCAGGAGCCGTGCGGGCCGTCGGTCCTGCTCTGGCCGCTCTGACCCGCATGCTCAACCAGCTGCGTCCGGCCGCTGTCAAGGTTGCCGAGGCGCTGGCCCGGTGGAGTGGCAGCTTCAAGGAGCTGATTGCGAAATCCTTGACGGTGGAGAAGGTCATGGCCGCCCTCGGCAAGGCCACGACCTTCGTCTCCGTGTTGGAGGGCATCTCCAAGCTGGCTTCGGCGCTCGCCAGAGTGAAGAAGCAGCTCGGCGAAGCGGCGGTCAGCTTCGGTCTCTTCGACCGCGGCCGCCGCGCAGCTTCCGAAGAGGCGGCGGTGACGGCGCAGCCTCCAGCAGAGGCGGCGGCATCTCCGGCGGCCGCCCAGGTGCTGGCGGTGACCGGCACCTCCGCCGCCGGAGATTCCATCCGGAAGGCGGGAGACGAGGCCGGAGCGGCTGCGGAGAAAGTGGGCGCATTGCAGGGGGCCCTCCAGACGCTCGGCGATCAAGGCTTCGGACCTGCGGCGACGGCGGCAGAGGTGTTCCAGAAGCCCCTCCAGGCGGTGGTCTACGTGTTTCAGGGGTTTGCCGCGGTGACCGAGACCGCGAGCTCGTTCGATCAACTGAGGCTGTCGCTGGAGACGCTGCTCGGCTCCACCGAGGCGGCGGGGAAGGCTTTCGAGCTGATCCAGGATTTCGCCGGCCGGACTCCCTTCTCCGTCGAGAGCACCACCGCAGCCTTCCGGCAGCTTTGGGAGGCGGGCATCGAGCCGACCGAGGAGCGGCTCACAGCGTTCGGCAACGTCGCCGGTGCTTTCGGCAAGGATCTGACCGCGGTGACCGCGGCGATCTCCGGCGTGGATCTCGGCAAGCTGGACGGGCTGGAAGAGCTGGGCTTCCAAGTGGAGGCGCAGGGTAACCGGCTGAAGATCTCCTTCCAGGGGATCACCACCACCGTCGGCAACTCTTCGCGGGAGGTGGCCCGCTATCTCGAACAGCTCGGCAGCACCCGCTTTTCCGACGGCATCGAGCGGCAGGCCGCAACGTTCACGGCCGGGTTCGACGAGGTCGAAAAGGCTTTTCTGGGCCTGATGGCGGCCCTGGGCAGCGGCGGCTTGCTGTCTGCCCTGGAGAGCCTGGATACGAGCCTGGCACAGATTCTGGTGGCTGCGCTTCCTGTCGCCGAGCTGTTGGGCCGAGGGCTGGGAGAGGCGATGCGGCTTGTGGCGGGTGCAGCTGAGTTTCTGGCCGAGCATGCAGGGATCGTGGCCTCGGTGCTGGTGGGGTTCACCGCGGCCGGAGCGGTCGCGGCGCTCGGCGAGCTGGTCCAGGGCCTCGGCGTGGCCAAGGGAGCCCTCCTCGCGCTCGGCCAGGCGGTTCTCGCCAACCCGATCGGCCTGATCGTGGGAGTCATCGCGGCGGTGGTGGCGGCGTTGGTCATTTTCAAGGACGAGACCCTGACCATCGGCGAGACCAGCGCCACCGTCGGCGAGTGGCTCCAGGCGGTCTGGGAAGTGACCAAGGACCGGCTCCTCGTGCTGTGGGAGAAGCTCAAGCAAGGCTGGGCGGTGGTGCGTGACTTCCTGGTGACCTCCTGGGAGATCATCCGGGACACCGTCGCCGGGAGCGTTCAGGACATCCGCTCGATCCTCGCCCGCCTTGTCGCCGGTGCGGCGGAGGTTCTGGGTGGGTTGGGGCGTATCCTCGGGGCCGTCTTCGGCGCGCTCATCGACGGCATCAAGGCTGGAATCAACTTCATGATCGCCGCCATCGCCTCGATTCCGCAGGCCGTCGGAGCAGCGGTGGAGGCGATCCGGGAAGGTGACTTTGCCGGCGCTTTCGAGCGTATCCGCGAGGCGACCGCGGGAACTTTCGACAAGGACTTCGTCGGCGATTTCACGGCCGGGCTGGCCGACCGGATCGGCCGGTTCGCCGCTTTTGTGGGCGACGTCGTGCGTTTCACCGCCGAAGGGGTCAAAAACGACGTCGTTCAGTTCGGGCAGGACATCGCGGCCACGGCGGCGCGCCTCGCCGCCACGCGGCCGGTGGAGGGAGGCGGGCTGCCACGGCCTCCGGGGCGGAATCTTCCCGGGGAAGGTGGGGCCGGCGACGCCGAGGCGGCGGCCACCCGGGCGCTCGAAGCCATCCGGGCCGGCGCCGCCGAGGCGCAGGCGGCCTTTGACGAGCTGGTGAACGCCCCGCTCGATCAAGTGGCGGAGAAGTACCAACGCTTCAGTGAGCTGGCGAAAAAGGTCACCGGTATTTTCCAGGAGCAACGTACAGCCTTGGAGAAGTTGCCTCCCAAACACCGGGCCGTGGTGCAGGCGCTCGAAGAGCTCAATCGGGAAATCACGAAGCTGGGCGGCAACACCGCCGCCGCCAAGAATCTCGAGGCGATGCGCGAGCCGCTCAGCGCCGTTGCCCGAGGCGTCGAGGAGACCGCCCAGGCCTTGGCGGGCCTCGAAGGAGCCTCCATCCTGGACGTTCACGAAAAGCTCGCGGCGTTTGAGGGCAGTGCCAAGAAGACCCACGAGACGGTCGATGCCGCCCGCAAGGCCTTCGGCCAGCTCTCCGACGTCCAGGGAGAGGTCGCGAAGGCGACGGAGCAGCTCGATGCGGCCACCAGGAAGGTCGGCGACAGTCAGCAGGCCGCCGCCGCCGCGGTCGAGAAGTTCGGCGCACAGACGATCGCAGCAGCGCAGGCCCTGGAAGAGTTGGAGAGGGCCCAGCCGTCGGAGGGACCGGCCAAGGCGGCGGCCTTCCGGGACGAGATGGCGAAGCTGCGTGTGGGCATCCTGGCCGCCGCCGCCGCGCTCGCCACGCTGGCTCCCGGGGAAGGGTACAACGAAGCCCTCGAGAAGCTGCGGCTGATGCAGGAGGCGTTCCAGGCCCTGAGCGATCGGGGCAAGGAATTCGGGGTCGATGTGGCCGCGGCCACCCAGCAGGCCACCGATGAGATGAGCCAATACTTCCAGAGCTTCGTCGACGGCGTCTCCAACGCCTTCGAATCCGCTCTGGCGGACTTGTTCAAGGGAAGCAGCAAGGGATTCGAGGACCTGTTCAACAACATCGGTGACATGTTCGCCGACATGCTCGCCAAGATGATCACCCAGTGGTTGCAGGCCCGTCTCTTTCAGCAGACCGGGCAGGGTACATCCAGCTTCTCCCAATTCCAGAGTGGATTCACCGGCACGGGAGGAGCGGTCAGTGCGGCCTTCCTGGGAGCCGGGATCGGCGCCTATGGATCGAGCGCCCTGGGAGGCAGCGCCGACACCGGAGCCCTCCTCGGGACGGCGGGCAGCATCATCGGCTACTACATCGGCACGGGAGCCGCGGTCGGCGGCTTCTGGGGCGCCGTGATCGGCGCCGTGATCGGTGCCCTGGTGGCGGCCTTCATCTCCCAGAAGCCGGACATCCGCGGCTATGCCACGCTGGAGGTCAGCAAAGGCTATGCCGTCATCGAGGCCTTCCGGACGCAGGGCAAAGCGGATGCCGTCCAGCTCCAGAAGTACGCCAAAGGCGTCGTCGATGCGATCAACGAGATCGTGTACCTGAGCGGCGGCGCGCTGGTGACCCTGGGCAAGGTCACGCTGGGAACCAAGGACAACAAGTTCTACCGCGTCATCGACGCCGCCGGCATCACTCACAAATTCGGCGAGGATCTGAAGGCGGCCACCGACTACGCGGTGATCCAGGCTCTCAAGGGTGCCCAGTTCGAGGGGCTGTCTCCCGAGGTCCAGGCGGCGTTCAACAACACCGTGGCGACCACCATCGAAGAGCTCACCTCGGACATCGAGTTCGCGGTGATGGTGCGCGACCTCGATCTCGAACCGGTCACCAAGGACCTGCGCAACCTGATGAAGTCGTTCAGCGACATGCGCGAGCGGGCCAGGGCACTGGGAATTTCCCTCGACAAAGTCGACGACGCCTTCAACCGGGCGGTCGAGGACATGAAGAAGAACATCCTGTCGGGCTTGAAGCCGTTCCAGGAGGCCGGCTTGACCGACGTCGAGCGCGAGGCGCTGCGGATCTCGGAGGCGTTCGAGGAGATGAGGGAAAACGCGCGGCTGTTCAACGAGGAGCTGGAGCGCCAGCGGCAAGCCCGCACCGAGGAGATCCAGAACCTGGAAGCCGAGCTGGCCCGCCAGCGGGATCTGTTGGCCCAGGCGCAGGAGAACCCCGAGGCGTTCCTGCCTCCCGAGCTCATCGAGACCTTCGCCGGCCTGGGCAGGGACCTGCCGCAAGGTCTCCTGCAGGGGGTCACCCATCAGTTCGAGGAGGCGATCAAGCGCCTGATCGAAGAGATTGCGCGGCTCCAGGGTCTGAATGCAGAGCAGACGCCGATCGACACCAGCGAGATCGACGCGGCGGAAGAGGCCGCCCGCGCGGCTCTGCGCCAGCGGGTACGCGACGCGCTCAAGCCCTATCAGTGGGCGAATCTGACCCCGGTGCAGCAACAGCTCCGCGAGCTCGACGACACCTTCGAGAAGCTGCGCCGCGACGCCCGGGCGGCCGGGGTCTCCATGGGCGAGGTCAACCAGGCCTATGCCAACGCCCGCGAGGCGATCCGCCGGCAGGTGATGGACCAGCTCCAGCCCTATCTCGACCTGGCCGCCGGCCTGACCCCGCTGGAGGTCGAGCTGCGCGATCTCGGCGAGAGGTTCGACGAGCTGCGCACCAACGCCGGAGAGCTCGGGATCAGCATGGACACGGTCAACCGCGCCGAGCAGGCGGCGCTCGCGCAGCTGCGCGAGCGGTTCGAGGACGAGCTGGCGGCCTTCGGCGGCGAGAACCCGTTCGTCGCCCAGCTCGACGAGCTCAAGGAGAAGTTCGAGGAGCTCAAGAAGAACGCCGAGGCTCTGGGGCTCAGCACCGACCGGGTCAATGAGGCCTATCGGCGGGCGCTCGACAACCTGCAGAAGCAGTTCCAGGAAGGCATCCAGAGTTACCTCGACTACGGCCGTGGGCTGTCGGATCTCGCCGTCCGCCACCGCGATCTGACCCGCTTCTTCGAAGAGCAGCGCGAGGCGGCCCGGGCGCTCGACGAGGCCATGGGCTTCACCGGCGGCGGCGGTCCCAACGAGCAGCTCCTCGACGAGGCCCAGGCGGCCGCCTTCCAGCAGCTCGTGGACGAATTCAAAGCCTCGCTTCAGGATCTGCGCGACGCCGGCCTCACCCCCACCGAGATCGCGGTGCGCGACATGCGCGACCGTTTCGCCCAACTCCGCGAGGACGCCGAGCTGCTCGGTCTGTCGGTGGACGAGCTGACCCGCCTGGAGATCGCGGCGATCGATCGGTTGCGCGGCGAGCTCGACGCTCAGCTGGACCGGTATCTGCTGACCGAGGAGGAGCAGCAGCAACGGTCGCTGGAGCAGGAGTTCCTGACCTATCTGCGCGACGCCCTGGCCCTCTACACCTACGAGCCGGGCTCGGGCCTGCCGGAGGAGCCGGAGCCGTTCCCGGGCGCCCGGCGGCTCGAGAAGAGCTTCGACGACGTCAAGTCCGCCTCCGAAGAGCTGGCGCGCGCCTTCCGGACGTTGCGCCAGGAGGTGGTGCCGGACGGTACCACCACGCCGCCGCCCCCGGGGACCCCGGGCGGAACGCCCGGCCCCACCCCCGGCGAGCTGGTGGCCCGGGTGCTCGACCTGCTCGAGCCGTGGCGGGAGGGCCGCGGTCTGGAGGACGTGCCGGAGGAGCAGCGGCAGGCGATCGACGCCGCGTCCACCCAGGTGTCCCTGCTCCTGGAGCAGCTGCGGCTGGGGATGACCGACGACACCGGCGCCCTCCAGGCGGCCCTGGGCAACCTGACGGCGCTCCTGCAGCAGTCGGGGATCGAGATCGACGGCTCGCTCCTGGCGCTCACCGAAGCGCTGGGCTCCGGGGACATCGAAGGCTTCCTCAACGATCTGCGCGACGGTGTCCTGGGATCGACCGACGGGTTCGGCGCGCTCATCGACATCCTGTTGTCCGGCGGCGACCTGTCGTTGCCGGAGTTGATGCACCAGCTCGCCAACGGCACGTTCGACGCCATTCAGGCGATGCTCGGCATGACCGAGCTTCCGGAGGGCCTCGCCGACGCCCTGCAGCGCATCGGCCAGGCTTGGGAAGCTGCGCAGCAGCAGGCGCGGCCGGCGGTGGGCGAGCGTGGCGATGACGCGGCGCGCGAGGCGGAGCAGCGCCAGCGCGATCTGGACGCTCTGCTGCGCCAGCTCGAGCAGTTCGAGGACCTGCAGCTGTCGCCGGCCGAGCGCGAGCTCAAGAAGCTCAACGAGCAGTTCGACGAGATGCGGGAGAACGCCCGCCGTCTGGGCGTCGATCTCGACCGGGTGGAGGCGGCGTATCAGATCGCGATCACGGATTTCTGGGAGCGTCTGCTCGGCCCGCTCAACGAATTCCGCGAGAGCCTGGCCCTCTCCGAGCTGTCCACGCTGACCCCGCAAGAGCGGCTGGAAGAGGCGCGGGCCCGCTTCCAGGATCTCGCCGCCCGCGCCCTGGCGGGCGACCTCGAAGCCGCCCAGCAGCTCCAGGGCGCCGCGCAGCAGCTCCTCCAGGAAGGGCAGTCGTTCTTTGCCAGCGGCGAGGGCTACCAGGACTTGTTCGCCCTGGTCAACAGCGTCATCGAGCAGGTGCTCGGCAGTCTGGCGCCGGGCCTGTTCCCCACCCCGCCGGCCCCGGGCGGGAGCCCGTTCGAGGCCCTGCTCGCCGCGACCGGCTGGGGCTGGCGCGACCGTCTGGCCACGGCGGGTCTGCCGCCCGGGGCCTGGGCCGGCGACCAGCTCGCCCGGCTGGACGGCGGCATCGACGGATTCGCCGGCCTGCCTTTCTCCGCCCGCCCGCCGGCCGGCACCGTCCATCCCGGTTCCCCTGCGACCGGCGGCCCGGCTCCGGCGGCCGATCTCTCGGGCGTCCGGGAAGGCAACCGCGCCTTGCTGGAAGAGGTCCGCCTGGCCCGCCAGCAGGAGCACGCCGACGCCGTCGAGCTGCACCGGCGGGTCGATCAGCAGGCCGAGGAGCTCAAGGAGATGCGCGCGTTGTTGCGGCGGCTGACCTCGACCACCCAGTATGGAGGCCGCGTCCAGTGAGCACGCCGTTCGAGAAGCTGCTGTCCGATCCCTACGCGGCGCGCCGGTATCTGGTGGAGCTGGCGCCGTACGATCTCGGGGCCGGGGCGGTGGTGAGCCTGGCCTACTCGGACCATGGGTTCACCACCGGGCCGGCCGATACGCCCGCGCACCGGCATTATGAAGCGCGGGTCGTCGAAGCGCTCAATTTTCAGCGCAGCCTGTTCCGGGAGGGAGCGATCGGCGGCCCGTCGTTGCCCAGCTTCGGCGAGATCCGCCTCGACAACGCCGACGGCGGTCTGGATTTCTTCCGCAACCTGGCCTTCGACGGCCGCGAGGTGGTGGTGCGCCTGGGCGGCCGGGATTTCGCCTATGCCGAGTTCGGTGTCATCTTTCGCGGCACCGCCCACAGCGCCGTGGTCGACGAGCACCAGGTGGCGGTGCGCCTGCGTGATCTGCAATACAAGCTCGACGGGCCGTTGCAGACCGAGCTGTACGATCCACCGGGCACGGGGGAGGACGGCCTGGACCTCGCGTTCACCCTCTCCGGCACCGGTGCCAACAGCTATCACTATGCGTCGTTGTCCGGGATCACCTCGTACACGTTCCAGGCGGGGGACGTCCTCGAATACGAGGTCTACTGGCCGGCGCGCCGGCTGGCGCCGCAGCGGATCGCCGTCGATCTGATCACCGGTGTGGGAGCCCTGCGGGATTCCGGTGCGGTGGATCAGGCGGGCCTGTCCGCCCATCCGGCGACGGATCTGTCGGCCAAGGCGGCGGGCACCTGGTATGCGCGGGCCATCGCGGTGCCCGCCTCCCTCCTCGGGGCCGCCATCACCCACTACGCGGTGGCCTGCGAGCACGACCCGGCGGCCGGCGCCACGGTGACCTTGCGCGGCGCCGTGCGCAACCTGCGCATCACCGACGGCGCCGGAGCCGTGCGCAAGGCGGTGTGGATGAGCGGTGGCGCGGCACCTACGGTGACCACGCTCCTCACCAACCATGCCGGCAACCAGCTTTCGGTCAAGCTGCGGTCGGTGCTCGAGATGGGGGCGAGCCTCGAAGGCCGGCCCAAGCCGCTCTGCTTCGGGAAGTGTCTCAACGTGGCGCCGGTGCAGGCGCATCCCTCGCTGTTGCTCTACCAGGTGCACGACGGGCCGATCCAGGGGATCGACGCGGTCTACAACCGTGGTGTGGCCCTGGGCGCGGCCCAGTACACGGTCGATCTGTTGCGCGGCACGTTCACCCTGTTGCAGGCACCCGGAGACGGGGGCGTGATCACGGCCGACGTGCGGGGCGACACCCTCGGTGGCTATGTGTCGAGCGTGGCCGGAATCGTCCGCCGGGTGGTGGCGACCTATGGGCCGTTGACCGCGGCGGATCTCGACTCCGCGAGCTTCACCGTCCTCGACGCCGCCAATCCGGCCGTCACCGGGCTCTATGCCGCCGACCAGCGCACCCTTCTCGACGTGCTCGACGAGCTGGTCAACAGCATCGGCGCCTTCTATGGCTTCGACCGCGGCGGCAAGTTCGAGGTCGGCCTGTTCACCGCACCGTCGGCGGCCCAGCCGGATGCGGCCTCGTTCGGGCCGGCCGAGATCCTGGAGATCGAAGCCCAGCCGACCGAGCTTCCGGTCTGGCGCCAGCGTGTGGGGTATGAGCGCAACTGGACGGTGCAGGCCGGCGACGGGCTGGCCGGTGCGGTCAGCGAGGAGCGCAAGGCGTTTCTCGCCGAGGAGGTGCGCCTCGCCGTGGCCTCCGATGAGACGGTCAAGACGAAATTCCTGCTCGCCCGGGACCCCGAGCCGTGGCGGACGCTGCTCGCCGACAAGACGGCGGCCCAGAGCGAGGCCGACCGCCTGCTCGTGCTCTACGGCCAACGCCGGGAGATGTACCGGGTGACGGCCAAGACCCAGCCTTACAAGCTCGAGCTGGGCGACCAGGTGGCCCTCGACTACAACCGTTTCGGCCTCACCGGCCGCCGGTTCCGGGTGGTCGGCCTGGAGGAGCGGGCCGATGTCAACCGGGTGACCATGGAGCTCTGGGGATAAGGAGGTAGGGACGTGTCGAATCTGGTCTTTGCAGGCGCACCCAACCGGGCCGACGAGGCCACGCTGACCGCCGGTTCCGCGGTGGCCACCCTGCCGGTGGCGCATCTCCAGGACCGGCAGATCGTCAAACCCTGGCGCACCGCCACCACCCAGCCGGCTTCGACCTGGGTGCAGGCGGACTTCGGCCAGCCGCAGACGATCGGTGTCGTCGCCCTGATCCGCCACAATTTCAGCCAGGGCTCCCGCTGGCGTCTGCGGTTGGGAGACGATCCTTCGTTCGCCGTGGTCGCCCACGACAGCGGCTGGGTGGAGGTGTGGCCGCAGATCGAGGAATTCGGTGCCCTGCCCTGGGGAGTCTTCCAGTGGGGGGGCCTGGTCCCGCAGGAGGTGGCGGCACAGATCACCTTGAGCGCTCATTACCTGTTGCCGGTGCCGGTGGTGGCGCAGCACCTGCGCCTCGACATCGACGACGCGGGCAATCCGGCCGGATACCTCCAGGCCGGGCGGCTGGTGGCGGGACCGGCCTACCGGCCGTCGCGCGACCTGCTCTATGGCTGGTCGATCGGTTTCGAGGATCCGAGCGTGGTGTCGAAGAGCCGGGGCGGCCAGACCTGGATCGACGTCCAGGAGCGGTTCCGGGTGCTGCGCTTCACGCTCGCGAACCTGAACGAAACCGAGGCGTTCGTCAACGTGTTCGATTACCTCCACCGGCGCAAGGGGATCGCGGGCGACGTCCTGGTGATTCCGCGCGCCGACCGTCCCGATCAATTCCACAACCAGGCGATCTATGGCCGTCTGCGCACCTTGGAGCCGTTGACCCATCCCTACTGGGAATCGTTTGAAACCAATTTTGAGGTCGAAGAGCTTCTCTAGCCCGACCGATGGAAGAAAGGGGATCCGCCATGCCGTTCAGCCACGTTCTCGCGGGTGTCCAGTTCACCGAGGCCAATTTTGCGGGCACCGCCTATGCCAATGAGCAGACGGGCTTTCCCAAGGCCCTGGAGAAGATCGTCGAGCACGTTGCGAATGCTTGGCACAGCCCCTCCACGACCTCGCTCACCGTGGGCACCGGGGCGAAATCGCTCACCGTGGCGGCCCACCGCCCGTTCGGCGTCGGCCAGCCGGTGCGCATCGCCGCGGCCGGCGACCCGGCGAACGTCTTCATGGATGGCAGCGTCACCGCCTTCGACGGGCTGACCGGTGCGATGACCGTGCAGGTGGCCGGTGCCAAGGGCTCGGGAACCTTCGCGAGCTGGGTGGTGTCGCTCGGCGGCATCGCCCAGGTGGTGGCGAGCCCGAGCCCGCTGGCGATCGCCGACGGAGGCACCGGAGCGAGCACCGCCACGGCGGCGCTCGGCAACCTCGGAGCGATGCGCGGTGCGAACAACCTGTCGGAGCTGACCAACGTGGCGACGGCCCGCACCGCCTTGGGGCTCGGCACGGTGGCGACCGAGAGCACGGTGCCGCTCGCCAAGGGCGGCACCGGCGCCACCACCGCCGCCGCCGCGCGCACCAACCTCGGGCTCGGTGGGGTGGCCGTGGACAACGTGGTGCCGATCGCCCGCGGCGGCACCGGTGCCACGGACGCCGCCGCGGCGCGCACGGGCCTGGGCCTGGGGAGCGTCGCGGTCGAGAGCGTCGTGCCGATCGAGAAGGGCGGCACCGGCGCCACCACCGCCGCCCAGGCGCGGACCAACCTCGGGCTCACCAACGGCCCCACCAAGCCGCGCTACAACCGGTTGACCCACAACGGACCCAACCTGACGTACACCAACCTGATTCCGCTCACCTCGGGCGCCGGGTATCTCCACGCCGTCAACGTCTTCTTCGCGTCCAACGGCGGGACCTCCTATGCCCAGGGCTGCAACATCGAGGTGACCATCGACGGGGGCACGGCCCAGGTCATCTCCTGTCTGATCGCCGACTTCACGAATGATCCGTCGCTCACCCCCGGGGTCAGCTCGGGCTTCATCCCGCTCCATCTCCGGTTCAACACCAGCCTCCTGGTCCGGGGTACGCGAACCGGCGGCAGCGCGGAGGTGCTCTTCGCGGCGGCGTGGGCTCTGGATTGAGGGGAAACGGCGCTCTTCTGTGCTTTATCCCGTGCTGCCGTCGAGCAGCACCTTCAGCACGGGACGAGGAGCACCGGAAAGGGTGGTTCGGTATCTGGCAAGCCCTGGGGTCGGCCGTCGGCGCTATGATGAGCGCTTCTTTCCGGAGGCAGACGGGAGGCGCTGATGCACGTAGGGATCGATCTCGGGACGACCAATTCGGCGATGGCCGGCTTCGACGGCACCACGCTCTCGGTGGTGCCCAACGCGCTGGGCGAGATGCTGACGCCTTCGGTGGTGCGGGTGGATGCGCGCTCGGCGTTTCTGGTGGGCCGACGGGCCTTCCGGTTTCTGGAGACGGACCCGTCCAACACCCGCGGCGAGTTCAAGCGGCTGATGGGCACCGCCGAGCGGCTCCACTTCGAGGCCGCGGGCAAGAGCTTCCTGCCCGAGGAGCTGTCCGCGCAGGTGTTGAGCTCGCTGCTCGCCGACGCCGAAGCGGCTCTCGGCTTCCGCCCGGCCGCCGCCGTGATCTCCACGCCCGCTCTCTTCGAGCTGCCGCAGAACCATGCCACGATGAAGGCGGGCCGGCTGGCCGGCCTCTCCGAGGTGACCCTGATTCAAGAACCCGTCGCGAGCGCCATCGCCGCCGGTTGGCGGGCGGATGCCGAAGGGCTCTGGCTGGTCTATGACCTGGGCGGCGGCACGCTCGACGTCTCTCTCCTGGAAACGCGCGACGGCTGGCTGCGGGTGGTGGACCACGGGGGCGACAATTTTCTCGGCGGCAAGGACTTCGACAACGCGCTGACCGACTGGGCGGCCGCGCGGCTCGCGGATGCCACGGGCCTGCCGCCGCTCCTCCGCTCCCACCCGGGCCACCGCCGGGCTCTCGGCAAGCTCAAGGCGGCCTGCGAGCAGGCCAAGATCGACCTCTCCCGGCTCGAACGCACGGCGGTGGTCTGCGCAGAGGTGTTCACCGATCCCGCCGGCCAGCCGGTCGATGCCGACCTGCCGGTGACCCGCCGGGAGCTGGAGGAGCTGGTGGCGCCGCTTCTGGAGCGCAGCCTCGGCGTGTGCCGGACGCTGCTCGAGAAGAACCGTCTGAGCCCCGAAGCCGTGGGCCGCGTGGTGTTCGTAGGCGGGCCGACGCTGACGCCGGCTCTGCGCGAGCGCGTCGGCGCCCTGTTCGGCGGCCGGGTGGCCGAGGGCATCGATCCGATGACCATCGTCGCCCGGGGCGCGGCTCTCTATGCGGCCACGGTCGGGCTGGAGGCCCGGCCGCGAGCGCAGGAGGAGGCGGTCCCGGCCGGCCTGGTGCTGCGCATGGAGCATCCGACGGTGACGGCGGACATCGAGCCTTTCGTGGTCGGCCGTTTCCTTCCCGCCCAGGGCGAGGAGATGCCGCTCACCGTGCAGGTCACGCGCCTGGACGGCGGCTTCACCGGCGATGCGGTGGAGGTGAGCGCCGAGGGAGCGTTCGTCGTCCAGGTCCGGCTGGAACGACACCGGCAGAACCGGTTCCGCGTTGCGGCCTACGGGCGCCGTGGCCGGGAGGTGGCGCTGCGCACGCCGGAGCTCGCCATCGTCCATGGCGTCTCGATCGCCGATCCGCCCCTGGCCCGCAGCATCGGCGTCGCCCGCTCGGACGATACGGTCCTGACCTACTTCGACAAGGGGACACCGCTGCCTGCGCGCCGCATGGCCGTTCACCGCACGGTGCAGCGGGTCGCCGGCGGCAGCCTGGAGGACGCGCTGGCCATCCCGGTGGTCCAGGGCGAATTCTCCCGCGCCCATTTGAACCGGCTGGTCGGCACCCTCCAGATCCGCGGCGGACGGCTCCGGCGTGACCTTCCCGTAGGCTCGCGGGTCGAGGTCACGCTCCAGCTCGACCGCTCGGGACAGCTCCATGCACGGGCGGATCTGCCGGAGGTGGGGGAGAGTTTCGAAGACGTGGTGCACGTCCTCGTCCCCTCGGCCTCCCCGGAGACCTTGGAGAAGGAGCTGGGTGCCGCCCAGAAGCGGGTCGCCGCGGCGCAGCGCCGGGGTTTTGCGCAGGGCGATCCGGCGCTGGTGCGGACGATGAACGGCGCCGCCGACCTGCTCGCCGAAGCCCGTGCCGGTCTCGAAGCCGCCCGCGGCGGCGATGCAGATGCCGCAGCCCGCGTCCACCGCCTGTTGCTGGACCTGAACGGTGCGCTCGACCAGGCCGAGGCGGCGCTCGACTGGCCGACTCTGCAGTCCGAAGCCGACCAGGAGATCGAGACGGCGCTCTACTGGGTCGGCGCCTTCGGCTCACCCGCCGAGCGAGAGCTTTGCGAGGGCGCCCTGGCCGAAGCGGCGGAGGCCCGGAAACAGCGGGACGCCGCGGCTCTGGACCGCCAGATGCGCGTCCTGCGCTCCCTGCGCCATGCCGCCTTTTCGCGCGATCCGAGCTCCGCCTTGCTCGAGCTGGAGTGGTTCGAGGGGCATGCCGGGGAGGCGATCGATCCCCGTCAAGCGCAGGTTCTGATCGAAGAGGGCCGCCGCGCGGCCAAGCGGGGCGATGAGAAGGCACTGCGCGACGTCAACCGGCGGCTGAACGACCTGTTCCCCGGCTCGGCCGAGGACCGCCGTCGGAGCTTCGGCTCCGGGGTGCGCTGATGGCGGCGCCGAGCCCGGACTGCGAGAACCACCTGCGGCGCCATCTGGCGAATCCGTTCCTCGTCCTCGAGCTGGCGCCGGAGGCGGGGCGCAGCGAGCTGGAACGCCAGGGGGCCAAGCTGCTGGCGATGCTCGCCGCGGGCCTCGCCACCGCTGCGACCTATGCCACGCCTCTCGGCCCCCGGGAGCGCACCGCAGACCTGGTGCGAGAAGCTCTGGCCGAGCTGCGGGACCCGGCCCGCCGCCTGATCCACGAATGGTGGGCGCACGGGCTCGCCGGGCGGATCCCGGCGGCCCGGCCCCGGTCCTCCCGGCCTCCGGAGTGACGGTCTCATGGTGTTGATCTTTCCGGCCGCGCCGATCTTCGGCCTCCTCGTGTACCTGCTCTTCCGGGGCCTCACCAGAAGCAGGGCTTGGACCGGGAGGGCCGCAACCCCGAGCCGGATCGCCGTCGGCCATCTTTTCCTGTTCGGAGTCTTGTACCTGCCGCTGGCCCTGATCCCGGCCGCGGTGGTCGGCGGTCAGGCCGAGTCGGACTGGGCCGGCCCGCTGGGCTTCGCGGCGTCGATCTTCGCCG
Organism: Holophagales bacterium UBA5704; assembly: GCA_002420005.1. Taxonomy (GTDB): domain Bacteria; phylum Acidobacteriota; class Thermoanaerobaculia; order Multivoradales; family UBA5704; genus UBA5704. The sequence goes on along the minus strand of DIHE01000089.1, from coordinate 3,295 downwards.
TCTTCATCGGCCCGCGCTGGCTGGCGTGGAGGGTCCTCGGCCCCTGGGGCTTTCCGGCCGTGGGCCAGGCCGTGCTCTGGCTGGCGCCCAGCTTCTCGCGGTGGACCTTTCGCGGCAACCTCGAGCTCTTCTCGGCGGCCTTCGGGGGTACACCGAGGCCGCCCCGGTGGACGGCCAGCCCCTGGTTTCTCTTCACCGGCGCTCTGTGGAGCGTCCGGCAGGGTGACCCGGGGCGGATGGATGGGCTCTTCGAGCTGCTGCGGGACTCCTCGCCCAGGCGCCTTCCCGGGCGCCTGCGAGGCCAGGGCTTCGAGCTGCTGGCCTGGCCGGCCCTCCAGGCCGGCGACTGGAACGAAGCTCTGCGGCGCCTCGCGAAGGGCCGGGGCCGCGGCGTCCGTCTGTTGCGCCGCGTGGCTTCGGCGCACACGGGAAGCATCGGTTCCCCCTCTCTCCTCTGGCTGGCCTGGCTCCTTGCGCCGGAGCGGCGGCGGACGCTCCCTCTCGTTCGTGCGGTCCTCGACAAGGAGCGGACGGCGGCCACCTTCCCAACCCCTCCGGCGCACGTGCCCCGGGAGGGCGGCACCGCCGCGGAGGGGGTCTGGCTTCGCCATCTTCAGCTTCTCGCCGCCGCCGCCGAGGGCCGGCCGGTGCACCCGGCGGGGGTCGAGGCCCTGGCCGAGGACTGGGAGGGCGCGTTGAAGAAGGCCGGCCGGATGCGCCTGATGAGCCGCGGAGCGGAGCTGGAGGTGCCGGACGTTCAAGCCGTCGTGGCGGGTCTCCGGCCCGCGTTGCGGGTGGAGCTTGACGCCATCGCCGACGCCGTCGACGCTCCCTGGCCCGAGCCGCACCGTCGCAACAGCCTGGCTGCCGAAGTCTGCCGCCGGCGGCGGGATCGGCTCTTCGCCGCCGTGCAGGCGGAAGTCGAGCCCTTCCTGGGACGGAATGGTTTTCAACGCAAGCTGGGGGAACCGCTCGCCGAGCTCGAACGCTGGCTGCAGATGCGTCGCGACCTGCGGCGCCTCCTGGAGGCTGCGGGGGAGAATGCCCTGGCCACGGCCTGGTACAACGGCCTGCGGATTGCGGCCTGCAACTGGCCCGTGTTCCTGCTCAACACCTACGGTGTCGACGCCTACTGGGCCTGCCGGCAGATGTTTCGGTGGTCGAAGGCGCAGGCCCGCAAGCTCGGCGACGAGGAAATCGCCAAGCTCAGCCGGAACAATCTTCGCCAGCTCGGCAGTTTCTTTGTGTAGCCCCGGCCGGGCTTCATCCCCGGTGGATGTCCAGCAGCACCTTCAGCACGGGGCGGCTGCGCGCGTGCTCGAGGGCTTCCACGCCGCGCGCGAGGTCGAACCGGTCGGACACCATCCCGCGCACGTCGATCCGGCCGGCCTCCAGCGCTTCGAGCGCCTGGTCGAACGGCCCGCAGCGCGAGCCGACGAGCGTGATCTCGTCGATCACGAACGGCGCCCACGCCAGGGTCTGCGTGCCGGCCACCGTCGTCTTCTGGACGATGGTGCCCCGCGGGCGGACGAGCTGGAGCGCCGTCGGCAGACCGGTGTCCGATCCGGTGGCGTCGACCACGATGTCGGCCTGACGATCCCGGTCCACCTCGTCGAGGCGCGCGGTGGCGAGGCCGAGCGACCGGAGCAGCGCCAGCTTTTCCGGGTGCTTGCCGACCACCAGGAGGTGATCCGACCGTCCGGCGAGCACTTGTGCGCACAGGTTCCCCAGGCGTCCGTCGCCGAGGACGACGATGCGATCCTGGCGGGCGATCGGAATCTGTGCCGGAATCTGGAACGCGGCGGCAACGGGCTCGGTGAAGACGGCGACGTCGTCCGGAAGGCCGTCCGGCACCTGGTGGAGGTTGCGCTGCGGCACCGCGACCAGGTCCGCAAACGCACCGTCGTGACCGAGAATCCCGAGCACGCTCCGGTTCCGGCAGTGGGTGGGGAAGCCGCGCGTACACATCTCGCAGCTCCAGCAGCTGCAATTGATCTCCCCGACGACGCGGCGGCCCTGCAAGGGACCGGAAAGCGCCACGCCGACGAATTCGTGGCCGAGGATTCCCTGGAAACCCATGTACCCCTTCATCAGTTGAAGGTCGGTCTCGCAGATCCCCGCCACCGAGACTCGCACCAGCACTTCCGTTGCGTCGCAGACCGGTTCCGGCCTGTCGCCGTCGAACCGCACACCGTCGTCCAGCACCACGGCTCTCATCTACTGGATCCCCTCAAGGTTCGTGGTGCCGGCGTCTTTCATCCGAACCGCCACGAGATCGTGTCCACCCTGCCGGAAGCGCAGGCCGGTCACCCGGCCCTCTGCATCGCGATCGAAGAGGAGGCGCCAATCCTGGCCTTTGGCGAAGAAGGTCGTCTCGCTCTCCGGAAAGATCTCCTCCTTCGGCTGTCCTGTGGCCTGCACCGCGAGGTGGTCGGCCTCGCGCGTGACCGTGTCCACCAGGCCGTCGCCGTAGGCATAGCGGCCGACCAGGGAGTTGAGAATCCTGGGGTCGACCCGGGCGATGGGTGGATCGGCGGGGATGGGCGCGTCCGACAGGGCGACCAGGACCCAGGAGGAGCCTCGGCGCACGAAGGTTTCCGTTCTCCAGCCTGTAAAGGCGAGACGCTGGCCGCCGACTTCACTATGCTCGGTGGCCCGATACCGCGCGACCACGGCCTCTCCATAGGACCGGACCTGCAGCTCCTCGATCTCGCCGTACCAGATCCGCAGGCTCGGCAGCCGGGCGGTGATCTCCTTCTGCAATTCCGCCGGAGTGAGGGGTCCGCACAGGCAATCCGGAGCCACGTGGCGGGCCCAGGCAACGGCATCGCCGCGCCGATAGGCGTCGAGGCGTTCGCGGATCACCGAGCCGATCTCCCGGGTGAGCGGATCGGAGCCCGGCGGCTCTGCGGCCGGCGCCGGCGTGAGCAGGGCGGAGAAGGAGAGCAGGAGGGCCGGGAGGAGCGAACGATGCAGGACCTGGCGCATGAGATTCAGGACGCAAAGCGAGAGGGCCCTACGGGCCGGCGCCGATGGTATCATCGGAGCCATGGGGCGCAACGCCGTTCATCGTCAGGTCCTGGAGGCCGTGGTCGAGGCCTACGCGCGTGCCTATGCCGTCTTGCCGGACACAAAGTTCGTGTACGGGGAGACGGGGTGGCCCTCAGGCGATCCGTTCCCGCGCGGTCACCCGACGTAGACGGCATCGTACTCCCCCTGGACCGGACGGTCGCCCCCCAAGGTCGGATGGTCACGCCCCAGCTCTTGGTGGCCACCCCCCAAGACCGGATGGCCA
>DIHE01000027.1 GCA_002420005.1 Holophagales bacterium UBA5704 | reverse complement strand
GGACCGCTGGCGCGGGTGGGTGGCGGGAGGCTGGTTCTCCCACCGGCGGGCCGATCGAGCGCGGCGGGAAGGGCCGCACGGTGCCCAATGCTGCGGAAGTTACCCTCCAGCGAACGCGGCGCGGTGCGGCTCGAGGGGGAAGGTGGCCATCCCCACGATGACCGGCTGAGAGAGGTGGTGGACCGTGCCGTGCCCGATCCGACCTGGGAACAAGCGATGCGCCCCAGCACGGGACGGGCCAAGGGGGAGGTGGCCGTCGCGATGATGGCCGGCCGAGAGAGGGTGGAGGCCCGCGCCGTGCCCGATCCGACCTGGGAGAAGGCGATGTGGCCCAGCACGGCGCGGGCCAGGGGGAGGCTTCCGTCCCCACCACCGCTTGGCCGAGAGAGGGTGGAGATTTCGTCAGCAGCAAGGTGGGGGCGGGGTGGTCCCCCACCTTCGTCCGGTCGAGCGCGGGGGCGATTGCGTCAGCGATGCGGGGGAAGGTGGGTGTCCCCACCGGCGGCCGAGCTTGAGCGGGGGCGATTGCGTCAGCAACAAGGTGGGGGCGGGGTCGTCGACGAAGAGGGACCGGTGTGAGCGGGTGGGTGGTTGGGGTGCCGTCAGTGCGACATTCCGGGAGAAAATATAGAGAAATGTCGATTTGAGGTTATTTGAGGTCGAGACTCGTCGTCCGGGGCTGCGTATCCCGGTCATTTCAGTCACAGAAAGGCCGCGCCGACCGAGAGGGCCCCGGGAGTCACCACGGCTGCGGCTGAACTTGCGCGCAGGCCTGCCTGGGGCTCCCCGGGGCCGCGTGCGGACTTGCGCTTGGCTCTGCGCGAGCCACGTTCGGACCTGCGTGCGGCTCTGGCGCGGCCGATTCTGAGGCCCCCGCCCCCCTCCGATCCCTTCGGATCGGCTCTCTCGCGGATGGTAGATCTGGTGAGAGGAACGAAACCTCTCTGATGCAACGCTTTGAAGCGGCGGCTCAACGAGTTGGAAGACGAAGGACCTTACGACTCGACCTCACCTGCGAGCCTCATCACCGCGGAGCGCGTCGTGGGGGACATCCGGAAGCGGAGGGCCTCCAGAGCGTCAAGGAGCGGCCGGACGGTCGCGATCAGGCCCGCTCTCTTGGCGTCGAGGAGGAGGCCCAGAGTTCCGGTGAAGGGCAGCTCCAGGAGCCCCGCTGCCGACCGGGCGGTCGCGTCGTCGAGCACCGCGACGGCACCAGGAGACTCCAAGGTGAGCCAGAGGACCTCGGTTTCGCCGGGACCGAGGTCGTGGATCAGCGGGATGGCTGGCCGATTCACCGGCTGCCGGATGGTCACCCAACGCAGGCTCTCAACGGCAGGCACCCTGAAGCCAAGGGCGCGGCCCACGGCCAGCTCCTCCAGCACAGCCGGAGGGACGAAGACCTCGGTCGCCAAGCTCGGAAGCAAGTCGAGAAGATCGAGTTGGTACAGGTACTGGAGAGCCGAGGTATCGCAGACCACCTCAGGCAAGGCGCGCTTCCTTCCGGAGATCCTCCTCGGTGAGCTTGAAGGTCTCAACGCCGTAGTCGGCCATCCGGCTTAGGAAGAGCACGCGCGCGACGCCAGCGAGCCGGGCTGCCGCGCCGGAGGAGAGTCGGCCAAGCTCATAGAGCTTGACGGCCGCCGCCATGCGCAGGGCGTCGCCAGCCTGCTCCTCGGTCAGATTCAGCGCGAGGAGGGCGTCGTCTGGGATCTCCATCGTGATCTGGCTCATGGGTTTATGGTACCCCAGGACGGCCGCCAGAGCTCCCCGGCGCGGCGGGGGCGGCGGGGTGGCGGGTAGCGACCGGCGCCTGGCCGACCCGCACGCGGCGACGCCTCACCCAGGTGAGGTCGCGCGGCCTCCAGGACGGGCGAGACCCGGGCCAAGCTCTATTGTGTGTCTATTGTGTGCCGGGGCATCCGAGGACGGGAGGAGCCGGCGTAAGTCGTTGATTCTAAATGGTATCCCCAGCGGGATTCGAACCCGCGTCGCCGCCTTGAAAGGGCAGTGTCCTAGGCCTCTAGACGATGGGGACGTGACAGGCGGTGTCCGCGGCGGGAAACGCCAGAGTCAACATCACTCTACCACAGAGTCCACGTCTCGCGGCAAGGGGCCGGCTGACCGCACGACTGACGAAGAATCTTCCTCCAGGTTGTCACGTTCCGGCCCCCTGAAGCTACCTTATCTATATGGGCACTTTGACGGAAGTAGGCTCCCCGGATCCTCCGGCCTGGGCTCCGTCCCCCTGAAAGGAGCTTTCTTATGTTTCGTTCTTTGATTCGTTTGGGTGTGTTTGCGTTGCTCTTCGTCCTCCTCGCGTCGGCGCCAGCCCAGGCCCTGCCCCTCCCTGGTGGTGATGCAGAGACCTGGTCGCTGACCACGCTCTGGGAACGCTTCATCTCTCCCACCCTCTCGTTCTGGACCGAGGACACTCGAGGCCTTTGCGATCCCAATGGCGGCGGATGCACAAATGGAGCGGCCACCCAAAACCCCGACACGCGTGGCCTTTGCGATCCCAACGGCGGCAACTGCAACTCATAAACTGATTCCGCAGTTTCGTTGCCGCTTCCCAGAAAAAGCCGTGGTGCAAGCCACGGCTTTTTCTGGTAGAGTCGGAGGGTCCACATTCAGGGAGGAACGACCCTATGACGAGACAGCACGTCGCGATGGACCTCCTTATCGCTTTCGCACAAGGGAGCCTGTCCGTCGAGGAACGGCGGCAGGTGATGCGTCATCTCCTCGCCTGTGAAGGGGATTGCCGCTCGCGCCTGCGCGGGGTGATTCGCGAAGAAGACCCCATACGGGGCGACCGCGACTGGCCGCAAGATCTGGTCACGCCGGAGATGCTGGCGGCGGAGCGCACCGATGCGACGTTGCTTTGGCATGGCTCTCTCAAGAATCTGGATGCGGGCCGGCGCCTCTTCGTCGTTCGCGACAATGCGCGCTACCACACCTGGGGCGTTCAAGAGCGGCTTCTGGAAGAGTCGAAGGCTTTGATCTCGGAGGACCCCCTCCAATCCCTCGACCTCTGCCACCTCTCCCTGGAGGTCGTGCACCGGATGTCGTTGGACCGCTATCGCCGATCCGACATCGCCGACCTGCGCGCCGCAACCCTCGCGGCCATCAGCAACGGCAAGCGCTTGATCGGCGATCTCGATGGCGCCCAGGAAGCCATCGAGCAATCTCTTGAGTCCCTCGAGTGGGGCACCGGAGATCCTCTCGAGGAAGCACACATCCTCTCCATCTACGGCTCGCTCCTCACAGACCTGGGGCAGATCGAAGAAGCCGTTCAGGTCCTCGGAGCCGGAGCCCGTGATGCCCGGGAGGTGGGCGACACGCAATTGCAGGCGAAGCTCGTGCTGCAACAAGCCTCGTCGATCGGTTGGTTCGATCCGGCCCGCGGCCTCGCCCTCAATCGCAAGGCACTGCGGCTCCTCGAGCCCGGGCGCAGCCCGAATCTCGACCAGGTGGCCCGCTATCAGTTGATCTTTCTGCTCTGTGAGCTCGGCCAGGTCCGTCAGGCCCGCGCGCTCTTCAACGCGTGGAAGGACTCCTTCCGGTCTCAACCCTACCAGGGATTCTTCTGGCACAGCCGCACTTTGCGGCTCGAAGCCGCCCTGTCCCGTCAGGAGGGCGACTTCGCCGCGTGCGAAAGTCATCTCAATGAGTTGCTCGACCACTATGCCGAGCGGCGGATGCACCACGACCTCGCTCTCACCACCCTCGACCTCGCCGAGCTGTACACAGCGAACCGGAGGTTCGACGAGGCGCAAATGCTGCTCGACAACATCCTCCCTCTCTTCCGCAAGTGGCGCGTCCCGGCGGACGTGCTTCGCGCCTGGCTGATGATCGAGGAAGGCGTCAAGGGAAGGACGCTCGAGGCCGTTTCGATCCGCGAAGCCTCCCGGCTGATTCGCCGCTCCTGGTATCGCGGCTAGCACAAAAGCGGCTCGCGGGCCGCTATACTCTTCGCCATCATGCGACTCGTCACACGCGGTGACCTGGACGGCCTGACCTGTGCCGTCCTTCTGGGTCTCAAAGAGCCGATCGAGAGCATCGCGCTCATCCATCCACAAGACATCACCGACGGCCGAGCCGACATCCGGCCGGACGACATCATCGCCAATCTCCCTTTCCATCCCAACTGCGCCATGTGGTTCGACCACCACCTGCACACCGCGACCCCTCACGTGCCGCGCGGCTTCAAAGGAGTCTTCGCCGAAGCTCCGTCGGCGGCCCGCCTGGTGTACGAGTACTACGGCGGAAAGGCGGCGATGCCCCAGTTCATCGAGCTCGTCCGCGAGACGGATCGCCTCGATTCGGCCAACCTGACCCCGGAGGATGTCGTCTCCCCCCAGGGCTACATCCAGCTCGGATTCACCATCGACGGCCGCACCGGCCTCGGCACCTTCGAGAAGTACTTCCTCCACCTGGTCGACCTGCTTCAGGCGGCGACGCCGATCGACCAGGTGCTGCGCGACCCCGGCGTACGGCGGAGAGTGGAGATCCTGGAGAGCCAGGACGAGACCTTCCGCGCAGAGCTGCGCAGCCACAGCCGGATGGATGGCAACGTGGTGATCACCGATTTCCGCGACCTCGATCACGTGCCGGTGGGCAACCGCTTCCTGGTCTATGCCCTGTTCCCCGAAGCCAACGTGTCGGCGCGCGTGCATTGGGGACCCAACCGTGCCTTCCCCGTTCTGCTGGTCGGACACAGCATCTTCAACCGCACCTGCCGCACGAACGTGGGCGAGCTCGCCGCACGCTATGGCGGCGGTGGCCATCGCGGCGCCGGAAGCATCCCGCTGATGGACGAGCCGGACCAGCAGATCCAGATGGTGGTCAATGAGCTGAAGGCGAAGGGGTGATCCGCGCGTCGAGCCACGTCTTGACCAGCGTTGCCGACAGAAGGATCGCCCCGCCCAGGAGCGACCAGACCCCCGGGCGCTCCCCATGGACGATCCAGGCCCAGACCGGGTTCAGCACAGGCTCCAGCAGGAGCAGGAGCGACGCCTCGACCGCCGGCACCCGGGCGATGCCGCGCAGTAGAAAAATGTAGGCGAGGGCGATCTGGAAGACCCCCAGGAAGCTCAGAATCCACCAGTCGCGAGCCGTCGTCGGCCCGACCGGCAAGGCCATCGGCAAGCATCCCACCGCGGCGAAGATGCTCCCCCAGAGGGCGGAGGCCGGCCCCCAGCCTCCGCCGGCGCTCCCGTCGCGACCGAGAGCCCGCAAGCCCATGATGGTGAGAGCCCAGGTCAGGCCGGACAGGGCTGCCAGCAGATTGCCCAGGAGAGGCCGAGGCGCCGTGGTCGAGACGGGGTCGACTCCGATGAAGAAACACCCGAGACCCACCGCGAGCACCGCCATGTAGGCGATATCGCGGCTTCGGATCCTCTCGCCGAGCAGCCACGGGCTCAGCAGGACGACCCACAGCGGCGCCGTCGCCTGCAGAAAGATGGTGCTCGCCGCCGTCGTCAGCTTGTTGGCCTGCACGAAGAGGATCATCGTCGAGGCATAGATGGCCCCGATGCCGAGCACGCGGGGCGTCGGGCGGCGCCGTGCCTCCGGCAGCAGCAGGAGGAAGACCAGGGTGGCGATCGATGAGCGGAAGCTCGCCACCTGCCAGGCGGTGAGGTGGACGGCCTTGACCGCCGCTCCTCCGCAGGAGAACAACGCGGCCGCAGCCAGCACCCGCAAGCGGGGGCTCAGGGCACCCGCTGCCGGAGGAGCACTGGCGGAGGTTTCGGGCATCGCGGGCCATCTTACCGGTTCGCGGCGAGAATGGTGTACGCTTCCCTTATTCGGATCGTCGACCATGGAGAGATGCGGAATGACCCCAAGCGGCAGGAACCTCTGGACCCTCGGTGTGATCCTCCTGGCAGCCACCTTTCCCCTCGCCGCCCAGACCGGTTATTCGGTGCGCTCCGACGGCAATGACAGCAAGGACGACTATCTCTACTCCATCGACCTGGCGACCGGACTGGCGACTCCCATCGGCCCGACCGGCTTCGAGGACGTCGAAGGGCTCGCCTTCGACCGCCGGTGCGAGACTCTGTACGCCGTTGATGACGTGACCGACCGCCTCCTCACCTGCGACGTCGAGACCGGCGCCTGCACCCAGGTGGGACAGCTCGGCGTCGATATCACCGACACGGGCCTCGCCTTCCTGGATGACGGCACCCTGCTCATGTCGACCGACGGCCCGAAAGAGCCCACCCGCCTGTATCGCGTCGACCGCTCCACCGGGGAGGCGACCGCCATCGGCGACCAGGGACAGGAGGTGACCGGGCTCGCGGCCGATGATCACCGTGTGATCGGCCTCGGCGGCGACCAGACCAACAATCTCGTGCGCATCGATCCAGCCACCGGCCACGCCACCCCGCTCGGCCGCCTGCGCACGGTCGAGCTGTCCGACGGCGGGCTCGACTTCGATTCCTCGGGCATCCTGTGGGGGCTTGAAGATGCGGGGCTCCGCCACCCGGGCCGCGTCTTCACGGTGGACACGGAAACCGGAGCCGCCACGGTGGTGGCCACGATCCATGACGACGAGAATGACGAGCTGGGAGGATTCGAAGGTCTGGCGGTTGAGGAGGGCGTCTGTGCGGTCATGACCGGCGGCGTCCCCGTCCCCACGGAGGTCCCTGCGCTCAGCGGATGGGGCCTCGCCGCGCTGACGGTCCTGCTGACCGGCATCGGTCTGTTCCTGCTGCGCCGCCATTGATCTCGAAGGCTCCTTCGTTGGCACGCCGCGGTGCGGCCGCCGCGGCGCTTGCGCTCTGCGGCGGCCTTCTCTTCGGCGATGTCCGAGGAATGGCGAGGACGGAGCGCCCCACGCAGCGTTTCCCCAACGTCCTCGTCGTCACCATCGACACCCTGCGCGCGGATCGAGTCTCCGCCTACGGGTACCGCCGGCCGACCACACCGCACATCGACAAGCTTCTCGCCACCGGAGCGCGGTTCTCCCAAGCGCGCACGGTGGAGCCTCTCACTCAACCGGCCCTCTGCTCTCTGTGGACATCCACGCCCCCCCACCGCCACGGTGCCACCCGCAACGGACTGCCTCTGCGACGCGACGCCACCTCGGCGGCTCATCTGCTCGGGCGGAGGGGGTACGACACGGCGGCGTTCGTGGGCAACTGGACCCTGCGCAACGCGATCTCCGGTCTCGGCGACCACTTTGAACGCTATGAAGAAGTCTTCACCCGCAAGCGGTGGTTCGGCCTCTTCAAAGGAGAAGCCACCGCCGAGGATCTGACCGACGCCGCACTTGCCTGGCTCAAGGAACGGGACACGGCATCCACGCGCTCCCCTTTCCTGCTCTGGGTCCACTACGTCGAGCCCCACGCGCCCTATCGCCTCCAGGAGCGTTTCGCATCGCGGCTGGGGATCTCGACCGGAACCGAGGTCTCCCGCAGTGACCGCTACGATACCGAGATCGCCTTTGCCGACCATCACGTCGGCCGGCTCCTCGCCGCCATCCAGGCCGATCCGGAGCTGGCGGCCCAGACCCTCATCGTCTTCGCCGCCGACCATGGCGAAAGCTTGGGGGAACATGGGTATTGGGGGCATGGGCGCAATCTCCATGAGCCGGGCTTGCGCATCCCCCTCGGCTTCGTCTGGCCCGGCCGCATCCGGCCGGGGACGATCGAGGCGCCAGCGCTCAACCTGGACATCGCGTCCACCCTGCTCGGCTTGGCCGGAATGCCGGTACCGCAGGGTTTCGAAGGGTTCGACTGGTCCGGCGTCCTGCGCGGCACCGCAGATCCTCCGCGGCAACGCACCATGTGGTTCCAGGCGCACAAAGGCGCGGTTCTTTCCGCCCAGGAAGCGCAAGAGGCCCGCCGCAAGGGGCTCCTGGAGGTTGCAGTTCTCTCCAGTCCGGAGATGCGCAAGGAGATCTTCCGCCCGGGCGAGGCGCACAGCGCGGTCTTCAATCTGCTCCGCGACCCGGGAGAGACGCACCGGCCGGCCCCGCCGAGCGCACCCTCATCCACCCTTCAGACCTGGCTCACCGGCCTCCGCAAGGGGCTCGCCGATGCAGATCGCCTCGCCCGGATCGCGATCTCGCCGGAGGACGCCGAGGCCTTGCGAGCGCTGGGCTACGCGGAGTAGATAGAATGTTCCCCCGAAGGAGGGAGATCCGACGTGTCGACGATCAAACCGATCTATCTGCTGGCCGACAGCCAGCTCTTGTTCTGGCGTGAGGAGAAGGGGCCCTTTCTGGAGCGCGTCTGGGCGGCGCTCGACGAGGAAGAGCCCGGAAAGCTGCTCCGGGCCGCCTATGTCGGCGCCTCGAACGGAGACGCCCCGGAGTTCTACGACCTGTTCAAGGCCGCCATGGGGGAGATGGGGATCCAGGTGACCCGCATGATCCCCTCCGAGCCCTCGGCCGAGGACCTGGAGTTCTTCGCCCAGGCCGACCTGATCCTCCTTGCCGGAGGGGAGACGCGGCGCGGTTGGGAGGTCTTCCAAAAGAACGGACTGCAGCAGAAGCTCGTCGAGCGCTACTACGCCGGAGCGCTCCTCATGGGCGTCTCGGCCGGCGCCGTCCAGCTCGGTCTCAAAGGGGCCGATGAGACGGGGATGTTCGACACCTTCCGCCTCGTGCCCTTCGTGGTCGATGCGCATGACGAGCCGAACTGGACGTTGCTCACCCGCATGGTCCCCAAAGCCGGCGAGCACGTGCGAGGCTTCGGCATCCCCTCGGGCGGCGGCGCCGTCTATCACCCCGACTACTCCATGGAGCCGGTTCGCCACCCCGTGGTCGAGGTGAGCGTCGGAGAGGACGGCCAGGTGCGCCAGGCCTTGCTCTTCCCCGGCGAGCGCGCCGAGGCCGAGGAGGAGGAGCGTGCCACCTTCTCGCCCGAGGTCCAGGCGCTCCTGCAGGAAGCCGGCATCTCCGCACACTCCCCTGCGGACGACAAGAGCCAGGTCAACTGACCCCTGATGAAGCTCTATGCCATCGCCGACCTCCACCTCCGCTACGAGGTGACGCGCCAGGCTCTGGAGGCGCTGCGCCCGCATCCGTACGACTGGCTGATCCTCGCCGGAGACGTGGGAGAAACCGAAGAACATCTGCGGTTCGCCCTCTCGATCCTCTCGCGCCGCTTCGCCCGCCTCTTCTGGGTGCCGGGCAATCACGATCTGTGGACGATCCCGACGAAGCCGGACGATCGGCGCGGGGAGGAGAAATATCTCCGCCTGGTCGCCATCTGCCGCGAGTATGGTGTGCTGACCCCGGAGGATCCGTTCGTGACCTGGCCCGGCGAAGGAGAACGCTACGTTCTCGCGCCGCTCTTCCTGCTCTATGACTACTCGTTCCGGCCGGACGACGTCCCGCAGGAGAAGGCGATCGAATGGGCTGCGGAGGAGAACCTGCTCTGTTCCGACGAGGTGCTTCTCCACCCCGATCCGTATCCGACGAAACAGGATTGGTGCCGCGCGCGTTGCGAGCTGAGCGCACCGCGCCTGGCCGAAGCCGCAGCGCGCGGGCCGCTGGTGCTGATCAACCACTTCCCGCTGCGGCAAGACCTGGCCGTCCTGCCGCGCATCCCGCGCTTCTCCATCTGGTGCGGCACCCGCCGGACGGAAGACTGGCACCTGCGTTTCCGCGCCGATGTCGTCATCTACGGCCACCTCCATATCCGCGCCACCCACTTCCGCGACGGCGTCCGGTTCGAGGAGGTCTCTCTCGGCTACCCGCAGAACTACGACCCGCACCGCGGCATCGAGCCCTACCTGCGGCAGATCCTCCCCCACCCCACCAAGGGTCCGGCCCGGCCGCGGCCCCTGGAGGGGTCTGTGGGGCATCCTCAGGGGTGAGGCCTACCCCGCCACGATGCTCACCAGCCGCCCCGGCACCACGACCACCTTGCGGATGGTCATCCCTTCCGTGAATTTGCGCGCGCCTTCCGTGGCCAGGGCGGCTTCCTTGAGCTGGTCGTCGCCCAGGCCGACGGGGACGGTGACGCGGTCGCGTACTTTGCCGTTCACCTGGACGACCAGGGTGATCTCCTCGTTCGCCGCCGCCTCTTCGTCCACCGTGGGCCAGGACTGGCGGTGGATCGAGGTTTCGTGGCCGAGGGCGTGCCAGAGCTCTTCGGCGAGGTGCGGGGCGATCGGGGCGAGCATGCGGGCGTAGAGGTCCTTCGCCTCGGCCCAGACCGGCGTTCCTTCGAGCTGGGATCGGGCCGGGACCATCTCGTTCATCAGCTCCATCAGGGCGGCGACGGTGGTGTTGAACTGGAAGGACTCGAAGTCGGCGGTCACCCGGCGCAGGGTCTGGTGCAGCTTGCGGCGCAGCTTGGTGACGGCGTCCGGCGTCGCCTCGCCCGTGGTGTCGGCCGGTTCCATGTACAGGGTCCAGACCCGCCGCAGCCAGCGCCAGGTGCCTTCGATCCCCTGGCTGCTCCACGGGCCTCCCTGCTCCCAGCGGGCGAAGAACAGCAGGTAGGCGCGCACGGTGTCCGTGCCGTAGCGGTCGACCAGCGCATCGGGCGCCACCACGTTGCCGCGGCTCTTCGACATCTTCTCCGAGTCCTCGCCCAGGATGATCCCCTGGTTGCGGAGCTGGAGCATCGGCTCGTCGCCCTGCACGATCCCGAGGTCGCGGCAGGCTTTGTGGAAGAAACGGGTGTAGATGAGGTGCATCGTGGCGTGCTCGACGCCCCCGGTGTAGGTGTCCACCGGCATCCAGGCCCTGTATTCGGACGGATCGAACGGTCCCTGGTCGTACTGCGGGCTCAGGTAACGCAGGTGATACCAGGAGGAGCACATGAAGGTGTCCATGGTGTCCGTCTCGCGCTCCGCCGGGCCGCCGCAGGTCGGGCAGGTGGTCAGCCGCCAGCTCGGATGGAGCTTGAGCGGGCTCTCCCCGGTGGGCCGCCACTCGACGTCGTCCGGCAGGAGGACCGGAAGATCGTCTTCCGGCACGGCCACCGCGCCATGCTCGGGGCAGAACACGATCGGGATGGGGGCCCCCCAATAACGCTGGCGCGAGATGAGCCAGTCGCGCAGACGGAAGGTCACCGACCGCTCGCCGAAGCCGTTCGCCTCCAGATACGCTCCGACCTTCTCATAGGCTGCATCGGCCGGGGTGCCGGTCAACGGGCCGGAATGGACCATGACGCCGTCGGCGGTCAGCGCCTCGGTCATCTCCGCCCCTGCAGGCAGCGTTTCGCCCTCCGGGCAGATCACCGGCCGGACCTCGATGCCGAAGGCACGGGCGAAGGCGAAGTCCCGCGAGTCGTGGGCGGGTACGGCCATGATGGCGCCGGTGCCGTAGCTCATCAGGACGTAGTCCGCGATCCACACCGGCACGCGCTCGCCGTTGACCGGGTTGACCGCGTAGCCGCCCGTCCACACGCCGGTCTTCTCCTTGTCCGCCGCCTCGCGCTGGATGTCGGTCTGGCGTACCGACCGCTCGACGTACGCCTCCACCTCGGCGCGCCGGTCGGCGGTGGTGAGACGGGCGACCAGCGGATGCTCCGGAGCGAGGACCATGAAGGTGACGCCCCACAGGGTGTCCGGCCGGGTGGTGAAAATCTCCAGAGGATCGCCGGCCTCGGTGTGGAAGACCACCTGCGCGCCTTCGGAGCGGCCGATCCAGCGCGATTGCAGGGTGCGCACGCGCTCCGGCCAGTCGATGCCCGAGGTGTCGAGCAGCTCCTCGGCGTATCGCGTGGTGCGGAAGAACCACTGCGACAGCTCCTTGCGGATGACCGGCGTGTCGCACCGCTCGCAGACGCGGTCGTCCCCCACCACCTGCTCGCGGGCGAGCGTGGTGTTGCAGCTCGGGCACCAGTCCACCGCGGCCTTCTTGCGATAGGCGAGGCCGCCGGCGAAGAGCTGCAGGAAGAACCACTGCGTCCAGCGGTAGTAGGCAGGGTCGCAGGAGACCGCTTCGCGCCGCCAGTCGATCATCGTCCCCATGCGCCGCAGCTGGCCGCGCATCCGATCGATATTGGCCCACGTCCACTCTTTGGGGTGGATGTTGCGCTTGATCGCCGCGTTCTCGGCCGGCAGGCCGAAGGCGTCGAAGCCCATGGGGAACAGCACGTTGTACCCGCGCATCCGCAGGAAGCGGGCACGCGCGTCGGCCGGTGCGATCGCGTACCAATGCCCGATGTGCAGGTCTCCCGAAGGGTACGGCAGCATGGTCAGGGTGTAGTGCTTGGGACGGCCCGGGTCGGCCTCCGACCGGTAGAGGCCGTCGGCCTCCCAGCGCTCCTGCCAACGGGCCTCCACAGAGGCCGGATCGTATCCACGCGGGGTCTTGTCTCGTTCCATCGTCCTGGGTTCCTTCGCGTCAGTGCCACTCATTGTGGACCAGATCCTCCAGCGCACGATACAAGGTGACCGCATCCGTCCCGCCGAGCCGCCGCGCCGTGGCGAAGAGCTGCTCGACGCTGCGGGCGACGAGGCGCTGCGCGTCGTCATTGACCCGCTCGGCGCTCCAGTCACGCTCCCTCTCGTGGCTGACCGAGATCACCCCGCCCGGGCTGACCAGCGGGTCCGGGACGAACACGATCCCGGCGGCGGCGAGAATCGCCAGGGCCCGGTCGCGACCCGGCTTGCCCGCGGCGGTCGTCGAGACCTGGTCGTTGCCGGCGCCGAGGATCAGGCCCAGGCGGCCGTTCTGCGCCCGGTTGGCGGCGAGCCGCTCGGCCCGCGTCCGGCCGCCGCTGTCGCCCTTGGGAGACCGCGACAGCCACTCGGCCATTCCGGCGTTCGGCGAGACCACCCGCACACCCGGGTGATCGAGTGCCTCCTGCTCGGAGCCGAGGATGCGGCCGGCGGCGTCGACCGCCCGCAAGGCCGCAAGGTGCTCCGGGCCGACCGCGGCTTCGCGCGCAAGGCTGCCCGCATACCAGGCATCCACCGCCGCAGCCCCCGGGTGCAGCATCTCATCGAAGACCCAGACCTCAGCCCCCGCTGCATGGAGCAGCCCGAGGAGAGGGAAGCCGACTTTACCGGCTCCGTAGACGAGGATCGGAAGACCGCGCAGGGGATCGGCGGCATCGGCGCCGAGCGCCGCGGCCTCCTCCCGAACCGCCTGCCGGAGGCCGGCGAAGATGCCGTGCGCCGTGGCCTCCCCGGTGTCGCGGAGACATCCCAGGCCGATGAGGTGCTTCGTCTCCTGCGCCAGGATGCGGAGTTGCGGCTCGCCGACCCCGACGTCTCCGGAACCCACGTATTGGCCGCCGATCCAGTCGATCAGCCGGCCATGGCAACGCAGGCGGTGCTCGGTCAGCGGCGCGCCGGGCGGCGTCCAGATGACCCCCTTGCCGCCCTGCCAGTTGAACAAGCCGCCGCCGTTGTGCAGCGACTGCGCGGATTTGCGCAGCAGCGAGTTCTTGATGTACATCGACATCGCCAGCTCGATCGCCTCGTGCGAGGCGCGGTCCCGCTCCTTCTGGAAGTGGCGCGTCCCTCCGAGGGCCGGCCAGTCGTCCTTCCACCCCTTGCGGCACAGTGCCACGCAAGAGTAGACGTGGTCCTCCGGGTCGGGGCTCGAGGCATCGACCGCTTCGTATACCTCAAAGTCTTCTTCGCGCCGCGGGCCGCGCAGCTCGAGAGACGAAAAATCTCCATCCGCCATGAGCGCTCTCTCCTTCCGGTTTCGGGGTTGCTGTTCGCTCCAGATGGAATTCTACAACACAGACAGAAAGGAAGGGAGGGGGCCACCGCAGGTCGGCAGCCCCTGGAAACACCGTGCCTAGTCTTCTGCCACCACGACGATCCGGTCGTTCTCCGCAAAGGTGACCTTGGCGGACTTCTTCGGATTGACCACCACGCCATAGGCCTGGGAAGCGTCCTTGCCCAAGGCCTCCAGGCGGTAGCCGATGGCGATCTCGCCGCGCCGGCGGGCCGCTTCGACGACCGTGTAGAAGTTGACCGGGCGGCCGAGCGCCACGTAGTTCTTCGCCGGCTTCAAGTAGACCTCGGCTCCTTCCGGGTCGAAGAGATCGGCGAACACCTCGGTCAGCTCCTTGTTCTCGGAGACCTGGGCGAGCATCAGGCTGGTCAGCTTGTTGCTGACGATGAAGTCGTCCGCCTGGGTCACCTCGGCCAGCTCGCGGTTGCGCGTGTCCAGCATCTCGGTGACGATGCGGAAGTCGTGCCCCCCCTTCTCCGCCATGTCGCGCAGGTGGAGGAGGGTGATGAGCGTCTTGGCATCCGCCTCCTGGACGTCCAGGGTATCCGAGTAGCAGAGGATGATGACCTGATCGAAATCATGGACATGGAGTCCGTCGAGGACCCGCCGGTCGGTGGTGTCCGCCACCCGGATGTTGAGCTTCTGGCTCTGCAGCTCTCCGCATTCCCGGGCGACCCGCTCGTCCAGGCCGTCGATCGAGGCGACCAGGGTCAGCTCGGATCCGGCGGCCACGTATTTGTCCAGCTCGTTGATGATGGTCGAGCCGCGCTCGTTCCAGCCGAGGAGGAGCGTGCGCTCCGGGCGCTTCTCGGAGACCGGAGCGGTCTGGATCGCCGTGACGTCGATTTCCAGCTTCTTCTCGAGATCGGTCCAGTCGCCGGTACGGCCCGAGAGGCGCACGGTGTCGTCGTCCTCGGAGATGGCGATCACCCGGTCGCCCGGGCCGATGCGGGTGTCGAGCGGCGGCAGGAGCTGCACCCGGCCATCGCGGAACCCGAGCCCCATGAGTGCCGTGTCCTCATAGGCGAGGAGCGCTTCGCCGAACGTCCGCCCGACGAGTGCGGCTTCTTCCTGGAAGTAGATCTCGTCGCCTCCGAAGTCGAGCAACTCGGTATAGACCACCGACAGGCCGGACTGCCGCGAGGTCTGCACGATGATGCGCGAGATCAGGTCGCTGGTGACGATCAGCTGCGCCTCGTCCTTGCCCACCATCCGCGCCACCTCGACGTTGCGCAGCTCGGCGAGCTCGGCGACGATGTGGTAGGGCTCGGCCCGCCGGTTCGGGTTGTTGGTGATCGCCAGGATCGACTTGATGATCTCCGGATCGGGGTCGTGGCCCTCGGAGGCCAGGATGATGATCGACCGCGCTTCGTGTGGGTTGACGATCTCCAGGTCGGTCAGGTCGAGCGGGCTGCCGGTGCGGCAGACGATGCGGGTCTTGCCGGTGTCGGGCACCTTCTCGGCGATCTCGTCCTCCATCTCCACCTTGTCTTTGTCGGCCAGGATGACCACCCGCGGCTTCTGGCGGTTTTCGTTGGCCTGGACCAGCTCGGAGAGGATGGTGAAGATCTTGGGCGACCAGCCGAGGATCAGCGTGTGGTCTTTCTCGACGACGAACGACCGGCCCTTGCGCAGCTCTTCGAGCTTGGCCTCGATGCCGCTGTTGATCACGCCGATCAGAGAGCTGACGATGAAGATGCCGCCCAGGGTGACGAAGAGCATGGTGGCGCGAAATCCCGTGCCTTCGTCACCGCCCATGGTGCCCGAGTCGAGGGTGCGCATGAGGCTCAGCCACATGGCCTCGAAGAACCCCGGCTGCTCGGAACCGGCCGGAGCGATGCGGAAGATGATCACCACCAACCCCGCCACCACGATCAGAGCAAGGGACGCCAGGGCAAGATAGCCCATCAGGGCGATCGCTCCCTTGGACATGCTGTTGTCGAACGCATACCGCAATCTCTGGGTGAACCGGATCTCGCTCATGAGAGCTCCTCTTGTGCCCTGTCAGGTGTTGCAGCCAAGGAGGATAGCATGGGGCCACTTGTTGGACCACCCACCCCGGGTGCGCCCAATCGGCTCTGCTATGCTTTGGTGCAGCCACCACGAGTTCCGCGCATGTACGAGCACCGCACCGCCCCTTTGCTCAGCCGCCGCGCCTTCTTCCGGCGGCTGGCGCGCCACTTCTCGGTCTCCTTCGCCTTGATTGCGGGCTCGCTGGCCTTTGGGGCCGCCGGCTACCATTGGGCAGCCGGGATGGGCTGGATCGATGCCCTGTTGAACGCGGCGATGATCCTCACCGGCATGGGACCGGTGCAGCCGATCCACCAGACATCCGCCAAGCTGTTCGCCACCTTCTACGCCCTCTATTCGGGTGTGGCCTTCCTGGGCATCGCGGGCCTGCTCATCGCGCCGGTCGCCCACCGCATCCTGCACACCCTGCATGTGGACGAGGACGATGACGAGGACACCCCGGCTTGAAGGCGGTGCAGGGGCTGGGCCGCCACGAGCGCCAAGCCACCCGAGCGCCGGCGACGGCTCCTCCCCCGGCACCGTGGTAGGATGCGCGCCGCATGAAACCGACCGGGCGGCCTTGGCTCCTGCTTCTGGGTGTGTTCTACGTCAATCTGCTGGCGCTCGCCGCCCAGGTGCTCTGGGTCCGCCGGCTCAATCTGCTGTTCGGCTCGACCGCCTTTGTTTTCTCGGCGGTGCTCGGGGTCTTCCTGCTCGGCCTTGCCTTCGGAGCGCGCACCGGCGCCGCATGGTGTGCGCAGGCCCGGCCGCTGCGGCAGCGGCTGGCCACGGTGGTGGCGGTCCTCGGGGCGCTCTGCCTGCTGTCCCTGCCGCTCTTCGCGCTCGGCCGCGCGGTGTGGGGCCTGCTGGCACCTGAAAGCTGGGACCCCGGGCTCGCGGCGACGGCGAAGCTCCTCATCGTGCTGGCGGTGCTCTTCCCGCCGACCTTCTGCATCGGCGTCACCTTGCCGCTGTTCACCGAGCTCCATGCCCGCGTCTCACGCCAGCTGGGCGCCAGCGTCTCGTTGATCTACGGCCTCGACACCCTCGGAGGCGCGACCGGCGCCCTTCTCGCCGGGCTGGTCCTCGTGCCGCACGTCGGCCTGCGCGCGTCGACCTGGCTGCTCGGTGCCGGAGCGCTCGCGCTCGCCGCGGGGCTCGCCCGCCTCCAGGAGCCTGACGCGCACGCCCCGGCCCCCGCGCCGGTGCCGCCTGCGGTGCTCAAGAAGCGCAACCGCGCCAAACCCATGCCGGCGCAACCGCGGGAGGAGATCCGTCTCTCCCCGGCGGCACGGCGGCTCACCCTCGCCGCCTTCGCCGTTTCCGGCTGTGCGGCGATGTGGCTGGAGACGGGGTGGAACCGCTTCTTCTATCTCCTGAATGGCACCAGCGTCTCCTCGCTGGCCTTCGTGCTTGCCGGTTTCCTCGGTGGCGTCGGTCTCGGCAGCCTGCTGACCCGCCGCCGGGCCGACACGCTGCGCAATCTTCCGGCCACCATCGCATTTCTGCAGGTCGTCATCGCCATCGGCGGCATCTTCGTCTTCCGCGCCCGCGAGACCTTCGAGCGCGCCTATCTCAACCTGTTCCAGGAGACGGCGGGCGAGGGAGCGTTCTTCTTCCAGATCTTCCTGCTCCTCTCCGGCATGGTGCTGCTCGCCACCCTCGCGATGGGCGCCAACTTCCCGCTCGTCACCCGCCTGCTCACGCAGGCGGAGAGCGAAGGGACCAAGGACGGTGCCGGCTCGGCGCTCGGCCGCGCCTACTTCGTCAACACGCTCGGCGCGGTGGCCGGCGCCCTCACCGGCGAGTACCTGCTGCTGCCCCACCTGGGCTTCGCCGGCCTGATCGTCGCCTCCGTGGTCGCCTACCTGCTCACCGCGGTGGTCTTCGTCTCTCAGGCCCCGGCGGGCAGCCGGCGCCGCCAGCTGGTCACCGTGGGCGTCTTGTCGGCGATCGCGCTCGCCTTGTCGCCCCTCGTGCTCCCCTTCGAGCCGCCGAAGAGCGCCGTCTACTACCACGGCGTGCGCGACGGCTCCTGGAAGCTCTACCAGCAGGCGAACAGCGAGATGACGACGATCTACCGCCGGCAGGGCTATTACGGCCAGGTGTCGGTGCTGTCGGTGCCGCAGGCGGATGCCCTGTTCTTGAAGCACAACGGCAAGACGGACGCCACCAACCTGGCCGGCGACAACTACGCCCAGCTGATGCTGGGCCACCTGCCGATGCTGCTGCATCCCGATCCGCAGCGGGTGCTCAACATCGGGCTGGGCGGCGGCCTCACTCTCGCCGCCGTGCTGCGTCACCGCCAGGCGCGCGAGGTCGTGCAGGTCGAGATCGATCCGTTGGTCGTCGAGGCGGCGCGCCTGCACTTCCGCGAAGCGAATCACGCGGCGCTCGAAGACCCCCGGGTCCGCATGGTGATCGACGACGGACGCAACTACGTGGACCGCACCCGGCACCGCTTCGACGTCCTCATCAGCGAGCCACCCAACATCTGGGTGGCCGGCGTCTCGGGCCTCTTCACCCGCGAGTTCTACGGCGCCGCCCGGCGCGCCCTCGCGCCCGGCGGGCTGCTCTGCCAGTGGTTCCCCATCCACGAGATGAGCGCCGCGGACTTTCACACGGCGCTGCGCACGCTGTCGCTCGAATTCCCCCACAGCGCCGTGTGGACCAACGGCTACGACGCCATCGTCCTCGCGTCCGTCGAGGCGCTGCCGAAAGACACCTTCCGGGTGATCACCCGCTCCGGTGCGCCCGGCGTGGCGGAAGACTTCGCCGGCATCGGGATGAGCCTGCCGCAGCTTGCGCGGATGATCGAGAATCCGCGCTTCCGCGGGGCCGAGACGCTCGCGGTGGCGCCGGGCAAGGAGATCAACACGGACGACCGGCCGGTGCTGGAGTTCCGCTCGGCGCGCAACCTCTACCGCTTCGCCAAGCACCCCGAGCAGCGCTGGCTGACCCGCTGAGGGCGGACCTCCGCGCAGGGCTTCTTTGACGCCTTCCCGAGCCAAGCCCTATACTTCGGCCATGGCCGAGCCCGTTTGGAGAGCCCTGGAAGCGAGGCAATGGGCACCAGGGAGCACCGTCTCTGAGGAGACCGAGGAGCGCTCTGTCCTCCAGCGCTGGATCGAGCTTCCCGACGGCAGCCTGGAGCTGCTGGAGCTTCCTCTCACACCGGAGCTGTTCCTCGACCCGGAGCTCGACGACAAGATGGTCCAAGGTGAATGGCACGGCAACACGGGAGCCGAGATCAGCTCCCTCCTGCGGGCCTGGTTCAAGCAGCAGCCTGGAGGCGTCCGGGTGCTCTATGACATGAAGCACCTGCTCGGACCCGGCCTGCCGGCTCCGGCGCCGGACGTCTCCGTCGTCCACGGGCTGCGCGATCCCACCCCCCTGGACAGCCTCGACCTGCAGAAGGAAGGCGTCCGGCCTTCCCTGGTGATCGAGGTCGTCTCTCCCCTGAGCGCCCGGGTCCGCGAGACCGACCTGGGCAGGAAGGTCCAGCTCTACCAGCGCGTCGGCATCCCCGAGTATCTGATCGTCGACACCTCGGCGCGAAAACGTGCCCGTCGGGTCTACTCCCTCCTCGGCTACCGCCTCGACGCCACCGGCCGCTATCAGCCCATCCAGCCGGATGCCCAGGGACGTCTGAGCTCCGAGACGACCGGCATCCTGTTCCAG
>DIHE01000176.1:432-17008 GCA_002420005.1 Holophagales bacterium UBA5704 | reverse complement strand
GGAGAGGGGCCGGGGGAGAGGGCCAGGGGTTGCAATCCTGCGCGCCCAGCACTAAACTTTCCTCCGTCGCGCCCTCTCCGCGAGGGGAATATCGCACGGAGAACGTTGGGTTTGTTCCTGTGCGACCCGAGACGCTCCAGGGGTTGAGCCCCCAACACTCAAAGATCGAATCTGACGCATAGAGGAGGTTCCATGGCGACCGCCACCGTCGAGACCCTGCAATTTCAGGCCGAGACGAAACAGCTTCTCGACCTGATGATCCACTCGCTGTACTCCAACAAGGAGATCTTTCTCCGCGAGCTGATCTCGAACGCTTCCGACGCGCTCGACCGCCTCCGTTTCGAAGCGGTCACCAAGCCCGAGCTGATGGAGGGGGACGAGAAGCTGGAGATCCGCATCGACGCCGACCGCGAGCACCGCACGATCACCATCCACGACAACGGCATCGGCATGAGCCGGGACGAGGTGGTCACCAACATCGGCACGATCGCCAAGTCCGGCACCCGCGAGCTGGTGGAGCGCATCAAGAAGGGCGAGTCGAAGCAGTCGATCGCGGAGCTGATCGGCCAGTTCGGCGTCGGTTTCTACTCCTCCTTCATGGCCGCCGACCGCGTGGTGCTGGTCACCCGCCGGGCCGGCGAGACCGAGGCCACCCGCTGGGAGTCGACCGGTGACGGCACCTACACCGTCGAGCCCGGCGAGAAGGACAAGCGCGGCACCTCGATCACCCTCCACCTGAAGCCGGAGGACCGCGACAACGGCATGGACGAGTTCTCCGACCGCTGGGTGATCAGCCGCATCGTCCGCCGCTACTCCGACTTCGTCGGCTACCCGATCGTCCTCACCGCCGAGAAGGACCCGGAGATCGAGGACCTGGCGAAGGAGAAGGAGACCGGCGAGAAGCCGAAGATGCCGATGGAGGAGAAGGTCCTCAACTCCATGAAGCCGATCTGGGTGCGCCCGCAGTCCGAGGTCACCCAGGAGGAATACAAGGACTTCTACCGCCACATCTCGCACGACTGGACCGAGCCGCTCAAGGTCATCTCCTACAAGGCCGAAGGCCGCATCGAGTACCAGGCGCTGCTGTTCGTGCCCACCCAGGCGCCGTACGACCTGTATTACGTCGCCTCCAAGCCGGGCCTGCACCTGTACGTCAAGAAGGTGCAGATCATGGAGAGCTGCGAGGACCTGCTCCCGCGCTATCTCCGCTTCATCAAGGGCGTGGTCGACTCGCCAGACCTGGCGCTCAACGTCTCGCGCGAGATGCTGCAGCAGGACCGCCACATCACCCTGATCCGCAAGGGCCTGACCACCAAGCTCCTCGGCGTCTTCGAGGAGATGCGGGAAAACGACCACGAGACCTACCTGAAGTTCTGGGAGCAGTTCGGCAAGGCCATCAAGGAAGGCCTCTCCGCCGACTATGAGAACAAGGAGAAGCTGCTCGAGCTGCTCCTGTTCTACTCCTCGAACGACAAGGAGAAGATGACCACCTTGAAGCAGTACGTCGAGCGGATGAAGGAGGATCAGAAGGAGATCTTCTATCTGACCGGCGAATCGCGCGAGGTGGTGGAGAACTCGCCGCACCTGGAGGCCTTCAAGGAGAAGGGTATCGAGGTTCTTTACCTGATCGACACCGTGGACGAGCTGATGATCCAGACGCTCCACGAGTACGGCGGCAAGAAGCTCAAGTCGGTGGGCAAGGGCACGGTGAACCTCGGCAACGAGGAGGAGAAGAAGGCGACCGAGGAGGCGCTCAAGGAGAAGGAGGAGCAGATGAAGCCGCTGCTCGACCTGCTCCAGAAGAAGCTCGACACCTGGGTCAAGCAGGTGCGCCTGACCAACCGTCTCACCACCTCCCCGGTCTGCCTGGTCGGCGCCGAGCACGACTACAGCCCGCAGCTCGAGAAGCTCCTCCAGAAGGGCAAGGGAGGCGGCCCGAAGCAGCGCCGCATTCTGGAGCTCAACCCGAACCACGACATCCTCGGCAAGCTCCGCGAGCGTTACGACGCGGACCAGAACGACCCCGCCATCGAAGACTACGCCCACCTCCTCTTCGGCTACGGACTGATCGCCGAGAGCTCGGAGCTGGAAGACCCGGTGCGCTTCAACAAGGCGATGTCGGATCTGATGGCGCGGAGTCTGTGATCTCTGCGGCCGGGAGGGGGTCCCCCTCCCGGCCTCTTCTCTTCACCCCACCGCCCGCAGCTCCCCCACCTCCGGCACCGTTCCGAACCGCCGCTCGCGGCGGTGGAACTCGCGCACGGCGGCGGCCAGGTCGGCGGCGGCGAAGTCGGGCCACATGCGGTCGGTGAAGACCAGCTCGGCGTAGGCGCATTCCCACAGGAGGAAGTCGGAGAGTCGCTTCTCTCCGCCGGTGCGGATGAGGAGATCCACGTCCGGCGCGGGACCGTTCTGCGGCAGGTCGGCGAGGAGGTGCGCGAAGGTCTCCCGCGAGGGGAGCGCCGCACCGCCGAGGTGCCAGCGCTCGGCCGCTCGCAGGATGGCGTCGCGGCCGGAATAGTCGACCGCGATGCGCAGCCAGAAATCCCGGCCGCCGAGGGTCTTCGCTTCGGCCTCCTCGATCGTCCGCACCAGGGCCGCCGGAAGCCGGTCGCGCCGGCCGATCACGGAAAGGCGGATGCCGTTCGCGGCGCAGCGCGCGGCCTCGGCGGTCAGAAAGCGGCGGAAGAGGCCCATCAGGGCGCGGACCTCGCGGTCGGGCCGTTGCCAGTTGTCGGAGGAAAAGGCGAACAGCGTGAGGGTGCGGATGCCCTCCGCCGGCGCGGCCTCGACCGTGCGACGCACCGCGTCCGCTCCGGCGAGGTGCCCGGCGGTGCGGGGACGGCCACGGTGGGTGGCCCAGCGGCCATTGCCGTCCATGATGATGGCGACGTGGAGACCGGGTGTGGTCATGCCCTTCCTCTTCTCGCAGAGTGCTTCATGGCACAAAGTGGGTGGACAAAAAAAGGGTCAGCTCTCCACGATCCGGGTGGCCTGGATGATGGCTTCCATGTGATCGAGGTAGCGTTCGAGCGCCCGGCGGCCGGGCGGGGTCAGGCGGAACTCGGTCTTGGGGAGGCGGCCTTCGAAGTATTTCTCGCAGGTGACGTAGCCGGCCTCTTCCAGCCGGCGCGCATGGACGCTCAGGTTGCCGTCCGTCGTCTTGAGCAGCTTCTTCAGATCGTTGAAGCTCAGATGGTCGTTGACGGCGAGCGCGCTCACGATGCCGAGGCGGATCCGCTCGTGGATCACGCGGTCGAGGTCGAGAGCCGCGCGGGGTACGGATTCGGGTTCCATCTCGTCGGGACCTCCCGGTTCGCCGTCGGGCGGCAGGTGCCGCGGCGCCCGTTTAGCCACCATGCCTCCGGGCGATGATCGCTCCGAACACGATGTGCAGCCCGCCGAAACCGGCGGCGAGCAGCGCGTCCCCCCAGGCCGCCGGAGCCAACAGGGTGAGCCCGCCCAGCACCATGAAGGCGATCCCCATCACCGGCACGATCCGCACGGAATAGGAACCGCCGGTGATCACACCGGTGCCATACATCAGCAGCCAGAGCCCGGGCAGGAGAAAGAAGAGCCCTTTCCAAAAGAGCACCGCGGTGAGCACACCTCCGGCGACAAACGGCGGCAGAAGCCCCAGCACGAAACGCCGCACCGGCTGCGAGATCAGCGACACCTCGGTGCGGCGCGCCTTGCGGACGATGGCGGCCACGCTGACCAGCGCCCCCACCAGGGCCTCGGCGAGCCAGACGCCCAGCCACGCCAGCCGGTCCTCCTGAAGCGCGCCGAGCCAGGCTGCAGCGAGAGCCGTCAAGCCGACCGCGATCTCCCCCGACCCGGACACCGCGGTGAAGCGGGAGGCACCTTCCATCGTCTCGCGGATGAACCGCAGATTGTCCATCGCCCGCAGGTGCAAGGCGCGGGGGGCTTCGAGGCGGGGCGGGAGGCGCTGAGGGTCGGCCACGGCAACACTGTACCGTCCGCAGGAGGATGCGTCAAGTACTTTGCGAGGTAAAGCTCCGCGAGGCGCTAGAGAAGGGCACGGACGTGCTGGATGAGATCCTCCTGGGAAACCGGCTTGGTGAGGTAGTCGTTGCCGCCGGCGGCGAGCCCTTCCGCCCGGTCGGCGGGTTGGGACTTCGCGGAGACGAAGACCACCGGCAGCTCGTCCGGGGCGAAGCGTTCGCGCAGCCGGCGGCACACCTCGAAACCGTTCATCTGCGGCATCATCACATCGAGCAGGACGAGGTCGGGGCGCTCCGCGGCGATGCTGGCCAGGGCCTCGGGACCGTCCACCGCTTGGCGCACCTTGCAGCCTCCCGTTTCCAGATACAACTTGAGGATGAGCCGGTTCACCGGCTCGTCATCGACCACCAGGATGCAGGGCGGTCCGGCCGGCGTCGTTTCCGACGTCGGCGACGACGGCGGGACGGCGGCTTTCGCCCGCGCGGCCCGGGGCAAGGTGAAGGCGAAGACGGAACCCGCCGGAGAGGTCGATTCGAGGCTGATCCGGCCACCGTGCAGCTCCACCAGCCGGCGCACCAGAGCCAGCCCCATCCCCGTGCCCCCGGCCTCGGAACCCGGCGCATCCGGCTTCTCGAAGGCTTCGAACAGAAGCTCCCGGCCCTTGGCGGCAATCCCGCAGCCGGTGTCGCTGACCCGCAGGGTGAGCTCGTTTCCCTCTTCGCGGAGACTCACCTCGACCCGGCCGGCGGCGGTGTACTGCACGGCATTGCGCAGAAGGTGGAAGAGGATTTGCTCCAGGCGCCGCGGATCGGCGTCGGCCGCGGCGGCCTCCTGCGGCACGGCGTTGATCAGCTCGAGGGGCTTGTCGTGCGCAAAGGGACGCACCAGGTGGATCGCCGCCGCCACCGCCGGGCGCAGCTCGACCGGCCGCCGATCCAGGGTGAGAGCCCCCCTTTGCAGCTGGGAGAAGTCGTCGAGGTTGTCGAGCAGCCGCTGCAGACGGTGACCGGAAGAAACGAGAGCCTCCAGGCGCTCACGATCCACGGGTGGCAGGACCGGGGCCGCACGGGTTGAAAGTTGCTCGGCGAGACCGACGATGCCGAACACCGGGGTCCTCAGCTCGTGGGACGTGTTGGCAAGAAAGGAGCTCTTGAGCCGGTCGAGCTCGCGCAGTCGTGCATTCTTGAGACGTTCACGGAGCACCGTGTTCTGTACCTTCCGGACCAGAGCGCCGGCGGCGGCGAGCAGAGCCAGCCCATAGAGGCCATACGCCCAGGCGGTGCGATACCAGGGGGCGAGCACCTGGAAGGCGAACGCGGTGGCCGGGCCCGGCTCGCCGCCCGGTCGCCCGCCCCGCACTTCGAAGGTATAGCTGCCGGCCGGCAGGCCGGTGAAGTCCCGGTAGGTCTCGGTGCTCCAGGGTCCCCAGCCTTCGCCAAGCCCGAGGAGGCGGCTTTGCAGGAGGTAACCTCCCGGCACGTCGAAACGGGGCACCGCGGCCTCGAACCGCAGGGCGCGGGGTCCCCAGGGGATTTCGGGAGCCCTCCCGAATCCACCGGCTCCATCGAAGAGCACCTCATCCGGCGCGCCCAGCAAACGCACCCGGCGCAACCGAGGGGCGGGAGGAGCGTCACCCATCGCACGCGCCAAGGCGGCCGCACCCAGGCGCAAGAGGCGGCCATCGCGAGAGGCGGCCCAGACAGCGTCGCCGTCGGCATAGAAGCTCTCCACCGAAACCTCGCCCAGAGGTTCCAGAGGATACCGGGCAGGCCCTCCACCTTTGCCGGCGAGCAGCGCGTGGCGCAGAACGTCTTCCGGCACGCCCGAGGACGCCTCCAAGACCGATGGCGCCCAGATCCGACCGGATCCGTCACCCCACAGACGATTCACGAGAAGCGCCGGGGCCAAAGCGGCCGCCACCGCGGTGTCCGGGACGAAACGGTCCCGCGCCGGGATCCAGCGAAACACCTCGCCGACACCGGACACCAGCAGCTCTCCCTGCCAGAGCACGGGCACCCTCTCGACCCCCTCCGGCAGTCCATCGGCCGGGCCGAAGACGCGGACCTTGCCGGCAACAGCCATCGCCTCCGGTTCGAGACGCTCGATCCGTTCCCGCCCTTCCAGCTCTATTCGCAGCCAGATCCGCCCGGCGCCGTCCTCCACGAGCCCGCGCACCTGCCGGGAGACCCCCTCCACCCGGCGGGGCGCAGCGATCCGCCCTTCAGATCCCTCCAGAACCCAGAGTCCATCCACGTCGGAGCCCACCCAGAGCCGACGGCCATCCCGGGAGGCGAGCAAGGCCAGAGCGATCTCTCCTTTCCAGGGGATGGGAACGGCGGCACCGCCGCCGACCTCCAGAAGACCGGCGGAGGTTGCGGCCACCAGGCGTCCCTGAAAGCCCGCAAGATCCCAGCATTCGGCGGAAACGCCTTCGACGGGGACGAAGTGCACAAGACCGCCCGGAATCCGGGAGGGCTCGACGACGAAGAGCCCGCGGGTGGTGCCCAGATAGAGGGTGCCGCCAAAGCGGAGGGCCCGGATGGGCGCACCCAACAACCCCAGGCTCTCGTCGAAAACATCGATTCCCGAGGCCAGGTCCACCCGAGCCACCCCCTGGTTGGTGGAGACCCACAATCCCTGCTCGGCATCGACGAACAGGTCGTTGACGCTGGCGTCGGGGAGCCCCGCCGCTTCGTTCAGGAGACGCAGGACGCGGCCCTCGGCATCGACGACAGCCACACCTCCCTGCGCGGATCCGAGGGCGAAGCGCCCTCCACCGAGGTCGGCCACCCGGCGCGCCTTGGACCGGCGGGCGAAATCGGAGACTTCTCCCGGCCAGGAGGTGATCCCGCCGCCGTCGTAGAGGAACAGCCCGCCCGCCTCGGTGACCACGACCAGACCGCCGCGGGGACCAGACGTGATCGCCGCCACCTTCTGCTCCGGAGGAAGGCGGCTCCCCGGAAGGGACCGCCATGCCCCTTGATGCAGCTCCAGCAGGCCCGCCCCCCGCGAAGCGAGGAGGGTACGCCCTCCCACCTGCCCCACGGCGTCGAACCCGGTGTCCGGACTTTCCGGGAGCCGCCAGACCTTCAAAGGCCCGCCCGCCCCCGGCCACAGAAAGAGATGCCAGCGCGACCGGAAAAGGGCTCCCCGACCGACCGACAGCACCTGGGTGACGCGCTCGAAGGCGCGGTCGGGCTTCGCGACGAAGGGAAGCAAGGAGACAAAGTGGAGAGCCCCCCCGGGCTTCGGCTCCAAGACCCCGAAATCGCCTTCGCTTCCCCAATAGATCCCTTGCGGCGTGCCGATGACCGACCGCATCACCTCGGCATTGGGCGAAATCACACTCCGCCAGGTGGACCCGTCATAGATGTGAATCGCACCGGCAGCCGCCAGGTAGATGAGCCCGTCGCGATCCTGTGCCGCACCCCAGACCTGCGGGTGTCCCCCGTAACTGTTCGGTGGAAAGACTGCGATGAGCGGGCGGCCGTTTTCCCGGGCGGCTCCCGAGGCCCCGGCGGCGGCGGGCAGGAAGCAGACAAAGGCGGTCACGACGCCTGCGAGCATCGACCGCCATTTGCGGCACAACTGCCGGCCGCCCCGTCCCAGGGCTCCCCTGCCAATGCATGCCATCAATCGATTTTACACAGAGATCGGCCGTGGAGCCGACGGGTTGATAGACTGACCTTGCCATGCTTTCCGACTCTCCCCAGAACCCCCTCTACGAACGCTATGCCTCCGCGGAGATGGCGCGGCTGTTCTCCGCGCGCCACCGCTTTGCCACCTGGCGCCGGCTGTGGATCGCCCTCGCCGAAAGCCAGCGCGAGCTGGGTCTGCCGATCACCGCCGAACAGATCGCCGCCCTCCGGCAGGTCGCCGGGGACACCGACCTCGACCGCGTCGCCGAGCTGGAACGGCGCACCCGCCACGACGTGGTCGCCCACCTGCGCCACTACGCGGAGCAGGCGGACGCGGTCCACCCCGGGGCCGGCGGCATCCTGCACCTCGGCGCCACCAGCGCCTTCATCACCGACAACACGGACGTCCTGCTGTTCCGTGAAGCCCTGGAGCTGCTCGCCGGCCGCCTCGCCGCGACGGTCTCCGCCTTGGGCGGCTTCGCGCGCCGCACGCGCACGATTCCCTGCCTCGCCTACACCCATTTCCAGCCGGCGCAGCTCACCACGGTCGGCAAGCGGGCCTGCCTCTGGCTGCAGGACTTCCTGATGGACCTCACCGAGGTGCGCCACCGCCTCGCCACCCTGCGCTGCCGTGGGGTCAAAGGGACCACCGGCACACAGGCGAGCTTTCTCACCTTGTTCCATGGCGATCACGCCAAGGTGCGCGCCCTCGATCGGCTCGTCGCCGGGCGGATCGGCTTCGCGGAGAGCTTTCCGGTCTCCGGGCAGACCTATACGCGCAAGCAGGACTCGCAGGTGCTCCAGACCCTCGCCGGCCTCGCCGAGAGCTGCCACAAGTACGGCACCGACCTGCGCCTGCTCCAGGGGGTGGGCGAGCTGGCCGAGCCGTTCGACGCCGAGCAGGTGGGCTCCTCTGCGATGGCCTACAAGCGCAATCCGATCCGCGCCGAGCGGATGTGCGGACTGGCGCGGCGGTTGATCACGGACGCGCTGAACGGCCCGCTCAACACCGCCACGCAGTGGCTGGAGCGCAGCCTCGACGACTCGGCGAACCGGCGGCTCGTCCTCCCGGATGCCTTCCTGACCGCCGACGCCATCCTCGGACTCGCCGCCCACATCGCCTCCGGCCTGGTGGTGCGCGAGACCGTGGTGGCCGCCCGCGTCGCCCGCGAGCTGCCGTTCATGGCCACCGAGACCCTCCTGATGGAGGCGGCTCTGCGCGGCGGCGACCGCCAGCATCTGCACGAGAAGATCCGCGTCTACAGCCTGGAAGCCCAGGGCCTGCTGGAGAGCGGCGCGGGCGAGAACCCGTTGATCGACCGCATCGTCGCCGACCCCGACTTCCGGCTCACCCGCGCCGAGGTCGACGCCTGGCTCGATCCGGTCGCCTTCACCGGACGCTCCGCCGAACAGGTCACCGAGCTGCTCGACGAGGTGGTGGCCGGGGCGCTGGAAGGTGTGGTGGCGGTGGCGGCGGCGGGGCCACGGGTGTAGCTTCGCGGCAAAGGACGACAAGGTCGCCAAGGACAGCAACCACAAAGACAGCCGGTCCTTGCCGTCCTTGTCGTCCTTGTCGTCCTTGGTATAGAGTGGTTGAGGCGCAAGCAGCATCCCGCGCTGGACCAAGAGCTCTCACGAAGATGGCTCCACCACCTTACGGAGAACACCCATGCCCAGACCCCTTCGCGCCGCAGTCGTCCTGACGGTCTTCTGCGCAGTTCTCACCGGTTGCTCGGCCAACCAGCGACCGACCACCCGCCTCGGCGGAGGCTTGCAACCCCTGGAGAAGGGCACCGCCTCCTGGTACGGCAACCAGTTCCAAGGCAAGCGCACCGCGAGCGGTGAGCGCTTCAACATGCACGAGCTGACCGCCGCCCATCCGTCCCTTCCCTTCGGTACCCTCCTCGACGTCAAGAACGTCCGCAACGGCAAATCGGTGGTGGTGCGGGTCAACGACCGCGGCCCATTCAGCAAGAACCGCATCCTCGACCTCTCCTACGCCGCAGCCCGCGAGATCGACCTCGTGCTCGCCGGCACCACGCAGGTGGAGCTCTACCTGGTCGAAGAGGGGGGCGTGCCGCCGCACTACACCGTGCAGGTCGCCGCGTTCGGTGAAGAGGCGCGGGCCCTGGCGCTGAAAGCCGAGCTGGCCCGCTACTATCCGGAGACCACGGTCAAGTCCGACGGCACCTGGAACCGCGTCCAGGTGGGCTCCTTCGCCGACCGGAGCCACGCCGAGACCGTCCGCCGCGAGCTGGCCGCCCTGGGCATCGGCTCGATCGTCGTGGCGGCGCGGTAGGGACCTACAGCCCCGCCAGAAACTCCTTGATCCCCTCGTCCAGCCGGTGCCGGTCGCGGTGCCGGCGCAGGGCG
Source organism: Holophagales bacterium UBA5704 (assembly GCA_002420005.1). Classification (GTDB taxonomy): domain Bacteria; phylum Acidobacteriota; class Thermoanaerobaculia; order Multivoradales; family UBA5704; genus UBA5704. Next base: position 7,031 of record DIHE01000176.1, on the reverse strand, counting down.
ATCTGGAGGAGCCGGTCGACGAGGTCGGGGAGAGGGACGCCGGAGAGGCCCCAGAGGTGGGGGTACATCGAGATGCTGGTGAAACCCGGCAACGTGTTGATCTCGTTGACCCAGACCTCGTCTCCCTCGACCAGGAAGTCGACCCGGGCGAGACCGACGCCGCCGATGGCGGTGAAAGCGCGGACGGCCAGGTCGCGCAGGCGGTCGGCCAGACCCTCCGGCAGCTCGGCCGGGGCGATGAGCTGCGCCGTGTCCTGCAGATACTTGTCCGCGTAGTCGTAAAAGTCGTTCCCGGGGACGATCTCGCCCACCGCCGAGGCTTCGATCGTCTCGTAGCCCAGGACGGCGCACTCCAGCTCGCGGCCCTTCACGCCCTTCTCCACCAGCACCACCTCGTCGAACTGGAGCGCGAAGCGCACCGAGGTCTCCTGGCAGTGGCGGCTGTCCACTTTCCGGACCCCTACGCTGGAGCCCCCGACGCTCGGCTTGACGAACAGCGGCAGCGGCAGCCGGTCCAGGCGCCGCAGGCAACCTTGCGGATCGGCCTCGAATTCGCCGCGCCGGATCGCCTCGTAGTCGACCACCGGTACGCCGGCGGCGAGCATCTGGCGCTTGAACAGAAGCTTGTCCATGGCGATGGCGCTCGCGGTGACGCCCGGCCCGACGTACGGCAGGTCGAGCATCTCGCAGAGGCCCTGGAGCGTGCCGTCCTCTCCCCAGGTGCCGTGGACGATCGGGAAGAGCGCCTCGACGCCCGACTCGATCAGATGCCGCAAGGTCGGCGCGATCGGGCCTCCCACCGGCGGAATCTCGGTGGCGCCTTCCGCCAGGATCTGCTCGGAGCGCGAGGCCTCGATCCAGCACCCATCCTGCGCAATGCCCAGCGGGGTTGCGCGATGCCCCGCCTGGCGCAGACCCTCCACCACCGTGCGGGCCGAGCGGATCGAGACCTGATGCTCGACACTGCGCCCGCCGAAGATCACGCCGACATGCGTCATCCGAGGCCTCCTCACCTCTTGGTCAAATCCACCCGGTGCGCCGAGCGGACCACACCGATTTCGATGAGCTTCCCGAGCAGCTCCTCCGGCATCTCCTGGTCGAGGCGCAGCACCGCGAGCGCCTCCCGCTCCCCTCCCGGGCCGACGCGGCCGGTGCGGGCGAGGTGGATGTCCGCGATGTTGATTCCGTTGTCGGCGAGCAGGGTTCCCACCTTGCCGACGACGCCGGGCACGTCCTGGTTCTCGACGAACAGGAGATTCCCCTCGGGATGGAACTCGAAGCGGAAGCCCCCGAAACGAACCACCCGCGGGTCCCGCTCGCCGAACAGTGTGCCGCCCAGCTCCACCGTCCGGTCGCCACCGCTCAGGGTGACGCCGACCAGGTTGGGATAGTCCGACTCCTCGGTGTGCACCGAGCGGACGACGGCGATATGGCGCGATGCGGCGAGCCGCTCGGCGTTGACGTAGTTCACCATGTCGTTGCGCAGGAAGGTCGCCAGAACCCCCATGAGGACCGCCATGGTGACCGGCGTGTGCATCCCCTCCTCCACGCCCCAGAGATCCACCTGGAGGCGCTGCGGCCCGGCGTCGAGGAGCTGGGCGGCCATGCGGCCGAGGGTCTCGCCCAGCTCCATGTACGGCGCGACCTTCGGGCCGGCGGCGCGAAACGGCAGGTTGACCGCCGCCACCGCGAGCGAGCCGGAGAGGGCGGCGAGGAGCATGTCCGCGGTCTCGGTGGAGATCCGCTCCTGCGCCTCGCGGGTCTGGGCACCCAGGTGCGGCGTCGCCACCACCTTCGGATGCCGGATCAGCGTCAGGTCCTTCGGCGGCTCTTCGGCGAACACGTCGAGCGCCGCGCCGCCCAGGTGGCCGGACTCCAGGGCCTCCAGCAGCGCCGCCTCGTCCACCACCCCGCCGCGGCCGACGTTGATCACCAGAGCGCCCTTCTTCATCGTGGCGATCCGCTCGCGGTTGAGCAGGTTGCGGGTCTGTTCGGTGAGCGGCGTATGGAAGGTGAGCACGTCGCTGCGGCGCAGGAGGTCCTCCAGCGACACCAGCTCCACCTCCAGCCGGCGGGCCGCGTTGGCGTCCAGGAACGGATCGAACGCCAGGACCTTCATGTCGAACGCGCGCGCCCGCGCGGCCACCTTCTGACCGATGCGGCCGAAGCCGATGATGCCGATGGTCTTGTCCTGGAGCTCCAGGCCGGTGATCTTGCGGTCCCACTTGCCCGCCTTCATGGAGGCGTCGGCGAACGGCACCTTGCGGGCCAGGGCGAACAGGAGGGCGAAGGTGTGCTCGGTGGCCGAGACCAGGTTGGCGGTCGGTGCATTGACCACCAGGATGCCCAGCTCGGTGGCGGCGGCCACGTCCACGTTGTCGACGCCGATGCCGGCGCGGCCCACCACCTTGAGGCGCTTGCCGGCGCGCATCAGCTCGGCGGTCACCTGGGTGGAGCTGCGCACGACCAGGGCGTCGTAGTCGGCGAGGATCTCGGGGAGGCGCGGCTTCTCCTCCGCGGTGACCTCATGGACCTCGGCTCCGGATTCACGGAGCTTCACCAGGCCGGCGGGATCGAGGGAGTCGGCGATCAGGATCTTGTACATGGCTCCCCTCCCCGCGGTCAGCCCGCCAGTCCCTTCAAGATGTCGTCGATCTCGACCAACAGGGCGTCCAGGTCGCTCATCCGGACCTGGCCCATGTGGCCGATGCGGAACGTCGTGGGCTTCCAGTCGCCATAGCCGCCGCCGATGGTTATGCCGCGCTCGGCGAGCTTCTTGACGATCGCCTGCGGATCGACCCCGGCCGGGGGCTTCAGGCAGCTCACCGTGACCGACCGGGCGTTCTCGGCCGAGGCGTAGGAGATGCCGCGGGACGCGGCCCACTCCGCCGTGCGGCGGTAGAGCGCCTCATGGCGCGCCCAGCGGGCCTCCATCCCCTCGGCGAGGATGACGTCCATCTGCTTGTCGAGCGCCCAGAGGAGCGGAATGGCCGGGGTGGTGATGAAGCCCCCCTCCTTGTGCTTGTCCAGATAGCGCAGGAGGTCGGTGTAGAACCCGCGATGCGGCACCTTCCCGGCGCGCTCGACGGCGCGCTCGGAGAGGGTGAAGACGGTCAGGCCGGGCGGCACCGCGATCGCCTTCTGGGTGCCGGCGAGGACCACATCGAGCCCCCAGGCGTCCGTCTCGACCGGCGCACCGGCCAGGGAGGAGACCGTATCCACCACGATGAGGGCGTCGCTCTCCTCGCGGATCACCTTGGCCACGTCCGCGATCGGGCTCGCGACGCCGGTCGAGGTCTCGTTGTGGACCAGGGTGACCACGTCGTACTTCTTGCGGCGCAGGGCGGCCCGCACGGTCTCCGGATCGATCGCCTCGCCCCAGGGGAAGGCGATCTTGTCGGAGTTCTTGCCGCAGCTCTTGGAGATCGAGTGCCAACGCTCGGAGAACGCACCGTTCGTCAGGTTGAGCACTTCGGACGCGGCGCACGAAACCACGGCGCTCTCCATCACCAGCGTCGAGCTGCCGGAGGCGACCATCACCTCTCCGGAGGTACGCAGGAGGGGAGGCAGTTTCTTGGAGAGCTCGATGTAGAAGGCCTTATAGCCGGCGGAACGGTGTCCGACCATCGGCTTGGTCATCGCCTGGCGGACCTCTTCGAGGACATAGGTCGGGCCGGGAAGGAAGAACTTGATCGGTTCGGTCACGGGGAACCTCGGATCAGAGAAGAGAAAGTCGGTTCAGGGGTTTGGACGCACCACACTCACCTCTGCCGCATTGTGGCAAAACCAGGGCGGGAGGGCAAGGGAGGGAGGGGTTACTCCAAGCGGACGTTCTGGATAGCGTCGAGCACATAACGGGTCAAGCGAGATCTCGCCCGCGTTGCTGTCGTTCCTGCTCCAGCAGGGAAGCCGCCGATACCCCGAGGTCCGTGGCCGGCCGCTGCGCGTGCCGTTCCTGCCATTCGGAGCGCGCCATCTCGCGCTCGATGGCTTCCTGGGCGAGCTTGCACGACATGCCTATGCGGCCGGTTTGGAACCGTCCTTCAGCTCTGCAACGCTGGCCGAAGACCTCGGTTGACCTTGCGGTTCTCCCACCCCTCAGTTCACATACCCCAACGCCCGCAGTTTGTTGAGCGTCTCCGGGTCCACGGCCTGGCTCTTGTCGGGCTCGGCGTCGGACTTCCGCTCGTGCTCGATCCAGGCGAGGAGGCGGGAACGGAGCCAGGCGATGGCGAGGTTGTCCTGGCCCGCGAGGTTGTTGGTCTCTTTCGGATCGGCTTCCAGGTCGAACAGGTACTCGGGATCGCGGGACCGGCCGGCGCCGTCTCCCTGGCCCCAGCCGGTGCCGGTTCGCGGTGCCCAGACGAGCTTCCAGCGGCCGAAGAGGGCGGAGTAGATGCCGCCCTTCACACTGGAGGCGGCGGCGAGGCGGACGTCTTCCTCGACGGTCTCGTACGTTCCGCGTGCCACGGCGAGGAGCGACCGGCCCACACCGGGGCGATTCTTCGGCGGCGTGAGGTGGCTGAGGTCCACCAGGGTGCGGTGGACATCCAGCGTGTCGGTGCGCGCCGAGACCTCGCCGGGCTGGAGACGGCCCGGCGACCAGAGGACCAGCGGGATGCGCACCATCTCCTCGAAGAGGGTGAAGCCGTGCAGCACGCCGCCGTGCTCGAAGATCTCCTCTCCATGGTCCGCGGTGAGGGCCACCAGGGTCTCCTCGGGGCCGGCGAAAGACCGGACCTGCTCCAGGAAACGGCCGAGATGGTCGTCGTTGTAGGCGAAGGAGCCCTGGTAGAGGCCGCGCAGGCGCCGCCGGTCGGCCTCGTTCGGGGTCACCCGCTGCGCCTTGATCCCGGTCAGCGTCGTCGTGCTGCCGTCGATCGCCGACGGGATGCCCTGGGTGAACCGGGTGCGGAAGGGCTCCGGCGGATCGTAGGGATTGTGCGGGTGGATGGTATGAAGATAGAGGAAGGCCTTCTCGCCCGGCTTCAACGTGCGCAGCCAGGCGAGGGCCGCGGTGTGCGCCTGCTCGGCGTTGTCGTTGTACGCCGCCCGGATCACCGCCGGTGCGCCGCCCACCAGGCCGTCGATCTGGACCTCTTCGGCCACGTGCTCGAAGCCGCGGTCGGTCTTGTAGGCCGAGCCCACGTAGACGTTGCCGGAGAAAAGCCCGGTGCGGTAACCGGCGGCACGGTACAGCTCGGCGAGCGTCGCGCCATCCTCCGGCTCCAGCTTCCAGCCCCCCCGCGAGGCGAAGGCATGGCCGGTGAACAGCGCCTTGGTCGAGGGAAGCGTGTTCGGCGCCACGCTGCGGTGGTTGCGGAAGAGCAGTCCCTCTCGGGCGAGCCGGTCATAGGTGGGCGAGATCCCCGCGGGACCGCCCAGAGCCCCCACCGTGTCGGCGCGCAGGGCGTCCATCACGTAAACGATCACCAGCCGCGGCGGCTCCGCCTGCGGCGCCGGAGGCGCCTCGGTCTCCGGCGCGCGCACCGGGGTGGCGGCGCCCACCAGCCGGAGCTGCTTCCAACGGCCGGCCGGCCCTTCACCCTGCGCCCACAGGCGGACCCGCACGAATCCCTGCACGTCGCCGAGACGATACTCAAAGGAACGGGTGCCCCGCAGACGGTTCCAGAAGCTCGGCGCCCAGGTGAAACGGCGGATCGGCGTGCCGTCCTCGCGCTCGACGACGAGGTCGAAGCGCTGCCCGTCCCGCGGATCGGTCGGCGGGATGAACGAGCCCTCCAGGACCTCGCCGCCCGCCACCGGCCGCACCAGGTCGACCAGCGAATCGCCGGACTGGATCAGGTCGGACTGCCAGCGCCTGACCCTCCCTTCCGGGAGGACCGGCCGGATCGCCGCGGCCATCACGCCGCGTGCGCCCTCGTCGAAGGCCAGCTCCACCGTGACCCGGCCGCGCGGCAGGTCCGGCGGCAACGGGATCTCGACCGGATCGGTGAGCGGAAAGGCGCCCAGGTCGCGGCCATCGACGGAAGCGCGCACCTGGCGCCCGCGCGTGGCCGCCTCCTGGAGGAGGTCGAGGACCAGGGTCCGCTGGCGCTCCGCGAGATGGACGATCTGCACCCGCGCCTGCTGGGAGACGGGGGAGAGCACCAGTGCGCCTTCGTTCTTCCACGGCCACCAGCCGGAAAGGAAGCGGTTGCCGCCGAGGGCCGGCGGGCTGGCGATCTCCTTGTGCTCGGTCAGAACGTCCGGCGCATGGTCGCCGTCGAGGAGAAAGCGGACCTCCCCCGGCCGCTGCGGAGAGCACGCTCCGGCGGCTAGAATGGCCAGGACACAGAGCGGCTGCAACAGAGGGAGGGGACGGTGGCGCACAGACCTGTTCATGATGGCGATGAAAGTGACCGCCCGGTGACACCGGGCGCCGCGAATGTTAGGGGGATCGGGGGCGCGAGTCCAGCATGGTGGTGTCCCCGGACCCGGGCAGAGCGCCGTCAACGCCGTGCGGAGCCGGAGCCTTCCCCCGCCCGACCTCACCCCCCTTCCCCCTCTCCCATCGCGCTCCCTTCCCCCGGGAGAGGGGGCGCCACCACCCAAAACCATGAAAGAACGAGGGAAGGGGGTTCCCCCTCTCCCGGTTG
>DIHE01000176.1:0-121 GCA_002420005.1 Holophagales bacterium UBA5704 | reverse complement strand
GGGCCAGGGGGTGAGGTCCAAGGCCGCAGCGACCACGAGGGCATCCACCGCCACCCTCGCCGCCCTCCTCCTGCTCGGCGGAGCCTGCGCCACCCCGGCGCCACCACCACCGCAGCCCCCC
>DIHE01000169.1 GCA_002420005.1 Holophagales bacterium UBA5704 | reverse complement strand
CCCTCCCCCACCGCCCCGCCCCCCGGCTCGAAGCGCGAGCGGACGCGCGGGTGGACCAGCGGAGCCGCGCCCACGGCGCGGGCGGCGAGGCGGTCGAGAAAGCCGCTCATCCGGCGAGGATCTCCAGGTAGCGGCGGCGGCGCACGGCGCTCATCGCCAGGATGTCGGCCTCGCGCCAGCCATAGGAACGGGCGAGCAGGTGCACCTCGCGCAACAGGCGGCGCGCCGCGGCGTCGATCTCGTGCCACAGGCAGTCGGCGGCGTCGAGGAGGGCCTGCCAGGCATGGCCACAGCCGGGGCAATCGAGGTCGAGGAGGATCTCGGCCTGCGGGTCCAGGGCGGCGAGGGCGCGCGAGATCAGCTCGACCTCCGCGTCGGTGAGGTCGAACGGATCGACCCCCTCCCCGTCGCGCGTCGCTTCCAGCACGGCACGGCCGGCCAACAGGCGGCGGGCCGCCTCGACGTCCGCACAGCCGGCCGCCGCGGCGAGATCGCCGCCGCCGAGAGGCCGCAGGCAGAGCCGCAAGGGGCCGTCCTCGATCTCCACCGCCTCGGCGGAAGCGCCATCGTCGAGGCCGAGGCCGAGAGCGTCGATGCCGATCGAAATCTCCAGCGTCTCGCCGCAATGCGGGCAGGGCGTGGCGAGATCGAGACCGGTGCCGAACGTCTCCTGGTAGAGACGGAACAGACACGCTTCGCGACGCCCGAGCGGCACCGCCGCCAGGGCGTCGTCCTCCAGCTCCGGACAGGCGGCGGCGAAGAGCATCTGCGCCCGCTCGGCGGGCCGCCGACGCTCCGCCCGCTCCCAGACGAGCAGGAGATCGCGTGCCGACAAGGCGCCCACGGCGATCGCCTCAGCCGAAGCTCGGCTCCGTGGGCTCGGTCACCGACGTGTCGCGCTCCCAACCCTCGTTCTGGAGCGTCAGCATCTCGATCGCCACCGCGTTGCCACTGGCGTCGAGCTCGGGCAGCGCCTGGTACTCGGACACCCAGCAGCGGTAGACGCGGTAGGCGAGCGCGAGCTGCCCCGCCTCGTTGTACATCTCGATGATGATGTCCTTGCGGAAGTCGGCGAGCGAGACCTCGGCCCCGAGCCCTGAGCCGAACTTCCAGACTTTGTTCGCCCACTTTTCGAACTCGGGATCGTGCGTCACCCCGCGTTCCAGGGTGATCGCCTCGAACTTCGCCTGCCCCGGCGCCTTCGTCGTCGTCGACGGATCGCCGCCGGAGCGGTGCTCCACCACGTCGATCGTGCGCTTGAGCGAGCCCACCTTGCTGACGCCGGCCACGTACCGGCCATCCCACTTGACCCGGAATTTGAAGTTCTTGTACGGGTCGAGCCGTCGTGCATTGACGCTGAACTGCATCGCAATCCCCCCCTTCCTAGGTCAGGATCTGTCCGGCGATCTGCTGGATCTTGAGGATGACGAACTCGGCCGGCTTGAGCGGCGCGAACCCGACGACGATGTTGACGATGCCGCGGTCGATGTCGTTCTGCGTCGTCGTCTCGCGGTCACACTTGACGAAGTACGCCTCCTGCGGCGTGCGGCCCTGGAACGCGCCCTGGCGGAACAGGGACTGCAAGAAGGAGCCCGCGTTCAGCCGGATCTGGCTCCACAGCGGCTCGTCGTTCGGCTCGAACACCACCCACTGCAACCCACGGTAGAGGCTCTCTTCCAGAAACAGGGCGAGGCGGCGCACCGGCACGTATTTCCATTCCGAGGCCAGGCGGTCGTCACCCTGCCGGGTGCGGGCGCCCCACACCGTCGGTCCCACCGCCGGGCGGATGCGCAGGCAATTGAGGCCGAGCGGGTTGAGCTCGCCGTTCTCCGGGTCGGTCAGCGGCACGCTCAGGTCCACCACCCCGTTGAGCGTCGCTTCGAGGCCGGCCGGCGCCTTCCAGACGCCGCGCGCGGCGTCGGTGCGCGAGAACACGCCCGCCACCGCACCGGACGGCGCGAAGGACTCCAGCATGTTGTCGTGCAGCGGGTTGCCCCGGACGATGCGCGGGAAATAGAGCGCCGCGTTCTTGCTGGTGGTGAAATTCGCCGCGCCCGCTCCGGTGGTGAGGCCGGTCTTCGCCGCGTCCTTGGAGGCCCAGGCGGCCGGCGGATCGATCAGCAGCATGGCCCGGCGCCTCTCGCAGTAGGCGGCGGCGATCGGCCAGACGGCGGAATCCGTGTCCCCGGCGGCCGTGTAAGGCGGAATCACCAGAAGATTGAACAGGTCCGCCTTCTCCAAGGCATAGAGGCCCGTCTTCGCGCTCTCGCTCCCCACCACGTCGGCCTGGGCGAGACCGGTGTCGTTGTTCCCGGCGGTCGACACCGGGCTCGACTGGGTGTTGTCGGTCCACACCGCCGCCGTCGCCGCGGCATGCGGCGCGACCGCCGAGCCGAGACTGGTCGCCCGCACCAGGCGCGACTGGGCGACGAGAATGCGGTCCAGGCGCCGGGAGCTTTCGACGAAGGTGACGTTGGCGAACACCTCGGTCTCGCCGGTCGCACCGTCGCGAACGGTCAGATTGAACAGATCATCCGGATCGACGCCGAGCGCGGCCGCGCTCGCCGGCAGGACGTCCTGATCGATCCGGGCGCGGAGCTGGTTGGCCCAGGCCCCTTCCGACGACGCCTTGAGCGACAGGCTGTGCGTGGCGTCGACCAGGAGAGCCGTGGTCGAGCCGGCACCGGTGACGCGCACGACGAGCGCCTGGCCGCCTCCGTTCAGGAAAAAGTCCTGCACCGAGAAGCCGAGCGTGCTCTCGCTCCAGAGCCCGCCGAAGGTGCGCTCAAAGTCTCCGAAGCTGTTGAGGGTGACCGGCTCATCGACCGGTCCGCGGGGCGCCCGCCCGATGAACGCCGTGATCGACGTCGGGACCCCGGTGATCGTCCGGACTCCACTCGGGATCTCCTCGACGTAGACGCCCGGATACGTGGGGGTGACTGGCATTGCTCCCTCCTGGAGTGCCCGTCCCGTCCCCCTGATGCAGCGTCCTCCTGGAGCAGGGGCGAGTGGGCTGCGGTCTCCGTTGTTTGTGATCTCGCTTGCCTGGGTTGTCGAGCCTCTGCGTGCCTTAAGGTCGGGGAAAGTATCGGCTTCGCCATGGGCTGTCAAGGCATCTGCCGCCTGAAAGCCTGACCTCCGACACGCTGGCGACACGGAGCCCATAGACCGGCGGCCCGCCGCTTCCGACGTCTCCCCTCCTGGAGGAAATGACATGTCGGCTGCAAACGTTTCACCCTCCATTTCTGAGCCCGCGCTCCTGACAACCTCCTGACGATTCCCTTCCGTGGTATCTTCCTCCCGTCGTGCCCATCGACTCCAAGATGCCGGATCTCCAGTTTTGCCCCTCTGGCTTTTTCGTGTTCCGCACCCCGCTCCTTCCCTGCGAGGAGCTGGCAGCCTGGAGCGCAGAGCTGGACACCCCGGGTGCGCCCTCCGGGGAAGCTGCAGCTCTGGAAGGGGCGCTCCAGGCGGATCGCACACGGCTGCGCGCCCGGCTGCGCGAGCTGTGCGCCCGGCCGGAGATCCAGGAGGCGCTGTTCCTGGCCTCGCCCTCGCTCGTCGTCGACGGCCTCCCTCTGTGGCTGGCGGAGCCGGAGAGCAAGAAGGGGCAGCGTGTCGAGCGGGTCCTGGTGCGGTACTTCTACCGCATGGCGGCGCGGCCGACGCCGTTCGGCCTGTTTTCCGGGTGCTCGCTGGGAGAGGTCGGCACGGAGAGCCGGCTGGCGCTGGGACCGCGCTCCGGCTATGAGCGGCACACGCGGCTCGACATGGACTACCTCTTCGCCCTGTGCGAGGAGCTGGGGCGCAATCCGCAGATCCGCGAAGGGATGCTCTACCGGCCCAATTCGAGCCTCTATCGCGCCGCCGGCCGCCTGCGCTACGCCGAGGCCCGGCTGGCCCGGAAGATCCGCTCCCATCATCTGGTGGCGGTGGAGCCGACGGACTATCTCGAAGACACCTTGCGCCGCGCCGCCCGGGGAGCCCGCATCGCCGATCTGGCGGCGGCTCTCGTCGCCGCAGATCCCGAGGGCGAGATCACCCTCGAAGATGCCACCGAATACGTCGGCGAGCTGATCGACAGCCAGATCCTGGTCTCCGACCTCTCGCCGCTGGTCACCGGCCCGGAAGCGATCCATGAGCTCATCGAGCAGCTCAGCGGTCTTCCCGGCGCTGCAGCGATCGCCGCCCGCCAGCTCGCCGCGGCCCGCGACGAGCTGGCCGCGCTCGATGCAGAAGGCACCGGCGCGTCGACGGAGCGCTACCGCTCCCTCGCCCGGAGCCTCGAAACGCTGCCCACCCCGGTGGAGCTCGCCCGCCTGTTCCAGCTCGACATGGTCAAGCCGGGAGACCGGCCGGCTCTGGGACCCGCGGTGATCGAGGAGACCTTGCGCGGGCTCGACCTGGTGCGCCGCATCTCGCCGCGCCGCCAGGACATGCTGGACGGCTTCCGCAAAGATTTCACCGAGCGCTATGGGGAAGGGCGGGAGGTGCTGCTCGTCGAGGCGCTCGACGAAGAGATCGGCATCGGCTTCGAACGCTCCTCCGACGTCGGAGCGGAGGCCTCGCCGCTGCTGGCCGGCCTCCCGCTCACCGCTCCGGGCGGCGAGGAGCGGGTGGCGTGGGGAGCGCGCGAGAGCTACCTCTTCGAACGGCTCTCGCAGGCCCTCGCCGCCGGGGCACAGACCCTCGAGATCACGCCGCAGGACGTGGAGCGCCTCTCCCCCTACGGCGGACCCGACGGAGGGGAGGTGCCGCATCTGGCCGACGCCTTCCAGGTGATGATCCATCTGGCGGCGGCCTCCCCCGAAGCGCTCGCGTCCGGCGACTTCCAGCTTCTCCTGGGCGGTGCCGTCGGCCCGTCCGGAGCGCGCCTCCTCGGCCGCTTCTGCCACGCCGACCCGGCCCTCCAGCGCAAGGTCGAAGAGCATCTGCGCCAGGAGGAGAGCCTCCGGCCGGAGGCGATCTATGCCGAGGTCGTCCACCTGCCGCAGGGGCGGATCGGCAACATCCTGTCGCGCCCGGTGCTGCGCCGCCACGAGATCGCCTTCCTCGGGCGATCCGGCGTGCCACGGGAGGATCAGATTCCGGTCACCGATCTGACCGTGACGGTGAGGGCGTCACGCATCATCCTGCGCTCTCGGCGCCTCGGCCGGGAGGTCATTCCCCGCCTGACCAGCGCTCACAACTACCGCCGCGGCAGCCTCGGCATCTATCGCTTCCTCTGCATGCTGCAGACCCAGGGAACCCAAGGCGGCGCCTCCTGGAGCTGGGGGCCGTTCGAAGGTGCGCTCTTCCTGCCCAGGGTGACCGCCGGCCGGTTGGTGCTGGCACGCGCCATGTGGCTCGTCGGCGGCGACGAGATCAAGGAGCTGGTCCAACCCCGGGGGGCCGCCCGCCTGGAGACGGTGCGCGCCTGGCGTGAACGCCGCCGCATCCCACGCCTCGTCTTTCTGAGCGACGGCGACAACGAGCTGCTGGTCGACTTCGAGAACGTCCTCTCCCTGGAGACCTTTCTCGATCTCGTCGAAGAACGCGAGCGCGCCCGCCTCTCCGAGGTCTTCCCGGGGCCGCAGGAGCTCTGCGCCCGGGGACCGGAGGGCCGGTTCTTCCACGAAGTCCTCCTTCCCTTTGTCGTGCGCCCGGGCGAAGCCACGCCGGAGGCCCCCCGCGCCGCCGGTGCGACCCCGCGGCCGGCCGCGTCCCCCGCCCTCGTGCGCTCCTTCGCACCCGGCTCCGAGTGGCTGTACGTCAAGCTCTACACCGGCACCTCGACCGCCGACGGGCTGTTGCGCGACGTCGTCGGGCCGACGGTGCGCGAGGCCCTCGCCGAGGGGGCGGCCGACTCCTGGTTCTTCCTGCGCTACGGGGACCCCGAGTGGCACCTGCGGGTGCGGCTCCACGGCGATCCGACGGCTCTGCATGGGCGCGTGCTTCCCGCCCTGCAACGGTCGCTCGCCGGCTTCCTCGCCGATGGGCGGCTGTGGAAAGTCCAGCTCGACACCTATGACCGGGAGGTCGAGCGCTATGGAGGCCCCGAGGGGATCGAGCTCGCCGAGCGTCTGTTCCACATCGACAGCGAAGCCGTCCTGGCGATCATCGAAATGATCGAAGGGGACGAGGGGGCCGACATCCGCTGGCGCCTCGCCCTCCTCGGCTGTGACCTGTTGCTGTCCGACCTGGGGCTCCCTCCGGACGACCGCAAGGCCGCCCTCGGCCATCTGCGCTCGTCGTTCCTGCGCGAGTTCAAGGGAGGCAAGCCGCTGCGCATCCAGCTCGACCAGAAGCTGCGGAGCGAGCGGCGCAGCCTCGCCGCGCTGCTCGAGCCGGGCGGTGGAACGGACGAGCTTCTGGCCCCGGCGCTCGATGTCTTCGCCCGGCGCTCGCAACAGCTCGCCCCGATCGCCGCCGAGCTGCAAGCCCGCGAAGCCGCCGGCCGCCTCACCGGCAACCTGACCGAGATGTCCACCAGCTTTGTGCACATGTTCGTCAACCGGATCATCCGGTCGGCCGCGCGCGCCCACGAGCTGGTGCTCTACGACTTCCTCCACCAGCTTCACACCTCGCGCGAGGCGAGGACGCGCCTGGGGGCCCAGGGACAGGACCGGCGCGGGGACTGAGCTCCCCGCCCGCCTACGGGCAGATGCAGGTGTGGCAGGAACGGCAGCCCGAGTTGGCGCAAGTGACCGTCGGCGCCACACCGGCGGCGGCTCGCCGGGTCTCCTGGCTGTCGAGACCCCGCAGGGTCTCCTTGGTCAAGCTCAATTTCTTGAGCTTTTTCCGCTTCTTCTTTTCCACGAACCCTCCTTCTTCGAGCGAATGCAATCGATTTCACCTCTCTTCTGGTATAGGTGCCGGCTGCGGCCCAAAGTGAGCCGTTTTCCGGCAAGAGGGTGGCGCGGGGGCGAGCTGCGGTATCCTTCCCCACCATGCGCCGGCTCCACCTGACCACCGGCGGAGAGAGCCACGGACCCGGCCTCACCGCGCTTCTGACCGGTCTGCCCGCGGGGTTGCGGGTGGACTTCGACCTCCTGACGCGCGACCTCGCGCGCCGCCAGCACGGCTATGGCCGGGGCAACCGGATGAAGATCGAGAAGGACACCGCCGAGATCCGCGGCGGCGTGCGCGGCGGCGAGACCCTCGGCGGGCCGCTCGTCCTCTGGATCGCCAACCGCGACTACACCAACTGGGAACCGATGATGAGCCCGGTGAAGGTCGATCCCCGGCGGGCCGCACAGCGGCGGGTGCACATCCCGCGGCCGGGCCACACCGATCTCCCCGGCGGCCTCAAATACCTCCGCGACGACCTGCGCGACATCCTGGAGCGCGCCTCCGCCCGCGAGACCACGGCCCGCGTCGCAGCGGGAGCCTTCGCCAAGATGCTCCTCGCCGAAGTGGGGGTCGAGATCCGCAGCGGCGTCCGCTCCCTGGGGCCGGTCGGCATCGACGCCCCCGTCCCCACCTGGGAGGATCTGCTCCAGGTGGACGAGACCTCTCCCCTGCGCGCCATCGACCGCTCACTGGAAGAGGAGATGGTCCGCCTGGTCGACCGGGCACAGCAGGAGGGGGACACCCTGGGTGGTGCGGTGACCGTCATCGCCCACCGCGTTCCCGCCGGGCTCGGCTCCCACGTGCAGTGGGACGAAAAGCTGGACGGCCGCCTGGCGCAGGCGGTGATGTCGATCCACGCCGTCAAGGCGGTGGAGATCGGCGCCGGTTTGCAGGGATCGGCCGGCTTCGGCAGCGCGGCGCACGATCCCATCCATCGCGGCCCCGACGGAGGCTTCCGGCGTCCGTCGAACCACGCCGGCGGCCTGGAAGGCGGCATCACCAACGGCGAGGATCTGGTGATCACCGCCTACAAGAAGCCGATCGCCACTCTGCGCAAAGGCATGCCCAGCGTCGACCGCGACACCGGGGAGGAGAAGGTGTCCGAGTACGAGCGCAGCGACGTCACCGCCCTCCCCGCCGCCGGGGTCATCGCCGAGTCGATGGTCGCCCTGGTGCTCGCCGACGCCCTGCTCGAGAAGCTCGGAGGCGACTCCGTCGCCGAGCTGCGCGCCCATTTCGAGGCGACGCGCGCCCAGCAGCGGGCGTGGGCCGGTTCTGGACACAACACACCCTGAGGAGACTGCGCTATGCTTCGAGAAGGGTCGGCGCGATCTGCCGCCCCGCCTCTTCTTCTCGTCAGGAGGAATTTCTGATGGCCGATTGGATCGACGAGGGCGCCGCGGCGCCCGATTTCCTGCTCAAGGCCGATGACGGCCGCGAGGTGCGACTGTCCGATTTCCGCGGCAAGCCCGTGGTGATCTACTTCTATCCCAAGGACGACACGCCGGGCTGCACCAGGGAGGCCTGCGCCTTTCGCGACCGCAGCGCCGAGCTCGCGGAACGCGGCGCGGTGGTGCTGGGCGTCTCCCCCGACGACGTGGAGAGCCACGGCCGGTTCCGCGACAAGTACAGCCTCAACTTCCCCCTCCTCGCCGACGTCGGCCACCAGATGGCCGAGGCGTATGGTGCCTGGCGGGAGAAGAACATGTACGGCAAGGTCTCGATGGGCATCCAGCGCTCGACCTACCTCCTCGACGGCGCGGGCATCGTCCGCAAGGTCTGGAAGAAGGTGAACGTCGACGGGCACGACACCCAGGTGCTGGAGGCTCTGGCGACTCTGTAAGGAGGAACGAAAGCCGCCAGGGGGGGGCGGAGGGGCGGGGACCACCCCTGGCGGGTTCTGCTCAGAGCAGGTCTTTGAACGCCTTGAACGGCCGGCCCTGGGAGGTGGCGACGGCTTCGTAGGTGATGTGCCCCTTGAAGGTGTTGACCCCGAGGAGCAACCCGGCGTCGTCCGCCACCGCCTTCTCGACACCCTTGTTGGCGAGGGCCAGGGCATAGGGCAGGGTGACGTTGTTGAGCGCGAAGGTCGAGGTGCGGGGCACCGCGCCGGGCATGTTCGCCACGCAGTAGTGGACCACGCCGTCGACCACGTAGGTCGGGTCGGAATGGGTGGTCGGGCGGGTGGTCTCGAAGCACCCCCCCTGGTCGACCGCCACGTCCACCGCCACCGCCCCCTCTTTCATCAGCTTGAGCATGTCGCGGGTGACCAGCTTGGGCGCCGCGGCGCCGGGGATGAGCACGGCACCGATCAGCAGGTCGGCGCGGCGCAGCGCGGCGCGCAAGTTGTACGGGTTGCTCGCCAGGGTGATGACCTGGCCCGCGAACAGGTCGTCGATGTGGCGCATCCGGTCATGGTTCGTCTCGAGCACGGTGACCGTGGCACCCAGCCCGACCGCCATCTTGATCGAGTTGATGCCCACGATGCCACCACCCAGGATGACGACGTCCCCCGGCGGCACACCCGGCACACCGGCGAGGAGCGTTCCGCGTCCGCCGTGGATGCGCTGCAGGAAGCTCGCGCCGACCACCACGGCCATGCGGCCGGCCACCTCCGACATCGGAGTGAGCAGCGGCAAGCGGCCTTGGCGGTCTTCGATGGTCTCGTAGGCGACGCCGGTGACCTGACGCTCCAGGAGGACGCCGGTCAGCTCCGGCAGAGGCGCCAAGTGAAGATAGGTGAAGAGGAGTTGCCCGGAGCGCATCAGGCCGTACTCGGGAGCCACCGGCTCCTTGACCTTGATGATCATGTCGGCCCAACCCCAGACGCTCGCGGCGTCCGGAAGGATCCGGGCACCGGCGGCGGTGTAGTCCTCGTTGGGGATGCCGCTGCCGAGACCGGCGCCTTCCTGCACGACGACCTCATGGCCCGCTTCGACCAGCGCATGGACGCCGGCCGGGATCATCCCCACCCGGTACTCGTGATCCTTGATTTCCTTGGGAATTCCGATCCGCACGTTATTTCCCCGATTCGGCCGTAGCCTTCTGGGGAGCGCCCGCCTCGGCACCTTTGCGGCGGGGCTCCGGTGCCTTGTCTTTGTCCTTCTCCTTGTCCCGATCCGACCGCATGTCGATCCGGCCTTTGAAGAAGGCTCCTTCCGCGATGACGACGCGAGGCGCGGCGATGTCTCCTTCGAGGCTGCCCGACGGGGCGACCTCCACCCGGTCGGTGGCCTCGACGTTTCCGACCACCCGGCCGCCGACGCGCACCACCTGCGCCGAAACCGGCCCCCGCACCACCCCCTCCGTCCCGATCATGATCGCCGACTCGATCCGCACCTCCCCGTCCACCTCGCCCTCGATCAACAGCTCGGTCGGGCCGGAAAGCGTCCCTTCGATGCGCGTCCCGGCGGCGACATGGGTCATCCGTCGCCGCTGCGCCGACGAGGACGAGGACGGCGAGGCCCCAAAGTCGGGCGATCCGCCGGAAGCGGAGGAAGAGGAACCGGAATCACGTCGAAAAAGCGCCATAGATTCCTTCGATCGGTCAATGAGGGCATCCACGGCCCTGACATGGTAAAGGCGGCCGGTGAGCCCACCGTACCGCCGGAAGAGCAGGAAGACATTTGGAGCGGGCAACGGGACTTGAACCCGCGACATCAAGCTTGGGAAGCTTGCACTCTACCAACTGAGTTATGCCCGCTCGTTCTCTCGTTCGAGCGTGAGCAATCTAACGGAGGTGGGCCGCCGGGTCAAGGGGGGGCACTGCTATACTCACCGCATGTCTGGTGCGAGCAGAACCCGAGACGGCCTGGACCGGCCCGACGCCCTCTACTTCTTCCCGGATCAGAAGGTCTCGGACGCCGAGGCACGCCAACTTCTGCGCCAGGGAACCCAGGAGCAGCGGGCCTGGGTCATCTCCCACCTCCTGCGCTATGCCCAGTGGGACGACATCTGGATCTTCGTCAGCCGGGACGAGGTCCGCGAGATCTTCCCCGATCTCGACCTCCCCGAAAGCCTGCGCGGCGCCTGGGGCCGCATGCTCAAGATCGAAGCGCCGGTGGGGTGAGGCGGCTCACCCCATCCGACTTCCGGCAGTCTACCGGTCGCCTCCCATGATCAGGCCACCGAGGCCGCCGAGCACCGAGCCCTCCCCCACCGAGCCGCCGCCGGTCGGCCGCGGCAGTGCGGCGAACACCTTCTTCGCCAGACGGCTGAACG
The DNA here is from genome assembly GCA_002420005.1 of Holophagales bacterium UBA5704. Taxonomy (GTDB): domain Bacteria; phylum Acidobacteriota; class Thermoanaerobaculia; order Multivoradales; family UBA5704; genus UBA5704. The sequence goes on along the minus strand of DIHE01000169.1, from coordinate 46,445 downwards.
GCAGCGACTGCAGCCAGATGCGCCCGGGGCCGCTCAGGGTGGCATAGAACAGCCCTTCACCACCGAAGATGATGGACTTGACCCCCTTGACCATCTGGATGTCGTAGCTCACCGTGCTCTCGAAGGCCACGATGCAGCCGGTGTCGACGCGCAACGTCTCCCCCGCAGCGAGCTGGCGGGTCAGGATCGTCCCCCCGGAGTGCAGGAAGGCGAGGCCGTCTCCTTCGAGCTTCTGCAGGATGAACCCTTCGCCGCCGAACAGACCGGCCCCGAGCTTGCGGTTGAACGCGATGCCCACCGAGATGCCGCGCGCCGCGCAGAGGAAGGCGTCCTTCTCGCACAGCACCTGGCCGCCGTGCTGCTTCAGGTCCACGGGCACGATCTTGCCTGGATAGGGCGCAGCGAAGGCCACCTTCTGGCGCGTCGCTCCGGCGTTGCCGAAGACGGTCATGAACAGCGACTCGCCGGTGACGATGCGCTTCCCGGCGGAGAGAAGCTTGCCCATGAAACCGCTTCCCTGGTCCTGTCCGGAGCCGTCGCCGAAGATGGTCTCCATCTGAATGCCCGGGTCCATGTACATGAAGGCGCCCGCCTCGGCGATGCAGGCCTCGCCCGGATCGAGGGTGACCTCGACGTACTGCATGTCCTCGCCGAACAGCTCGTAATCGATCTCGTGCGCCTGCGCGCGGGCCGCCGGCGCTTGCGGCGGCGCGGCGACGGCGCCACCCCCGAAGGCGGCGGCGAAGCCCGGATCGCTCTGCACCGGCAACCAGTTGGCCATCCCCGGCCCGAACACGTACGCATCACGCCCGTACCGGCCGGCCTGGATGCCGGCCGCGATCTCTTCTCGGCTGAAGGGTCCCTGCTGCTGCCCTCCCACCGCGACGAACCAGTTCTTCTCACTCATCGGTTTCTCCCATCGGTTGAAGCCACCTGCGCTCCCATTCTATCCGCCTGCGGCGGGCTCGAACCGCACCTCGAACATCTTCGGCCAGTACTTCCCGGTGAGCAGGAAGGACTTTGTCTCGGGCTTCCAGGCGATCCCGTTGAGCACCTCGGCACGAGCAGCCTCCTCGGGGGTGAGGAGGCCCGCCGCGTCGACCACGGCGGTGACGCGGCCGGTGGCCGGGTCGATCCGCACGATCTGATCGGTCTGCCAGACGTTGGCCCAGACCGCCCCTTCCACGCACTCCAGCTCGTTGAGCTGCATCAGGGGCCGGCCGTCCAGGGAGACGTCCACGCCGCCGGTGGTGGCGAGCGTCGACGGATCGCGGAAGGTCAGGCGGTTCGAGCCGTCGCTCATCACCAGACGCGCACCATCGGAGCACAGCCCCCAACCTTCACCGCTGTAGGGGATCTCGCCGGTGCGCTCCAAGGTGGCGGCGCGCCAGGTCAGGGCGACTCCTTCCTGCCAGGTGAGCTGGATCAGGCGGTCGCCCACCTGCGCCAGACCCTCGGCAAAGTACCGCGGCTCCACCGCCACCGCCCGCAGGACCTTTCCGGTCGTCGGATCGACCTGCCGCAGGCTCGACCGCCCGTATTGACCGGCACTTTCATAGAGGGAGCCGCCGCTCCATACGAGGCCCTGGGTATAGGCCTCGGGATCGTGCGGCACGGTCGCCAGCACCGTCAACCCAAGGCGCTCCGCGGGCTTCCAGGGAGCGGTCGTCTGCGGGGGGGGCTGCGCCGGGAGAGCCGGTGCAGAGGCCGCTTCCGAAGCCACCGGCAATCTGCCGTCGCGGCACGCGGCGGCGGCGAGCAGGAGGAGAAGTCCCGGGCCGATCAGTCGAGAGAGCATCCGCTCCATCCTTCCGCGGTCGCCCGATGCCGGAGGTCCTCGGGGCCGCTGCCGATCGGCTGCCCCGGCGGCGGCGGCGGCGGCAACAGGCGCTTGGCGGTCTCGCCCTCCGGACGCTTCAGGTACCGCCGGATCTCGCCCGCGAGCCAGGTTTTCTGCACCGCCTCGGGTCCGGCGCCGGTGCGCGCCCCAGGCTCCAGCCGTTCGCCGAGCGCACGCAAGGCCGCGTCGACCCGCACCCGGACCATCGCCGAGGCCTTCGGATCTCCGGACAGCTCGATCATCCGGCGCACGGTGACCCACTGCACCACCCGCCGCAGCTCGGCGCGGCGCGGATCGTTGGGCACCGAGCCGCCGAACGACGCCTCGACGAGCGCATCGAGCGCCTCTTCCAGGCCCGGGAGCTGCGGATCGCGGCGGTGCAGATCGACCAGACGGGCCGCCCGCTCCGGAATCAGGAGGCCGTCGACCGCCATGTCGGCCATCGCCGCCGCGGCGGCCAGCGGGTCGAAGACGGGCGCGGTGTCCCCTTTGAACATCTCCTGATGCGGCTTGTGCTCGGCCGGCCGCGGCAGCAGCAAGGCCAGGATCGACTCCGGCAGGTCGAGCCTCTCCGGCTTCAGGACCTCGAGGATGGTGGCGAGCGCCTCGCGCTGGCGCGCCGCATCCACCGGCCTCTGGCCGCCCTGCCCGTCGCCGCGCACCGCATAGGCATAGTCCACTCCACCGACCATTTTGAGAGCGCCTTCGAGCTGGTAGCGGTGATGGAAATAGACCGGGACCAGCACCTCCTGCAGCAGGGCGAGCGGCCGGCCCGGAGCAAGGTTGTGCTCCCCGAACCGGGCCAGCGCGATGCGCCGGATCTCCAAGGCCTGGCGCAGACCGGCGACCGGATCGGGGCCGTTGTCCCACAGCACCGCCTTGGGGTGGGCCGTCTCCGGCCCACGGGCGTCTTCGTCGGTGAGGAACAGCAGGTCGCGCGCCGCCGCCTCGTCGAGCAGACCCCGGAGAAGGGCTCCCTCGTCGCCACCCGGCGGAGGCTCGGCATAGGCATACCGGATCGCCCAGTCGTCCCAGATCCCCACCCCCACCCCGTAGGCGTCCGAGAAATCGAGCCGGCCGTCCGGCGTGATGTGGATCAGCGGCGCCGGATAGTCCATCACCGAAGCGCGCCCGCCATAGGTGCTGGCGGCGAAGTTGTGCGAGAGGCCGAGGCTGTGCCCCACCTCGTGGGCGGCCAGCTGGCGGATGCGGGCGAGCGACAACTCCACCGGATCGTCCGGCGCCCCGCTCCCGGTCTTGTCCGTGCCGGCCAGCCCTTCGAAGATCAGGCGGTCCTGCCGGACGCGCAGCGAGCCCAGGGTGACGTGCCCCTTCAGGATCTCGCCGGTGCGCGGATCGGTGATGCCGCCGCCGTACGACCAGCCGCGGGTCGACCGGTGCACCCACTGGATCACGTTGTAGCGCACGTCGAGCGGGTGCACCCCGGGGGGCAGCACCTCGACCCGGAAGGCGTCGAGGAAGCCGGCCTTCTCGAAGGCGTCCTTCCACCAGCCCGCTCCCTCGATCAAGGCGCTCCGCACCGGCTCGGGGGCTCCGGAGTCGACGTAGTAGACGATCGGCTCTTTCACCCGCGAGCGCGCCGCGGCGGGGTCGCCCTTCTCCAGCCGGTGGCGCGAGATCCAGCGGGTCTCGATCGGTGCGGAGAGCGGTGCGGCATAGTTGGCGAACTCCACCGCGTAGGAGCCGGCCCGCGGATCGAACGCCCGCGACCGGTACCCCGAATCGGGCAGACGGATGAAGGAATGATGCTGCACGAACGTCACGGAGCCGGGGGTCGGAGCCGTCTGGCGCACCAGCTCGCCGGCGTCACCCGACTGGTAGGTCAGGACCGCCTCCAGCTCCACGTTGTCCGGAAAAGCCAGGCAGTTCTCCAGGTCCGGAGCGCTGCGGCTCGGATCGAGCGTCCAGCTTCCCTGGCCGGCCAGACGCATCCGCACCACGATGTCGTGGGCGTCGCGCACCAGGAAGCCGGTGACGTCGACCAGGGAGCGGCCGTCCGGGTCGGTGGCGGCGATCTCGCCACCCCAGAGGATGGAGGTGGCGAACGACTCGCGCACCGCACGCCTCTCGTCCGGATCGTCAGACAGGGCACGGAAGCGGAGGTTCTGCTGCTCGACGAAAAGCCGCCCGCCGACCCGGCGCAGGGTGACCACCCGGGTGTCCCCGAGCTGCCCCCGGTCGAGGCCCACCGGGTTCGAGCCGAGCCCGGTCAGGATCGACTCGACATAAAGATAGGTCCCCACCTCCCCTCCGGCGCCGCCGGCCGGAGGAACCTCCAGCCAGACCTTGCCGGCTTTCACATCGAGATGAAAGGTCAGGAGCCCCCGCTTCTCGATCATCCCGGAGGTGCGGGCGGCGATCCCGTCGGGAGCTTTTGCCGGGATTGGAGCGGCGGAGGCCATGGAGGTGAAGGCAAGGCAAAGGCCGAGAACGGTGGAGGCGAGGGGTGGCAGGATGCGCTGTGGTGATTCCATGGGTTTCCGAAGTCTGTCGAATCGCGCCAGTCTACCATCCGGAACGCCGGCCCAGACCGCAGAGGAGGGCCGGCGAGCCGGCCCGTGACGGGGAAAGTCTGAAAAATCGGTACAGGTTTCCACTTCCGCCTGCCAAGATCCCCTGAAGCTGCTATTCTACGTGGGCAAATGGCCTCCAACCTGCCTCTGGTGGTGTACGGTTTCCTGGCCCAGATCGCCGGCGCCGTTTTGCTGGCGGCGGTCCTCGAAGCCTTCCATCGCCACTACCGCCGCGACTTTCTGCGCCACTGGGCCTGGAGCTGGTGGGGGCTCTGTCTCTATCTCGCCGGCCAGGGCCTGTCGCTCGCCCTGGACGTGCGGCTGGAGGGGGCGGCCCTCGCCCGGATCCCGGCGTCCACGCTGTCCCTCGCGGGTGGGCTCAGCCACCTCGGCCTCGTCCTCCTGGGGACCTGGGAAGTGGCCACCGGACGGACGCTGTCGCCGCGCAAGGTGCGCCGCGGGTTGCTCTTCGTCACCGGCTTCGCCGCGGCGCTCGTCCTCGCGACCGCCGCGCTTCCCGCGATGCGCCAGGCGCATCTGCGCCTGGGTCTCTTCAGCTCGGTCGCCGCGGCCTCCTTCCTGCTGGCCACCGGCCTGGTCTTCCGGCGCAGCCGGCCCTGGGGGGTGGGCCGCCGCGTTCTCGGGACCTCGTTTCTCCTGCTCAGCGTGGAATCACTCCACTATGCGGTGACCTCGTGCCTGGTGGTCACCACCGGACGGACCTTTCCCCATCTTCCCACCATGGCCCTGACCGATCTGCTGCTGCAAACCGCCATGGGCCTCGGGATGGTCATCCGCCTGCTCGAGGAAGAGCGCAAGCAGCTTCTTGCGGCCTCGGAGCAGATCGAGCACCTCGCCTACCACGACGCGCTGACCGGTCTTCCCAACCGCAACCTGTTTCTCGACCACCTGCGCCTCGCCGTGGCCCTCGCCGCCCGCGAGGGGCGCCAGGTCGCGGTGCTCTTCCTCGATCTCGACCGGTTCAAGACGATCAACGACTCGCTCGGCCATGCGACGGGCGACGAGCTGCTGCGCACCATCGCCGACCGCCTGCGCGCCTGCCTGCGCCAGGGTGACACCATCGCCCGCCTGGGAGGCGACGAGTTCACCGTCCTGCTTCCCGAGATCTCCACCGAGCCGGACGCCGCGCGGGTGGCGGAGAAGCTCCTGGACCGCATCCGTCAACCCCTGCTGCTCCAGGACCGCGAGATCGTGGTCACCGGCAGCATCGGCCTCAGCCGCTTCCCGCGCGACGGGCAGGAGCCGGAGGAGCTCGTCAAGAAAGCCGACGTCGCCATGTACCAGGCCAAGCAGCTGGGGCGCGACGGATATCAGATCTACGCGCCGACCATGGACGCCGACGCGCTCGAACGGTTGTCGATCGAAAACGACCTGCGCCGCGCCCTGGCCCACGACGAGCTGCTCCTCTTCTACCAGCCGATCCTCGACAGCCACACCGGCCGCATCCAGGCCGTCGAGGCGCTGCTGCGGTGGCAGCATCCGGTGCGCGGCCTCATGGGACCCAGCGAGTTTCTCTGGATCGCCGAGCAATCCGGCTTGATCAATTCCATCGACTTCTGGGCCTTGCGCACCGCCTGCCGCGAGATCTGCTCGTGGTGGGTGCAAGGGGCACAGGTGCGGGTGACGGTCAACCTTTCGGCCCGCCCGTTCCAGCAGCCGGACCTGATCCAGCGGGTGCAGGGCGTGTTGGAGGAGACCGGCCTCCCCGCTCCCCTGCTGGAGCTGGAGATCACCGAGACGCTCGCCATGCAGAACGCCGAGGTGAGCCTGACCGTGCTGCGGGCTCTCAAGGACCTCGGTGTGCGGATCGCCATCGACGACTTCGGTACCGGTTATTCCTCCCTCTCCTACCTGCGCACCTTCCCCATCGACACGCTGAAGATCGACGAGTCCTTCGTCCGCTCGCTCAACATCGGGGACGTCCGCGCCGAGATCCCCGCGGCGATGATCGCCCTGGCACACAGCCTGGACATCCAGGTCGTCGGCGAAGGGGTGGAAGAGGAGGCGCAGTGGCTGATCCTGCGCGAACAGGGATGCGACGAGGTGCAGGGCTTCCTGTTCAGCCGGCCCATGCCCGGCCCCGAATGCCGCGAGCTGATCCTGCGCCAGACTCCGGGAGCCCCCGAGCCCCGGCGCATCGCCGCCTCGGGTTGAAGGTTGAAGATTGAAGGGAAGGATCAGGCTCCGGGAGCCGGGGAGCGGGAGGGAGGCGTCTCCCCCAGACGCTGCAGATCCGCTTCGGCGGCGATGTGGGCAAAGGAATGCCACTGGCCGAAAGTGAGCACCTCGCGATCGAGCTGCACCGCCTCGGCCCGCCGGCCTTCCACGAGATACCAGGCACCGACACCATAGCGCAGGATGACGGGATCGAGCGGATCGTTTCCGGCGACTCCGGGAGCGAGGAGCGAGTCGGGGGACAGCTCCCCTTTGTACATCATCATCAGCAGGAGATAGGCGCGATTCTCGACCACCGCCATGTTGGGGCGGATCGGTGAAAGCTCCCGCCGCGCCTCCTCCAAACGGCCGAGGCGGCGCAGCGCCAGGTACGACCAGAAGCGGACACCGGCCTCGCGATCCGGGGTGTACGGCAGGCGCAGGCACTCTCGCTCGGCATGGAGGGCGGCCTCGAAGTCTCCCGCGAGATAGTGGGCGATCCCCAGGTGATACCAGATATTCGAGCGCAGCGTGTCGGTGGGGACCTTCGCAGAACCCTCCCCTTCCTCCGCCACGTCGGAGCCTCCGGAGGCGCGCCGCGCAGCCTCCTTCAGGTCGCCGACCGCGAGGTCGAACCGCCGCAACGTGATGTAGCGATGCCCGCGGTGGCGCAACAGGCGGGGATCGCCGGGGAACCGGACCAGGGCACGACTGAAGACGTCGACGGCCTCCTGGAACCGGCCGAGCCAGGCGGCGCGCCGGCCCCACCAGACCTGCGCCTCGACGTCGTCCGGGCGTGCTTCCGCGGCGGCCTTCGCCACACGATACCGCTCCTCGCGCTCCTGCTGGGCGGTGGCGGACATCGGGATCGCGGTGAGCGGCTCGCCGAACAGGGAGAGCGCTGTGGTCTTGGACGGAACGGGAGCGCCGGCCGGCACCTCCTGCGCCCGCAGGGCCACCGCCAGGAGGCACCCGGCGGTGAAGAGCAGAGATCGGCGAAGGACCCGGGTCTGGACGTTCATCATGCTCCACGCGAAGGTCGGCGCATGCAGAAGTTTAAACCAATCGGGGGTCCGCGTCCGAGAGGTCGCCGCGAAACGCTCCCTTGTAGAGGGCGAGCGCGATCGCCCAGCAGAGCGCCGCGGACCACAGGTCGTGGGAAAGGAAGTGCGCTCCCCGCACGAGCTGGGCGAAGCTGAAAAGACCACCGACCCCCAGGCCGATGCCGAGACCGACCCAGGCGGCACGCCGGCTGCGGTCGAGAAACACGAAGTAGAGCCCCAGAAGACCGAATCCGGTCGCCGCATGCGAGGACGGGAAGCAATGCCCCGGCTCGACCTCCTGCGGCAGCGAGGTGAAGAGCGGCGCGTAGGGAGCATGCCCGTTGTACCGGTCCACGTCCCACGGGCAATGGCGGTCGCTGAAGGCTTTGCCTACGCCGGCCGCCCCGGCCGAGAGAAGAACGGTGAGGGCGAGGTAGAGCGCCCGCCGCCGCCAGGGCCGCCAGCGATCGAGAAGCGCCCAGCGAGCCCCGCGCCCCGCCGCCCCCCAGATCACGAGAGCGGCCAGCACGACAAGGCCGACCAGGTCGCGCCCGCGGTCGTGGAGCAGATCATCCGCCCACCAGGCATGCCGGTACGGGAACGCCTTCACCGCGGCGTCATACCACGCATCGGAAAGGCGCAGGTCGAGCCCGGTCCCCTCGATCAGGATCGCCAGGACGGCGAACGTCAGCAGAGGGAGGAGCGCGTGGCGGATCCAGAATCCCGGGAAGCTCAAGCGGACGCCATCCTATCATCCGGCCGAGCCGTTCATCCTCCATTCATCCTCTACGGGTAACCTAGGTCTCAAGATCCGACGAGACCCACACATGACCCGACTTCTGCTCAAGACCCGCTACCGCTTCGCCCTGCTGTTCTTCCTGTTCTCGCTGGGCATCTCCCTGGTGACCCGGCTGGCTCTGCTGAGCACCCACCACGGGTGGACGAAGCCCTGGGCGGCCACCGCGCTCGCCGTGGGAGAGGTGTATGACCTTCTCGCCGCCCTCTGGCTCACCCTGCCGCTGTTCCTCTTTCTCACCGTCCTGCCCGAGCGCTGGTTCCAGACCCGGTGGCTGCGGGCGGCTCTGTGGTTCTACTCGGCCGCCGCGGTGTTCGCCCTGCTCTTCGTCTCGGTGATCGAAGGCTTCTTCTTCGCCGAGTTCGACGGCCGGTTCAACTTCGTGGCGGTCGACTACCTGATGTTCCCGACCGAGGTGGTGACCAACATCTGGGAGAGCTATCCCACCGGCTGGATCGTCGCCGGTCTCGCGGTGCTCAGTGCCGGAGCCGTGTTCCTGATGCGGCACCAGATCCGGCGCGCCTGGGACGAGCCGGCCCACCCCCTGCGGCGCGCCCAGCTCACCGCGCTGTATGCCGGCGTCCTGGCCGCGGCGACGTGGACCGTCTCGCCGTCGCTCGCCCAGGTTTCGCAGGACCGTGCGCTCAACGAGATCGCCTCGAACGGCTACTACACGTTCTGGATGGCCTTGCTGGGGAGCGACGCGCCCTACGAAGGGATCTATGCCACCCGGCCCATGGTGACGGTGACCGAACGCCTCCATCGCCTGCTGGACGAGCCGGCCGCCGTGCCTGCGTCGTTCGTCCCGGGGACCACCCGGCGGCAGATCCGCGCCCTCGGTCCGGCGCGGCGGATGAACGTGGTCATCGTCCTCGAGGAGAGCCTGGGCTCGGAGTTCATCGGCGTCCTCCACCCCCGGCCGCGGAGCCTGACACCGCAATTCGACGCCCTCTCCCGGGAAGGGACGCTCTTCACCCACGCCTACTCCACCGGCAACCGCACCATCCGTGCCATTGAGGCGACCACCGCCTCGCTCCCTCCTCTCCCCGGTGTCTCGATCGTGCGCCGGTCGGGCTCGGAAGGGCTGTTCACCCTGCCCAGCCTGCTACGCTCCCAGGGCTACCAGACCCTCTGGGTCTACGGCGGGCGGGCGCTCTTCGACGGCATGGGGGGCTATCTCAAGAGCAACGGAGTGGACCGCATCGTCGAGCAGAAGCATTACCCAAAGGGCACGTTCATGACCGCCTGGGGCGCCGCGGACGAGTCCATCTTCGATCAGGCGCTCGTCGAGATGGACCGGATGCACGCCACCGGCCGCCCGTTCTACACGCTGATCCTCTCGGTCTCGAATCACCGCCCGTTCGACTTTCCCGAGACCGAGCTCAAAGGGGATCCGAACCTCAAGGGGCGGGAGAACGCCGTCCGCTACGCGGACCACTCCCTGGGCCGCTTCATCCGGCAGGCGAAGAGCCACGCCTTCTTCTCGAACACCCTGTTCGTGCTGATGGGCGACCATGGAGCCCGCGTCTACGGCGCGGCGGAGATTCCCCTGCCGAGCTACGAGGTGCCGATCCTGTTCTATGCGCCGGGTGTCATCCCCGCCGGAAAACGGCTGGCGACGCTCGCCTCGTCGATGGACGTACCGCCGACCGTCGTCGGAGCTCTCGGTCTCTCCTATGAGTCCAAGTTCTTCGGGCGCGACCTGTTCCGCCTCGATCCGGCCGAAGGCCGGGCCTTGATGACCCATAACAACGTGGTCGCCTTGATGCAGGGCTCCCGGCTCGCCGTCCTCGGGCTGCGCGGCGCGACCGAGCTCTACGACGTGACGCCGGAGAGCGAGCTGATCCCGGTCAACCCGCCCGATGCCGCCGGCCATGCGCTGATCGAGGACGCCATCGCCTACTACTACGGGGCCGACCACGCCTACCGCTCCGGCGCCTACGCCTTCACGGCGCCCCCGGTGGAACAGCTGGCGCACCGGCAGCCACCCGGTTGACCGCCCCGCTGCGCCTTGCTCAGAAGCTCCCTTTGGTGCGCACCAGCCACTGCACGCTCTGGATCGAGCCGTCGCCGTCGAGCGGGAAGGCGAGGTCGAGATGGATCACGTTGCCGAGCCCGGAGCGGCTGGAGCTCAGGCGCAGACCGACGCCCACGTCCTTCAACCATTCCAGGTTCGCCGCCCGGCCGGAGTCTCCGGTCCAGGTGCGGCCGGCATCGAAGAACACCGCGCCGCCCACATGGACGAGGTGGAAGGGGTAGAAGTCGGTGAAAAAGCGTTGTTCCAGGGTGAGCAAGAAGCGCCGGTCGCCATCTTGATAGCGCAGCGGATACCCGCGCAAGCCGTTGTCCCCGCCGATCAGGATCTGCTGCTCCGGATCCAGCCGGCGCCCCTCGTCGCCTTCCAGACCGGCGAAGAAGAGGTGGTCGCCGAAGTCGCGCCAGTAGTAGCGCAGGCTCCCGTGGAACAGGAAGTTGGCCGCGCCGCCACTCCCCCACCGCGTCCTCAGGCTCGACCCGAGCAGGAGCGTCTGGTCCGCAGCAAGCCGGAACCCCGTCTCTGCGTTCCCTTCGAAAATCGCTTCGTCGCGGTCGGCGCCGAAGGCCGGAGAGGACCAGCCCAGCCGCAGGGCCAGGCTGCTGCCCAGATGAAAGTCCTCGGTGCGCTCGATCTGATCCAGGTTCTGGGACTCCACGTAGTGGTCCTCGATCGCGCTCCAGGAGATCCAGGGATAGGCGAGCGTCCGATCCGGTGGAAGCCTCGACGGAGCGGCATACCCGTCTGCGTCGTCGAACCGATCCCGGACCCAGGTGAATCCGGCCGACCAGCGATCGGCCCAGCCATCCACCAACCCCTTCGAGATTCCGCCCTGCACCTGCACCAGGTCGCGGCGGTGCCGGAAGTGGTCGGTCACCTTGCCGAGCTCGTAGAAGCTCTCCACACGGTCCCCGCTGCGGGCGTTCAAGTACACCGACCAGGGCGTCTCCAGCGCATAGAACGGCCGCCCTCCCTCCACGCTCCGATAAGTTCCGTCACTGTTCGACTCGACCTGCACCCCCAGGCGTGCACGGCTGCCCAACACCGCGGGATCGTCATAGCGGAACAGCGAGGTCGTGCGGTCGACGGTGCTCCTGCGTTCCAGGGTGATGCCCTTGCCGGTGCCCAGGAAGTTGGTGTCCTGGAGCTGGAGGCTCGTCGAGCTGGTGCCGCCACTGCGCCCGAGACCGGCCCCCGCGTTCAAGGTCCACACGTCGCGGGTGCGCACGGCGACGTCCACCCGGCCTTCCACATAGCGCACCGGCTGGATCTTCACGTCATACAGGTAGCGGTTCTGCCGCAGGTTGCGCTCCGACTCGTCGAGCAGGCGGCGCGAGAAGAGATCTCCCGGCTTGAACAGGAGCTGCTGCTCGATGACCCGGTCGCGGGTCGTCCGGTGCAGCTTGTTGGCCAACCGGAAGAGAAACCGCCGCTCCCCGGGAAGGTTGGGATCGAAGATGTTGCCGACCTCGATCGTCACCTCGCCGATGACCGCCCGCTCGCTCACCAGAACCTCATCCGGGGGGAGCAGCGCCACACCCGCGGGGGCTCCCGCAACGGCCGGCTGCGCCCGGACGGCGGAGGTGAAGCACGAGGCGAGAAGACAGGCGAGAGACAGCCTGCACCCGAAACGGGAACGCCGCGACAGAGCCATGGGCTGAGCATGGCGCGGTGCCCATGAATGGGAGATGAACGCGGGTCCGAAACATCGCGCCCCGACCGGCGTACTGTCCTCGCGAGAACCACTATGAGCAGACGGCTGAACCGACACGCCCTCGTCCTTGCCCCCGCCCTTCTCCTCGTCACCATCCTCTTCCCCCTCCCCGCTGCGGCGGCGCGCGACAAGCTCGCCCTGCGTTACCTGCCTCTTCCTCTGCCGGGGGCTCCGGCGGCCGTGGTGACCGCGGACATCGACGGCGACGGGCACCGCGACCTCGCCGTCGTGGTCGCCTACACCCGCTGGGGTCAGATCGAGATCGAAGAGTCCACCACCATGGACGACGTCGAAGGGCTCGTCGAGGTCCTCACCATCGTCCCCTCGCTGGTCGAGCGCCGCGAGGTCCGGGTCTTCCCCGGCCATCCCGGCGGTGGCTTCGGACCCGGATCGGTCGCGCTGCCGATCGACACCTCGATCCTCTCGGTCGAAGCAGGTCCTCCCGGGATTCCCGTTCTCGCGTTGACCGACGACGGGATCGCCGCCCTGCGCATGGGGCCGGGGCCGGACGGCCCGCCCGTGCTGTCCTGGGAGCCGGTGGTCGCGGAACGCTCTCTGCTCTCCGGCACCGGCACGTTTCTCCCCAACCTCGGCCTGGTGAAGGACGTCGACGGCGACGGCCGCGCCGACGTCCTCTTGCCCACGCTGGAAGGAGCCTCCATCTACTTGAGCCGGAACCAGGGGCTGAGCCTGGCGTCGCGCGTCCGTTTTCCGCTCGGCGCCCTGCAGGAGACCGATGCGAATCCGCGGGTCCGCCGGTTTCCGCTGCCCGAGCTGAACGACGTGGACGGCGACCGGCGACCCGACCTCATGCTGCGCCCTTCCTCGGGCGATCTCCACGGCTTCCGCGTCCTGCGCAATCAAGGGGAAGGGCGATTCGGCGCCCCGCTGGCTCCTCTGGGAGACCGGAAGGAGAAGACCGGTCCCCCCGGACGAACCGAGCCCTCGCCGGTCTGGTTCGGCGACCTCGACGGCGACGGCAAGGCCGAGTACGCGACCGAGGAACAGCGTGAAATACCGGAGGAAGCCGGAACCCGCCAGGAGATCGCAGCCGTGAAGAGGCCTCATTTCACCTTCCGGCTCCACCGCGCACGCGCCGACCTCGGCATGGAGCCCCGGCCCTATCAGACCTTTGAAGCCGAAGGGTATGCCCTGGGAGGCGGCGACGACGACTCCGAGCTCCGCCTGCCCGGCGGTTTTCAGGACCTGAACGGCGACGGCAAGGAGGACCTCATTTTGACCACGCTCGATTTCTCCATGCTCCAGGCGGTGAAGATCATGGCCGTCCAACGGATCGGCATCGGGCTCGACTTCCACCTCCTCTGCCAGACCCCGGGAGGTTTCAAGCCGGTGCGGGGCACCGATCTGTCCGGAAAATTCAACTTGAACCTCAAGAACTTGAAGATCGGCCACGTCTCGCAGTTCGCCGGAGACTTCGACGGCGACGGCCGCGCCGAGTTCGTGCAGATGGGGCGCGGACGCACCGTGACGATCCACCGCGGAAAAGCCGACTGCGGCTACAACAGCCAGCCCGACCTGGCCGTTCAGCTCGAAGAGGCGCCCCGGGATCTGAGCCTCGCCCAGGTGCGCGATCTGGACGGCGACGGGTTGGCGGACCTGATGGTCACCCAGCCGCAACCCCCGCGGCGGTCGGACGAGAAGGGGGTCACGCAGCCGGTGCGGCTGGACCTCTATCTGAGCGGGGGTGCGCGGTGAGGCGGCTGGGATGGCTCCCTCTCGCCCTCGTTCTTGCCGGTGCCGCTCCTGCGGAACCTCCGCCGCCACCCGCGGTCGGTGTGACGGTCTCTCGGGGCAGAACGGATGCCGTGCTGCCGGGCCATCTTCTGGCGGTGGCCTGGCCCCAAGGGCCAGAGGGCCGCCGGCACCTGATCGCCCTGGTGACCCCTGATGACCCGAAGGCCGAGGACACACCGCAGGGAGCGAGGTCTCTCTACCGGATCGATCCCGATCGCGCAGGTGCGCCCCGCAAGCTGCTGGACGGCCTGCCGGAAGAGATCGATGCACTGGCGGCGCTGGATCTCGACGGCGACGGGAGGGAGGAGATCCTCCTCGGCCAGCCGGGCAAGATCTACTCCGCCGGCTCACCGGACGCCGCCACCGCGCCGCGGCTGCTTCTCGAAGCCGACGGGCTGACCTTGCGATGGGCCGGAAGCCCCCCCGTGTTCCAGGCCACCGAGGTGGGGCGTCTGCGCACCTGGACGCTCACCGGCGGCCAGATGATGCCCGGGCCGGCCCTGGATCTGCCGGTCCACGCCGCCCGCGAAGCGCAGGCGCTCCGGCTCTCGTCCTTGCCCGCGACGCCGATCGCGCTGCCGGGAGGCGGTGCTCCGCTCCAGGTGGTGGGCCCGGAAGACAGCGGCAAGCTGCGCCTGCGCACCCTCCTTTTCGACGCCACGGGGAAGAGGAGCGACGCCTGGGCCCTGCTCCCCGGAAAAGAAAAGGTGGACAGCTTCCGCTACCTGGCGCTCGACGGCAAACCGGCGCTCCTCGTCACCACCTCCGACGCGGAGACGATCGGCGTCTTCGCCAAGCAGCGCCTCCGGCTCTTCTCCCTCGCGGCCGGCCGCAGCCGGTCGGGCGAGCCGCCCGCGGTCGCCTTTGCAACGGAGAGCCAGCGGTGGTTCCCGGTCGAGCCGGTCCTCCTCGATCTCGATCGCGACGGCCGGGACGACCTCGTCGTCCTCCAACCGGAAGGATTGGGGGGCGGTGATCTGGTGATCGACACCTTCTTCGGTCAGGGCGAGGGCCGCTTCGAGCGTCCTCGGCGCCTGAAGCTGGGCAACCTGGAAGCGCGCGCCTGGATCTACGGCAAGGACCTGACCGGCGATGGTATCGCCGACCTCGCCACCTTCGGAAAAGCCGGGCTCAGCCTCTTCGCCGGCACCGCCGATCCCCGCGAGAGCCTGCTCGACCGACGGCCGCGCAAGACCCTCGACCTCAAGGGGACGCAGGTGACCATCGGCGTCACCGTGAGCCTCGGCTCGGAAGGGCTCGACGCAGCCACCGGAAGCCCGGGCGGCCTCCGAGGCCCGACCGCCGAAGACCTGGACGCCGACGGCCGGCCGGAAATTCTGCTGGTCTCCCGCAGCGCCGGAGGCCGGGGGAGGATCGTGGTGGTGCGGCTCCTTTGAACTCCCTTAAGCCTGCGGCTCACCCTTTCTCCGGCGCAGGGTGTCTATTCAAGAAGCACGGAGTCGCGAAGCCGGCAGTCCGGTCGACTCCGAGGAAGGGGCACCATGGCCGCCGCGAAGAGTCTGGCCTGTCTTCTGCTTTTTCTCGGAGCTGTTCTCGGTGCGGTCTGGCCCATCGCCAGCCGCGGGGGGATCGATTGGCCTCTGGACATGGACATTCGGGGCGGTGTCCAGATCACCTATCGTGCCGACTTTTCACAACTGCCCCCCCACCAACAGGTCGAGGCAGAAAAAAAGCGCCTCATGGATCTCAGTCACCTCCGGCTCGACTCCCGCCTGGCCAAGTTTCAGGGGGCCGACCTCCGCGTCCAACGGCTCGGCGGCGACCGCCTCCTCGTCGAGGTTCCGGGGGTCGACAACATCGCGCAAGTCAAAGCCGATCTCGGACATCCCAAGGTGGTTAATTTCGCGCGAGTGACCTCGGTCGCTCGGCAGCGAGACGAGGCCCATCCCTACGAATGGAACCTCGGCGGCGACACCCTGGCCTTCGCCGTGGGGGACCGCACAAACCTCGGCGGGCAGATCCTCTACGATCAGATGGAAGTCGGACTGGACACCGATCTCGAGAAGGCTGGTCCACGAAAATACCAGGTTTCGCTTCCGCTCGATCCTGCGGGGACCACCCAGATCGCTTTTCTCACCAACAAGGCCTTCGATCATCCGGTCGAAGTCGTCCCCGGTGCCGAGCCGGTTCCCCTGATCGCTTTCTTTCTGGACAATGAGCCTCAGGACGTCTTCCTGGTCCGCGACCGAGGCATCCAACAAGGAGCCCTGACACAGCCCGACCGGGTGTCCGCCGATAACCTGAAGAAGCTCCTGAGCTCCGGCCCCATGCCGGTCCCGTTCACCGTCGATTCCGAGCACTCCATCCATCCTCTGGTCGGGCGGACTCTCCAGGAGAGGGGCGTCATCGCGCTCCTCACCTCGGTTGTCTTGTTGATCATCTTCGTCGCTCTGTGCTATCTGGACCGGCCATGGTTCGTCTTCGTCTATACCATCACGCTCCTCTTCTGGTTCCTTTGCTTCGTGGCAGCGGCGAATCTGCACCTGTTCCGGATCAATCTTCTACAACTCGCCGGCTTTGCGCTCCTGCTCGGTATGAACACGGATTCTCTGGTGCTGGTCTTCGAGGATCTCCGTGAGCACGGCGACGACCGCCGCTTCCGTCTGGACCTGGTGGGAGAGGCGTTCAAAACCGAATGGAGCGTGATCTTTTGGGGAATGATAACGACCGTGGTCATGGTCTTGCCGCTGATCTTCCAGGGCGGAATCTTCGCCGACTACGTCAAGCTGGTCGGCCTCGGCATGGTCATCAACGTCCTCGGCTTCATCTTCGCCCGCCTCCTTATGGCCCTGCCGGTGTCCGAGGAGATCTCCAAGCTCCGGCTCCCCTTGCGCGGCATCGTCGGTTGGTTTTCCCGGATCGATCTGACCGGAAGGTGGTACCTCCGCGCTGCGGCGTTCCTGGTTCTCCTGGCGGTGGCCGCCGTATTCGTTTTTCCGCGCATTCCGGTGGCACCGATTTTCGGAGGCGGCAAGGCAATCGAGATCAGGTTTGACCGGCCGGTCCAGCGGCAGGCTTTCGAGACGGAGGTCACCCGCCACTTCGGCCGCCGTGCCGAGACGCTGACCGAAGGGGATGACGAAGGTATCCGGTGGGCCCTCATCAAGTTTCCCCCGGGGACTCCGGGAGAGGACCGGTTCGTGAGCTCCCTCCATCGTGCGCTGGGGGTCCGGCCGAGCCTCCTGTCGGTCCAGGAAATCAGCCGGAGCCTGGTGACCCAGACCCGGCTCAAGGTGGGCTTCGAGACGTTCCTCGGCCTTCTCGCGCTCCTGGTCATTTCCATCGTGATCTACAACCTCACCGCGGGGGGAATCGTGTTCGTCGCCCTGCTCCATGACTTCGTCCTCTGTCTGGGAGCCATGGCCCTCCTGCGCATCCATCTCGACTTGGCGGCCGTCGCGGCGCTCTCCGTCGTGATCGGCTATTCTGTCAATGATTCCATCGTCATCCTCCACAAGCTGAAGCAGCTCAAGCTCAAGCGCGAGGCCGCACGGGGGAAAGAGCTCGATCCTCTCAATGACGAGGATCGCGAAATCCTCTCCGGTCTTCCTGCCGAGAACATGCACCGCCTCCCCGCCCGCATCATGATCACGTCGATGACAACGACTCTGCCCATGGTGGTCATGGCCCTGCTCGTCGGTGGTATCTTCTGGGATTATGCGATGATCATCCTCGCCGGTGTCTTCTTCGGCTCTCTTTCGTCCATCTACCTCGTCGGGCGTATCAAGCCGCTCACGGGCTACGTCCAATACTCGTCATGATCCAGTCAGCGATCGTCGTCTTTCTGCTGCTGATGGGGATCTTCGCCGCCGCATTGGCCCTCCTCGCGGCACGGCAGAACGCCGCGGCGCGGAAAAGGCTTTCGGGAGGCTCCGAAACCCTGCCGGAGGATGTGAGCGGCGAGGATCGCAAAGAGTTTTTCCGCCTGCTCGAAGACGATGCACCGGGCCTGTTGCAGCATCTGGCCGCCTTTCGCGGGAAGTGCGGCGGTGCCGGGCTGCG
Source organism: Holophagales bacterium UBA5704 (assembly GCA_002420005.1). Taxonomy (GTDB): domain Bacteria; phylum Acidobacteriota; class Thermoanaerobaculia; order Multivoradales; family UBA5704; genus UBA5704. Next base: position 28,530 of record DIHE01000169.1, on the reverse strand, counting down.
CCTCCTGGTCGAAGACTTCGTGGACAACGCCGCCGGCATGCCGGCCCGCAAGGATCTTCTGCGCACCCTTTCCCGGCTGTACACGACGAGCGCGCCAACCTCCCAGGCTCTTCACCTCACCGTGGCCGGAATGCGACCCTCCGGAGCAACCGAGACCGACGTGAAGACCGCGGAGCTCGTCCGGGAGATCGAGCGCGTGTCGCCCACCCAGGTTGCCGTGCTGCGCCTGCTGTCGTCCTTCCTCACCGTCGCCGAAGAAAGCCGCGCCGATCGTCTCCCGGAGCGGCTGAAGCCACTCAAGAGCCTCTCTCCTCCTCCGGAGGGCCGCGGCCTCGACCGGGATCTCGTTCCAGTCTATTCCCGGCTGCACGAGCTGATCGTGCGCCTTGTGCGGGACCTCCCCCGGCGAGGCACCCGGGACAAGGCCATGCGCCGCAGCGCGCTGGCCCGGAGCCTCGAAGCCCTCCACGAAACCGTGGCGGCGCACGCTGCCGGGACACCCCCGTGGCTGCGCCAACTCCCTGAAGGTCTCATGGCCGTGCACCTCTTTCGCGTCCTGTCGCAACGCATGAACGATCTTCTGAAGAAGAGTGGCGGTCAAGAGATGGAGCTTCCACCGGTTCTCTCCGAGCCCGCGATGGATGCCGGCTCACGCCCGGGCTTTTCAACGCTCACTCCCGGAGTGGCCGGCGCCTCGGTGCTCGCCCTGCTTCTCTTCAGCGGAGCCGCCGCCGTCCAATGGATGTTCAATCCGCATTCGTTCAATTTGGAGAGGACACTGGAAAACACGGTGCAGATCACCTCGGACACCGGGAGGGGAACGGGCTTTTTCGTCCAGGGAGAGAGCCTGATCGTGACCAACGAACATGTCGTCGGCGAGGACTCCGTCGTCGAGGTCCTGGTGAAGAGAAAGGGGCAACCGGAGGCGCCCCTTCGCTCTTTGCGCGCCCGGCTCCTCGGCCGCGACGCCACCAATGACGTGGCGATCCTCACGCTGGAGGCCCCTTACAGCGTCGACACCGTCCCTTCCGGTCTCGAGATGGTGCACGAGAGCGGCTTCCAGCCGGGTCAGGCCGTTCATGTCGTGGGCAACCCGATTGGCATCGCCGATACCTACCTTCAAGGGCGGGTCGCAAAGGTCGAAAAGGACCTCGCCTGGATCGACGTCAACATCGGACCCGGTAACAGCGGCGGACCGGTCTGTGACGAGAACGGGCGCGTTGTCGGGATCGCCACCGCGAAAACTGGAAGAGGCGGTTTCAGCCTGGGCATCGCCACGCCGACCCACGCCGCCTGGCGGCTCATCGACCGCATCAAATCCGCGCCAACCCCTTGACCCGCGCTACAGGCGCACGACCACCATCAGCCGCCCTGCGTGCTCCACCTCGGTCTGCGAGCAGCGCTCGGTCAGCGGCGGGGCTTTGGCACGGCCGTCAAAGAGGATGAGAGTGCCGTGCTCCAGGCCCAGACGGTCCAGGTAGGCGTTCAACTGTTCCAGCCCATCCGGCAGGGGGTCGGGCCGGCCGTCGCGCCAGACTTTGAGCTCGACGGCCCAACGCTGCAAGCCTCCGGGATGAGGCCACCGGACGCAGAGGTCGATCCTGCCACTTCCGATCGCGTACTCCCGGTCGATGAAGCCCCCACCGTTGACCACCCTTTGCAGAAAGGCCATGAAAACGAGCTGAGCCGCCGCTTCCGAGTACGGCTGCCGGTCCAGGAACGACTCGGCGTGCTGGCGCCAGAAAGCCCTGAAGTCTTCGAGAAGCACTCCCGTGCTCAAGGTTCCATCCGCCGCTGCGAACGAAGCGCGCCCCACGGGAAGCGACCGCTGCATCACCGACGTCAAGGCGCGCGGGATGATCTCGCGGTAGATCGGGTTGGCGATCTCGAGCCCCGCCGATCGGGCGATCAAGCCCAGGTCCTCGACGAACTGGATGTCGTCGTCCAGCACCTCCGGCGAGAGCAGCTCCCCGGAGAGGATCGGCTCGAGAATCCGCCGCACGCGCGGTTCCCGGAGGCGATCGATCAACGAGTCCAGATGCGTGTCCCGCCGCTCGATGAGAATCTCCTTCGCCCGTTCGACGTGCGCTGCCTCGATCGGCAGGCTCCGGTCGGTTTCCACCACCTGCACCGCCTGCCGCGCGAGAGCGTTGACCAGCCAAGGCTGGCCCCTCGTCAGCTGGTACGCCAACGCCTTGGCGTCCTCGGTGAAGAGTTGCCCGGTCTCGGCGGTGTGTTGACCGTACAACTCTGCCACCTCGGCGGCGGTGAAGTTCCGCAGCGTCAAGGACTCGACCTTGATGTTGAAGGGCGACGAAGTGCCGAGGCTCTCCGTGTCCGGCCGGAGCCGAATGCGGTAGTCCCGAACGTCTCGCAAGCCGATCAGCGCGACCGACTGCGGGAACGCCCCGGGCCGGCTGGAAAAGCCTGCCCGTAACTGCCGCAGGACCGAAAGGAGGAGGTCATCAAAGAGTGCGTCGATCTCGTCCAGGAAGAGCACGATGGGCCGGGGAGAGATCTGACTCCAGTCGGTCAGATGTTCCTGCAGCCGCGTCGCAGCCGAGACGGACGGATCTTGCTCCGGTGGGCGAAGCTCCTCAGGCAAATCCACGCGGGCAGCCAGGCGAATCGAATCAACCACCGCCGCAACCCCCTCTTCCAGACTCGTCCTCACCGCCTGCCCCACTTCACACGACGCCACCAGGGCGGCGTACCGCCCTTCGGCGGTCAACGACCGGGCGAGCGCCCGGACGCTCGTCGTCTTGCCGGTCTGCCGGGGCGCATGGATGACGTAGTACTGCTCCTGGTCGATGAGGTCGCGGACACCGGGAAGCCGGCGCTCCGGCGGAAGCATGTAGTGCTTGGCGGGATGGCAAGGACCGGCGGTATTGAAGAAGCGCATGGCGCGGTCATTGTATCCGGAAACAAGAAGGCCCCGGGTCGCCCCGGGGCCTTGGATGTCATGAGACGAAGACCGGTCCTCAGTGGGCCGGGAAGCTGGCTCCACCGGTCGGCAGCTTGATGGCGTAGACGCCGCGGCCGTAGGTGAAGGCCATGAGGGTGGTGCCCTGGAGCGGAGTCCCGGTGGCGCCGCGGTCGACGGTCAGGTACTGGATGACCGTGTTGGGCAGGCCCCACTGGTAGCGCACCCACACCGGGGAGGCCGCGTCGATGTCATCGGTGTAGTAGAAGCCGAAGTAGGTCCCGAGGAAGACCTGCTTGCGGTTGAGCGGGTTGACCGCGATGCCGGCGGCCGGCACGTCCGGCAGGTTGCCGGTCTTGTTGACGTTCGTCCAGGTCGAGCCGTTCCACTTGTGCTCGAAGATGTGGCCCGGGGTCGTCGGGGTGTTGTCGTCGAAGCCGCCCACCGCGGAATAGAAGCGGGTGTGATCGGTCGGATCGAAGGCGACGCCCAGGATGGCGCGATTCGGCAGCACGGCGTTGGTCGAGTCGACGTCGCGCCAGGTCGCGCTGGTGTTGGGCGTGCAGGCGAAGGTCGAGGTGTTCGCCGCCGCCTGGGTGCAGTTGGTGCCGGTGTAGGTGTTCGCCGACCACCACAGCTTGCCTTCCGCCGTGCCGGCCGCCGCCGCCTTCGGCTCGCTCGGCGCCAGATTGAGGGCGATGATCGAGTCGGTCGTCGAGCCGGAGCGGATCAGCGAGCCGGAGATCCGCCGCCAGGTCGGCTTCTGGGTCCCGAACGCGCCCGCGTTCCACACATAGTCCTCGCCGAGGATCATGTTGCGGCAGACGCTGTTGGTGCAGTGCAGCGTGTCCATCAGGAACGGCATGCTCCAGTCCGGCGTGCCGGCGTAGGCATTCGGGCCGCAACCCGAGGAGAACGGGCCATCGGCGCCGCTGTTTTTGGAGCAGTACATGGAGCCGTAGGTGTATTCGCTGAACCACCAGCCGGCCGTCTCGGTGCCGACGAGCGGGTCGAAGGCCATGAAGAAGCCGTCGCCGCCGACCGAGCGTCCGGTGGCCTGGAGATTCGTCTTGGAGCTGTCCCACGAGGCGTTGCCGTTGTCCTGCATGCCGCCGGCCCACCACTGCGGCCCCACCGCGAAGTTGCGGCCGATCTGGCCGGAATAGAACTGGTTGGTGTTGATCGTGTCGTTGAGCTGCTTCCAGCTCGCGGTGGCGCCGCTCGCGTTGTTGTAATAGACGCCGCCGTCGTTGCCGAGCAGGAAGGTGGTGCCGCTCGTGCCGGGCACGAAGGTGAACGCATGCTGGTCGGGGTGGACCTTGCCGTAGGAGGCACAAGAGGTCGTGTAGACGTTGGTCAGGTTGCTCTGCGTCATCGAGGCGTAGGTCGAATTGACCGTCGCGCGATAGGCGTCCACGTGACCGATGTAGAGATCCTTGTCATTCGACGGATTGACCGCGATGAACAGGTCATACCAGTCCTGGCCGCTGCTGCCCCCGGTGCTTCCGGCACAGGTCGGCAAGGACGTGCTGCCGGTCAGCTTGGTCCAGGTGGTCGCGCCGCCGTCCGGACGCAGGACGTAGGTGCCGTTCACGGTCCCGGCCGAGGTGGTGTTCGCCGTGCCCACCTGGGCATAGAGCGTGAGCTGGCCGTCACCGCCGATCCCGCCCGCGAGCTCGATGCGGCCGGTCGTGCTGCCACCCGCCGTGTTGCCGTTCGTCCCGTTGCCGGTCCCGGTCGGGAAACCGCCGAACAGGGTGGTGAAGCCGCTCGGCCAGACCGGGCAGCCGCTGGTCGGCATGGTGAAGCGATAGACACCGTTGTTGCCGTTGCCGGTGTAGGACTGGAAGCCGACGGCGACGTAGACCACGGTGCTCGCGCCGCGCGAGTCCAGGTAGATGCTGCTGATGCGGTTGACCGCGTTCTGCGTCGGGTTGCTCACCGACGGATTCGTGTAGTTGTTGCCGAAGCCGCAGATCTGCCAGGAGGCACCGGCGTCATGCGAGATGTAGAGATCGAAGCGGGTGCCGACCAGGATGCGGTTGGCATTCTTCGGATCGACCTCGATCGCCCGGATGTTCTGGCTGCCCCAGCGGTTGCCGCCGGCCGGAACGGTCGGCGAGTACGGGGTGAAGACGTCGGAGGCCAGGTGGGTCCAGGTGGAGCCGGCGTCCGTCGTCTTCATGATGCCGGCGCTGAACTGGTCGTTCGCCGCCCAGTCACCGGTGCCGACATAGAGAGTGTTGTTGTTCGTCGGATCGATCTCGATCGCTCCGGCCGACTGGACCACGAAGTCCTTGTCGTCCCAAAGCGGCGTCCAGGTGACCGTCGCAGAGCCCAGGTTGGTGGTCTTCCAGAAACCGCCTGCCGCGAACCCGGCATAGGCGACCGCCGGGTTCACCGGGTCGACCGCCAAGCCGCCGGTATTCACCCGGCCGGACACGATGCCGTACTGGTAGGCGTTGTTCGTCGTTCCCACCGAGTCGAGAGGCTTGGGTCCATAGAGGACCCACGAGTTGGTGCCCGGCGCGATGACCGCCTTGCCGTCCTGCCCGGGCCGCCGGAGACCCGGCCCTTCCCAGACCGGCGCGTCCTGGACGTGGATCCGGTTGTGCAACAGCGCCTTGTCCCACGGGGAGGAGGGCATCTTCCCCGTCGGATAGGTCATCAGGTACCAGTTCCGCAGAGAGTGCATCTTGATCAGGTCGCTCTCCTGCGCCATCCCTCCCGGATGGGGAACGGCCTTGAGGTACGCCTCTTTCATCTCTTTATCCCGCGCCGCAGTCTCCTTTTCGCCGGGCTCGCCGGCGACCGAGACGGGAGGCAGGAGCAGCAGGAGGGAGGTCGCCGTAAGAACGGCACCTCCAAACAGCTTGAACACCCCGGACTTCTTCATCGGAATTATCTCCTCGCAGAAACGGTACCGTCTCCCGAATGCTCGAATTGTGCATCTCGGAACGGAACCGGACATCACGGAAGGAACAGCGGAAAATCGCGGCGCAGTCTACTCACAGACCGACCCGCAACGCAAGGGTGGATCTGCTCACCAGCGAATCCGCTTGCCCAGCCGGCTGTGCAGGGGTCTCCACCCTGGAGATCAGGTGCGCCGGGACGCAACAAACGGGACACGCGACGCTTTCCGGTGGAGAATCAACCGGAGTTGCGGGAAAATCCTGACGGAACGCAGCCGGAGAGGCTCAACCCTCCGCCCGGCGCGGCGAGAGCAACCGAGCCGGAAGGAACAGCAGGGCTTTCAGCAGCTCGAACAAGGCGTCGAAGGTGATCCCCACCAGCCGGAAGGGGAGGGAAAGAAGCCAGAAGAACGGGTAGAGAATCAATGCCAGCAGCGCCAGCGGCCAGCAGAGGATGAAGAGGAGCAACCAAGCGAGGAAGGTTCCCATCGTCACGAGCCCTCCTTTGCGGCTCTCTCCTTTCTACGTGGCAGCCGGGGGAGGGGTTTCAACCGGCCGGCTCGATCAGAACGTATTCGAAGCTGCCTTTGATGTCCGTCTCCCCCGGTGGCAGGCGGCCCGGCCCGGCCACTTCGCAAAGGATGTAGGTCCGGTTGCCCAGGCGGATCGACTTCTGGTCCGGCCCGGGCCTCCCCTCCACCGCCACCAGCGCATGCCCGGGCACCAGCACCAGGAGCGACCGTGCCGGGAGCTGGCGCCAGAGGGCGCAGAAGGCGGCGGACTTCGAGTCGCAGTCGCCGGCCCCTTGGACCATCACCGCCGTCGGCACCCGGAAGCCCAGGGTTTCGCGTCCGTCGGGGTCCATGTCCGCCGGCAGCTCATAGCGCAGGTCCTGGAAGAAGGTGAGGAACAGGCCGATCGGCGCGCGGGAGCCGTCGAGCCGGCGCAACGCCTTGAAGCAATCGGTGAGGGGGGCCGTCGCCTTCAAGGTCACGGGGACGTAGTCGACGGAGATCGTATTCTTCTCCAGGCGCAGCCCCCGCTCCTTGTAGTAGCGCGCCTGCAGCGGCTCGAGAACGGCGGAGGTGTCGCCTTCGAGCCAGGCATGGAAGGCCTCGATCCGGCGGATCTCCGCCGCGGACGTGCCGGCCGGGTACTCCCACTTCCAGCGGTACGATCCGTCGTCCAGGACCTCGATCTGGAAGTAGGGGGCGACGCCCCGCTCCGACGCTTCCTGCTGCAAGCGGCCGAGGGTGGCGCGGTTCACCTCCTGCGCCATCTGCCGGCGGTAAAAACCGAAGCTCTTGCGCTCCCGCTCGACGTCGGCGCGGCGCAGGGTGCACGAGACCTCGCGCCATTCCTCGTCGGCATCGCGGAACCGGTAGGTCAGCCGGTAGCGCTCCGGGTCCTCTTGCACCTCTCGCAGGCGCTCCGGCGGGCCCGCGGGCGCCGGGCCGGTCTCGGCGGCCTCCGGCCCGGCGAGGTCCGCCAGGCGCATGACGGCGAGGACCGCGAGCGCCACGAGGCCGATGCCGGTGACGCAGCCGAGGAGAGCGCAGCCGCCTTTCTTCATCGCCGGTCAGGGCAGCTCGATGGTGCCCGTGGGTCCGTAGGGAATGAGCGAACGGGACAGATCTTCGATCCCCTCGTTGAGCACCGCCGTGATGGCGAGGAGGACGAAGGCATAGAAGATCGCCACCGCCACGTTGTCCTTGAGGATCTCCTCCTGCTCGGGCAGATGGCCGGTCATGCGGGTGAACAGCCAGGCCGCGAGAAGCACCGAAGCGATCGACGCCACGGCGACCACCACCCAGAACAGCGCACACTGCCCCACCACCCGCCCCAGCTCCGCCCACGACGGACGCCCGAGGAAGAGATCGCGCACCACCGCCATGGTCGGATAGACCGCATGGCGCAGGAGGATCGCCTGGCCGAGCAGCGAGGCCCCCAGCGAGATCGCCAGCGAGCGGTGCCCGGCGAGAAGCAGGCGCTCCTCGTCGCGCCGGTTGGTGAGGACCGCCGCATGCAGGCGGAACGTCACGAAGACGAGGACGACGGCCAAGGCCACGGCCACTCCGTAGGCCACGACACCGGCGGCGAGACTGGCGAGATCGAACGTCGGCATGTGCGCCAGTGTAAGGCCTGGAAGACGGGGAATCCAGCCTGCCAAGGTGGGGACAGAGGCCCCGCGGTGGCCGGCGGCGCGCTACACTGCCCGTCTGAGGAAGGAGAGACCGATGAGCCTGACTTGTGACATCCCCCGCGTCGCCCCACCTGCGTTTCCCGATCCCGCCTTCGATGTGACGAGCTCCGAGGGAGAGCAGACCGCCGTGCTCGGCGGTGGCTGTTTCTGGTGCGTCGAGGCCGTGTTTCGCGAGATTGACGGCGTTCTCTCCGTCGCCTCCGGCTACGCAGGCGGGACCGCCGACACCGCCGACTACGAGTCGGTCTGCTCGGGGACGACCGGCCACGCCGAGGTGATCGAAGTGCGCTTCGATCCCGCACGGACGAGCTTCGGCCAGCTCCTCAAGGTGTTCCTGTCGGTCGCCCATGATCCGACCCAGCTCAACCGCCAAGGCGCCGACCAGGGCCGGCAGTACCGCTCCGTCATCTTCGCCGGCGACGACGAGCAGCAGCGCGTGGCCACGGCCTACGTGCGGCAGCTCAACGAGGCCCGGGTCTACGATGCCCCGATCGTCACCGAGGTGGCGCCGCTCGAAGCCTTCTACCCGGCCGAGACGTACCATCAGGACTACGCGGCGCGCAATCCCCGCCAGCCCTACATCGTCTACACCTCGGCCCCGAAGGTCGCCAAGCTGCGGCAGTATTTTCCCGATCGCCTCAAGAAGGCCTGACCCCGGCGCTCAGAGGCCGGCTCGCGTCGCCTGGATCACGCCGTAGCTGCGCAGCTCGCGCTGCAGGAAGTTGCGACGGATGCGGGCGGCCACCTCTTCGAGCTGGCGCAGCGCCGCAGGCGCGGTGGGCACCTCGGCGGCCTTCGGCAGGCTGAGCCGGCCGATCCGCCGCAACAGCTCCAGGGTCTCAGGGCGCACCGCAAGCCCCCCGGGCGCCTCCCCTCCGCAGTCGGCGCAGAGAAGCGTCTCCCCGGCCGGGGGCAGCACCACCGGGCCGGTGAGCGGCCGGCCGCAGGCGGGGCACTCGTGGGGCGGCGGAAAGACGCCGGCGAGGCGCAGCATCCAGACCTCGAAGTAGCGGGCGGCGAGATCGCGGTCCACGTCCGCCAGCAGTGCCTCCAGCGTCGCATCGAGCAGGCGAAAGAAGAGATCCGAGGGCTCGTTGTCCTGCGCCATCTCCAGCAGGTGGTCGGCGAGATAGCTCCCCAGGAGCAGCCCCTCCAGGTCGGCTTGCAGGCGGTGGGCCGGGCGCACCATCTCGACGGACGACAGACGGCCGAGGTCCCGACCCTCCTGCTCGAACCAGGTGATCTCCACCTTGGCGAGCGGCTGGAGCTGCCCGGCGAACCGGCTGTGCTTGGTGCGCGCCCCCTTGGCGACCCCCTTCTTCTTCCCGTGCTCACGGGTGAGGAAGGTCACGATCCGGTCGCGGTCGTGGAGGTCCAAGACGTCGAGGATCAGGGCTTCGGAAGTGATCAGGCTCAAGGAGAAGAGTCCAGGTGGGACCGAATCGCAGGAGCGCCGTGCCGGCGCTCCTGCGATTCGGGAGAGCGACTACGACTGGTACGGCGGAGGCGGAGGCGTGGACATCCCGCCACCACCCATCGTCTTCGGCTTCGTGAAGACGAACTCCATCGCCTCCGGCGCCCGTGCGTTATAGCGCTGATTGAACTCATCGTCGCTCATCACGAGCAGGAGAATCCCCTCGACCAAGCCGACCAGGCTGGCGATGCCACAGGTCACGAAGGTCGCGACCAGGATGATCACCCCGGAAGTCGTTGAGCCCAGGTAGAAGTGATGGATGCCGAACCCACCGAGAAGAATCCCCAGAATCCCGGCGACCGTCTTTTCCTTGCCGCGGGTTTGCGTCGTTTGCATCGGTTGCATCGTCCTCCCCTCCTTTTGGATCGCGTGCTGCTGTCGTGGCTCCATGGTACCCGATCTGTGGGCGGCTGGGGGCACCTGTGGCATAGTTTGCCGGACAAGCCATGGCGACACCTCCGGTCCACCCCGAAGATCCCAACCGCGACCTCGGTTTCGGCGCCGTCGTGGCGCGCGAAAGCCGCCGCCGGCTGCTCAACCGGGACGGCAGCTTCAACGTCGTCCGCGAGGGGCTCTCCCCGCTCGGCTCGCTCAGCCTGTACCACGCCCTCCTCACCACCTCCTGGCCGCGCTTCCTTCTCTTGATCGTCGCCTTCTATCTGGCGTCGAACGGCCTCTTCGCCCTCTTCTTCCTCGCCTGCGGGCCGGAGGCCCTGGCCGGTCTCCAGGCGACGACGGCCGGAGGCCGCTTCGTCGAGGCCTTCTTCTTCAGCGTCCAGACCTTCGCCACCATCGGCTATGGCGTCATCTCGCCCAGGAGCCTCGCCGCCAACCTCCTGGTGACGATCGAGTCGCTCTTCGGCCTGCTGGGGTTCGCCCTCGCCACCGGCATCCTGTTCGCCCGCTTCGCCCGCCCGACGGCGAAGATCCTGTTCAGCCGCAACGCCGTGATCGCCCCCTACCGCGCGATCACCGCGTTCGAGTTCCGCATCACCAACGCGCGCAGCAACCAGCTCATCGACGTGGCCGCCCGCGTCATGCTCGGCCGCCTGGGCCCCGACGGCCGCCGCGAGTTCCTGCCGCTCTCTCTCGAACGCGACCAGGTGGTGTTCTTCCCGCTCTCCTGGACCATCGTCCACCCCATCGACGAGGCAAGCCCGCTGTGGGGAGTGACCGAGAAGGAGCTGCTCGCCCAGGATGCAGAGTTCTTGATCTTGCTGACAGGAACCGACGAGACCTTCGCCCAGGTGGTGCACACCCGGTCGTCTTACAAGGCCAACGAGGTCCTTTGGGGAACGCGCTTCGCCAGTCTGTTCAACCCGCCGCGGGAAGACGGGCTGGTCAGTATCGACATCGGAAAGCTGGACGAGGTGGAGGAGGTCTGAGGAGCAGCTCCCCTCTCCCCCACCGGGATGGGTGTGGGAGAGAGGGGGCCGGAGACCGGACTTACACCAGCTGCGCCGTCTGCAGCGCGGCGATCCGCTCCTCGATCGGCGGATGGGTCGAGAAGGCCTGCATCCAGCCCTTCTTGCCCGAGATCTTCATCGTGGCGAGGGCGGCGTGGGAGGTGTCGATGCGCTCGGCGTTGGCAGCCAGCCGGCGCAGGGCTGCAACCATGTTCTCGCGGCCGGCGAGCGAAGCGCCCGCGGCATCGGCACGGAACTCGCGCTTGCGCGAGAACCAGGCGGTCACCAGGGAGCCCAGGATGCCGAGCAGGATCTCCAGGATGATGCGGACCACGAAGCTCACCAGCCAGGAGACCTTCTCGTGGACGAACGAGCTGACCACGAAGGCGATGATCCGGGCGAAGAACATCACGAAGGCGTTGATGACGCCCTGAATCAGGGTCATGGTCACCATGTCGCCGTTGGCGATGTGCCCGACCTCATGGCCGGTCACCGCCGCCACCTCGCGCCGCTCCATGCTGCGCAAAAGGCCGGTCGACACGGCGACGAGGCTCCGCTTCTTGCTCGGTCCCGTGGCGAAGGCGTTCACCTCGTCGGACTCGTAGACTCCGATCTCCGGCACCGGCAGGTTGGCCTGCTGGGCTTGCTGGGAGATCGTGGTGTGCAGCCAGTCCAGCGCCTCATTGCCGGAGCGCCCGTCGAGGAGCTGAACGCCCATCGCCCGCTTGGCGAGCCAGCGCGACATCTGGAGGGAGATGAAGGCGCCCCCCATGCCCCAGACGAGGCAGAAGACCATCAGCGCTCCGAGCTGGAGCTGGCCGTCCGAGCCGACGTAGCTCCCCACGCCGAGCAAACTGAGGACGATCGACAGCACGAACATCACTGCCAGGTTGGTCAACAGAAAGAGGAAGATCCTCTTGCCCATGGTCATCGCTCTCCCGGGCCTTTCCCGCGTCCCCCGCCACGGGAGACGGTCGAGGCCCTGTTTGGATCAGCCACCATTATACAGCGCAGCCCACCAAGGGGCAGGATGTCCCGGTTCCTCGGCTCCCGGGGACACGGTGGTTCCGCGCCCCGCGCGGTGCGTGTGCGCCGCCCGCCTGGCCACCACCGCAGCCCGGCTCAAACGATGCGCTCGGCCTTCTCCTTGCGGGTCCGGCAGGTCGGACAGGCGGCGAGCTGCTCCTTGGTCATCGTATGACCACAGCCGGGACAGACGTAATACTCCACCGCCCGGCTTCCTTTGAGCTGGTCCAGATTCATCAACGCCATGGCACAGAGGAAGGCGTGGTCCTTCTCCGCCTCCCAAGCCCAGGTCAGGGTACGCACGGCGTTGGCGTCGCCCGCGCTGCGGGCGTTGGTGATGAACTCCGGATACATCCGGTCGCGCTCCGCGGTTTCGCCTTCGATCGCCGCGATCAGGTTGTCCCGCGTCGTCCCCACCACCGGTCCTTCGACGCGAACCACCGGGACGACCCCGAGGCGGCGCAGAACGGCGGCGTGGTTTTCCGCATGGATCTGCTCCGCCCGGGCCGCGGCGCGGAACAGGCTCGCCACCTCGCCATAGCCCTCGCGGTCGGCCTGCATCGCGAAGGCGACATAGCGGGCATGGGCGTTTGATTCCCCTTCATAGGCCGTCTTCAGATTGTCCACCATCGCACCGGCCGGTGCCGGAGCCGCCGCCATGGGGGCCGCCAGGAACACCAGCGCCAGAACCGCCAACAGAATGCGGAGGGTCTGCATGGAATACCTCCTTTGGATTGCGGACGGAAAGAACCGCTACGCCCGGGAGGGCGCAGGGTGGAAGGGCTGCGGCGCTGCGGGTTGGAGTGTGGGCCGTCGCTCGAACCCGCGAGCGTCGGGTTGACGAGAGGGTCATCGTTCGATACCCCTGCTGGAAGGATACACCCAAAGGGGCCGGGAGGGTCTCTCTTCAGGGCTCCGGCTCGCAGACTCCCCCGTCCACCTCCGGCTCACAGACCGCTCCCACCGGCACCGCCTGGTCGATCTCCAGGTCGAGGTGGAAGTGCAGAATCAGCGGGTCCGGCCCGTGCCAGTTCAGCCGTCCGTTGCTGACTGTGCCCTGGAACACCACGTTGCGCACTCCGGTGGCCCGGTTCACCTGCTGGGCCACGACGAAGTCGTCGTACAGCACCCGCCAACGGGCCCCCATCGCCTTGGCCGTCCGGTCCACGGCGAGCAGGAAGGTGACGGACGTCGCAGGATCCCAGAATCCGCGCCGGTCGAGCGCCGTGGTCAGCGAGAGATCCACCGAGAAACCCCGGCTGTCGAAGGAACCGCCGCCATGGCCCGCGTAGTTGCCCGCCCGGAAGGTCGGCGTGGCCGGGTCGGCATCGAGCCGGCGCAGAAAGTCCGCCAGCTCCGGCGCGACGCCGGGCATTTTCTTCTCCTGGTCGCGCAAGGGAGCGGGAATGTCCACCAGGTCCGCAGCTGCCACCCAATAGGTGGGATTGAAGCCCTTCAGGCCGGCCGCCGCCTGCGGCACGGTGAGGAAGTCGAGCTGCTCCCGGCGCCCGACGGCCCATCCAAAGCCCACGGCCTCCAGCCGATTCAGGAGCCACTCTTCCTGTTTACAGCGCTCGGCAGCCACCTCGGCTTCGATCTCCGCGGTGATCTGCTCGGGCGGCTTGGGCGCCGGCGGAGTCTCTCCTCGGCGCACCTTCGGTTTCGCCCGTTTCGCCTTGGTGATCCGGGCGCGCGCCTTGTCCAGGCGGGCCTGGGCGGTGTTGCGCCACGCGCCGCCGTAGCGCGCCAGGGCCGCCTGGAGGGTGACTGCGAAGTCGGCGGCATAGCCCTCCTCATAGAGATTCGCCAGCTCGGCCTCGACGACGGCGGGGTCCTGCCGGGTGACGGCTTGTACGGCGTCCTTGATCTTCTGGGCCGCCGCCGTCTTGGCCGCGGCTGCCGCGCGGGCTTTGGCCCGGCTCACCGCGCGCTTGTCCTTGGGATCGAGATCCGGGCTTTCCGCCGCGGCCTGGATCGCCGCGGCCGTCTCGTCCTTGGCCTCCGCGGTCGCCCGCTTCTTCGCCGCCTCGGTATCGGCACGATACCGCTTCTCGATCTCCTCCTTCACCACCCGGGCCGCCCGGCACTGCGCCAGCTCGCGGGCGAATCGCGCTCGATCGGGGTCGCCGCCGAACCGGTCGCTGCTCGGCTCCGGCAGAACCAGCGGCCCGGTGGACGAAGACGGGCAGGTCACGGTGAGCTGCTTGCGGGGCGGCGCATCCGGGCAGGCGGCCATGCCGGACGGTGCCGGCGCGTGGCCGAGGGGCGGTGCGGCAGGAGTCTCCGGAGCTGCGGCCTCGACCGCCGGAGATACCCCGGCCGGTCCCGGTGCCGCCTCCTGCTCCCCTTCCGGCCCCTGCAGCAAGCGCTGCACGGCCCGGTTCCCCAGCGTCTGCTGGAGGCGCAGGATGGGATGCGGCGCGGGCTCCGGAAGGCGGGCGGCCGGCGGCGGCGCGGGTTCGACCCGGCGAGCCAGAAGCGGGGTGGTAGCGAGTTGACGCAGGGGCGACATACAGGTTCAACGTCGGGACCCGGCCGATCCTCTCGGGTACCTTGCCGAAGGCGATCGACGTCAAGCTCAAGCTCCCCAAGGCGCCGAAACGCGCCCTGGTCACCCGGCATCCGGCTACCCTCTCTGCCGGCTCAGCACCTCCAGGTACGCGAGCCGCGCCTTGAGCGCTGCGGCGACCAGCCTCTCGTGACGCTCCAGATGGTGGGCATCCGCGGGGTCGGAGGACTGGCGGGTTTCGACGTCGCCGGTCAGGGAGATCCGGGTGCGGGCTTTGAGGTCGCCTGTGGTGGGATCGCCCGGGTCGGCACCGGCCCAGGTGGAAACGGTGAAGGTCGTGAGGTCCTCGCCGTCCGGGCCGGGAACGCTGTGGAGCAGGGCCGGCACTGCGGCCTGCGGAGCGGCGGGGAGGCCGGGCAGGTCGACCGGGGCGAAATGGAGGCTGCGCAGCGGCGCAGGAACCGGCGGCAGCGGCTTTTCCCAGTAGATCGGCCGGATGAACGCCGGTCCCTTGCTCCCGGCGAGCCCCAGGGCGTGGCGCCACTCCTGCTCCACGTAGGGGGATTGGCTCGCGGGGGTGGACCAGAAGAGCTGGAAGACGTCGGCCTGCTCGATCATCCGCAGCAGCTCGTCGGACCATCGCTGCCCGGTTTTCAAGGTCATCACGTCCCGCAGGTAATCCATCCCCAACGCCTTGCAGGCCTTCTCCATCGCCTCCACGAGCGGTGTGTCGGCGTGGGCGTACGAGGCGAAGACGGCCTGGTACAGCCGGGCGGACTGATGAGCCGGCTCGTTCACCTGGGGCCCGCGCACAGCTCCCGGCCGCGGCACCACCACCGGCAGGCGCAGGTCGGCGATGAGCAGCGGCCCGACATAGCAGGCGATCGAGCCTTCGATCACGTGCCCTGCCCGCGCACCGGTGGCGCTCATCGTGAAGTCGGCCCGCTGCCAGGCGCCGGACCAGGTGAGCCGCGCCTGCGGCGGATCGAACAGCAGCCCCTCTCCCCGCGGCACGATCAGGATCTCGGTGCCCGGCGCGAGGCTCGTCGCGGGAGAGGCTTCGGCCGTGCGATAGCCGGCGACCGCCTGCCCCAGGATCTGTCCGGCGTCGGACGCCACCGCGCCAACGGCGGAGAAGAGATGGGCATAGACCAGGAGCTTCGCCGTCTCCTCCACGGCCAAGGCACGCGGATGCCACGCGCTGATCTGCACGGCGTCCTCCGTCCGCCCGGCGGGTTCCGGCCGCACGCCGAGGGAAAACGGGACCGCTCCGAGGTCGAGACCCTCCGCTTCGGTGGAGATGGACTCTTCGACCGGCCCCCGCGAGAGATCCCCTCGAGTTGCAACGCCCGCGGCCGGCAGCCGCACCGCGGGATCGCCCAGAATCACATACCCCCGGGCGTCGTTGTTGGCGGTCCACAAACCGGCCAGCTCCGTGGGGTCGGGCCGGGCGCCGGCATCCATGTCCTCGAGCCGGTCGGCGAGCATCGTCGAAAGCTCGGCGTACCGCGCGTTGAGATACTCCAGAGCCGAGCCGACGGGATGGCCGTCCAGAAGGCGCGTCAAGGTGCTTTCAAAAGCCGTGGTCTGCGCACCCGCTCCTTTCCAAAGAAAGGAGTAGCCCCAGGCGCGTTCCACATGGCCGATCACCGCCAGGGCGCCGCCGCGCGGGTGGCCGAGCAGAGCCTGCGGCAGTGCCCCGAGAAACGGCGCCGGCGCGATGGCGGCGCGGTCCTTGAACGCCCGCTTTGCAAACTCGTCGAGATGCGGTGTGCCGGCGCCGTAGCAGGCGAAGTGGAAACTGACCAGCCCTTGCAGGGACGCACCGGCCGCCAGGTCGTCGCCGGCAAAATAGAAGTCCTGGGGAATCGCCGCCTTCCAGCTCTCCGGCCCCGGCCAGTCGCTGCAGACGAGCGCCCCCTGGTGCGCCCGTTGCCGCGGATCGCCGGGAGGAAACCCGAGACCATGGCCGGCGGTGAACAACAGGGCCGGCGTGTCGTTGCCACCCAGCAGGCCGGCGAGGCGGGCCTTGGTGGCCTCCGCGCGCAGGAAACCGGTCACCTGCCAGTCCGGCCGCGCCTGGCTCAGCTTCCGGATCAGCGGCTCGACCAGATGCCGCGTCATCCGGTCTGTGGCGACGTCCCCCGCGTTCTCGACGCCCAGAAAGGCCATCCGCCGGGTCTGGCGAATCGTTCCCGCTTCCGCCGCCACGACGCTCGCGGCATACCGGGCGTAGTCCTCCGTCCGTTCGAAATGGAGGCGCCCGACGGCATATTGCACGTCGAGCTGGGTCTGGAACCGGAAGGGAATCGATTCCGGGCTCCCCACCAGAAGGAGGTAATACGGCACCTTGGCCGGATCGGCCGGCCCCGGCCCGACGCCATGGCGCGCCAAGAACTGCGCCTTGCTCTCCCCGGGCCGGCAGCCGGCGGCGGCTTCATAGATCCGGAACAAGTCACCCGCCTGCGACCGGCGCAGATCGAGCAGAGGCTGGAGCGCCTCCCGGATCGCCGGATCGCTCTCCTGGGCGAAGATCACCCCCCAGCCGGCCTGATCGAGCCGCTGGGCATCGACCCCCTCCTTGACGCCCAGATGCCGCAGGCCCTGCCGCTCGTGCCGGAAGCGCAAGTCCCGCAGATTCTCGGGCGCCTCTTCGCCACGCAGGAGACCCGCCAGCTCGGCCGCCGTCATCGGCGGCAGGCTGTAGGCGCCGGTGGCGCCGTCGACGCCGTTGAAGGTGAGGAGGTCGTCCGCAACAGCCATGCCTTCAGTCCTTCGCCTCTGTGGGCTCTTCGGAAGTTTGGAAATCGGTTTCCATGGGCAGGGCCGTCGTCATCGTTACTCCCGCGCATCCTGCGTGCTCAAGGACAACGACGACCTCACCAGGCCGATCTTCATCGGTTCCAATCGCCACCCGGTAGGCTCCGCTCCTCGCGAGTTGATGTTTCTGGACCAGAGCATCGCCATTGCCCCCGCCGTCGTCATCGAACGCCTCCTCCTGCTCGGAGGGATCGAAGAGCCGGACGTATGGATCGAGGCCCTTGGTCTGGCTCGATACGCGGAGGTCGATGATCTGTCCGGCCGTTCCCGCGTAGCCATAGTGGGCCGGCTCGCCCCACAACCGAACGGACAATGGATTGCAGGGCTCGAGCTGGCCGCCCACTGCGATCGCAAGGCCTTCCTCCACTTCCGCTTCTTCCTTGGCGCACCCGCTGACCAAGCCGGCGCCGAGAAGCACCGCAAGAAGTATCGGGTGGCTGAGTCGGAGTCGGTGCATTCCTACCTCTCCTGGGCACAGGCCGCACGCCCGGGCTCGAAGTGAATCCAGGCTTCGCACTCTTGCATTGTCAACGCGCGGCCCGCCACATGGCGCGCCGCAGCCTCCCAGTCGAGGTCGATGAGCAGGATCGTGCGGTCCTTCGAGGCAGCAGCCAGGGTGCTTCCATCGGGGCTCAGGGCCAAACCCTTGATCGGGCTGCGCTGCTGCATGCGTCCGACCTCCTTTCGGCTTCTTGGGTCCCAGAAGATCAAGAGCCCGCCGTCGTCCGCCGAGACGAGCGTGCCATCGCGGGCAAAAACAACCGCCGAGACCGGATCCTCATGACCTTTCAGGCAGTCCAGGTTGGCCCCGGAGGGCATTTGCCACACGTTGACGCAGCTGGCTCCTCCTGTCCAACTCGCGGCGGCCAGAAAGTGCCCGTCGGGGCTCTCCGCCAGGCTGGCCAGAATCCCCCCACCGATTGAAGAAAGCTCCCGAAGGGCTTCGCTGCCGGCTGCCGAACCATCGTATTCGGAGACGGTTCCGCTCTCGTCGCTAACAAGGAGATGCCCGGTGCCGCGGTGCACCAGCAGACTCCAGATGTTGGCCGACCGGGTGGCCAGAAGTTCGCGGCGCGGTGGTGTCTGATCGAGAAGCCACCGCGCGAGCTCGTCCCCCTCGGCGGTATAGAGCGCCGTACCGTCCGGGCTGAAGACCATTGCATTGACCGGTTTCACCGCTTTCCAGCGCGCGGCCTCCACCGCCTTCCCCTCTCGATTGAACCGCCAGAGATGGAGGATGCCGCCGTCGGTGCCGCGGCTCCCGGAGGCAATCGCTCGACCGTCCGGGCTGAAGGCCAAGGCTCTGCTCGGACCGGGTTCTCCGGGTAGCACGGACCCTTCTCCCGAGGCGAGATCCCAGAGCCGGACGCTTCCTACGGCGGGCGCCGGTTCGGCCAGCTCCCCTTCCACTCCCATCGCAAGAGCCTCTGTGCCGGGCTGCCAGCCCTCCACGGAAATCAGCCGGCGGCCATCCTGGCTGAATGAAACAGCCTCCACCGGATGCGAGAGCCCCTCAAGCCGACGGCCGAGCCGCTGGTCTCTCTGCGGCTTCCAGAGGATCAGCCTGCCATCCTCTCCCGCAGAGGCCAGCACGTCACCTTCCGGATCGAACGCGATGCCATACACCGTACCGGCATGGCCGGCCAGAGGCTTTGGCTTCTGCATCTCCTGCTCCACCAGGAAGCGTGCAGCCTCCTCCAGAAAGCCTTCGACAAGCTCCGGCTCCTTCGTCGCCCACTCAGCGATGTCGAGATCCTCTTCGCGAGCCATGGCCGAGAGCACCTCCAGAAGCTCTTCCGCCTCTACGTCCAGAAGGGAGATTCCCGTCTCACCGGCTGCGGCCAGGAACTTGCCGGTGGATTGGAAAGCGAGACTTCGGACCGGCCCACCCACGTCCAGTAACCTGGTTTTCGAGGTACCCAAGTTCCAAAGAGTGACCTTGGTGCTCCCTTTTCCGCCACCCGCAAGCCGTTGACCGCCAGAATCGAAAGTGAGGGCCTTCAACTCGCGAATTCCTTTCAGTGACCGGGGTGACGCAGCCAGAGAAGACCCGGTCAATTCCCAGAGATCAATGGCGTCGGTCCACTCGTATCCCACCGCCAGGCGCGTGCAGTCCGGGGCCAACGCGACCACCGCGATGCGCGGCCCCTTTTTCAGAACACGGGGCTTATCGGTGCCTCGAAGGGCCCAGAGGCTCAGTTCATCCTTGGTGTTCCAGGCGAGTCGGGTCTCCGCACCACGCCCGCAAAACACCAGGCTCCGCACGACCGTCGCGAGCTGCGGCGTGACAAACCGCCGTGGCGGACTCACGCTCACGTCCCAAAGGCCAAGAAGGCCGGCGTTGGTCGCCGTTTTCCCTCCAGCGGCCAGCCAGCGGCCATCGGGGCTGAAGGCCAACGTGCGCACCTCGAAAGCGTCTGCCAGGCGCAGGGGGGAACCGGGCAACTGTTGGCCCGTCGCCGGGCTCCACAGCTCGATCGAAGCGAGCTCACCGGCGGAGGCGAGCATCGCGCCACCTGGCCGGAAGGCCACCCGGAGCCGCATCTGGCCGCTGTCGCTGGAGGGCGCGGGTAAAAACCGCCAGAGGCGTTCGTTGTACTGCAGAGCCGCCAACAGGCTCCGGTGCGCTTCGAACGTGGGCGCGATTCGGCCAGCCTCCAGCGTGAGAAGGAGAGCGAGATCGAGCTGTTTGTCCAGGAGCAGCGAAGATTTCAGAGCCAGCTCGCGCGACGCGGAGAGCCGTGCCTCCTGTTCCACTGTGGTGTAGGCTCGCCAAGCCCAGATCAGTGCCACCACCGCGACGAGGGTGGTCAGCGTGGCACTCAAGGCCAACCAACGGGTCCTTTTGACCTGTCGGTTCTCCTTCTCGGCCAGGTCCTGAACCTTTCGAGACTCGGTGAGAAACCTCCCCTCCATCTCGGTGAGCTCCGCCATGGTCGCCTCCGCCCACCTCTCGGCCTCGACGAGCTCCGCCCCCCCCAGCAGAAGCCCAGGCGGCTTCCCTTGGGACTCCCAGAGCGCAGCCTGCCGCTGCATCGGAACCAGGTGCTGATCTCTCCAGGCAGCATTGTTGCGCCGAACCGGCTCGATCAACCGGTCGTGCGCAAGCTCATACCGGATGGCTCCAGCACGCTGCTCGGCGCGGATCAGATGCGCCTTGAGCAGACCGTCGATCAGCTCGTTCGCGAGGCCACCACTGAGCCCGGGCTCGCGCAGCACCTGCTCGCGGATTCCCCCGGCGGTGATCAGCTTTTCACCACACCAGTCGCGAATCGCCCTCTCGCGCTTGCCACTTCCAGTGGCAATCCTGGCAACCTCGTCCGCGTAATAACCGCCGAGGGCCTCATTGACGTCGCCGAACCGATCGAGATCCTCGGCATCGATCGAAAGATCATCCGGCGGCATTGAGGCCCACAGGCGCCGGCAGACCACCTGGAGCTGTACCGGCTCGACGTGCCTTCCCGTCTCTTCCAGGAAGGAGCCGCCCGGCTGCTGCACCTTCATCGTCGCCAGGTCATGGACCAGCTGTTCTGCTGCGGGAAACTCCCGGCCCGCCCTCCGTGCGGGTGCCACCATCGCCTCCCGAGCCGCTTCGAGGCCCAGGAGATCGATGCGGAAACGGTTCTTGAAATGGGTCGGCACCCGTTGGGCATAGGGATCGAGAGGTGCCAGGTAGTCCTCCCGCAACACGAAGAGCGCCCACACCCGCGGGTTGCGCAGCAGGTCGCCCAACTGGTCGAAAAACTCCTTCTTGGCCTCGATGCCCAACGGATCGACCGTGAGGACTTCTTCGAACTGATCGAAGACCAGGAGCACGTTCGGCGGCGCGGTGCGGCGGCGGGGACGGTGGGCGAGATAGTCGGCGAGGCTCTGGCCGGCGAGCACCGCCACCGGGCGGCGCAACGATTCCGGCACGCCTTCCTCAAAACCGCGGATCGCCGAGAGCGCGTAGCGGTTGGTTCCCGCGGGGACTTCGGGGTCCGGCTCCAGGTTGACCCGGGTGGGACCCCAGACGTCGAACGAGTCGGCGACGGCCGGCACCAGCCCGGCCTGCACGAGCGAGCTCTTGCCGGCTCCCGACGGGGAATGGAGCAATACGATACGTTCGGCGCTCAGGCGGTAGCCGAGCTCGGAGATCTCGCGGTCCCGCCCGAAAAGCCGTTCGCCGAACTCGAACGGCCGCGGGCCGACGAACGGATTAGGTCCCGCCATCTCTTCACCCGATCGTGACCCATTCATCCTCGGCCTCCTCCACCTGGGCCGCTGCATCGGCGCCGGTGGCCAGTTGATCGCGCAGCTCTTTCAGGAAGTCGGCGGCGGTGCCCCAGAAGAGGTCGATCCGCGGGGCGTCGCGGCCGGCGCCGAGGGACTGGGCCAGATAGTTGCGGGCGCGGTCGACGTCGATCAAGCTGTGCGCCTCGGGGTCCACCTGCACGCCGACGTGAGCGAGGTCGCCGAGCTGGCTGCTCCCGTCCAGCGAAAGGATCAGCCGGAACAGGACGCGAAAGGCCAGGTCGTCGAGGCTGAAACCGAGAAAGAGAAGCGAGCTGCGCACCAGGGTTCCGCGCACCACGGCAGGGATCAGCTTGTTCTCGGCGGCGGAGATCAGAAAATCGAGGTGATCGTCCTCCGTCAAGACGAGGGTCCCTTCCTCGCCGCTGTCGAAGACGCCGAAAGGGTGATAGACGACCGGGCAGGCCACGGTCGGCACTCCTTCGTAAGGCGGCTCGGCGGGGTGGCTGTCGCGGCTCTTCCTCCACCGGCGATGGAGCTGCTTGGGGGAACGCCCGGCGGCGCCCAGGGAGCGGGCGAGCACAGGGTCGGCGTTCGCGGTGACGTAGACCGACACCGGAAGGCCGGCGAGAATGCGGTATGGATCGTCCTCGCCGGAGTCCGGGAGCAGCGGACGGCGGCGCCGGATCTCGGCCTTGAGCTGATCGGCGACGGCGTCGCGCGCATACTGGAGACTTTCGACGACACTCAGGTACTGGGCGACCTTGGCGAGGTCCGAGCGGTCGTGCGGCTCCAGGGGGAAACCGTGGGCCTCGGCGAGCCGGGCGGCGCGCTCGCGGGCGGTGCCGTAGAGGTGCTCGCCGATGTCGGGGCCGAGGATCGGCACCGAGCGGCCCTGGCGGACGCTCGCCGCGATGGACCGCCATTTCTTGAACGGGTCCTCTTCCCCGGCAAACCCCGGCTCGTACCAGAGGCGTCCGCTCTTGAGACGCAGGGAGAGGGCCGGCATCCAGGCATCGGATCGGTCGCGCACCGTGCCGCGCGCCACGGCGAGGGCGCGGTCGATCCGGCCGTCCTTCACCAGCTCGGAAAAGAAGACCGGGACGGCCTTCTCCACCGTTTCCATGCTGATCTGTCCCTGCATGGCGAGGACCGCCGTGACACCGGCTTCGGCCAGGCGTGGCGCCAGGGCCGCCTGGGTGCTCCCGTCCGCGGTGCCGGCGCTTTCGCAGGAGGCGAGGACCACGAGGCGCGGCGGCTCCGGCAGCTCGCGGAGGCGATCCGCCAGCGCCGCGCCTTCGACGCGGGCGACCCGCCCCTCGTCGTCCTGGAGGAAGAGCCAAGGGACCTTGCCGAGCGAGCCATGACAGACCAGATAGAGGATGTCGGTGGCGGCGCCCCGCTCCCGCAGGCGGGCGACGAGACGCTCCAGGGTCAGGGGCTCCTCCCGGCCGAGCACCGTGGAGCGGATGCCGCCGAGCCCTTTCTGCGCACGGGCGATCTCCCCGTCGCGATCGACCTCCGCGAGATCGAACCGATCGAGGCCGGACGGGGCGGCGACGGCGATCAGGGCCGCAAGATCCTCCTGGCGGTGGAGCTTCACCGGCCGCCAGTCCTGGCTGACCAGAAAACGGGAGAAGAGAACCCGCTCCGAGGTGGCGAGCGGCGCACCGGTCTCCGGATCGCGGAGCAGCTCCCAGCGGAGGCCGTGGAGATCGGGAGCCGTCGGCCCCACCAGAACCCGCAAACGCAGGAACCGCCCGCCCGCCTCCACCGCGGCCTTCGCCCGCCCATACAGGCCGCGCACCCGCTCGTCGGCGAAGACCTGGGCCGCCAGGGCTTCGCCATAGGCCCGCGGGTCCAGCTGGAGCGTCAGCAGCTCCCCGGGATGGAGGGCCGCCCTCCCTTTCTCCGCCGGCACCTCCGCCTCGCTCGCCGGATCGGTGAAGCGCAGCTCGGCCTGGTAGCCCTCGGCTTCCAGCCGGTGGAGGCCCAGTTCGAGCTCGGCGTACCGATCCGTGCCGGAGCTCATGGGCAGCCCACCGGGTGCATCGGTCGGATCATCGGCACCCCCTCCAGCGGACAGCTTCTTCCGTGATCGCTATCCTACCACTTGCAGGGATACCGCAAGGCCGCCGACCGGACGGGCTGCGGCACCCGCCCCGGCGGCTGCCTCAACCCTCCCGGCGGGCCGTCGCCATCTCCCCGGGGTGCAGCGCGTCGGCCCCCTTGCGGTCGCCGGTGACAAGGCGGCGGTGGTAGTCGATCTGCCCCAGGTGGTAGCCGAGGTGCACGGCGAGGTGGACCAGGAAGTCGTCCGTCCGCAGGTGGATGTCCCGGATCGCCTCGGGAAACTCGGCGGCCATCTGCTCCTCGCTCACCCGCGGGAGCGCCGAGGCGATCGCCGCTTCGGCTTCGCCCAGCTGGTCGAGAAGCGCCGCCCGCGGCACGTCGCGCGCGGCGAACTCCTCGGGGCGGTTGCGCACGTAGTCGGTCCCTCCGAGGTGGGCGCCGATGTAGTGCCGCAGGTTGCCGGCGAGATGGAGCACGAGGGTTCCGGCGGAATTCGGGCATCCGGGCGGCAGCGCCCAGAGAAGCCGCTCGTCGGGATAGGCTTCGAGCTCGCGCCGCAGGGTGCGCAGCTCGCGCAGGAGTTGGTGTTGGAGGACGACGGCGAGAGGGTTCGGGGACGAGCTCATGGTCCCGCCATCTTATCTCTCCGGCCTGCTTCTTCGGACCACGGCTCACTCCAAGCCTTCAAACAACCCGCCAATCTCCGAGAAACCTTCTCGCCTCCCCCTTCGTAGGCCCGGGCCAGGAGAACCGACACCATGAAAACACCAACCCTCCGGGTTGTACCCCTCACCCTCGCCATCCTTCTCACCACCGCCTCCTGCACCGGCCGGCCGGCTCCCGTTCCTGCCGCCGAGGCGGCGGCTCCTTCCGCCACCGCCGCCGAGATCGAAACCGTGCTCCGCGAGATGCTGGCCAAACACCACCTGCCCGCCCTCGCCGCGGTGGTGGTCCGCTCCGACTCGCTGGACGCGGTGGCCCTCGGCTTGCGCCAGATCGGGGGGAGCGACACCGTCACCTTGAACGACTCCTTCCATATCGGCTCCAACACGAAGTCGATGACCGCGACGCTGGCCGCCGTCCTCGTCGAGCAGGGCGCGCTCTCGTGGGACACCACGCTCGGCCAGGTCTTCCCGGAGATGCGTATCCACCCCGGCTATGCCGAAGTGACGCTGCGCCAGCTCCTTTCCCATACGGCCGGTCTGCCGCCGATGACCGACGACGCCGAGTACGCGCCGGTCCCACCGCTCACCGGCTTCCCCACCGAGCAACGGCACACCTTTGTGGCCTGGCTGCTCGCCCAGGAGCCCGCGTTTCCCAAGGGAGGAACCTGGACCTATTCGAATGCCGGCTACTCCGTGGCCGGTCATCTGATCGAGACCCGGATCGGCAAGCCCTGGGAGGAGCTGATGCGGCAACGGGTCTTCACCCCGCTCGGCATGCACGTCCTCTTCGGCTGGCCGACGGCCGGCGGAGCCGATCAACCGGTGGGGCACGTGCCTGGGGCGAACGGCCTGGAGCTGCAGGACCCCACCTACCAGATCGGCCCCGCCATCGCCCCCGCCGGGGACGTTTCGCTGCCGATCCGCGACTATGGCCGGTACCTCCAGGCCCATCTGCGGGGCTTGCGCGGCCGGCCAGGCCTCTTGCGGCCGGAGACGTTCCAGGTTCTCCACGAGCCGGTGAGCAAGACCGAACAGGGCATCGGCTACGCCTTGGGCTGGGGGATCGCCGAGCTGAACGGCGTCACCACCCACGTGCACAGCGGCAGCGGCGGCACCTTCGTCACCAACGCCGCCCTGCAGCCCTCTCGCGACCTGGCGGTGGCGATGATGTCCAACGCCGGGGGCGACGCGGTGGAGGCGGGCACCAAGGAAGTGATGCGCGAGCTGATCAAGCGGTACTCGCGGTAAGATCCGGCCCCGACCGCCGGATCACGCCATGGAAGACTTCAGATGCGGATGAAGGCGGAGATCCTCACGCGCTGGAGACTGGCGCTGTTCCACTTGGCCGGAGGCGGGCTCAGCATCGGCGTGGTGGCCACTGTCGCCCACTTCTTTGAGTCGAGCTTCCTGTTTCCGTCTCTGGGCCCGACCGCGTTCCTGCTGTTGTACGCCCCCGGATCGCGCGCGGCTTCGCCCCGCAGCACGCTGCTTGGGCACTTGAGCGGCGCTCTGACCGGCTGGCTGAGCCTGGCCGCCTTCGGACTGCTCGACGCGCCGCCGGCTCTGGTGGCAGGGGTCGACTGGCCCCGCGTCGGCGCTGCGGCTCTGTCCCTGGGCGGGACCAGCGCGCTGATGGTGTTGCTGGATGCGGTCCACCCGCCGGCCGGGGCCACGACCCTGATCGTTTCGCTCGGACTGATGCCTTCCCTCTGGCAGATCCCCATCCTGCTGGGAGCCATGCTGCTCCTGATCGGCCAGGCGCTGCTTCTGAACCGGCTGTGCCACGTCCACCTTCAGCGCCCGGAACTTGATGACCCTGGCTGAAGGCTCTCGCAAACAGGGAAAACTCGTCCCCGATCCGTCCTCTTGAAGAGGAGCCATTCTGCTCCCAAGGAGGTGGTCACAATGAACCTGCGAGAACTGCAACGACGTGGCTGGGCCGTTGGATGGATCTGTCTTCTGGTTCTGGGGCTCGGCGCGGGCCGGCTGACGGCACAGGAGCAACCGCCACCGACTCCAGCGGTGCCACCCGAGGTGACCGGGCTCGACAAAATCCAGGCAGTCCGGGGAGAGCGGGTCCGGTTCACCTTCGACAAGAAGGACGGCTGGCCCAAGGAGCCCAAGGACATTCATGTTTTCCTGGGCGGCGTCCCGGCCGGCTCGGCGGTCGACCTCAACACCGACGCACTTTTCTTCGACCTTGTCGTGCCGGGCTGCTCTCCCTACCTGCCGCTGGGAGCTCATGCGGTCTCGGTGACGATTGGGGACCCACCTGTACCGGTCATCGTGGCCGCAGCAGCCGGCCGGCTTGAGATTCTCCCCAACAACGGTGGCATCGATCCCAAAATCACCGGGGTCTTCCCCGTCACAGCCTATCCCGAGGGCAAGCCGCGGCAATACAGCCTTCGCATTCAGGGCGAGGGCTTCGCACGCGACGCCTGCGATAACCGGATCTCCCTCGGCGGCGAGGCCAAAGAGATTTGCTGGAAGGGGACCGGGTGTTCCCAAGGGATCCTTGGGGAGATCCCTCAATCCGGCCTGATCTCGCTATCGAACATCCTTCTCGGCGACCACTCCCTCGACAACGTCGGAATCAAAGTTGGGACGAGGCCGGAGAGTACGTCGGCCATTCGGCTTTCCCGCGTCAGCCGGCAGTTTCCTGTGCGCATCGCTCTGGTCGTGAGTCTCCTCATCATCGGCGGCGTGATCTTCGCCGTTGGGCGGAGCAATCTCCGGGAGATCGGTGGGCAGAAATTCGGCATCAGCCGGCTGTTCATCGATGCGGAAACCGAGACCTACAGTCTCTCAAAACTTCAGTTCTTCATTTGGACTCTGGTCGCCGTCAGCGCCTATCTGTACTTGTCGATCTGCACATGGCTGGTTCAGGGGAAGCTGGTGTTTCTAGACGTACCCGACGGGTTGCCCGGGATCGTGATGATCAGCGCCGCAACCACTGTCGCCGCGCAGTGGACGCAGAGCGCCAAGGGTCCCAAGGGGGCCGGGGGCCTCTTCCCTACGATCAGCGATCTCATCTCCGCGGGGGGCGTCGTGGTGCCAGAGCGGTTCCAGTTCCTTGTGTGGACCGTGCTGGGTGCCTCGATCTTCTCGGTTCTCACCTTCCTCCACGATCCCGGGAGCATCGCGGATCTGCCGACGGTCCCCCAAGGCTTTCTCTCGCTCATGGGGATCAGCTCCGCGGGTTACCTGGGTGGCAAGATGGTCCGCAAGGCCGGACCCGTGATCGAGCAAATCCAAAGAACCAGCATCGCCGCCGCCAACCAGATCGTCCTGACGCTCACAGGCCGTTGCCTGTCCACCGAGGCCACCTACCGCATCCGTGCGATCACCGTCGGCGCCGTCACGACGCCCGAAATCATCCCTCTCTCGATGATCGTCGGAGGAAAACCGATGGGCAAGGCACCGGAGGAACCGGGGATGGATTCGACGTTCGTGAAGGTTCTCGAGCTCTCACTCCAGCTTCCTGCTACTCCCCCGGCCTGGGCAAGCGGTCCCGGGGAGCTGACCATCATCAATCCCGACGGCCTGGCGGACACG
Source organism: Holophagales bacterium UBA5704 (assembly GCA_002420005.1). Classification (GTDB taxonomy): domain Bacteria; phylum Acidobacteriota; class Thermoanaerobaculia; order Multivoradales; family UBA5704; genus UBA5704. Next base: position 731 of record DIHE01000169.1, on the reverse strand, counting down.
ATGACGTTCCCATAGAGACGAACCGGTCGTCCGCGGTACTATCTCCGCGGACGACCGATCGCCCCCATGGAAGACTTTCGCCACGCCCTGATCGCCAAAGCCCACCGCGAGATTCCCGCGGAGGCCTACAACCGCGTGCTCGGGGAGCTCACCGCGACCGACTGGCCACCGCTGGTCTATGAGGTCGTGGTCCCCGAGGCCGGGCCGTGGGAGAGCTTTCGCGACGCCGCCTACCCGCCGCTTGCCCGCTACCTCCAGAGCCGGCGGATCGATCTCGAAGACCCCCGCGGCGTGCTGATCTCCGCCTTTCTGGGCAGCCGGTGCTTCCTGGTGGAGGCCCCGGCGTTCGTCGACCTCCTGCGCGAGATGGACGGCTTGAATCGCTCGGCGCTGCACTTCCGGGTGCTGCAGTGGGTGGGGTGAGCTTGCGGCTCCTGATCAGCGCCGTCTGAAGACGGCTTCAAGCCCCGTTCACGGGCCGCCGCTGTGTGCCGCGTGCGACGGGCCTGAACGGAAAGGACGGTCACCGCGCCGGACGACTCGGTGACCACGCTCGCTTCAGCGGTGACGCCCCAGGCCTGGGGGGTGACGCCCCAGATTTGGGGGGTGACCATCCGACTCCGGGGCGTCACCATCCGACTCTGGGGCGTGGCCATCCGCCTCTGGGGGGTCACCATCCGGCTCTGGGGCGTGACGATCCGGTTCTGGGGGGCCACCATCCGGCTCTGGGG